>DATJBM010000050.1:0-111450 GCA_035515295.1 Casimicrobiaceae bacterium | reverse complement strand
GCCCGGGACATCCGCTCGCCTTGCTCCTCCCAGAGCCGGGTGCTGCCCTCGATGTCGGTGAAAAGAAGGGTGGTGAGCTGGGGCAATGCCTGCACGCGGAGACCTCCCGCTGCCTTTACGTCGCCGAGCACTCTACCTCCGGGACCGACCGCTGCCAACCGCAAAAGCGCGGCGCCCGGCACGGAATATTCCGCCGTCCGTTGCCGGGTATCGATGACTCTGGGATTTTGAGGACGCGTAAAGCAAGGACCGGGATCCGGGATCAATCAGAGCAAGCATGACCCCCAGCGCTCGTGCAAGGTTCGACCGGCCGCGAGGCGCATCGACTACCAGTAAGTTGTTGTCTACGAACGATAACTGGTGCTTCGGTCTGATTTGTCGGGAAACTTGACACTACCCGCGACACCCCTTATGTCGGATTTATCAGGTGCTCCAAAAGAACACGATGCTTCAATAGCTTGGGTGGCTTTGTTAGGGAATGGACCGCTTCTTGCTGGCTCTTAGCAGAATCTCAAGAGAGGGGGGTACGATGGCCACGCCGTCGCGGGCGGTACGCGCGTTGTTGGGTACGATTGCCGCCGTGGCCGTGCTCGCTATTTGCGGAACCGCGAACGCCAAGTATGTTCCGATCGGCATGGATCCGACGCTTTTCAACGGCTTCGGTCATTTTTTCGTGCCCGATTCACCGGATCCCTGCTCCTCACTCAGCGCGGGGTTCCACTTCATCAACCTGGGCGTCACCCCATGCAACGGCGTCACCCTGGTGGACCTCTCGGTGAATCTCGATGACGGGATGGGCGACACTGGACAGCTATCGCTGCCGTCGCCCTCGAGCGAGCTTCTCGCGATGGTCGTGGACCCCACGGCGCCTTCGTATGTCGTCGGCATCGGCTCGTTCCCGTTCCTGATTCCCCTGATGGTCGGCGGGTGTCCCGATCCGTCGGTTGGCCCAGACGACTTGTGCGACTATGACTGGTTCATCCAGTTCATAACCGTGGTGACGCCCACGCACAAGGATCCGCTGAACGGCCTTTTCAACGAGGCCATCCTTTACCGGGAACCCACGAGCTGCGAGGACTCGTACGATTCCGACTATTACCACACGTCGGATTGCAAGCCGGTTCCCTTTGGGTCGCCCGCGACGCATATTTCGTTCACGCCCGAGCCCGGTTCGCTCGCCTTGATGGGCGGCGCGCTGGCCGCCGGCTGGATCGCGCGGCGGCGCAAGCGCGGCTCGTCCGCGTCCTGACCGCGGTCCGCCTTCGAGAGCGGGCGGTTTCGCGCCCCCCCGCCCAATCGTCCTAGGCGGCGACGGTCGCGGGGCTGGCTGCGCCTGCTGCCGTAGCGTACTCGATCACGTCGTCGAAGCCCCATGCGCCGCCGGCGGCGCGCGCCGCATCGAGAGCAGCGGCGTCGAGACCGGCGTGCGCAGCCTGGAGGGTTCGCTCCCGAATCGCTTCGCGCCGCTGTGACCTGGGAATCGCCAGGTGCCCGCGGATCGCATCGATCGCCGCGAACAACCGGACCGCGCCGTCCGCATGCCCCATGGCCTGGCGGAGCGCCGCGCAATCCTCGAGGCAATCGAGCGCTTCCGAGTTCATCTGGAAGGATTCGAACACGCGCAGCGCTTCGGCGAACCTGCCCGCGGCGGGCTCGTACTCGCCGCGCACGGCAGCGACGTTCCCGAGATACCAGAGCGCGATCGCCTCGTTGCGCTTGTCCTCGGCATCCCGGCAGATCTTGAGCGAGCGGTTGAAGCGCGTCTCGGCGCCAAGCAGATCGCCGGCGACCAGCGCGAGCTCACCCAGCTTGCGCTCGCACTCCGCTTCGACCTCCTGCTGCTTGATGCTGCGGGCGAGCGCAAGGCACTGGTCGAAGAGCTCGCGCGCCGCGCCGATGTCATCCTGCCGTTCCTTGATCTCGCCGAGCGTGAGGAGGCAGGCCGCCTCGCCGATGCGATCACCGGCGCGGCGAAAGAGCTCGAGCGCCTCGACCTCGCAGTCGCTTGCCTGCTTGATCTCGCCGCGGCGCAGATGTAGCACGGACAGCGTCGACAAGATCGCCCCGATCTCCTGCGGATTGGCGAGGCCGCGATGGATCTCGAGACACTCCGTAAGCATTGTCGCGGCCTCCGCCTGGTCGCCCTGGACGTCGGCGTGCGTACCCCCGATGTACAAGGCGTTCGCCCGCGCGACCGTGGGCTCCCGCAGCGACGGAAGCGCGAGCGCGGCTTTCAGGTTCTTGCGAGCCTCGGTGGAGTATCCGCGCTGGATCCGGAACGTCATCAGGGCGACCTCGAACTTGACCGCGTTGATCGGATCACCCTCGCCGGAAAGAGAGAGTGCAATCGCCGCGCGCAGGTTGTCGAGGTCGGTTTCCAGCCGCCGCATCCACTCCGCCTGCTCGGGTCCTTCGAGCTTCGGTCTGGCGGTTTTGGCGACGCCGAGGTAGTACCCGCAGTGCCGCGCCGCCGTCGCGGCGACATCGCCTCGATCCTTGAGCCGCTCCGCAGCGATCTCTCGAATCGCGCCTTGCAGGTCGTAGCGTTTGGCAAGGCGCTCGTGCGCGAACTCCTTGATCGTCTCGAGCAGCCCGTAGCGCGACCCATGGCCCTCCTGTTCGACCATCACCAGCGATTTGTCGACCAGGGAGGTGATGAGATCGATGACGTCGTACTCCTCGATCGGATCGGCGCCGCAGACGGCCTCCGCGGCATGCAGATCGAAGCCACCGCAGAACACGCTCAGTCGGTCGAGGACGATCTGCTCGTTCTCCTGGAGCAGGTCGTAGGACCAGCCCACCAGCGCGCGGAGCGTCTGCTGGCGCTCGAGCGCGACCCGGCTTCCGCTCGTGAGCAGCTTGAACCGATCGTGCAGGCGGGCGTTGATCTCCGTGACCGAGAGCGATCGCAACCGCGCTGCGGCGAGCTCCAGCGCCAGAGGAATTCCGTCGAGCCGCGCGCAGAGCTCGGCGACGGCCGAGACCTGCGACTCGGTCACCGCGAAGTCCGGTTTCTGCAGCCGTGCCCGCTCGACGAACAGCTGCACGGCTTCAGAGCGCAGCAAGGTCTCCGCGTCCGCCCGGCGCGGCACCGCGAGCGGAAGCACGTGATAGGTCTGCTCTCCGTTGATGTGCAGAGCCTCGCGGCTCGTGGCGAGGATGCGAGTGTTCGGCGCGCCTTGAAGCAGCGCGTTCGCCAGGCCTGCACACGCGTTCACCAGGTGCTCGCAGTTGTCGAGGATCAGAAGTAGCTTGTGCTCGCGCAATTGGGAACATATGGTCTGGGTGATCGGCCGCCCCGGCTCCTCTCGTATGCCAAGGACGTGGGCGGCCGCGTTCGGGACCAGCCCGGGATCCCGGATCGGCGCGAGATCAACGAACCACACGCCGTCCGGATGCTTCTCGAGCACGTCGGCGCCGATTTGCAGCGACAGGCGCGTCTTGCCCAAGCCGCCCATGCCGAGCAGCGTCAGCAGGCGCGTACCCTCGAGCAGCTGCTTCGCATCAGCCAGCTCGCGCTCTCGGCCGATGAACGACGTGAGCTGCTGAGGGAGGTTGTTGGGAGTAGCCTCCAGCGAGCGCAGCGCGGGAAAATCAGCGCGCAACTCCGGATGCAGGAGCTGGTAGACATGCTCGCTCGCCCCGAGGTCCCGCAGCCGTACCGCACCGAGGTCGCGCAGCGAGATCGGTGCCGGAAGCCGCTCGCGAACCTGATCGACGACCGCCTGGGACACGAGGACCTGGCCACCGTGGGCGGCCTTCATTATGCGGGCCGCGCGGTTCACCGGACTGCCGAAAAGGTCCTGATCCCGGCGCTCCACTACGCCCGAGTGCAACCCAGCACGCACACGCAGCGGAACATGATTGTCCGCCGCGAGCGCGTCGAGTCCTGCTTGCAGCATCGCGGTGGCTTGCAATGCCCCGAGGGCGTCTTCGAAGGCGGCGTAGATGCCGTCGCCGGTCGTCTTGACGATCGCGCCTCCGTACTGCTCGACCGCTTTGCGCGACAGCGCGTCGTGCGCGGCTAGCGCACGCGACATCCGCTCGCCCTGTTCCTCCCAGAGCCGGGTGCTGCCTTCAATGTCGGTGAAGAGAAGGGTGGTGAGCTGGGGCGATGGCTGCACGCGGAACCCCCCGCTGCCTTTTATCGCTTTGCACTCTACCGCTGCGCTTGGCGGCTGCCAATCGCCAAAACGGTTCGGAAAGGATGAATTTTCGTGGCGACGGTGCCGGGCATCTCCGGCATCCCGTCGTCCGGTGACCGAAATTACTGCAGCGCGATTGAGCCCCGCGCCCGGTGGCACTCTCCGTCCGATGGACCCGAGAACGCCCCTCAGACCAGCATCGCTACCACGGCATCCCGTTCAGATCCGGAACGTTGGCGGCCGAAGGCTCCGGGTGCTTTCCCGACATGCGCATCAACGCCACGAGCAGGACGCCGGCGCCGCCGCCGACCATGAATGCCACGATCAACCACCAAGCCGAAACCATCGTGTCGCCCCCGTTTCCCGTGGTCTCGTTACGTCGCCGGGCCGCCACGGGCGCGTCCCGACCCCCGCCGGCCCCTCAAAAGACAAAGTCCGGCTCGCGCCGGACTTCCCTCACTCATCTCGCAACCCCGCTTTCTGCCGCCGGGGCTGTGGAATTCGCGTTGCATCGAACAACGTGAATTCTACGGCGCCAACAAATGTAGGGACCAGCGCCCGAAAAGGGGGCTCCGTGATCCACCCATTGCGCGCGCCGTTCCACCCGCCAGCCGTCTCCCGTCCCGGGCGCTCGCGCCCGATAAATCGACGATGCTTCGTGAAACTATAGCTTCTTGTTTCGGACTTTCAAGGCAATGATCGGGGGGCGACAAGGCTGTCTAGGGCCCGCCGAGGAGCGCTTCGTTCGTGCGGTGATTTGCGGGGGATCGGCGCGGCGATGCGCGGGGACCGGATCGCCGGATTCCCAGGGCTGCAGTCTACGGCTGACTCAACCGTAGGCTACTGCATTCAACCCACCTGCCGGCCAAGGCCGACCCTGCAAGCGCGAGGCGGGCGCTAGCGGCGCAGGCGTGGCCGCTTGGGCAACGGGACAGCGCGGGGCTGGGGCACTTCTGCGGCGAAGCGCATTAGCGCCATCAAGAACACTCCGACGGTGCCTCCGCCGAGAAACGCCACAACGATCCAGACTAACGTATCCATCGAAGCCCCCTTACCACCTGTGGCGAAGGAGAGTGCCGCAAATGGGCAAGCATCGTCGCAGTCTAGCCGGCCCGGCGAAGCGCTATCTTGCGTTGCGTCAAAGTGCGCGCGATGCGCCGCCCGGGGAGCCAGTGCTCGGGATCGAAACCCGCGCTTCGGAAGCCGCAAGCCAAAGCTTGCGCAAGCGTCGCCGGTCAGGATGCCCCGGCTGCAGGTCTGCGCAGATGGGGGCGAACGATCCGCTTCGGCAACGGCTCCTTCGTCACTTCCCGCGCCGCAGACAGGATGGCCATGACGAGCATCCCCGCATAGCCGCCGATGAGGAAGGTTGGCACCAACCACCAGGCCGAGATCATGAAATAACTCCTTCTTAGTCCGTCCGATGCCGCTGAAGCAATAAACATGCCGTCATCCGGATCTCCCCTATCCGGGGCGCCCTTTGCCGCAGCGACATGAAATTGGATGAGAAACAGCCCTGTAAGTGCGTCGGCCGGATGGCCATCCCGCCGCCGACGCCACAAAACGGACGATGTCCGACACCCTTCGGCAGGCCGCCCGACATATTTTCGGCGGCCCCGACGCTAGCATTGCCTTGTCTCAAGGCGGGTCTTGCCGTGTGGCGGACCCAATGACAAGGAGGCAGGTATGCATACGATACTCAAGGGCCTGGTCGCGGTGGGCGGACTCGCGCTCGCTATGCAGGCGGGGGCGCAGGTCACGCTCTTCTCGGGTCACGACTTCCACGGCCATCAGTTCAGCGTCGACCGTCCGATGCGGGATCTGGACCGGACCGGCTTCAATGACAAGGCCTCGTCGGCGATCGTCGATCACGGCCGCTGGCAGGTCTGCGAAGACGCCCATTTCCAAGGTCGTTGCGTGACGCTGCGGCCTGGACGCTATCCCGCGCTGGACCGGATGGGCTTGGGCAATCGCATCTCGTCTATCCGCCCGATAGAAACCTACGGGCGCTCGGAAGACTACGACCGGTGGCATGACTACGGCGACCGGAGGTAACGGATGAACGCCATGATCAGGACTGTCCTGGCGGTTGGCGGGCTGGCGCTCGCCGCCCAGGCCGGGGCGCAGGTGACGTTCTATTCGGGCCAAGGCTTCCACGGGCGACAGTTCTTTGTCGACCGCCCGATGTGGGACCTGGACCGCACCGAGTTCAACGACCAGGCCTCGTCCGCGGTCGTGCAGGGCGGCGACTGGCAGGTGTGCGAAGACGCCCACTTCCAGGGCCACTGCGCGATCCTGCGTCCGGGAGAGTATCCGTCGCTGCAGCAGATGGGACTCGACAACCGGGTCTCGTCCGTCAGGCCGGCGGGCAGCTATGGACGCGCCGAGTACGCGCCTGCGCCGCCGCCCGCGGCATACGGCAACGCGCCCCCGCCGCCCCCCGCGCAGGCTTCCAGCTATCAGCGTCGTCCGGGCGAGGCGCTCTACGAGGCGCCGGTCACGCGGGTTCGGGCCGTAGTCGGGCCGCCCGAGCAGCGGTGCTGGGTCGAGCGTGATCAAGTCCGCAGCGGAGCCAACGTTCCGGGTGCGATCGTCGGCGGCATCATCGGCGGCGTGCTCGGACACCAGATCGGCAGCGGTCGGGGCAACGATGTCGCCACGGTGGGCGGCGCGGTTGCCGGTGCGGCGGTCGGCGCCAATGTCGGCGGCGGAGGGTATTCGCAGGACGTCCAGCGGTGCGAGAACGTGCCATCCGGCGCGCAGCCCGACTACTGGGACGTGACGTACGAGTTCCGGGGAGTCGAGCATCACGCGCAGCTGAGCGCGCCACCCGGACGCACGATCACCGTCAACGAGAACGGCGAACCTCGCCTGGGCTAGGCGCCATCCTCGCTTGCCAAAGCGGCCCGATCCGGGCCGCTTTTTTGTATCATGACGCCACCAAGTTCCGTTCATCCTATCCAGGGTGGACCGGGCGCGGGGCGCCCATCATGTCGTCGATCCCCAGGAGATCCGCGCGCGTGGCATCAGGTTGGCTCCTCTTCTTCGGCTTGCTCGCGGCGGGCCCGTTATGGACCCTCGCTTCGGGTCGAATACCGATCCATGGCGACTGGCGCAACGCGACGCATCGCTCCAGCGGTCTCGCCCCGGAGGCGAAATCCCATCCAGAGGCCGTCGTCCAGGTCTACGCCGCCAGGGTCTTCGGCTGGCGCGGCGCTTTCGCGGTGCACACGTGGGTCGCCGCCAAGCCGGCCGGGGCTTCCCGGTATACCCGCTACGAAGTGATCGGCTGGCGCTCCGGTGCCGACGGATCGGTGGTGTGGATCACCGACACCCGGGCCGCCGACGCAGAATGGTACGGCGCCGCGCCGAGCCTGCTCGTCGACCTGCGCGGCGGCGAGGCTGAGCGCGTCATCGGCAAGCTCCCCGCGGCGGTCGCTTCCTATCCTTTCGCGACCAGCTACGGGATGTGGCCTGGCCCCAACAGCAACACCTTCACCGCGCATCTGGCGCGCGAGATCCCGGAGCTGCGGCTGACGCTGCCTTCCACGGCCATCGGCAAGGACTACCTTCCGCTGAGCCGTATCGTAAGCCGGACGCCGAGCGGCACGGGCTATCAGGTCTCGGTGCTCGGCGTGCTGGGCGCGGCCCTGGGCGCCGACGAAGGCCTGGAGCTCAACGTTCTCGGATTCGTCTTCGGCGTCGACCCGGGGCATGCCGCGGTGAAGTTGCCCGGTATCGGCCGCCTGCCCGGCCGGGCCGACCTCTAGCAGGGATGGTAACGCCGCGGGAGGAGAGCATGAAACGCCTCGCGATCTTCGCGCTCTTCTGCATTGCCGCGGTCGGGGCGCACGCCCAGCCGGCTGCGCCGCTGCGCACGATCAACGTCATCACCTTCGCGGGCGGCTTCAACCTCCATACCTACGTCGCCCAGCGCCAGGGCTTCTTCGCCAGGCACGGCGTGGAGGTCAACCTGCGCTACACGCCGACGTCGGCGTACCTCATGACGGGATTGACCGAAGGGCGCTTCGACATCGCCACCGCCGGCATCGACAATCTCGTCGCTTACCAGGAGGGGCAGGGCGAGGCGCCGCTCAAGGTCGCTCCCGATCTCACCGCCATTCTCGGCTTCGACAACGCATTCCTGAGCCTCATGGCGGTGCCGGAAGTGAAAGCGATGGGCGACCTGCGCGGGAAGGATGTGGGCGTCGATGCGCTCACGACCGGCTTCGCGTTCGTGGCGCGCGAGATGCTGCAGCGCGTGGGCGTCCCGGAGTCGGAGGTGAAGCTCGTGCGCGCGGGCGGCACCAGCCTGCGCTATTCGGCGCTCGTCGAGCGCAAGTTCGCCGCGACGCTGCTCTCGACGCCGTTCGACCTGCAGGCCGAGGCCCGCGGGTTCACGCGTCTGGGCAGCGCGACCGATATGCTTGGCGCCTATCAGGGTCGCACGGCCTTCGCCATGCGCGGCTGGCTCCACGACAACGAAGCCGCGGCCATCGGCTTCATGCGGGCGATGCGCGAGGCGACCGACTTCATCTTCGATCCCAAGAACCGCGAGGTCTGCGAAGCGATCCTGCTCGCCAACGATCGCGACATGACGCCCGCGCTGGCGGCGAAGACCTACGATCTGTTCGTCGAGCCGAAGCGGGGCCTGTCGCGGGATCTCAAGGTCGACGTCGAGGGGCTGAAGGTCGTGCTCGCCTTGCGGGCCAAGTACGGTCAGCCGAAGCGCGAGCTCGGCGATCCGCTCAAGTACGTCGACGCGGAGCTCTACCGCAAGGCCTTCCCCGACCCGCCGCGCTGACGCACGGAGAGAGCGTTCAGCGCGCGTGCGTGCGATCAGTCGATGATCGCCACCGGATCCAGCGTCGCCACGGGCGGTGAGGATGCGCCTGAGACAGTCCCGCGCTTTCAGGTGTGCCGCTGGCGCGGACCGGCGAGCGCCATCGCCTTGCGGTACGCCGGCCGCGCCTCGATGCGCTCGAGGTACGCGCGGACGTTGGCGTAGGGCGCGAGGTCGTAGTCGAGGAACCCGCGCAGCGTGGTGAAAGGAAAGACCATCATCCCATCGGCCGCGGTGAAGGCTTCGCCCGCGAACCACGGGCCGCCGGCCAGCTCTCGCTCGACGAAGGCGAGCATCTGGTTCATCCGCTCGCGCATGCGCGCCGACACGGGGCTCGCGGCCGCTTCCTTGACTCGGCTCAGCACGAGAACGATGAGAAGCAGCGACATGAGGCTGCCTTCCGCGAAAGGCAGCCAGTAGACGTAGCGGGCGTAGGCCGGCTCGCCGGGCCGCAACGCGAGCCAGCCTCCGGCATGGCGGTGAACGATGTACTCGACGATGGCGCCCGACTCGGCGAGCACCGTGTCGCCGTCACGGATCGCCGGCGCCCGGCCGAGCGCGTGGATCTCCTTGTACGGCAGTGGCGCCGCGCCATTCGGCTCGCGGGGGAACACTTCGAGCTTGTACGCCAGTCCGAGCTCTTCCATCAGCCAGACGATGCGCTCGGAGCGCGAGCTTTCGAGGTGGTAGACGGTGATCACCCCCCTGCCTGCTCCGGTGTCCCGATACGCGCGTCGCTCGCCGCCTGTACCGCGTTGCGAAAGGCCAGCGGCGACTGGATGGAGCCGAACGGCTCCTTGGTGCCGCCGCTGCCGGTGAGCACGATGTCGCCATAGTCGAGCATGCGGCCGGCGAGGCTCTGGTGCACCGCGATCGCCTCGACCTTGGAAAGGAGCAGCTCGATCGACCGCACGGCGAACACGCCGACCTTCATCAGCACGCGCTTGTTGGTGACCACGAACTCCGAAGTCTGCCGCTGCACGTAGGCGGCAACGAGCCACAGCAGCGCGAGGCCGACGGGGATCCAGGCAAAGCCGGTCCAGGTGCCGGCGAGCGCGATCCACGCGACGGGCACCGCCATGACGAGCGCGAACGCGACCGGAGCCACGAAAACCTTCCAGTGCAGCCGCGTGCGGTACAGCACGTGCTCGCCTTCGAGCAGGTTAGCCTCGACGTAGCTCATGCGGGCGGCGGCTTCTCCTGCTTCGCGTAGATGGCGCGCACCGTGTCGATGGTGTCGGCTTCGCGTGCGCTCTTGTCCGGACGATACCCTTTGACGCGCGCGAAACGCAAGGCGAGCCCGGCCGGGTAGCGCGGGCTCGCCTGCAGGTCATTGAACGCGACCTCGACCACGAGCTCGGGCCGCACGTGCACCGTCCATTCGTCGCGGGCGAGCTCGCGCTCGAGAAGCTCCTGCGTCTGCCAGGCGAGCAGCGCATCGGTCAGCCCCTTGAAGGTCTTCCCGAGCATCACGAAACCGCCGCTCTGCGGATCGCGGGCGCCGAGATGCAGGTTGGAGAGCCACCCGCGGCGGCGGCCGTGGCCCCATTCGGCCGCCAGTACGACCAGGTCGAGCGTATGCACGCGCTTCACCTTGAGCCAATGGGCGCTGCGCACGCCGGGCTCGTACGCGGCATCGAGAGACTTCACCATCACGCCCTCGTGCCCGCGTTCGAGCGCGTCATCGTAGAACGCCTGCGCCGCGGCAACGTCGCTGGCCACGAGCCGCGGCATCACGAGCGCCGAGGGCAGGGCGGCCGCGAGCGCGTCGAAGCGCTCGGTCGCAGGAGAGGGCACGAGGTCGCGGTCGTTGCGGCGCAGGCAGTCGAAGAAGAACACTGACAGCGGCATGCGCGCGCGCATCGCCTCGATGTCCAGCACGCGTCCGAAGCGGCTCATCGTCTCCTGGAACGGGTAGGGCGCTCCGCCCGCTTTGAGAACGATGGCCTCGCCGTCGAGAATGAGCTCCTGCGCATCCACTTCGCGCACCGCAGCCACGATTTCCGGCGCAGCCGCCGTGACCTCGTTGCCCGTGCGGGTGTAGATGCGCACCTCCTCGCCGCGCTTGTGGACCTGCACTCGCGCGCCGTCGAGCTTCCATTCCAGCGCCGCCGCGGGAATCTGCGCCAGCGCCTGGGCGATGTCGTCCGCGGGCTGCGCCAGCATGGGCGCGAGCGGCTGGAAAAGCGCGATCGCGTAGCGGGCGAGGCCGGCCTCGCCTTCGATCAACGCGCTGGGCGCCACCGCAACGATGCCGCCGCCGATCATCGCCGCCCGGCGCACCGTGGCGACCGGCAGGCGCTTCGCGGCGGCGACCGCTTCGATCATCAGTCCCTCGAGCGCACCCTGCCGCAACTCTCCGAGGAGCAGCCGCGCGAGGAACGCCTGCTCCGCCGGTGTGGCGCGGCCGAACAGCGCCGAGAGCTGGGTCGCCCGCTCCACGTTCGAGCCCGGTCCGCTCGCTCGGGCGACCCGCTCGAGGATCGCATCCACTTCGGTCAGCGTGAGCTCGCCCGCAGCGGCGCTGGCGGTCGACGATTGCGCATCGCGGAGCAGCGCCCAGCCGACGCCGGTCCGGCCTTGTCGAGTGATCCCCGACAGATAGGCCACGCCGATGCCGATCTCCGCCGGCGGAAGGCGGCCCAGCAGCTCGGCGAGGTGCGCGATCTTCTTGCGCCGCGAGGCGTCTTCGGCGACACGCTGGGACGTGTCGACGAGCTCGGCGAGCGAAGTCAGCCTAGGCACGAGTTCCGTGCGACCGCTCGAACGCCGTTTCGCCCTTCATCCGTCGGCGAGTCATTTTGGCGCGGAGGGTAGCGCCTGGCGACGATGCCGACACGTCCGTGCCGGGAGCGGCGGCCCTGGGCCATCTCGTTAGAGCTTCTGCGCCGACCAAAGGTTTGTCGGCCGGGCCGACGAAGCTCATGCCAGCTCACGACTCCATGATGACGCAAACCGATCGCGCGGCGGCCTCGTTGCCGCCCAAAGCGCGAAAGGCTCCGCCGCCGACCTCTCCCGATCAAGAAGGGCGCAGCATTGCCGGGCACAGCGCAATGCGCGACAGATCGCTGTCTTGATCCGGCACGGTTCCGAGGCAGCGCAGAAGGTCAACGCCGTGCGTCCTGGCAAAGAAGTCGCGCGTAGGCTGATCGATATACGCCGTTGGGAAGTCGAACGAGTGATCGAAATGATCCGGCGTAGCGTTGTTGAACCCGAAAAGTCCGATGTGTTCAATCATGCTGGGCGTGGCGACTTTGATCGCAAGGTTGCGTCGTCTCGCGAGATCGGAAAGCGCCCAATCGTCGAACGGCTGTGAGCCATGGCGGCTGAGCAGCTCTTCTATAATGCCTTTATGGATCAATGCTCCCGCCCATCCGATATCGACCTTTGTGCATTAACGTTCGTGCGATAGCTCGACTGTGAAAGCAGGAGTTGTACCGCGAACTGATGAGCTCGCCTTCGAGGTCGTCAATGCATTGGATGGATCGCTCGTGAACGATCAGATCGCTGTCAAGAAGCAAGATCTTGTCGAAGTCGCTGGACGCGAACCATTTCAATAACTTCCAGGTGTGCACGATCGGACCTGAATTCCGGCTCGTCTTCATGAATGTGACGCCCGGTAGCGAGGAGTAGGCGCTTTTCAAGAAGGCCAGCCCGTACTCGGTCGAGCAGTCGTCGGACACGACGAAGGCGAAGCGACTCGAGTCGAAAACGATTCTCTTCAGCTACCTCGAAGTGAGTTCGATCAACTGCCGTCGATTGAAGGTCGTGACCACGACCAGGATCCTGCTCGGCGCCATTATCGGGCCTGTGGGCGAATGTGGTGCCCCGTGGAGGCTAATGGTACCGGATCTTCGACCAGCTCCGCCGCATCGGCCGGCGACCACTGTTCGCGCGGAAGCCCGTAGTTGCAGGCGATCTCGCGCAGGCGCGCCCGCGTCAGGCGCTCGCCTAGTGCGAGCTCCTCGTAGAGCGCTCGCCAATGGTGCGCCTGGCGGTCGTTCGCCGGCTCGGTAGCCTGATGCGCGGGATAGCCGAGGCGGACCTTGCGCTCGAGTTGCTCGGCGCTGCGAACGGGGCAATGGGCCAGCGCGAGCTTGCCCGCGCGCAACCGGATGTGTAACGGAGGCTTCGTCTGCGTCGGATCGTCCACGAGGTGGTTGCCGCTGACGATGTATTGGGCGCCGCGCCGGGCGAAGCTCCGTCCGATAACGCACTTGTAGCTTCGCTGCCGCTCGTGCTTCAGTCGCCAGCGCAGGTACGACGGCCCGAAGGCACGCCCGCCGTCGAACGACTGCGGCACGTAGGTGAGCCACCGCACGACCGCATGCGCATCGGCCGGGAGATCGGAGAGTTCCTCTTCGATCGCGGCGCGCGACTCCGCCTTTATGAATTCGTCGGCGTCAATCGGAAAGACGAAATCCGCTCCATCGCGCAGAAATGCTTCGCGGGCGAGAGCGGTCAACCACTCGGCCTGGAAAAAACCCGCGGCGTCTTCGCGGATGAGGCGCAGAGGCAGCCCTTCGCCGGCGAGACGCGAGAGAATGCCGGACGTCGCGTCGATCGACGCGTGGTCGACGATGGTGAGCTCGTCGAGCAGCGAGAGGTTGTGGCGGACGAAGGGCTCGATGACATCCGCCTCGTTGCGCACCACGCTCACAGCGAAGAGCCGCATCAGGGCAATTGCCGCCCGTGTGGGAGGCCGGCTTCGGCGCCGCTTGGGAGCGCTCGGCTACGGCCTGACCGTGAACGGCGCGCTCATCCCAGCCTTGTAGTGTCCCGGCTGATTGCAGATGAGCAGGTACTGACCCGGCTTGAGGTCCGAGACCTCGCCCAGATGGGCGATGCGCTTCTCCACGACCTCCTGCTTCTTCTCGTCGTAGGGAAGCGCGGCCTGCGGCGAGTCGACCCGGACGACGATGAGCTCGTGGACCAGGTTCTTGGATTGGTTGACCGTGCAGAACGTGACCTTGCCTGCCGGCACGCGGTCGCGGTCCAGCGCGATGTGCATCGCGGCGACGCCCGGATCGCTCGGGTCCTGCAGCGAGGCGTGCACGACGGTCGCCGCGAGCGCCGGACCGGACGACCCTAGAGCGAGCGATGGCATGATCAGTCCCGCGAGCACTGCGCGTAGCCTCATAGGTGACTCCGCTGACGAAAATCGATGCCGGGAGAAACACGCGGCGCGGCACCATGGCCGCGCCGGGGCTTCACTGCGGCTTGAGCTGCGCCCGGATCTCTCCGCCCGGATGCGCCGCGCTGTGCACGTTGACGTACAGATTGCCCGCCTTGAACGCCTCGTACTGGGCGTCGGTGAGCTTGGCGTTTTCGGGCGCGGCGAAGGTGTTGTCGCCGGTCTTGACGAACGGGACGATCACCGGGCCGTTGGCGCCGGCGGCGCCCTGGTGGATGTGCGACGCGGTCGCGGTCATCCCGGAGACGCTTTCCTTCGCGCTCACGGTGTGATCGGGCCGGATGGTGACCGTCGCGGTGCCGGTCGCGGAAGTGGCCACGGGAGGCACCTCGTTCGCGCCCGAGAGCGTGACGGTCTGCGTGTACATCGCGTCCTGCATCGTGGTGCAGCCCGCGACAATGCCGAGGGTGCCCATCAGCGCCAGCGCGGATACGACAGCGCGGCGCCGCAACGACGTATTTTTCATGGCTTCTTTCTCCTGAGGAAAGGGATCATCCGCGCCGCGATCGCGGCCGGTCGTGCGACAGCGCCCGTAAGATAGCATTGCCGCGGTCGTCTGGTTGGCCGGGACGGAAGCGCGCAGCCGATCGCGGAAAAAAGCCGCACCCCGGGGAATAAGTGGCGTACCGGCCCGGTTTACCGAAGCTTGTACCGCCGCGCCGGAGTTTCGCGTACCGAACCGGCCGATCGGTGGCCGGCCGACGGGCCTCACTTGGCCGCGGGCGCGATCACCAGCCTCTGGTGCGGGGTCTTGTCGGCCGGGGGAAACCTCTCCGGCCGCGGATCGGGAATGAAGCCGTCGCGGTTCGGCATCTTCACCGCCGCCAGCGCTTTGGCATCGAGCGCCGTGTCGGGCGGGACGATCTTCGCCTCGGACAGGATGTAGGCCGTCACCGCATAGACTTGGTCGTTGGACAGGCTGTCCGGCGCGTTGAGCGGCATCGCCCGCTTCACATAGTCGAAGATCGTGGTGGCGTACGGCCAGTAGCTCTCGATGGTCTTCACCGGTGCCTTGGCGGGATCGCCGTTGACGAGCGTGCCCCGGCCGCCAATCAGCTTATCGCCGATGCCGCCCTGAAGGTTGGCGCCATGGCACGAGGCGCATTGCTGCTCGTAGACCGCCGTGCCCTGCTCGACCGATCCGGACCCGGCCGGGAGCCCGCGTCCATCGGGCATCGGTGCGAAGAAGCGATCGAGCTCTGCCTGCGAAGGTGTCGTTCCGAAGCCGTAGTGCGTTGCCGGCGCGCCGGCAACGCCGCTCGCCGCGCCCAGCAGCACCAGCGCGACGGCGAGCCTTTCAATAGTCGTGGACATTGGACACCTTTCCGTCGCTCGCCACCTGCCAGCTCTGGATCGCGTTCAGGTGATAGATCGAGCCGAGCGGCCCGTCGAGGCCGCGCAGCGCGATGAGCTGTCCGAGCGTCGGCTGCACGTAGCCCGTCTCGTCGACGCAGCGGCTCTGCAGGATCGCGGTCTTCCCATCCCATCGCCAGGGCAGGCGGAAGCGCGTGTGGCAGATCGGCAGCACCGGCGGCTGCAGGGCAGCCTGCCGCCAGCTCTTGCCGCCGTCGGTGGAGAGATCGACGCGCTTGACGCGGCCGCGTCCGGACCAGGCGATGCCGCGGATCTCGTAGAAGCCCGGACCATCGAGCGTCATCTCGCCCGACGGAAACGTGATCACGGACTTCGCTTCCATCTCGAAGGAGAACTGGACCGCCTTGCCGCTGGGACGCAGGTCGGTGTACTTGGAGGTCTCCTCGCGAGTCATGAACGGCGCGTCGGCGACTTCCAGCCGGCGCAGCCACTTGATGTGCATGTTGCCTTCGTACCCGGGGATCATGAGGCGCAGCGGATAGCCCTGCTCGGGCCGGATCGCCTCCCCGTTCTGACCGTAGGCGAGGAAACAGTCCCTCATCGCCTTGGCAAACGGGATGCTCCGCGTCATTGCCGCGCCGTCGCCGCCTTCGGCGAGGATCCACTTGGCGTTGCCGCGCACGCCCGCCTCGTTGAGGATGGTCGAAAGCGGCACGCCGGTCCACTCGGAAGTCGACGTGAGCCCATGCGTGCCCTGCACCGTGCGCAGCGTCGGCTTCGACCACTCGGTGAGCCCGTTGCCCGAGCACTCGATGAACATGGTCCGCGAGATCGACGGAAAGCGGCGGATATCGTGCATCGAGAATTTCTTGGGTTCGCGCACCAGACCGTGCACGTAGAGGTCGTGCTTGCTGGGATCGATCACCGCCGTGCCGGCGTGGCTGCGCTCGAAGTGCAGTCCCGACGCCGTGATGATGCCCACGCCATTCTGCAGTGGCGTGAACGTCCACGAGGACTGCGCCGTAGCGGTCTTGAAGCGCATCCGCACCTCGGTTTCGAACTGCGAGCGCGAGCCGTAGCTTTCGTCGGCGAGCGGATAGCCTTGGGTCTTGCTGGCATCGGCCGGTACGTCGTGCTCGACCGCGCCCAGCGGCACGGCGCGCGCTCCGCGCGGGACCAGACCCGCGGCGGCCGCCGCCGCAAGCGAGCCCAGCATGAAGCGGCGGCGTTCGGTGCGCAGCCGGGGGTCGGCGTTGAAATAAGGCGATACCGGATCGCGCCGCTCGTGCGCGAGCAGCCGCGCCTCGGCCTCGAGCAGCCGATCGACCGCGGAGTCCGTCATGCGCGGCGACGCGATCCCTGCCGGTTGGCGTTCGACCCTGTCCATGGCGTGTCCTCCGGGTTCGTGGCCGCCGAAGACAGCTGACGCGGCGGGCACGGATAGCCTTCGTGATTCGTCTCGAGTATACGCGCGCCGCGCCGCCTTGACCCGGCCCACGGCCGGTGGCACGCTCGCCTACCGCCAAGGCCCCGCCAGACACGCGGTCCGGCGCGGCTGCACGGGGGCCCCAAGGAGGAGGCGACATGAAAGCATCGTTCACGGCGGCGCTCGGCCTCGCCGGCTTGCTGCTCGCGCAGCACGCCGCCGCACAAATCGTGTTCTACGAGCAGGAGTATCTGCGCGGCCGCGTCTTCAGCGCCGACGGCCCGGTGGACAACTTCGAGCACTACGGCTTCAACGACCGCGCCTCGTCGGCCATCGTCGAGCAGGGCGAATGGCAGGTGTGCGAGGACGCGTATTATCGCGGGCGCTGCGTCATCCTGCGTCCGGGTCAATACAACTCGCTCGGCGCCATCGGCATGAACAACCGGGTGTCGTCGGTGCGGCCGACGCGCGGGACGCCGCAATACACGTACGCGCCGCCACCGCCGTCCGGGCCCGTGTACGAGTACTACCCGCACCACGGCGAGCAGCTGTTCCAGGCCGACGTCGTCGCGGTGCGCGCGGTCGTCGGTCCTCCGGAGCAGCGCTGCTGGGTCGAGCAGCAGCAGGTCGTGCGCCAGAACCAGCCTAACATTGGCGGCGCCATCATCGGCGGGGTGCTCGGCGGCGTGCTGGGACATCAGATCGGCAGCGGCCGCGGCAACGATGTCGCGACGGCCATCGGCGCCGTGGGCGGCGCTGCCGTGGGGGCGAACGTCAATCGCGGCAACCGGACGTACACCCAGAACGTCGAGCGCTGCGAGCAGGTACCGAGCTCCGCGAAGCCGGATTACTGGGACGTGACCTACGTCTTTCGGGGTCAGACGCACCGGGCGCAGCTCGGCTTCGCCCCGGGACCGACCATCACCGTCAACGAGCTCGGCGAGCCTCGCGTATAGGCGATACCCGCTAGGCCGACTCGCCGGCTGCCGCCTCATCGGCGCGGTCCACGCGCGTCGCGGCGGCCGTCCGCGGCTGCACGATCGAGCCCCATGCGGCGTCGGGCTCGCGCGCCGGCACTGGCCCCGCGGCGGCGCTCTGGCGCAGCAGCTCGGCGGTCGCATCCGCGGGCAGCGGGCGGCCGAGCAGGAATCCCTGCACCGTCGTGCAGCCCAGCGACTGCAGCAGATCGATCTGCGCCTGGGTTTCCACGCCCTCGGCTACCACGGCGAGCTTGAGGCTGTGCGCCATGGCGATCACGGCGCGGGTGATCGCGACGTCGCCCTCGTTGTGCTGGGCGTCGCGCGTGAACGACTGATCGAGCTTGAGCTTGTCCAGCGGCAGCCGGCGCAGGTACGAGAGCGAAGAATAACCGGTGCCGAAATCGTCGATCGCGATCTTCACGCCCATGGAGCGCAGCTCCGTCAGCGTCTTCAGCGCGGCATCGAAATCGGCGAGCAGCATCGATTCGGTGACCTCGAGCTCGAGGTGATCGAGCGGAACGTCGATCACTTGGGCGATCTCGCGCACGCGCGCGGCGAGCGCCGCGTCGCTGAACTGGACGCTGGAGAGGTTGACCCCGATGGTCACCGGCGGCAGCCCCTGCTCGATCCAGGCGTTGTGCTGGATCAGCGCCGCGACCAGCACCCATTCCCAGATGTCCATGATCAGGCCCGCCTCCTCGGCGACCGGAATGAAGTGCGTCGGCGTGAGCAGGCCCAGCGTCGGATGGTGCCAGCGGATCAGGGCTTCGATGGCCACGACCCTGCAGCTCGGCAGCTCGATCTGCGGCTGGTAGTAGAGCTCGAACTGCTCCGCCTCGAGCCCCTTGCGCAGGTCGTTCTCCAGCGACAGCCGCTGCGCCGAGGCGGCGCGCATCGAGTCCTGATAGAAGAAGAAGCGATTGCGACCGTGCGCCTTGGCGTGATACATAGCCACGTCCGCGTTCTTGAGCAGCGTATCGAGGTCCGCTCCGTCGCGCGGATAGAGCACGATGCCGATCGACGCTGAGACGAAGACGTCCTGGGTGCCCAGCGAAATCGGCTGCGCGAGAGTGGTCAGCAGCCGATTTGCCGCGCGCGCCGCGTCCTGCTCGTTGGCCACGCCGTTCAGCAGCACGATGAATTCGTCGCCGCCCTGGCGGCACACGTCGCGCTCGTCGGGACCCAGAGGCAGCGACGCCGCCATGTCCTCGGGCCGCATGCTGCGGGTCAGCCGCTGGGCGATGATGCGCAGCAGGTCGTCGCCGACCGAGTGGCCGAGCGTGTCGTTGATGCGCTTGAACTGGTCGAGGTCGAGAAACATGATCGCGAACGACGTTCCTCGCTGCTTCGCGAGCTCCAGCGTCTCGGCCATCTTCTCGTGGAAGCGGGACCGGTTCGGCAGGTCGGTGAGTACGTCGAAGTAGGCCAGTCGGTGAATTCTCTGGATGGCCCGCGTCCGCTCGGTCGCGTCCTGGATGGTGCCCGCGACGCCCGCCCGGTTCCCGGTCTCGTCGCGCAGCGTCTCGCCCAACACGTGGACGTGGCGCAGCTCGCCCTCGGAGAGGATCCGCACGTCGAGCCCGTCGCGCTCGGCGCCGCGCGCCAGCTCGAGCATCCAGTGCCGGAAAGCGCGACGGTCGTCGGGATGGACCAGGCTCAGGATCGCAGCCGGCCGCACGAGCTGCTCCCCATCCGCGCCCAGGATGCGGCGCGCCTCGGCTGAGCATGACAGACGATCGCCGGCCCGCGTCCATTCCCAGCTGCCCACGCGGGCAATGCGCTGGGCGCGCTCGAACTGGCGCAGCAGGGCGCGATCGGCGGCGCTTTCGCGAAGCGCGGCGTCGCGGTCGGCTTCGAGGCTGAGTTGGCGCGCCGAGACGCTTTCCGACGCCTTGCCAACGCTGCGCTGGAGCGCCGAGCGCAGATGCGCGAGGGAGCGGCTGAGGTGGATCGCGATCACGATCACCGCGAAGACCGAAAGCGCGAGTGCCGCCGCGACGAAGCCGGCACGACTCAGCCAGCCGGCTCGTAACAGCGGGAATAGCAGGCCGTACGGAACGGCAACGGCCGCCAGCAGCGGAGCGACGACGCCCCAAGCGTCGCTGCGGCTAGGCCGCTCGCCGCTCGCGGCGGGGTATGAAGCTCGTGGGTGCGCCTTCTTATTCATGGCTCTTGGCGATCCGGCCGGGTCAGGGGAACGCGCAGCGCCGAGTCCGTGTCCCGAGCAAGCTCTGTACCAGAGCGTAAACAGAGGATTGCGCGGTTAGCTTCCGGCGCAAAACGACGTGCAGCGACGCATTGTGTCGATGGCCGGCAGCGGGTTGCTCGACCGCAACTCGACGCCGCGCGGCGCCTCTGCCGCCGCAGCCGCCCTCCGGCCCTCGCTTGCCCCAGATCCAAGAGGCCGGTGCGCCCGCCGCGTTAGAGTCGATCGAAGCTCGGTTCGAAGTCGCTCGCGAGCGAAGGGAGGGCCCGATGAAGCGCCAGGTTGCGCTCGCCGCGCTATGCGCGGCGGTGGCTGCCCCGTTTGTCCTCTGCGCTGCGCCCGCGCGGGCGCCGCCGCCAAGGCGGCAATCTCCGGGAAGGGTCGGGCCTGCATCGGCGGTCACGAGAAGCAGTCGCCGGCGTTCGTCGAGCAATGGAAGACGAGCAAGCATGCGGCAAAAGGCCTGGATTGCTACGCGCGCCATCGCGGGCCGAGCGATGCGGAAGGGATGGACCACTACGGCTACCGGGTCGCAGTGCTGGTGACCGCGAAAGACTGCGGTCAGTGGCATGCGACGGATGTGCAGGAAACGAGCGCTGGCTAGCACGCCAAGGCCGGCGACATCCTGGACTCGCTCGACAACGATCGGGGCGAAGTGATCGGCGGGCCGAAGGCGGTCGCCGTCGGCTGTGCGCAATGCCACGGCTCGAAGGTGAAGGTGCTCGGCGACGGCGAGCTCGACCCGGTCGCGCCTGGCGCAACACGGGGCAACGGCCCGCATCACCACCGAGTTCCTGCCCGAGGTGGAAGCGCGTCGCGGGGCCGGATCTCTCTACAACGAGGTGTCGAAGAAGTACCTCGAGTCCGGCGTGCCGCACGAGCGCTACGTCAAGGGCATGAGCAAGGAGCAGCTCGAGAAGATCAAGAACTACTACGAAGAGCGCTGCGGTAAGCACAGCGCTGGCGGATAGCTCCCGGCTCCGACGATTCGCGCGCCCACGCGCCGGGCGGGCTTCAGCGCGTGTAATTTTTACAAAGCAAACCTCGCCGCCGATCGCGCGGCACGCGATTGCCCGCGCGGCCATTCGCTGCGCTACACTGCAGCGTAGAAGCGGGCTGCGAGACCCGTTGCAGTTTGCCTCGATCGAAACCAGCGATCACATGCCAAAGGCCGGCGAGATGCCTCGAGTAGGCACGGGGAACGAAAACCTCGACGACATCCTCGGCGGGGGATTGCTTGCCGATCGGCTGTACCTGATTGAAGGCTCGCCGGGCTCGGGCAAGACGACTCTGGCGTTCCAGTTCCTTCTCGAGGGTGCCCACCGCGGTGAGTCGGTGTTGCACTTCACGCTGTCGGAATCGACCGAGGAGATCCAGGCAATGGCGGCCTCGCACGGATGGTCGCTGGACGGCGTGACGATTCGCGAGCTGATGCCTTCGAGCGGGAGCCTGGCGCCGGGAGAGCAATACACCGTGTTCCATCCGTCCGAGGTGGAGCTCTCGGAAACCACCCGCACGATGCTGGATGAGGTCAAACGCGATCAACCGACGCGGGTCGTAGTCGATTCGCTCTCCGAGCTGCGCCTGCTCTCGGGCGATCCGCTGCGCTACCGGCGCCAGATATTGGCGCTCAAGCAGTTCTTCGCCGGCCAGCATTGCACCGTGCTGGTGCTCGACGATCTCACGACCAGCGACCGCGACCTCCAGGTGCAGAGCATCGCCCACGGCGCCATCATGCTGCAGCAGACCCCGACCAGCTTCGGGACGCTGCGCCGACGGCTCAGCGTCACGAAGCTCCGCGGCAGCGATTTCCGCACGGGCTACCATGACTACGCGATTCGCCGCGGCGGCCTGGAAACCTATCCGCGGCTCGTGGCCGCCGAACATCGCCACGATTCGCGTCGCGATCGGCTGCCGAGCGGACTGCCGGGGCTCGACTCGCTGATCGGCGGCGGGCTCGAGCGAGGCACCAGCACGCTGATCATCGGAGCTTCGGGAACGGGCAAGTCGAGCATCGCCGCGCAGTTCGCCGTGCAGGCCGCCGCTCGCGGCGAGCGAGCGGCGCTGTTCATTTTCGACGAAAGCAGCAATACGCTGTTCAGCCGCATGGCGGGGCTCGGCGTGCCCCTGGCCCAGTACGCGGCGGAAGGAACGATTTCGGTGACCCAGATCGATCCGGCCGAGCTCTCCCCAGGCGAATTCGCGCACGCCATCCGGAGCGCGAGCGGCGTCCCGTCGACCTCGATCATCGTCATCGACAGCCTCAACGGGTATCTCAATTCCATGCCCGACGAGAAGTTCCTCGTCGTCCAGCTGCACGAGCTGCTCACCTACCTGGGACAGCAAGGCATCGCCACCATCCTCATCGCGACGCAGGCGGGCATCATCGGCCCGCACATGACGGCACCGATCGACGCGAGCTACCTCTCCGACGCCGTGATCCTGCTGCGCTATTTCGAGGCCGACGGCGAAGTGAAGCAGGCGGTATCGGCGGTGAAGATGCGCGGCGGCGACCATGAGCGGACCATCCGCGAATTCGTCATGCGCCACGGGCGCATGTGGGTCGGCGAACCGCTCCGCGATTACCGCGGCGTGCTCAGCGGCGTACCGGAGAAGAGAGCGACGTGAGCGGCGCGTCGCATGACGGCTTCGAGAGCCGGGTCCTCATCCTCGCGCCGGTGGGCAAGGATGCCGCGTTGATCGAGACGATGCTCGGCGCGAGCGTCGCGACCCGCGCGTGTTGCGACATCGACGCTCTCGCCCGCGAAGTCGAGCGCGGCGCCGCGGCGATATTGCTCACCGAGGAAGCGCTGGCGCGGGACGAGCAGCGCCTCGGCGGCATCCTGGCGGACCAGGCTCCGTGGTCGGACCTGCCGGTCCTGCTGCTGACGCGGCAGGGCGCCGATTCGGCGGTCGCCCGGCGGGCCATGGAGACCCTGGGCAACGTGACGCTGCTGGAACGGCCCGTACGGATCGCCGCGCTCGGCAGCGCCGTGCGCAGCGCGCTGCGGGCGCGGGAGCGGCAATACCACATGCGCGCACACCTCGAGGAGCGCGAGCTCGCCGACCGGCGCAAGGACGAATTCATGGCCGCGCTGGCGCACGAGCTGCGCAATCCCTTGGCGCCGATCCGCAATTCGGTCGAGCTGCTCAAGCTCTCGGGCGCGAAGACCGACGTCGTCGAGATCATGGCGCGCCAGGTGAACCATCTGGTGCGCCTGGTCGACGACCTGATGGAGGTCTCCCGCATGACGCGCGGGACGATCAGGCTGCGCAAGGACATCGTGCCGCTCGCTACGGTAATCGAGGCGGCGGTGGAAATGAGCCGGCCGCTCATCGAGTCGCGTGGGCATACGCTGACCGTCGATCTGCCGCCGGAGACGGTTGCGGTCGAGGCGGACACGACGCGACTCACGCAGATCTTCTCGAACCTGCTCAACAACGCGGCGAACTACACCAATCCGGGTGGCTCCATCGCCCTCACCGGTCGGCGCGAGGGCGGCCAAGTCGCCGTGACGGTGAGCGACACCGGCATCGGCATTCCCGGCGAGGCTCTGTCTTCCGTGTTCGATATGTTCACCCAGGTGGCGCCGCCTGCGCCGACTGCGCAATCGGGCCTCGGCATCGGGCTCGCGCTGGCGCGGGGCCTGGTCGAGCAGCACGGCGGTACGCTGACGGCCGCGAGCGAGGGCATGGGCAGGGGCAGCGAGTTCACCGTCCGGCTTCCGGTGAGTGACCGCGGACCCGAAGCGGCGACCGGGGCCGCCGCTGCGACGCCCGCGCTCAGCAAGTCGCAACGGATACTGGTCGTCGACGACAACCAGGACGCCGCGGACAGTCTTGGCGCGTTGCTGCGGATGCTCGGCGCCGAGGTGCGCGTGGTTCACGACGGCGAGTCTGCGCTCGATGCGTTCGCGGCGTTTCATCCGCGCGTGACGCTGCTCGACCTCGGTATGCCCGGCATGGACGGATACGAGGTGGCGCGTCGCATTCGGGCTCGCCCGGATGCCAGCGGCGCTGCGCTGATCGCGCTGACCGGATGGGGGCAGGAGCGCGACCGCTGCCGCACGGCGGAGGCGGGCTTCGACGGTCATCTCACCAAACCGGTCGACATCGATACGGTCGCGACCGCACTCGCATCGGTCGCGGCTTAGGGCCCAGGAGACCGCGCATGGATCGACGCCCACTCGGCAGTACCGGCTTCGACGTCGCCCCGCTGGCCTTCGGCGGCAACGTGTTCGGCTGGACCGCGGACGAGGCGATGTCGTTTCGCCTGCTCGATCAATTCGTCGAGGCCGGGTTCAATCTGATCGACACCGCGGACTCATACTCGCGCTGGGTCACGGGACACGAAGGCGGCGAGTCGGAGACGATCATCGGCCGCTGGATCGCCCGGCGCGGTCGTCACGACGACGTAGTGATCGCCACCAAGGTGGGCTCCGAAATGGGGCAGGGCCACAAGGTGTTGCGCAGGGACTACATCCTGCAGGCGGCCGAGGCCTCGCTCCGGCGCCTGCAGATCGACTGCATCGATCTCTACCAGTCGCACTGGGACGACGAGAACACGCCGCTCGAGGAAACGCTCGCTGCCTACGATCGGCTGATTCGCGAGGGCAAGGTGAAGGCGATCGGCGCGTCGAACTACTCGGCGGCGCGCCTCGAGGAGGCACTCGAAGTGAGCGGCGCCAAAGCCCTGCCGCGCTACGCCACGCTGCAGCCGCACTACAACCTGTACGAACGCACGAGCTTCGAAGGCGCGTTGCAGGACCTGTGCGTCCGCGAGAACCTGGGCGTGATCACCTATTTCGCGCTCGCAGCGGGTTTTCTCACCGGCAAGTATCGCTCCGAGCTGGACTTCAAGAAGAGCGCCCGCGGCCCGGGGATGAAGAAGTTCCTGAACCCGCGCGGCATGCGGATCCTCGACGCGCTCGACAGCGTCTGCGCGCGGCTGCACGCGACGCCGGCGCAGGTCTCTCTGGCCTGGCTGATGAGCCGGGCGGGCGTCAGCGCGCCGATCGTCAGCGCCACCAACCCGGAGCAGTTGCGGGAGATCCTGCACGCGGTCGCGATCAGGCTGGACCCCGACGCGATCCGGATGCTCGACGCCGCCAGCGCGTAGAGACCCGCAGGTCCTCGCGGCCGGCCCGCGCGCCGGACTTTTGGCGTAGCATACGACCCGCCGCGGCCGGCCCGCCGCCATCACTCCAGGGAGAAGATCAACAATGCTCGACCCCGCCTTGCTTGCCTTCGCCATGACCATGGTCGCGGCGCCGCCTCAGCTGCCGCCCGGCAGCCACAAGAAACCGCAGCCGGCAATGGCGAAGGTGCAGAAGGATCAGCGCTTCGCGGACTTCGCCCGCGGCGTGCTCAAGTGCTATCACCCGACGGCGCGCTACCAGGGCGCGGCGATCGAGCGGCGCCCGTGGCCGAACCAGAAGCAGTACGGCGCCAAGGGCTCCGCGCTCGTGAGCATCGAGTACCTCGGCGTGAGCAACGCGCACTATACGCTGATGGTCGGAGTGCTGGCGAAGCCCTCGGCGGTGAAGACGGTGATCGACTCGGATTCCGCGGTGGTCAAGGCGTATGAGAACTGCGAGCTGGCGGACTGGGTGGAGGTGAAGTAGGCAGCCGGCGGCATGTGAAGTCGCGGTGCTACGTCGTGACCATCACGAGCGGCGCGTGGTCGCTCGTGCCGACCGCGGAGAGCACCTTGCAGCTCGTCGCGCGCCGCGCGATTGTCCGCGATGCGAGGATGTAGTCGATGCGCCAGCCGATGTTGCGCTGGCGCATGTTGCGCCACGGCGGCCACCACGTGAACAGCCCCGCGTTGCCGGGGTCGAGCGCGCGGGTGACGTCGACCAGGTTCCCGCCGAGAAGGGCCTCGAAGAGCTCGCGCTCCTCCGGCCGCTGGCCGATGATGCCTTCCTTGCGCTCCCTGGGGTGCACGTCGATTTCCGCCCGGGCGATGTTGATGTCGCCGCACAGGACGAGCTCGCGTCCCTGCTCGTGCAGCGACTTCGACCAGGCTCCGAGCGCGGTGAGGAAGGCGAGCTTGGCGGTGAAGTCCTTGCCGCCGTTGGGCACGTATACCGAGGCGAGCACCAGGTTCCCGAGGGACACTTCGACGATGCGCGTCTCCATGTCGAACTCGGGATGGCTGAACTCGGGCTGGTCGAGAAGCTCCTTCCGGATGTGGAGCGAGACGCCGGAGTAGCCTCCGGCGCCGTGCCAGAAGGCGTGGTAGTCGGCGAACTTGCAGCGCTCCGGCACCTGATCGGGCCTCGCCTTGATCTCCTGCAGGCAGACGACGTCGGGGCGATCGCGTTCGAGCCAGTCGCAGAGCTGCGCCTCGCGGGCGCGAATGCCGTTGACGTTCCAGGTGGCGATCTTCACGGGGCTTCCTGCTCGGAGCCGCTGGCTTCCTCCTCCCAAGAGTAGCGGCGGCGCGGCGGAACATCCAGATGCTTGAGCGCGAAGGCGAGCACGACGCCGATGAGCGCGGCCGACAGGTGCGTCTCCCAGGACACGCCGCGCCGGATCGGCAGCACGCCCCAGACCAGCGCTCCGTACATGAAGGACACGAGCAGTGAGGCGGCGATCGCGCGTCGGTCGTGGCGGACGACGCCGCCCACGAAGATGTAGGCGACCAGCCCGTAGACCAGGCCGCTCGCCCCGAGATGGCTCGAGCCGCGGGCGAAGAGCCACACGGCGGCGCCGGGACCGAAGTAGATGGCCGGCAGCACGCGCAGCGACGATTGCGGATACAGGTAGAGCATCGCCGTGCCGGCGACGATCAGCGGCAGCGAGTTGGAAAACAGGTGCGCGAAGTCGGCGTGCACGAGCGGCGCGAAGACGATGCCGATCAGGCCCGCGATCTGGCGCGGGCGCACCCCGAAGGCCTCGGGCGAGACATCGAGGCCCGAGTCGAGGAGCTGGATCAGCCAGAGGAGCGCGACGAAGCCCATGGCGATCCGGGCGGCGAGCCTGAAGTTGGCGCCCGTCGGGTCGGGACGCGGATCGGGGTCGGTCGTGGGCAGCGACATGCGGTCAGAGCATAGCAGCGGCCGGAGCAATGGCCCCGCTAGACGCCGCTCCCGGGCACCTTGCCGCGGCTCACATTGTCGCCGTCGCCCGGCTTGAGCGTCCGGAACGCGAGCGCGGAAACCACGGTGAGCGCACCGACGGTCAGGAAGGTGCGATGCAGCGCGGCGGTCACGGCGAGCGCCTCGGTCTGCGGCACGTTGCCGAGGTACCAGCCGGCGACGAGCGACGCGGTCGCGAGCCCGAAGGAAAGCGAGAGCTGCTGCATGGTGCTCGCGATCGAGGTGGCCATGCTCGACTCGGCGGGCGTGATGTCGGCATACGCCATGCCGTTCACGCTGGAAAACTGCAGCGAATTGAAGAAGCCCTGAGCGAAGGCGAGCAGCACGATCACCGCCAGCGGCGTGGCGGCCGACACCTGCGAGAACAGGCAGATCGTCGTGCCGACGAGGAAGGTGTTGACCATGAGCACGGAGCGAAAGCCATAGCGGCGCAGCACCCGCGAGCTCAGGGCCTTCATGCCCATCGCCGCGAGCGCGCTGGGCATGGTGAGCAGTCCCGACTCCCATGCCGGCAGGCCGAGTCCGAGCTGATAGAGCAGCGGCAGCAGGAAAGGCATGCCGCCGATCCCCAGGCGGGTGACGAGCCCGCCTCCGACCGAGACCCGGAAGGTGCGCCGGCGGAACAGCCGAAGCTCGAGCAGCGGATGATCGATCTGCTGCGCGTGCCAGGCGTAGGCAGCCAGCAGCGCCAGCGACAGCGCGAGCAGCAGCGCGCCCTGCAGCACGGAGATCTGGTGCTCGCCGAAGATCTCCAGCAGCCAGGAGAGGATCGCCATGCCGGAGCTGAAGAGCACCAGGCCGACGAAGTCGAGCGGGCGCGCGCCTTCGCCGCGATAGTCGGGCATGTAGCGGTGGATGATGATGAGCGCGGCGATGCCCATCGGCACGTTGACGAAGAAGATCTCGCGCCAGGACACCCAGTGCACGATCAACCCGCCCACCGTGGGGCCGAGCAACGGACCGATCAGCGCGGGAATGATCACGAAGTTCATGGCCACCAGAAGCTCCGACTTGGCGAAGGTGCGCACGATGGCGAGCCGTCCCACCGGCGTCATCAGCGCCGCGCCGAGGCCCTGCAGGATGCGGGCGCCGATGAGCATGGTCACGCTGACCGAGAGGCCGCAGGCCACCGAGGCCAGGGTGAAGATCGCCACGGCACTGCTGAAAACCCGCCGCGTGCCGAAACGATCGGCGATCCAGCCGCTCACCGGAATGCCGACCGCCAGACTGACGATGTAGCTCGCCACCACCGCCTTGAGGCTGAGCGGCGCGACACCGAGGCTTTCCGCCATCGTCGGAACGGCGGTGTTGACGATGGTCGAGTCGAGCTGCTCCATGAACAGCGCAGTGGCGACGACCCATGGGAGGTAGCGCTTGACCGTTCCGGTCGCGCCACCGGTCGCGGCTCTGTCGAAGGGAGGAGCCATCGTTCGTGGTTAGGCGGCTGACGCTTCGGCGGCGTTCCGCCCGCGTCACCATACCATGCCGCGGGGCCTCGGTCCGACGGCGGCCGGGAACGAATCCGACGAACCCGCAATCCAATGGCGCTGACTCGAACGACAGGCAGACGTAGAATCGGCCTGATGCACCTCCGCGCGAGGCGGAGCCGAGTTGTCCGTATCGTTCAAACCTTGAGCGGACTCCCATGAGCGATGCCCATTCGGAACCGACCGGTCCGGACCTGACGCAGGGCATCGCGCTCGACAGCGTGAGCGACGGGAAGATGCTGCGCGGCCACGTCGGCGAGGACGCCGTTCTCCTGGCGCGGCGCGGCGCCGAGCTCTTCGCGATCGGGGCCACCTGCACCCATTACGGCGGACCGCTCGCGGAAGGGCTGATGGTCGGCGCCACCGTGCGCTGCCCGTGGCACCACGCCTGCTTTTCGCTCAACACGGGAGAAGCGCTGCGCGCGCCGGCGCTTAGCCCCGTCGCATGCTGGAGAACCGAGCTGCGCGAAGGCAAGGTGTTCGTGCGCGAGAAGGCGTCCGAGAAGACGCGAAGCGCCACCCCAAAGGCTCGGGGCGCGCCGCAGAAGATCGTCATCGTCGGCGGCGGCGCCGCCGGCTTCGCGGCGGCGGAAATGCTGCGTCGCGATGGTTACCAGGGTGGCATCGTCATGCTGAGCGACGACGACGCCGGTCCGGTGGATCGCCCGAATCTGTCGAAGGATTACCTCGCCGGGACCGCGCCGGAGGACTGGATCCCGCTGCGCGGCGACGATTTCTATCGCGAGCAGCACATCGATCTGCGGCTGTCGACGCGGGTGGTCGCCATCGACGCCGGCACGCGCGAGGTCGTGCTGGAGAACGCAAGCCGCATCCCCTACGACCGGCTTCTCCTCGCCACGGGCGCCGAGCCGGTGCGTCTGCCGCTCGCCGGGATGGATCTGCCGCACGTGCATACGCTGCGCACGCTGCGCGACTGCCGGGCGATCATCGCCCAGGCGGCGAGCGCCCGGCGCGCGGTCGTACTGGGCGCGAGCTTCATCGGGCTCGAAGTCGCCGCGTCGCTGCGCGCCCGCGAGATCGAGGTCCACGTGGTGGCGCCGGAGAAGCGGCCGATGGAGCGGATCCTCGGCGTGGAGATGAGCGGCTTCGTGCGCAAGCTGCACGAGGAGCACGGCGTCGTCTTCCATCTGGAGGACACCGCGACCGCGATCGCCGCCCGGGAAGTTTGCCTCAAGAGCGGCGGCGCCATCGAGGCGGATCTGGTGGTCGTAGGGGTGGGCGTGCGGCCGCGGCTGGCGCTCGCCGAGAAAGCCGGGCTCGCGCTGGATCGCGGCGTGGCCGTGACCGAATACCTGGAAACGAGCGCGCCGGACATCTTCGCCGCGGGCGACATCGCCCGCTGGCCCGATCCGCGCAGCGGCAGGATACGGGTCGAGCACTGGGTGGTGGCGGAGCGCCAGGGCCAGGCCGCGGCGCGCAACATGCTCGGCGCACGCGAGAAGTTCACCGCGGTGCCTTTCTTCTGGAGCCAGCACTACGATGTGCCGATCAACTACGTCGGCCACGCGGAGAGCTGGGACGAGCTCGAGATCGACGGCGACATTGCGGCGCGCGACTGCGTCGTGCGCTACCGGCGCGGCGGTCGCGTGCTGGCCGTCGCGTCGATCTATCGGGACGCGCAAAGCCTCGAAGCGGAAGTCGAGCTGGAGCGCGCGCCCGCGTAGCGACGCCGGCTCACTCAACGCGTAGGAGCATCCGTGCCAACGTCCAACCGCAGGATCGGCATCATCGGCGTCGGATTCGGCGCGCAAGTCCACGTGCCCGCGTTTCGCTCGGAAGGCTGGGACGTCGCGGCGATCTGCAGCCGCGAGCGCGAGAAGGCGCGCAAGGCGGCCGCCGAAGCCGGGATCGAGGGTATCCACAGCGATGCGATGGAGCTCATCGGCCGCCCCGATCTCGATGCCGTGTCGATCATCACGCCGCCGAGCGCGCATCATGCGTTGAGCGTGGCAGCGCTGCGTGCGGGCAAGCACGTGTTGTGCGAGAAGCCGTTCGCGATGGACGTGCGCGAAGGCCGGGAGATGCTCGCGGCGGCGGAGAAGTCGCGGCGCACCGCGATGATCGCCCACGAGTTCCGCCATACGCCGCAGCGCGCCTATATTCGGCGACTGTTGCGCGACGGCTACATCGGCGCGTTCCGGCTGTGCACGATCGAGCTGTTCCTGGATCGCTACGTGACCCCCAAGCCGCGACCGCTTTCCTGGATGGCGCGCAAGGCCGACGGCGGAGGGCTCCTAGGCGCGCTCGGCTCGCATTACATCGACGCGCTTCGCGACTGGTTCGGCGAGATCGCCTCGGTCAGCGGCCGGCTCGAGACGCTGCGTCCCGATCTCGTCGACGAGCGCAGCGGCCGGGCGGCGACGGCCGACAGCGACGACACCTTCACGATGACGCTTACGTTCGAGCACGGCGGTCTCGCGACGATGATCGCTTCGTTCGCCACGACGCCGAGCCGCGGCGCGAAGATCGCGGTCATGGGCGAAGAGGGGACGCTGACGGCCGAGCAGCCGGGCCCCAATCCGCTCGAGGACGGCGTGGTCGTTGCCAGCCGCCGCGGATCGCTGCTGCAGCCGTTGCCGACCCCGGTCGAGTACGCGCCGTTCAAGGACCCGCGCGACCACCGGCTCATGGCCTTCCGGCTGCTCGTGCGCGACTTCACGCGCGGGATAGAGCAGGGCACCTCGCCGTCGCCCAACTTCGTCGACGGCCTGCGCTGCCAGCAGGTGCTCGACGCGGTGCGCGAGTCCTCGGCAACGGGACGGGCGATCACGCTGGAAAGCGCCGCGTCGGCGAGGTGACCGGCGTCACATCACTTCCTCGTTCGGGCCGGGCCAACACGGTGCGCGCGCTCGCGAAGCCGCCGCCCGGCGTCCGGCTTCATCCGTCCAGCTCGGGATAGCGGCGGAACAGATCGTCGTTGTTGAAAGCGAGCCGGCGCTCCGAGGTAACGTAGCGCCGGATGCGCGGTAGGGCGAACACGATCTCGTGCAGGGCGCGCAGCCGCGGACAGCGGCGCAGAGCGCGGCGGCTCGCGACCGGGAACGCGTAGCGAAGCCCGGCGATCACCTGCGCCATTGAAAGATCGACGTAGGTGACCTTCGCTCCGACCAGGCCGGGACCCCGGCCCGGGTTGCGGGCGAGCACCCGTTCGAAGTAGCCGAGGAACTTCGGCAAACGCTCCTCGCGGAAGTCCTTCGCGCGCCGCTTCGCCGCGGCCTTCTGCTGCTCGTAGTACAGGCCGCCGGCGATCGGATGATGCGTATCGTGGATCTCCACCACGAAGTCGGCGATCGTGAGCTGGAGCTGGTGCACCCACAGCCTGCCCGCCTCGTCGCGCGGCGCGAGGCCGAGCCGGCCGCCCAGGAAGAGAAGGATGTTGGCTGTCTGCGCGATGAGCACGCGGCCCGCCTTGAGGAACGGCGGCGCGAAGGGCGGCCGCTCGACGTCGTCGCCCTCGAGGAAGCGTTCCATGGCCGCCACCCCGCCGCCTTCGCCTTCCGGGACGAGCGCGTAATCGACGTACTCCGCGCCCGCATCCTCGAGCGCGAGCCGGATGAATTCGCCCCGGCCCTGGATGCCGGGCCAGTAATAGAGCTCGTAGATCATGGGGGGTCTCCTCTGGAACGTTGCAGCGACGGCGCGCGCCTCAAGCGGGAGGCCGGTCATGGATCAAGCGTTGATCGAAGTCAATCCGCCGCGCGCGCCGCGGCATTACAGTTCGACGATGGAAGCGGCTCCCGAGCGCGGAAGCCGTCTGTTTTCCCAATGGAATGGCTCGACGCACCATGTTCGATCAACCTGTCAGACGCGTAATGCAGCAAAGGAAGGTTCTGAAGGTGGCGCCGGAGACGCCGGTCGGCAAGGCCACTGTGCTGATGGCCAAGAGGAACGTCGGCGCCGTCATGGTCGTGGACGACGAGCGGCTGGTGGGCATCTTCACCGAGCGCGACCTCGTGTTCCGCGTCGTCGCCCAGGGACTCGATGTCGATAAGACGCGACTCGTCGAGGTGATGACGCCTTCGCCCCAGGTTGTCGCTCCGGACCAGCCGTTCGGCTTCGCACTGTCGATCATGCACGAAAAAGGCTTCCGTCATCTACCGGTCGTTGAGGGCGGCCGGATCGTCGGCATCGTTTCCTCGCGCAATGCGATGGACCCGGAGCTCGAGGAGTTCGTCTCGGAGGCACGGCGCCGCGAGCACTATCGCAAGCATTAGCGCTGGCCGGGACGGCGGCGGTCGATTCGCGCAACAAACGAAACAAGCGTGGCGCACTGCCGAAATCATGCTGCAACGAGCGGGCGCTAGCCTGTCGTCCGCGCGTTCTCGCATCCCTGAGCGCTTCTCCTCCAGCGCTCTTCGCGTCCCGGGGGCCGGCTGGCCTCCGGGACGCTTTTCTCTACGCCAGCCCGCCCGCGGTTGCCGCGACGCATGGCTTCCCATAGAGTGCCCGGCATCGACTGTCGCGAGGTTCCGCAGTGACTGATTCCATTTACAAGAGCGCGCTCATTGTCGGCGCGGGAACGGGACTCAGCGCCTCCCTCGCCCGACGCCTCGCCCGAGAAGGGCTCGCCGTCGCGCTGGCCGCGCGCGATACCGGCAAATTGAAGGCGCTCTGCGATGAAACGGGCGCCGTTGCCTATGCCTGCGACGCGCAGGACGAGGGTCAGGTGGCGCGACTCTTCGATGCCGTGGACGCCCGCCTCGGCGCACCCGACGTGGTCATCTATAACGCGAGCGCCCGTGCCCGCGGGCCGCTGGCGACGCTGGAGCCGGACGCCGTGCGCCGCACGCTGCTGGTGAGCGCCTTCGGCGCCTTTCTCGTCGCCCAGCGCGCGGCGCTGCGCATGCTGGCCAAGGGCTCGGGCGCGATCCTGTTCACCGGCGCGTCGGCGAGCGTCAAGGGCTACGCCGAATCGGCTCCGTTCGCGATGGGCAAGTTCGCGCTGCGCGGCCTCGCCCAGAGCATGGCCCGCGAGCTGGCCCCGAAAGGCATCCACGTTGCGCATTTCGTGATCGATGGGGTCATTCGCGCGCGCGGCCGCGTCGACGCCGACGACACGACGCTCGATCCGGACGCGATCGCCGAGACGTATCTGCGCGTGCTCCAGCAGCCGCGCAGCGCCTGGACCTGGGAGGTGGAGCTGCGGCCCTGGGTAGAGCGCTTCTGAAGCGCTGGCGCCTGTCTTCAGTTGAGCCTGCCGCTCCGGCCGACGCCGAACCGCCCACCGCCCAGGAGCATGAGAGCGACGGCGGTGAAGAGGTAGAAGGCTTGGAGCTCGAGGGCGTAGCCGCCGCTGCGGCTAAGCTCGCCGAGCTGCGTGGCGTGGGACAGCAGCAGGGCGACCACCATGTTGACGGCCACGAGGAGCGCCGCGACCCGCGTCCACAGGCCGAGGATCAGCAGTATCGGCGCGAGGACTTCGCCGACGTAGACGAGATACCCCAGCGAGGCGGGCAGCCCGGTGCCGGCGACCCGTTCGACGATGCCGTCGACGCCGCGCTGGAGCTTGGCCACGCCGTGGAACAGCAGCAGGCCGCCCAGGGTGAGGCGCAGAACGAGTTTACCGAGGTTGGCGGAGAGCTCCATCAGCCGCCCAGCTCGTCCTTCACGATCGCGCCGGCGCGCACGATCATCCGCAGATGCCTGCCGTCCGCGCCGAGGAGCGCGATGTCCTCGAGCGGATCGCCGTCGACGACGAGAAGATCGGCATGGGCGCCGGACGTGATGCAGCCGAGCTTGCCCTGCTGCATCATCAGCTCGGCGTTGACCGAAGTCGCCTGCCGCAGAAGCTCGAGCGGCGAGAACACTTCGCGGCGGATCGTGAACTCGCGGCACTGCTGGACGTAGGTCGAACCGAGCAGATCGGTGCCATAGCCGACCTTGACGCCGGCGCGGCGCATCTTGTCGAGCCCCGAAAGCGCGTGCTTGGTCGCGTATTCGGCCTTTTCCTGGCTCACCGGCGGGAAGCCCAGCTCGCGTCCCATCTCGACCAGCGAGAAGAGCACCACCATCGTCGGCACGATGTACGCGCCGCGCTCGGCGACGAAGCGCGCGGTGTCGTCGTCGATCAGCGTGCCATGCTCGATCGAGCGCACGCCGAATTCCACGCAGCGCCGCACCGCACTCGCCGGATGGCAGTGCGCGGCGACGTAGGTGCGCCGCTCCGTGCACTCGTTGACGATCGCGCGAATCTCGTCCTCGCGGTACTGGTTCATCCAGATCGGGTCGGTGGGCGAAGCGACACCGCCCGAGCCCATGATCTTGATGCAGTGCGCGCCCTGGCGCAGTTCGTCGCGGGCGGCGGCGATGCACGCCGCCACGCCGTCGGCGATCCGGCAGCCCCAGTTGACGACGCCGCAGGAGCACAGCTCCTCATGATGCGACTTCTGCTCGAGGGGCCGGAAGTCGCCGTGGCCGCCGGTCATCGACAGGATCTTGCCGGCGTAGAAGAAGCGCGGCCCGCGGACGAGGCCGTCGGCGATCGCCCTGGCGAGCGAGTAATCGCCGCCGCCGACGTCGCGCACGGTGGTGAAGCCGCAATCGAGCGCGTGGCCGAGCATGCGCACCGCGTGCGCCGTGCGGTACGGCTCGCCCATCGCCTCGATCCTCTGCATGGAGACGTCGCTGCAGTAGGCGTGAAGGTGCGCGTCGATCAGCCCCGGCATCAGCGTGCGCCCCGCCACGTCGATCACCCGCGCGTCCTTGGCCGAGACGGGCTTCGGCGAGACTTCCTGGATCAGGCCGTCGGCCACGCGCAGGTGCATGCCTTCGGCGCAGTCGGCGCTCGCGCCGTCGAAGATGCGGGCGTTCTTGAAGACGAGTGAGCTCATGAGCGCATTCTAACCGTCCGGCGCGCAAGCTATGACGCGACCCGATCCCTCGACTACCGACCCCGCGCTAGCGCGACGGGACGGGGTCGGGGTCGGAGAATCCGTATTCGGCAGCGAGCTCGGAGATCTTGAGGCGTTTGCCGGTTTTCTCCATGACCCGCGGGTCGGCGGCGAGCGCGACGACGCCGAGCCCGTTGTAGCGGGGCGACACCGTCTTGGAAAGGTCCGGATAGATGTCCGGCTGACCGAGAACGTCCTCGGTCCGTGTAAAGCCCGGCCACAAGGCCACGGACGCGACGTTGTGCGGGCGCAGCTCCTCCGCCATGTCGGCGGCGAGCTTCTCGGTCGCGGCTTTGGCGACGCCGTAGGCCACGCACTGGGCGTAGCGCGCGGCGCCCGAGGAGGTGATATTGACGATGAGGCCGCCGCCGGTCGCGATCATCAGCGGAACCGCGTAAGCGCTTGCCACGTAGTGCGAGCGCACGCCGACGTTGTTGAAAGCATCCCACCAGCCGACCGGTACGGCCCAGAACGGGTGAAGGTCCCACTGCGAGCGCGCGCCTTCCGGCAGCTCGCGACGCTGCGGCGTCGACATCGCATTGTTGACCAGCACGTCGAGCCGTCCGCGTTTCGCCCCGATGCGCGCGAGGGCTTGCTTCACCCGCGCGTCGTCGGCGTGGTCGCAGCGCAGGGCGATGCCTTCTCCGCCGTGCGCGTCGATCTCTCCGGCCGTTTGCGCGAGCGACCCGCGCGGGTCATCCGACGGATCGAGGCTTCGACCGGTCACGTACACGGTCGCGGCTGCGGCGCCCAGCGCGACGGCGATCCCCTTGCCGATGCCGCGCGTGGCGCCCGTCACGACGGCGACCTTCCCGCGCAGACTGCCCATGGACGATCCCTTTCGTCATTTTCGCGCGTCGGAAGTCTACCAATCGCCCGCGTCGACGGGATAGTGGGGCCCTCGAATCGGACATCGCGACGCGGGTCATGCGATCGCAGTCTCTCCCGCAAGCTCCGGCTCGGTTACGGTGCCGGCCCCCTGCTCGGCGCCGCGCTGAAAGCGCGGGAGGGCCGAGTCGCGCAACGTCCCTTCGGGGCGGAACAAGCCGGACTCGTATTCCGACAGTGCGCGCCGCTCCTCCTCGCTGAGCGAGCCCTTCGCCAGGTAGGGCACGAGACGTTTCCACTGGTACTCGGTGTGATCGTGGGGAGCAGACCGCTTCGCCGACCTGCGGGGCGACAGCGACGGCTGTGCGTCGCCGGCACGTGGTGCCGGACAGCACATCCTCAAGCTGTGGGCGCGGGTCCTTCGCCTGAGCGGCGATCCGATCATCGGCTTTCGCATGGCGCGGGTCGCGGGGCTCAAGACGGAAAGGGGCCGGAGCGACCCGGGCCCACATTGCGGCGGCGCACGTCGTACGGCGTCCGGCGACTATGAGCGCGCGGCCGACTCCAGCGCTACGTACGTCCCATCTCCGTACGGCGCCGCGCGGAACTCGGGAAGACGCTCGGCCGCCTCCGAGAACGCGGCGAGGCGCGGAAACTTCTGCGCGGGAGCCACGTCGGCAACCATCTCGCGCGCGAAATGCCAGGCGACCGCCATCGTGACGTCGGCCTGGCGCAGCGACGCGCTCGCTGTCGGCCGCGGCCGGCGCGCGAGCTCACCCTCGAGCTCGCCGAACGCCGCGAGAAGCTGGCCGGAGACACGCTGCACCCAGGGCTCGTGCAGCTTGTCGCCCGGGCGCTGATTGCGCTCGTAGACGATCTGCACCGCCTTCTCGCAGGCGGCGAGCGCGAGCCCCAGCAGACGCAGATCGTGCCGAAGGTCTCCGGGATCCGACGGCATGAGCGAGCGCGGACGCGCCAGCGCCTCTGCGTATTCGAGGATGAGGGTCGAGTCCATCAGCACCTCGTCGTCGTCGCACACCAGCGTCGGAGCCTTGACTACCGGATTGATCTCGCGGAACTGCGCGAAGGTGCGGAACACCGAGAGCGACTGGTGCTCGAACGGCAGCCCGAGGAGCTGCAGCGAGATCGCCACCCGCCGCACGTAGGGCGAATCGAGCATGCCGATGAGCTTCATGCCCGAGAGTCTAAGCGAGCCGTCACGCGGCGATCAATCCCTGCGGCAGCGCGCGCTCCAGTCGCGCGGCCTCGCGCTCGACGCTGCGGAAGAGCGCGAGCTGCACGCGGCTGCCGCCGGCGTCGGGGATGAAGCGCTGCAAGTCGCGGAACTTCCGGGCGGCGTCCGCGTAGCGGCCGTCGGCCCAGGCGGCGAGCGCTTCCAATCCCGGTTGAGTGACGAGCCGCGCGCGCAGCGCCGCGTAATCGGAGCCCGCGGCGCGGCGCTCGATGGCCTCGGCGAGCCGCTGCGCCCGCGCCTCGTTCCCGGCGTTGCGATGCGCGAATGCCGCGTGCAGGTCGATGTACGGCCAGAAGCCGGGCGTCGTCGCGTATTGGAAAGCACGGGAAAGCATGCGCCAGCGCCCACCGGGATCGACGCCCGCGAGGGCCAGGCGCCACAGCAGGCCGACCGCATCGCAGGCGTCGAGCGGCGAAGCCGCGCAGGCCGGAAGCAGCGAAGCATCGAGGATCGCAAGCGCGGATTCCACGTCGCCTTGCTCGGCGTCGAACATGGCGAGGTGCCAGGCATTGTGGGTGCGCAGGCGGCTCTCGGTCTCCCAGTGGCCGCGCTGCTCGCGCAGCCAGCGCGCGCCTTCGCGATGGCGTCCGGATTCGGCGAATGCGTGCGCGACCGCGTGCACGCCCATCGGGCAGCCGGGCTCGTGGGCGAGCGCGTCGCGGCCGAGCGCTTCGGCCTGGGCCGCATCGCCGCTCTCGGCGTAGGCGAACGAAGCGATCGCGAGCAGCAGGCGAAAGCCCTGCTGGTCGTCGGTCCACGCCGGCGCGACGGCGTCGACCACTTCGCACAGTTGCGCGTGGCGGCCGAGAAAGAAATAGCACGACTGCGCGAGGCGCAGCCCGAGCAGATCCGTCGGCCAGCGGCTCAGGATGAAGGCATAGCTCTCGGCAGCGAGCAGCGGATCGCCCGCGACCCAGGCTTCGGCCGCGGCGAGGTGCGAGCGGGCACGCGGCGACAGCGTCGCGGGCGCTGTCGTGCGTACCGTCCGGACGATGGCCGGGAACGCCTCCGGCGCCTTGGCGAGCACGCCCGCCGCGGCGCGGATCGTCTGCGCGCGCACGAAGTCCGGATGCCCGGGACCGATGTCGGAGAGCTCCCGAATCGGATCGCCAACGGCACACAGGAGGTGCTCGAGCGCGAGCGTCGTGGCCTGCATCGTCGGTGCCGCTACGAGACCTTGCGGCTCGGAATGAGCATCCCGACCTGGCGGCGGTAGCGCAGGTAGCGCTCGCCGAACTGTGCGACGAGATCGCGCTCCTCGAAGGCGATGCCGATCAAGATGTAGCCGGTGCAGGCGATCGCGAACAACAGGTGTCCCGCGGTCATCGCCGGCGCCGCCCAGAACGCGAGCAGGAAGCCGAGATAAAGCGGGTGGCGCACGTAGCGATAGAACAGCGGCGTGCGGAACTCGGGCTTCGTCGGCTCGCCGGCGGTCAAGTTGGTGACCACCTGGCTCACGCCGAAGAGCTCGAAATGGTTGATGAGGAACGAGCTGATGAGCAGCACCGCCCAGCCGAGCCAGAACACGAACGCGACGAGCTTCACGGTGACGGGGTTCGCGATCTGCCAGACGACCGGCTCGGGGATCGGGCGCCATTGCCAGAGCAGCAGGGCCAGCACGAGGCTCGACGCCAGCACAAACGTGCTGCGCTCGACCGCTAGCGGGACGACGCGCGTCCACCAGGCCTTGAACGAGCGCCGCGCCATGCCGCTGTGCTGCACGGCGAAGAGGCCGAGCAGCAGCAGGTCGACGAGGAGGGCTTGAGCGAGAGGCGCCGCCGCGCCGGTGTCGATCGACTTCGGCACGTACAGGTTGCCGAGGAAGCCGACGGTGTACAGAAACACGCCGAGAAAGCAGGCGTAGGCGAATACTCCGTAGAGCAGCGAGAGCAGCGCTCCCATGGGGTCTCCCTTGATCGGTGTCGATGGTTTCGCCACGCGACGCCGGTTGTTTCGAATGAAACGAGGCCGCGGACCGCGAGCGATGGCTCGAGTCTAGGCGCTGCGCGCTTCGGCAAGACTTCACGCGGGCGCGCGGCGTGTTTCATCTGTTTCAGGCGCGCGGCGTTTCGTGGCTCTCGGGCACACGCGCCGAGGCGATTAGGGAGCGCCGAACGGCGGCCCGAAACACCGGATCAGAGGTACGTGCGCATCTCGCCCGACTTGAGCACGCGCATGCCGGGCTGGGCGTCGAGCACGGCGGCGAGCAGCACGGCGGCGACCGCCTGGGCCGGGATCGGGCGAAGGTCGCGCGGCACGAGGAACCCGAGCGGTTCCAGCAGGCGCGCGACCCAGCGCTCGCCCGGGCGCGGGGCCTGGCGGAGCGCGGCGCGATCGCCCGTGATGAACGACGGCTGCGCGATCACCACCGAGTCGTATCCCAGGCGCACGATCTCCGCCTCCATCTCGCCCTTCACGCGGCTGTAGAACACGCGCGAGCCGGGATCCGCGCCTATCGCCGACACGACGCCGAGCCGGCGGGCGCCCTGCGCCCGCGCATTGCGCGCGACGCTCACGACGAAGTCGAAGTCGACCTGCCGGAAGGCTTGCTTCGAGCCGGCCACCTTGATCGTCGTGCCGAGCGCAATGAAAACGTCGTCCGCGGCTGGGAGCAGCGGTCGCCGCGCGAAATCGACTTCGTGAATCTTCAGTCTCGGCGTGGCGTCGATGTGCGCGGAGGTACGGCGCACCAGCGCATGGACGGTGGCGTAGGCGCGGCTTTCGAGCAGCAAGGAAAGAAGCTCGCGGCCAACGAGACCGGTGGCTCCGGCGAGAAGCGCAATTCGCGGCTTGGCGGTCGCATCGGTCATCGCGTTCTCGAGTTCAATTGAGGATCAGCGCGAGCCGCGATTGGATTGATCCGCCGCGTCGATGGCTTGCGCTCGCACGGCTCTTGCTACGGTTGTGCAGAACAGACTGTGCGGTTCGACTGTTTTCCAGTCAAGGACAGACCGAACCCGGCGCCCGACGCGGTCGGCAAGGTCGGGCTCGAGGTGACGGTTCCCGGCTTCGGCGACGCGACTGGCGATCCGACCGGCCAAGTTTTCAATACGGGCGCGGGGGGCGGCACCTTCAACGGCGATCGGTTCCTGTTCGTGAGCGAGGACCCCACGGTATCTGGCTGGAGACCGGCGCTTGGCACGAATGGCACGGCCGAGGTGCTGGTGACCGGGGATCCGGCGAACGTCTACAAGGGCGCCGCGCTGGCGACGATCTCGGGCAATACGTATCTCTACGCGGCCAACTTCAACACGGGAGCGATCGACGTCATCAAGGGCACTTCGGGTGCGCCCGATCTTACCGGCAAATTCCTAGACCCCAACCTTCCCTCCGGCTTCGCGCCCTTCAACATCGAGAATTTCGGCGGAACGCTCTACGTGAGGTACGCGCATCCCGACCCGAACAATCCCAAAGGCGACGCTCCGGCGCCCGGGGAAGGTCTCGTGAACGCCTTCGACCTGCAAGGCAATCTGCTGGGACGCATCGGCACGATGGGTGCGCTCAACTCCCCGTTGGGCCTCGCGCTCGCGCCCGCGTCGTTCGGCACCATCGCCGGCGACCTGCTGGTGGGCAACTTCGGCGACGCAAGGATCAACGTGTTCGATCTCGGCACGAGTTCCTTCGTCGGCCAGTTCGATGCGGCGGGTGGCGGCCGGCTCGAGATCGACGGTCTGTGGGCGCTGAGCGTCGGGAACGGCGGACTCGCCGGCAGCCTCGACGAGCTGTACTTCTCGACCGGTCCTGAGGATGAGGTCAACGGACCGTTCGCCGCGTTGCGGCCGATCGGCACAGTGCCCGAGTCAAGCACGCTGGCGCCCGTCGCGGCGTGCCTCTTCGGCGTCGCGCGCCCGTCACGCCGACCGCGCGGCCCCTCGCAATAGGACGTTATTCGCCGATCCGCTGGTTGATCCGGTTCTCCTGGCGGTTGAGCACCGCCTGCTCGGGCTTGGTGATGTGGCCGTTGTGCCGGCTCGCCATCGCCCGCTCTTCGCGTCGGACGCGATGATCCTGGTGATGGAGCGTCGCAGCCCGCGCCTTCGTCAGCTCGCCTTGCTTGACCTCGTGATGAATGCGCGCGTTCTGCGCTTCGAGGCGATCGTTCACGTCGTCGCGGCGCGGATGCGTCTTCTCCCAGGCGGTCTCGGCCATGACGCCGCTGGCCGTAGAGAGCGCGAGCAGGGTGCCGATCATGATCGCTGTCGTCTTCAGCATGTCCGTAGCGTCTTTCCTTTGAGTGCCGCGCGAGTCGCGGCACGCGTTCAAGAACGGCCAGCGGGCGAGCAAGGAGGACCAGGTAGCCCGGTAATTGTGTAACGAGGTATGAGGTTTGTATCGGCGCCGCGCCGCGTCGCTCGGCGGTGCGCGGCCGATGCGCCGAAGCGGCCGACGGCGAGCGCGAGACCGACGTACGACAGCGACGGTACGTTCGACGTGCCGTCGGCGTCGACGAGCTTTCCGCTCTTCGATTGCGCTGCCGAGATTCGCCTTGTCGACGATCGTGGTGGAAAGCGCGCCGTGCGCGCGGCAAATGGAATTGGTGGAAGAGACGCAAATTGACAAGCTCGCCCGCGGTGTCGAGGGTCGCGGCGGCTCTCACCGGCGCGGCGACGCTCGGCGGCCAGACCGACGCATCGGACTACGTGATCGACAGCGGATCGCCGGCCGTGCCGCAGTTTTTCCAGGGAATTGGGACCGCGATGGCGTGGCCCGTAGCGAGGGAGCCCAGTAGCAGGACGAGGACGTTCACAGAGCGAAGCCGTTGCGGCGCACGGGACTACCTGCGACATAAGCCGCACTCGGCGAGCGAGGACTCTCTGTCACGGACTGATCACACGTATCGTCCGCCGGTTTCGCGGCTGCACGATCGTTGCCGGCATCGGCCGCTGTCAGCGCATTGTAGGACCGCCGCCGATTTCGTGCCGCTCGCGCGCTGGCTATAGTGGCTGTTCCGACTGCCGGTGCCTATGGGGGCAACATGGGCGAGGAAGGACCCATGCGCGAACGCGTCTTCCCGGGCAACAGCGAGATGGCCCGGCGGATGCGCTCGTTCGACTGGTCGGCCACACCGCTCGGTCCGTTCGAGCGCTGGCCTCAACCGCTGCTCACTTCGGTCGGCATCTGCCTCGACTGCGCCTTTCCCATCATCCTCTGGTGGGGTCCCGAGCTCGCGATCCTCTACAACGACGAGTACCGGACCTTTCTCGGCACCAAGGACCCGTGGGCGCTCGGCGAGCGCGGCGCAAAGGTCTGGTCGGAGATCTGGGCCGTCATCGCGCCGATGCTCTCGCACGTCGTCGAGACGGGCGAGGCGACGCGCTCGCGCGACCTGCTGCTGCATATCGACCGGGAGGGCTATCAGGAGGAGGCGTACTTTTCGTTCTCGTACAGCCCGATCTACGACGAGGACGGCAAGGTCGGCGGCATCTTCTGTCCGGTGATCGAGACCACCGAGAAGATCATCGGCGAGCGGCGCTTGCGCACGCTGCGCGACCTCGCGGCGAGCTGTCTCGGCGCGGATCGCGAAGAAACCGTCTATGCCGCCGCGGCATCGGTTCTGAGGAACAATCTCTACGACGTGCCGTTCTCGCTGATCTACCGGATCGACGAAGAGCGCGGCGCGGCGGAGCTCCAGTGCTCGGCCGGGATCGAGGCGGATGCGCCGAGCGCGCTCCGAAGCATCGATCTCGCGAACGGCGAAACGGACCTCTGGTCGCTGGGCACTGTGGCTCGCAGCGGCAAACCGGAGCTCGTGACGGATCTGGCGGCGCGCTTCGCCACGTTGCCGACCGGAGCGTGGCAGTCTGCGCCGTCGTCGGCGCTGGCGCTGCCCGTGCTTCTCCCCGGCCAGGATCGACCGCGCGCGGTCCTGATCGCGGCCGCGAGCCCGATGCGCGCGCTGGATCTGGACTACCGCACCTTCTTCGGCCTGGTCGCCACCCAGATCGCCTCGGGGCTCGCCGACGCGCAGGCGATGGAGGCGGAGCGCCGGCGGGTCGAGGCGCTGGCCGAGATCGATCGCGCGAAGACGGCGTTCTTCTCCAACGTCTCGCACGAGTTCCGCACTCCGCTCACGCTCATGGTCGGGCCGCTGGACGATCTCACGCGCGATCGGTCTGACCCGTTGCCGGAGGATGCGCGCTCGATGCTGCAGCTCGTGCACCGGAACAGCGTTCGGCTTCTCAAGCTCGTCAACACGCTGCTCGATTTCGCGCGCATCGAGGCGGGACGGGTCGAAGCGAGCTACGAGCCGACGGATCTGTGCGCCTACACCGGCGAGCTCGCGAGTGTGTTCCGCTCCGCGGTCGAGAAAGCCGGGCTCGAGCTGCGCGTCGAGTGCGAGCCGCTCGGTGAGCCGGTCTACGTCGATCGCGACATGTGGGAGAAGATCGTGCTGAATCTAATCTCCAACGCGCTCAAATTCACCTTCGAAGGCGCGATCACGGTCGCGCTGGGACGGCGCGGCGACCGCGCCGAGCTGTCGGTCGTCGACACCGGCGTGGGGATCGCGCCGGCGGATCTGCCGCGCATGTTCGAGCGCTTCCATCGCGTGAAGAACGCGCGCTCGCGCACCCACGAAGGCACGGGCATCGGGCTCGCGTTCGTGCACGAGCTCGCCAGGCTCCACGGTGGCGAGGTCTCCGTGGAGAGCACCGAGGGCGTCGGCAGCACGTTCACGGTGACGCTACCGCTGGGACGCTCGCATCTGCCGCAGGAGCGCATCGGTGCGCCGCGAACGCTCGCGTCGACCGCGGTCTCGGCGATGCCGTTCGTCGAAGAGGCGCTGCGGTGGCTTCCGGGGCCAGGCGACGAAGGCGCCGGCCATGCCGCGACCATCGAAGGCGAACCGGGCATCGCCAACGCCGGCGCTCCCGGCATCGCCGCGCGACCGGCCACGCCGCCGGGCGCCAAGGTCGAGCGCATTCTCGTTGCCGACGACAACGCCGACATGCGCGACTATTTGCACCGGCTGCTGTCGCGCGAGTACGCCGTCACCATCGTCGCCGACGGGCAGACGGCCCTCGAGCGGATCCGGGACCAGCGCTTCGACCTGGTGCTGACCGACGTGATGATGCCGCGCCTCGACGGCTTCGGGCTCCTGGCGGCGCTGCGCGCCGGAGAGAGCACGCGATCGCTCCCGGTGATCATGCTCTCGGCGCGCGCGGGCGAGGAAGCCCGCATCGAAGGCGTCAATGCCGGCGCGGACGCATACCTCATCAAGCCGTTCAGCGCGCGCGAGCTTCTCGCCCGGGTCGCTTCGCAGCTCGAGCTCTCGCGGCTGCGCACGTCGGTCGAACAGGAGCTGCGCAGCCGGAGCGAGCAGTTCGTGACGCTGTTCAACCAGGCGCCGCTGGGCGTGTACCTGGTCGACTCCGCGTTCAGGATTCGCGAGGTCAACCCGATCGCGCTGCCGGTCTTCGGCGACCTCCCGGGTGGAATCGTCGGCCGCGACTTCGACGAGATCCTCCACGTGCTCTGGGAGAAGCCCTACGCCGACGAGGTCGTGCGCATGTTCCGGCGTACGCTCGAGACGGGCGAGTCGATCATCGAGTCCGAGCGAGGGGAGAAGCGGCTCGACCGCGGCGTCATCGAGTACTACGAGTGGCGCCTGGACCGGATCGCGCTGCCGGACGGAACCCACGGCGTGGTCTGCTACTTCCGCGACGTGTCGGCGCAGGTCCAGGCCCGCAGAGAGATCGAGGAGAGCAAGGCGGCGCTGGAGGCCGCCGACCGGCGCAAGAACGAGTTTCTGGCGACTCTCGCGCACGAGCTCAGAAATCCGCTCGCCGCCATCGGCAACAGCATGCACCTGCTGCGCCGCCAGCCCAGGGAAGGGCCGGCATCCGACGACGTCCAGCAGATGTTCGAGCGACAGGTGAAGCACCTCGTGCGCCTGGTCGACGATCTGATGGACGTGTCACGCATCACCCGCGGCAAGATCGAGCTGCGCCGGGAGCGGGTGGACCTGGGCACGGTCCTGCGCAGCGCCATCGAGACGGCTTCGCCGCTCATCGAGCAGCGGCGCCACCATCTCGTCGTGTCGCTCGCCGAGGAGAATCTCATGGTCGACGCCGATCCCGTCCGGCTGTCTCAGGTCTTCGCCAATCTGCTCAACAACGCCGCGAAATACACCGACGACGGCGGGCGCATCGGGCTCACGGTTCACCGCGACGGCCCGAACGTCGGCGTGGCGGTGCGGGACAACGGCATCGGCATCCCCTCCGAGATGCTGCCCAGGGTCTTCGACCTGTTCATGCAGATCGACCAGAGCTACACCCGCTCGCGTGGCGGACTGGGCATCGGGCTCACGCTGGCTCGCGATCTCGTGCAGATGCACGGCGGCGCAATCGATGCCAGCAGCGGCGGCATCGGCGCCGGCAGCGAGTTCGTCGTGACGCTGCCGTTGGTTAAGACCGGCGAAGCCGCGGCGGAGTCGCGCCGCGCCAGTGGACCCGAGCCGCGACTCGGACAGCGCATCCTCGTGGTCGAGGACGATCCGGACGCTTCCGAGAGCCTGCGCCTGCTGTTGGCCATGATGGGCGCGGACGTGCGCACCGCGAGCAGCGGACCGTCTGCGCTCAAAGTGCTCGGCGCGTATCGGCCGACGGTCGTGATCCTCGACATCGGCATGCCCGACATGGACGGCTAGAAGTGGCGCGCCGCATGCGGGCGACCGCCGACGGGGCCAAGCTCACTCTCGTCGCGCTCAGCGGCTGGGGTCAGGAGGAAGATCGCCGGCGCTCGCGCGAAGCCGGCATCGATCATCACCTCGTGAAGCCCGTGGACCTCGGGACGCTGGAGCACCTACTGGCCGAGGTCGCGTCGCGTCCCCCGAAGCCGGCCTCGGGTGATCTGCGCCCGGAAGAGGTGCCGCCCGTCGCGGCTCGGCACTAGCAGATCCGGACCGTCGATGGCCGCTGCCGCGCGGAGTTCGCGCGCGCCCGCGAGCGGCCATTTCGGCCGCGTGGAGGCGGTCCGGCTAAAATCGGATCCCATGAAGCGGCTCCGGTTCCTCCAGCTCATCGCGGCTAGATGACGCAGACGAGACGACGTGATCCAATGAGGCGTACGCCGAAGTGAGCCGACGGTTGCGCCGTTACGTCGGCGGAGCGGCGGTCGCTCTGGCCGTTGCGCTTGTCGGGACGCTCGCCGCGCTGTACGCGGAGATGCGCGCGAGCCTGCCGCAGCTCGATGGCGAGGTCGCGATGCCGGGCGCGAGCGGCGCGATCACGCTCGAGCGCGACGCGCTCGGCATTCCCACCATCACCGGAAGAACGCGCGCCGACGTGGCCCGGGGCCTGGGCTTCGTCCACGGGCAGGATCGCTTCTTCCAGATGGACCTCGCCCGGCGCCGCGCCGCGGGCGAGCTCGCGGAGCTGTTCGGGTCGGCGGCGGTGCCGCTCGACGCGCGCACTCGCATGCTGCGCCTGCGCGATCGGGCGCGGCGCGCCATCGAGCTCGCCTCGCCCGAGGATCGCGCGCTGCTCCAGGCGTACGTCGACGGCGTCAACGCGGGACTCAAGGCGCTCGGGGCGAAGCCTCCCGAGTACCTGCTGCTTCGCGCCGAGCCGCGGCCGTGGACGCTGGAGGATTCGGCGCTGGTCGTCGCTTCGATGTACCTCACGCTGCAGGACTCGGAGGCGCGGCGCGAGTCGCGCCTCGCCGCCGCCTACGAGGCGCTGCCCGAGCCGGTCGCGGATTTCGTCACCGGATCGTGGAGCGAGTGGGAGACGCCGCTCATCGGCGGGTCGCGGAGCGGCGTGCCGATCCCCGACGCAAGCGTGATCGAGGTGCGCAGCGCGCCTGCGGTCGAGCCGAATTCGACCGAGGGGCGTCCGTCGCGCGCCTCGATCGGCGAGGACATGCTGCTCGCCTGGCTCGCGCCGCACGAGGACGACGCGCGGGGAAGCAACAACTGGGCGATCTCGGGGAAGTTCACGCGCGACGGCGGCGCGATCCTCGCCAACGACATGCACCTCGGACTGGCGATGCCGAACATCTGGTATCGGACATCGATGGTCTGGCGCGACACGCGCGAGCACCGTCTGACCGGCGTGACGCTGCCCGGCGCGCCCAGCCTGGTCGCCGGCAGCAACGGCGACGTCGCCTGGGGCTTCACGAATTCCGGCGGCGACTGGAGCGACCTGATCGTGCTCGAGACCGATCCGAACGACGCCGACCGCTACCGCACGCCCACGGGCATGCAGTCGATCCAGACCGTCAACGAGACGATCAAGGTCAAGGGCGGCGCGACCGTCGCGGTCCCCGTGCGCGAGACGATCTGGGGACCGGTTATCGATCGCGATTCGCACGGGCACGAGCGGGCGCTCGCGTGGGTGGCGCTGCGCGACGGCGGCATCGCGGACGGGCTCACGACGCTCGAGCGCGCCGAGACGCTCGAGCAGCTCTTCGACGCGGCGGGGCGGCTGGGCATTCCGGCGCAGAACATCGTGGCGGCGCAAGGCGACGGGCGCATCGGCTGGTCGATCGCCGGACGCATTCCGCGCCGCGTCGGCTTCGATGGCCGCCTGCCGACGTCGTGGGCCGATGGCAAGCGCCGCTGGGACGGATGGATCGATCCCGCGGCATACCCGCGGATCATCGATCCGCCGGAAGGGCGCATCGTTACCGCCAACAACCGGCTCGTCGAAGGCACGGCGCTGCAGATGCTCGGCGACGGTGGCTACGATCCCGGCGCGCGGGCGCGGCAGATCGACGACGATCTGAAGGGCATCGGCAAGGCTTCGGTGCGCGACATGCTGGCCGTGCAGCTCGACGACCGGGCGATCTTTCTCTCGGCCTGGCGCTACCTGCTACTCGACACGCTCTCCGCGCCGGGCGCTGCGAATTCGGCCGCGCGGCGCGAGCTCAACCGGGTGGTGAGCGAGCTCGCGACGGGACGCGCGTCGATCGATTCGGCCTCGTATCGTCTGGTGCGCGAGTTCCGCACGCACGTCGCCGAGCTTGCGTTCGCGCCGCTCGTCGCGCGCATCCGCAAGGTCGATCCCGAGTATCCGGCCGGCGTCGGTCGCGGCGGCGAGGGCCCGCTGTGGGCGCTCGTCACCCAGCGCCCGACGAACCTGCTCGATCCGAAGTTCAAGAGCTGGAGCGAGCTCTTCCTCGCCGCGGCCGATCTCACCGCCGCGGATGCGCTCGACCAGGGCGGCATCGCGAGCTACACCTGGGGACGCGCGAATACGGTGCGCATCCGGCACCCGCTCAGCCGGGCGCTGCCGTGGCTCGGTTTCCTGCTCGACACGCCGCCGGAGGAGCTGCCGGGGGACTCCAACATGCCGCGCGTGCAGGGGCCGACGTTCGGCGCCTCGGAGCGCTTCGCGGTGTCACCTGGCCGCGAGAAGGACGGCTATCTTCACATGCCCGGCGGGGAGAGCGGCCATCCGCTGTCGCCGCATTATCGCGACGGGAACGAGGCGTGGGCGAAGGGAGAGCCGACGCCGTTTCTGCCTGGCAAGGCCGTGCACAGTTTGACGTTGCACCCGTAGCGCGGGCTTCGAGCGTCATCTTTGCACCCGACGCGAACGGCCGCCAGAATTCGATGCCCAAAGCAGAGTCGATCGCGCGAGCGTCGACCTGAGGAGCAAGCAGACATGAAGAAGAGCGGGCCGCAGAACGACAGATCTCCTTCGCAACTGATCGACGCGAGAATCGAGGAGCTGGGCGACTGGCGAGGCAGGATGCTCGGCAGACTACGTGCGTTGGTCAGGGAAGCCGATCCCGAAGTCGCGGAAACGTGGAAATGGAGAGGCGTTCCAGTGTGGGAGCACCACGGAATCGTCTGCACCGGCGAGACTTACAAGAACGTCGTGAAGATGACCTTCGCCAAAGGGGCGTCTCTGCAGGATCCTTCGCGCCTGTTCAACTCCAGCCTCGAGGGCAACACGCGGCGGGCGATCGACTTCCGCGATGGGGACACGATCAACGAGAAGGCGTTGAAGGCGCTCGTCCGCGGCGCCGTGGCGCTGAACAAATCCAAAGCGAAGTAATTCGCGGCGAGCTAAAGCAGGCGATCCGTCGGTTGGGCTCGTCCCTCCGCCGAGCTCGGTCCGCTGCGTCGGGGGTATGGATATCAAGATTGCGCTCGCGGCGCTGCGGGCGTGCGCGGTCTGGCGGCGGCGCGGCGACTTTGGCAAGATGGGCGCGACACGCTCAGCCGCTGTGACCCGATGGCTGCAAAGCGCGCCCGCCTCACCGATCGGCAGTTCGCCCGCATTGCCCGCGCCCTGGCCGAGCCGCGCCGCTATCGGATTCTCGAGCAGATCGGGGCCTGCGAAGGCCACCTTCCCTGCGCGAAGCTGCACGCCGCCCACTCGGTGAGCGCGGCGACCTTGTCCCATCACATCAAGGAGCTGGAGACGGCCGGTCTGGTGGAGATCGTGCGCGAGGGCAAGTTCATGAACGTGGGCCTCCGCCGCAACGTGCTGCGCGCCTACCTCGATCGGCTCGCCGGGATCTAAGCATATAGCGCCCGGGCCCTTGAAAAGCTGGCTCATCGCTTAGATACTTGTCTAAACGTCTAATGGTGACGTTTTGGCGAGAGGAGCCAGGACATGAGCAAGCTCGAGGGGAAGGTGGCGATCGTGACAGGCGCATCGAAGGGCATCGGCGCGGCGATCGCGAAGGAATTGGGCGCGGCGGGAGCCGCGGTCGCGGTGGACTATACGTCGAGCGGCGACGGCGCGGAGCGCGTCGTCGCCGAGATCACCGGCAAGGGTGGCAAGGCGATCGCGGTCCAGGGCGACGTGTCGAAAGCCGCCGACGTGAAGCGGCTGTTCCGGGAGACGAAGAAAGCCTTCGGCGCGCCCGACGTGCTGGTGAACAACGCCGGCGTCTACGCCTTCGAGCCGCTCGAATCGGTCACCGAGGACGAGTTCCACCGCGAGTTCAACACCAACGTGCTGGGGCCGATCCTGACGATCCAGGAGGCGCTCAAGCATTTTGGCCCCAACGGTGGCAGCGTGATCAACATCAGCTCGGTCGCCAGCACCGCGGCGCCGCCGAACTCGGTGGTCTATTCGGCGAAGAAGGGTGCGGTCGACACCATCACGCGCGTGCTCGGGAAGGAGCTCGGCGCGCGGAACATCCGCGTCAACACCATCGCTCCCGGCGGCGTGGAAACCGAGGGCACGCATCGCATCGGGGTCATCGGCAGCGACTTCGAGAAGCAGGTCGTGGCAGGGACGCCGCTCGGCCGCTTCGGGCAGCCAGGCGACATCGCGCGCGTCGCGGTGTTCCTGGCGTCCGACGATGCCGGATGGCTGACGGGCGAGAGGATTACGGCGTCCGGAGGCTTCCGCTGAAGTCTCGCGCCCGGCCGCGGTCGATACCCGCTGGGCGGCTAAGCCTTGCGTCGGCGCAGCGCCAGCCAGATCGCTTCGCACCCGACCGCGAAAAAAAGCAGCGGAAACAGCCAGCGGTCGAGTGCGGAGTCGAGCTCGCAGTGCGGGGAGCGGCTCGCGCGCTTCATGCACACGAGCGCGATGCTGCCGCCCTCGGCCCAGGTGCCGAGGCCGAGCGAGTCTTCGACCTCCGTGCGGAATACCCTTTCTCCGGGGAACGCGACTTCGACCTGGGCATGGACCGGCTTGGTCCGGCCGATTCCGCCTTGGGTCGAGAGCACCTTCGCCGTGGCGGGAACGGCGTGGAGGGTCGTATCGACGGCAGTCCACAGATTGACGGCAGCGAGCAGAGCGAAGATCGCGCCGATGAGGAATAGGAGCCAGGAGCGGGCGTTGCTCGCTGCGGCTTTCGGTTGCGACGGCTCGGTGCTCATCGTGACGCCCGGACGTAACGCCACCCGCTTTCGCCGATCGATGCACTGCGCGCAAGGCCGGCTCGAGGCTTGCGGGCCGGTGATTCGCATGGCGCACCGCGATCGTACTGTGCGGTGCCGCCCGCGGGATGTCGCCGCCGATCGTTTACCATGCATTTGGTCGGCGCGCGACAACATATCACGTGGAGATTGCGGCGCTGTGCGCCTCTCTGCATGGGCTGCGGTAGCACGACTTCGTTGTCACGGCCCGCGACGTTGACGGTCCGCGTGCGAGGCAACTAGACTCGTCTTCGTCGGCTAGGCCGTATCTGCCGGCGCCGTCTCTCAGAAAACACCATGTCGATGCTGCGCCTTGTGATCGTCGCGTGGACGGTCGCCGCTCTCGGGATTCCGGCCGCGATCGCAGCGGGCCCCGCGCCTCGCGCTCCGGACGGCTCGGGCGCCATGCCCGGCGACGACGCGCTGACCTGCGAGCAGATCTACGCGCAGGGCATGGCCGAATCGCAACGCTCGCAGCAGGAGATCAACCAGCGCAACGAGCAGCTCAGGGCGCAGGGCGCGGCCACCGGCGCGCTGGTAACCGGCGCTATGCTGGCGGGCGGGCTGGGCGGCACCGGCCAGGCGGCTCAGGCAGCGGTCGAAGCCCAGGCCGACAGGCAGATGGCCATGCTCGGCGCGCCGCCGCAGCCCAATCTGCGGATGCAACGCCTCAAGCAGCTCTACGCGCAGAAGCAGTGCGCTCATGATGCGCCGGATGCGGCAACCGATGAACCCGCGGTTCGACCGGGCGACGAGTCCATGACCTGCGCGCAGATCGCCGCCGAGCTCGCCCCCTATGCGCAGCAGATGATACCCAATCTCCAGGCGCTCGGCGGCACGCAGCGGCAGCTCTACGCGCAGGGGCGGCAGCTGGAACAGCGCAGGAGGGCGGAGGAGGCGGCGCTCACGCCGCTGGCAGACGCCGGGGCCGTCGATCCCACCGGCGCATCCAAGATGGCGTACCAGGCGGCCCTGATGACCCAGATGGCCAAGCAAAGGGCCGAGAACGAAGCTTTGGCCAACTCGCCGCTCGCGCAGCAGAACAAGGCGCAGATGCAGCAGCTCGCGGCGCAAGGACAGCAGATGCAAGCCAACGGGCGCGTGCAGCGCCTGATGCAACTCGGTCAGGCGAAGCGCTGCGACAACCGCTGAGCAGGGCCTATCTTCGCCACCAATTGAAGAGAAAGCGAAATTCCTGCGGAACCCGCAGGTATTCCTCGCGCGCTATCCGGATGGGTCGCTGCAGGCGGTAGTTCCGGCTGTCCCTGAACCAGGGGCGGCAGTACATGTTGTAGAGGATCGGCCGGGGATTCGCCGAATGGTTGGCGTTGCCGGCGTGCATGAGACGGTAGTCCACCAGAAGGCAGTCGCCGACATCCACCATCGGATCGACGTCAGGCATCTCGCCTGCCTTGCTCTTGGGCACCAGATGGCTTCCGAGCCAGAGGTGCGTGGTTCCGTTGGTGGCGTTCAGCGGCACCAGCGGGACGATGGCATTGAGCGCGTAGGGAGGCAGCACGATATCCACCCACGGCTCGGTGGCTTCGAGCTCCGACAACTCGTAGATGTTCGGGTGGTCGCGATGACTGTGCTGATTGGGCGCTCCGGGCAGTGACACGACAGCCCCGAAGCTGCCCACGATCAAGTGCTCGCCGAGAACCAGCTTCAACACCGGCAGAACGAACTCGTTTGCATAGAGCTGGGGCGAATTGAACGGCCCTTCGATCGCGACCGTCACCTGTGTTCGCTTGGTGCCGACGTTCAATGCGTCCGGATATTCGCGGTCTTCGAGATACTGGGAGTACGTATTGACGAACGCGCGATGCAGTTGCGAAATGTAATCCGGGCCCAACACGCTCTTGAGCAGTACGCAACCGTGCTCCATGAACAGCTCCGCAGCCTCCTGCACGGCTTCGGAACGCTCGGATTCAGGCCGGGAGCCGAAATCGACGGTGGGACAGGTCGTCATCTCGGCGCGGATTGTGCCACAGGGTACGAGGCGCAACTTCGGAAGGTCATCGCTCCAAGCGCAGCGACGCTCCGTCTCGCCGGACGCGCTACACTGGTGGATCTCGCAAATAGCGCCTGAGGCGTAAACCGAAACCGGGCCCTCGACGTTGTGGTTTCTCGTCGCGCCTGGCTCGCGTCCACCAAGAACAGGGAGGAGAACATGCGAATGTCGCCGAAGCGTCGCCTTGTACTGTTCATCGTATTATTTTTCGGCATGTCGGCCGCCTCGTTCGCCCAGGTGAACGTCTCGATCACGGTCGCTCCGCCGCCGCTTCCGGTGTACGCGCAACCGCCATGTCCCGTCGAGGGATACCTGTGGACGCCCGGCTACTGGGCCTGGGGTCCGGCGGGGTACTTCTGGGTGCCCGGCGTGTGGGTCGCTCCGCCGCAGCTAGGACTCCTATGGACGCCCGGCTATTGGGCCTTCGTCGGCGGCTTCTACCGGTGGCACCCGGGCTACTGGGGGCCGCACGTCGGCTACTACGGCGGAATCAATTACGGCTTCGGCTACTGGGGCAGCGGATTCTACGGCGGGCGCTGGGAAGGCGGCGTATTCCGCTACAACACGGCGGTGGTGCGCGTGGGCCCCGGGTTCCACCGGGTGTACGAGGACCGCACCGTGATCCGCAACACCACGGTCGTCAATCGCGTCAGCTTCAACGGCGAGGGCGGCGTCATGGCGCGCCCGACGGTGGACGAACGGGCCGCGATGAGCGAACGGCACGTGCAATGGACCTCGGAACAGATCTCGCATCAGCGCTTCGCGCGGCAGGACCGCGGCAACTGGGCTTCGGAGAACCACGGCAACCCGGTTCACCCGGAAGGCATGAGCGTGAACGCGCGCCAGGTCCGGCAGCAGAATCGGATCGCCAACGGAGCGAAATCCGGGCAACTCACGAAGGGTGAAACGGCGCGCGTCGAGCGCAACGAGGCGGGCATCCACCGAGAGGTGCGCAGCGATCGCGCCGCGAACGGCGGCAAGCTCACGCCCGAGGAGCACCGGCAGGTGGAGCACCAGCAGAACATGGAGAGCCGCCAGATCTACCGGGAGAAGCACAACGAAAGGACCGAGGGGCATCCGCACGGCGAAAAACGATAGCGGGGACGGAACTCACGCACGAACCCGATCGGGAGAGCTCGAGGCGCAGCGCCGCCCGCTACTGGCAGCTCATCCCCGCCGCGGCATCCTTGGCCGGCAAGCTCAAGTCGAAGTCGAACGCGAACGCCGTCTTCTCGAGGCTGCCGACGATCCTGCCCGACAGCGTGCCGCCTGGCTTGACGTCTCCCGTCATCTTCTCGACTTTGAAGTCCCTCGGCGCCTCGACCACGCGTTGGATGCCCGCCATCGGCGACTTCGCGTGATTGGTGTTGAGGTCGATCGATTTGATGGCCGCCGCGGAGGCCGTCTCCTTGCCGCCGCCCGGACAGAGCATGATGATCGCCATCGTGCGCTGCTTGCCGCCCTTGGCGCCCTCGGCGTAGGACGACAACTGGAAGCTCTCCGCTTCCGCCGGCGTGATGGGATCTTCGTTGAACCAGATCGCGACGCTGTGCTGATCGCCGTACAGCGAAGCGACACAGTTGGCCGCCGAGAACTTCTCCCCGCCCATCGTGCCGCTCGCCGAGCAGCGCGTTTTCACCGGCCTGCCGGCAGTCGCCGTCGGGCTCGCTGACGAGCCCGGCGTTGCGGCGCTCCCGGGCATCGGCTGGCCGATCTTCCAGGCTTCGGCCCACGCCTGCGCGCGGCGCCGCTGTTCCGGTGTGAGCGGCTTCGCGATCTCGTCGCGGTAGTCGACGTTCTCCTTGTCGCCGTCGCGCGCGGCGATCGTGGCGTCGGCGAGCGCGAGGACGTCGTCCCTGGCCGCGCCCTGGCCGGTGTGGTAGACGACGGCCAGCTTGAGCTGCGCGTCCGCATTGCCCTGCGCCGCCGCCTTGCGCCACCAGGCGGCCGCCTCCGCATAGTCCGTCTTTACGCCCTGGCCCTTGGCGTACAGCAGTCCCAGGTTGTATTGCGCGGTCGGATTGCCCTGCTCGGCCGCCTTGCGGAACCACGCGACCGCCTGCACGTCGTCCCGCCTCACGCCGTCGCCGCTCGCGTAGATGAAGCCCAGCTCCTGTTGCGCGTCGGCGTGGTTCTGGGCCGCCGCCTTGCGGATCCAGGCGATGCCCTGCGCCTTGTCCTGCCGATACCCCTGGCCGAACTCGTACATCCGCCCGATGCGATACTGGGCTTCGGCGTTCCCGCGCTCCGCGAGCGGACGGTATTCCTTTATCGCGGTGGCGTAGTCCTTCCTGATCAGCGCCTCGTAGCCTTCCGATAGCCCGGCAACGGCGGCGCTGCAGCACAGGAGGGCGGAGATCGCGAGCAGGGTCACTGCTCGCGGCTGCGAGAGGCGCAAAACGTCGGCAGGCATCGCGATCTCCCTGTGTCGCGTTTGGCTCCAGTCTACCGGAAGCCGAGTTATGGCGATGAGGAGAACCTGCCGGGCCTCCGCAGGCAGGCTTTTGGGGGGAGGGATTCGCCGGATCGGGCTGTATCGTGCTGCGAATTGTTACCGTACATTCCGTCGACTTTGTCCGCCGACGAGACGACAATCGATGCGAGCATCGACTCTCGACGCGGGTCAAGCCAAGGGACAACCATGGAGCGTGGGAACGGGCCAAGAGGGCTGAGAGTCGCGCTCGTCGCGGGACTCGCGACGGTGGCGGCCGGTGCGCGCATCGATGCAGCGCCGAGCTACGTCGCCACGCCGCTCGGCACCCTGGGAGGCAACGGCAGCTCCGCCACCGCGATCAACGCCTCCGGTGAAGTGACCGGGTTTTCGTACATCGTCTATTGGCAGCCACCCTACCCAAGCCCGAACGAACCCATGTGGCACGCTTTCCTGTACAGCGGCGGCGTCATGCACGACCTCGGAACGCTGGGAGGCAACTCCAGCGCCGGCAGAGCCATCACCGCCGGCGGCCAGGTGGCAGGATTCGCATCGCTCAACAACCTGCCCTATCCGGCTGCCGCCACCCATGCGTTCTTGTATTCCGACGGCGTTATGACGGACATTGGCACCTTGGGCGGCTCGAACAGCAGCGGCACCGGCATCAATGCGCGCGGGCAAATCGTCGGTTCCTCCGATTCGGCCGCGGACCCCTATGGACGCGCGTTCCTCTACTCGAACGGCGTGATGACCGACCTGGGCACGCTGGGTGGACCTGGGGCCACCGCTACCGGTATCAACGCGAGCGGACAGGTGACGGGCGGCGCGGGTGCGCCTTCCGTACCGGAATGCGGATTTCCGAACACGCACGCTTTCCGGTACGCGGATGGCGCGATGCAGGATCTGGGAACGCTTGGCGGCTGCGGAAGCTATGGGATAGCCATCAACGACGCCGGTCAGGTCGTCGGACAGTCTTCGGTGACCGGCGACCAGGCCCAGCACGCATTTCTCTGGTCCAACGGCGTCATGCTGGACCTTGGCACGCTGGGCGGATACAGCTATCCGTTCGGCATCAATTCGAAGGGTCAGATCGTAGGAACTGCGACCGCCGCGGACGGGCAGAACCACGCGTTCCTCTACACCGACGGCACGATGTACGACCTCAATCAACTCGTCACCGGAATGGCGGGCACGCTGCTGTCCAACGCCGTGGGCATCAACGACGCCGGGCAGATCGTCGCCAACGGCTGCAGCCGCAGCCTGATCTGCCAGGCGTTTCGCCTCGATCCTGCGCCCGCGCCCGCACCGCCCGCGAAAGCCCTGGCCATCGAATACTACTATCCGGCCTTCGACGAATATTTCGTCACGGCGATTCCGGCGGAGATCGCGGCGCTCGACAACGGCGAGTTTCCCGGATGGGGACGCACCGGCCAGTCGTTCAACGTCTATTCGAATGCGCTGCTCGATTCGTCCGTCGTGTGCCGCTTCTTCAGCACGGCTTTCGGGCCGCGGAGCGTGCACTTCTACAGCGCGGATCCCGGCGAGTGCTCGATCGTGCGACAGAGCGGCGCCTGGGCGCTTGAGGGCAACGTCATGACCATCGCGGTGCCCGATGGCGCAGGCAACTGCGCCGGCACGCAGCCCGTCTACCGCCTGTACAACAATGGCCAGGGCGGCGCCCCGAGTCACCGCTATACGACGAGCCTGGGTGTGCGTGCGCAAATGATAGGGAAGGGCTGGGCTTCGGAGGGCTCGGGAGACAACGGGGTAACGATGTGCTCACCGAATTAGGGAAGCCGCGCGCACAGCCGCGTCGCGCGGCCATCCATTACTGGGGCCTCGCGATCCTGGTCATCGGGCTCGCCAGCGCGGCGCTCATCTATGCGTTTGCCGGGGACGACGCGGACGCCGAAGCTGCCCGCGAGATCGCGAGCGAGCGAATGTATCAGCACAACATCGCGCTCATGGGCGGACAATTCGCCGTCCTGTCGGACGAGTTCAATCGGTGGTTCGGAAGTCTGTGGCACGGCAGGGCGCTGGCCTGCACGGTAGCGGTGCTGGCGGTCGCGATTGCCGCGGCGTGCTTCTGGATCGGAGGTCTGATGTCCGTGCCATCGTCGGATGGCGAAGATCCGAAGGTCGACGGCTGAGTGGGGTGCGGTCACCGCGCCCGGAGCACGTAACGCCGCCCGCTCTCGCCTACCGGCTCGAGAGAGCTGTTTTCGGGACGGCGGCTTAGCCTGCGGCACAAGAGGCACATGCCATGCACAATTCGCACTCCCCGCATTGGACTAAAGACGATGGCCGCCGACAAAAACGATCCCACAAAGGGCGACGCGACCAACGTCGCGCGGCGCAACTTCATCGCTCGCTCGGTAGCGGCCGGGCTCGTTGCCGCGACCGGCCAGTCGTTCGCCGCGACGCTCGGCGTCGTAGAGTCCGACGTGACGGTGAAGACGCCTGACGGGACCTGCGACGCCGCGTTCATTCATCCGGCATCCGGCGCATATCCGGGCGTCATCATCTGGCCCGACGCGGCGGGCTTGCGTCCGTCGATGCGCGACATGGCGAAACGCCTCGCCGTAGAGGGCTACAGCGTGCTCGTGCCCAATCCGTTCTACCGCGTCAGCAGATCGCCACAGTTCACGACCGCTGCGAATCTCGACTTCAAGGACCAGGATCTCCTGGCCAAGATCGGTTCGCTGATGTCGTCGATTCAGGCAGCCGGCGCCGCCGAGAAGGACGCGGTCGCATACGTGGCGTTCCTCGATGCGCAGCGGCCGGTCGACAGGACGAAGAAGATCGGCACTCAGGGCTACTGCATGGGCGGCGCGCTCGTGGTGCGCACGGCCGCGACCGTTCCGGAGCGCATCGGCGCCGGCGCGTCCTTCCACGGCGGCGGACTCGTCACCGACAAGCCGGACAGCCCGCACCTTCTCGCGCCGAAGATCAAGGCGCGCATGTACTTCGGCGTCGCGGCCAACGACGATCAGCGACAGCCCGACGCGAAGGAGAAGCTGAGGGAGAGTTTCTCGAAGGCGGGCGTTCCCGTGGAAGTCGAAGTCTATCCGGCCAAGCACGGCTGGTGCGTGCCCGACATGCCGGTGGAGGATGGCGCGCCGCTCTACGGCAAAGCGCAGGCCGAGCGCGCGTGGAGCAAGCTGGTGGCGCTGTACAAGACGCTCGGATAGGCGGCGCGCATCTCACTTGGGTAGAGCAAATCCATCATCGCGTTCCGCCGCCACTAGTGCCACCGCGCCTGCACGACGATCGACTTGGTGACGCCCTGATACGGATCGCCGCCAACCTTGGTCAGCGCAGCCGTTACCTTTTCGATGACATCCTCCAGCGGCATGCCGCGCCTTTGGATCAGCAGCGATCGCGGCGTGCCCCGGATCTGACCCGTCGCAATCGTTCGCGGGCTCGCGCCGGTGATCGGTACTTGCTTGTCTTCGATCTTCACGTCCTCGAATTGCGCCTGGGCCAGCAAGTCCCACAACAGCGCGCGATCATACATCTCGTACGGAAGCCGAAAGCGCATTTCCGCGTCGCCGGGGAAGAGGCCCTCGACGACTTGCGCATTGGCCAAAGTGTGCGGGTTCTCCTCGATGCGGTCCCAGACATTGAAGAGCACGATCCCTCCTTCCTCCAGGACGCGGTGCATCTCGCTGAACGCGGCGCCCTTGTCGGGAACGAACATGACGCCGAAGCTGCAAACAACCGCACCGAACTCGGCGTCGCGGAAGGGGAGCTCGGCCGCGTCGGCTTCGCGCCACTCGAGGTTGGGGAGGTCGGCGAGCTTGGCTCGTGCGAAATCGAGCATCGCGACGCTCAAGTCGGTTGCAACGAGCCGGACCGTCGGGTCGAGACGTTCGCGCAGGCGCCGGGTCAACAGGCCGGTGCCGCAAGCGAGCTCGAGAACATCTCCGGGCGGTTTCTTCGGAAGACGTTGCGCCAGATCGAGCATGATCGAATCGAGATACGCGGGACCGAAGCAACTGTCGTAGTAATGCGGAATGGAACCGGTGAAGGTTGCGCTCGTTTCGACCATGCCCGGGACGGTACGCCCGTTGCGCTTCATGGGTCAAGACGGCTGATTGACGGCACGCGTGCGTGGCAACTAGACTCGTCGCATCCTGCTTGCGCGCAAATTGCCAGCACGGTCTCGCATCCTGCGAGCGCGACTCAGCCTGTGACCGCGATCAAGCCCAGCGAAATCGAGTGGAGCGCCATCCGCGCGCAGGGCACGGGCGGGCAGAACGTCAACAAATTGTCGAGCGCGATGCACCTGCGCTTCGACATCCGCGCATCGTCGCTGCCCGAGCCGATCAAGGAGCGGCTTTGCGCCCGCAAGGATCGGCGGATCACCGCCGACGGCGTCGTGATCATCAAGGCGCAGACCTATCGAACGCGGGAGCGCAATCGCGAGGACGCGCTCGCGCGCTTGCAGCAGCTCGTCGACAGCGCGAGCAGCGCGCCGCGCCGACGCAAGCCGACGCGGCCGACCAGGGGCTCGCAACGCCGCCGCGTCGATAGCAAGCTCAGGCGCGGACAGCTCAAGGCCACGCGCGGCAAAGTCGTCGAATGACTCCGCCGGCCAGGCCGTTCACCGCGCAGGAACTAGAGGCGCTCGCCGAGCGCACGCTGGCGCACTACCGTGAACGCGCGGAGGATTTCCGCGAGGGCACGCGCGACCACGACGTCAGCCAGAACATCGCCGCGCTGCTGGACCATATCGTCGGACCCGCGCCGTTCACGATCCTCGACCTCGGCTGCGGCCCCGGGCGCGACCTGGCGGCGTTCACGCGGCTAGGGCACCGCGCCGTCGGATTGGAAGGCGCGGCGCCGTTCGTGGCGATGGCGCGCGAAGCCACCGGTTGCGAGGTGTGGCTGCAGGATTTCCTGAAGCTCGACCTGCCTGACGGCTATTTCGACGGCATCTTCGCCAACGCCGCGCTGTTCCATGTGCCTACGCAGGAGTTGCCGCGTGTGTTGCGGGAATTGCGTGCCGCGCTGAAACTGGAGGGCGTGCTGTTCAGTTCGAATCCGCACGGCAACGACGAGGAAGAGTGGAAGCGCGGGCGCTTCGGTGCCTTTCACTGTCTGGACACCTGGCGGCGCTACGTGACCGAAGCCGGATTCGTCGAGCTGACGCACTACTATCGGCCGGCCGGCTTGCCGCGCGAACAGCAGCCCTGGCTGGCGACGGTCTGGCGCAAGGCTGGCGGCTGATGCGGGGACGAGCTCTGACGTGCGCTATGCGCGATTTCGCGGCCCTAGAAAGTACCAGAGTATCAGTCCGAGCACTGGCAACAGCACCACCACGACCACCCAAAGCAATTTTTTGTCATTGGCGGCCGAGCTTTGAAGGATGTTGATAAGCGCCCAGATGTCGCCGATCAGGATCAGTACGCCGAGGATTCCACCGTATCCGTAGCCGAGCATTTTTGATTCTCCCCTTTGGGCCGCGGTTGCGGATTCGTATCGCGGTTGAGCGGCAGTCTATCACCGCGCTCCCAGGACGTAGCGCCACTCGCTTTCGCCGCGCGGCGCGGCACGCGACAGGCGCCTTTCGAGCCTGCGGCTCAGCCACGAGCCGGAATAGCAAATCGCAAGAACAGCAAGGTGAACCTGGTAGAGTTAAGCTAGAGCGATGCCCAGAACGCGGCCGGAGTAGAGTCGTGCCGGCACCTGAGCGTACAAGCGAGGAGGCCCGAGAGTACACGACGCTAGGCAACTGCGCGCCGATACCTATCGGCTCCTGCTTACGCGGGCGCGTGACGCAACGGTCGTTTTCATTGCGGAATTGCGCGAGCTCGACGAAACTTATCGATATCTCTTGGACTGCGGGTTCGGCGAGCTCAGTGCCTGACGCCGCGCACAACTATCGATCAGATGCTTTCGAGACCTGATAGACGCGGGTTGCGGAAGCTTCACCATCGCTGTTGGACGCGGCGCTCCAGAAATGAGATTCGAGCGAGGCCATCCGAGGAGCCTCCGATCTTGCTGCCTTGGCAGTGGCCGCTGTGACCTCGAGATCGCAGCGGTGCGTTGTAGTCCACTCGCAGCCTAACGTCACGACAAATTTCGCATCGTCGATTTCGGTTGATCCGTTCTGCCACCAAAGCCTAATCCCAGCTTAGCGCGCCACCCGTTTGGTACTCTATAACCCGGGTCTCGAAAAAGTTCTTCTCCTTCTTCAGATCGATCATCTCCGCCATCCACGGGAACGGGTTGTCGGCCTTGTCGAACAAGGGATCGATGCCGATCTGCTGGCAGCGGCGGTTGGCGATGAAGCGCAGGTACTCCTTGAACATGGTGGCGTTCAACCCCAGGACGCCGCGCGGCATGGTGTCCTCGGCGTAGGCGTACTCGAGCTCGACGCCGCGCTTCATCAGCGCGCGGATCTCCTCGCGGAACTCGGGCGTCCACAGGTGCGGGTTCTCCATCTTCACGGTGTTGACGAGGTCGATGCCGAAGTTGCAATGCATGCTCTCGTCGCGCAGGATGTACTGGTACTGCTCGGACGCGCCGGTCATCTTGTTTTGCCGGCCCATCGCCAGGATCTGCACGAAGCCGACGTAGAAGAAGAGTCCCTCCATGATGCAGGAGAACACGATCAGGCTCTTCAGCAGCGCTTGGTCGGCCTCCATGGTGCCAGTCTTGAACGTCGGGTTGGTGAGCGTGTCGATGAACGGGATCAGGAACTCGTCCTTGTCGCGGATCGACTTGATCTCGTGATAGGCGTTGAAGATTTCCGCCTCGTTCAGTCCCAGGCTCTCGACGATGTACTGGTAGGCGTGGGTGTGGATCGCCTCCTCGAACGCCTGCCGCAGCAGATACTGCCGGCACTCGGGCGCGGTGATGTGGCGGTACGTGCCCAGCACGATATTGTTGGCGGCGAGGCTGTCGGCGGTGACGAAGAATCCGAGGTTGCGCTTGACGATCAGCCGCTCGTCCTCGGTCAGCGCGTTCGGGTTCTTCCACGTCTCGATGTCGCGCTGCATGTTGATCTCTTGCGGCATCCAGTGATTGGCGCAGGCGGAGAGATACTTGTCCCACGCCCACCTGTACTTGAACGGGACGAGTTGGTTGACGTCGGATTGCGCGTTGATGACGCGCTTGTCCTCCGCCCGCACGCGGCGGAAGCCGTTGGCGAGGGCGTGCGCTTCGGCGTCGAGGTCGTGCACGGGCTCGCGGAAGAGCGGGCCGCCATAGATGGGCGGCGGGGATTCGGAGACGGGGCTGGCCGTCGTGGCGGCGCGTGCGGATGAATCCGCACCGACGGGTAGGCCGGATGGATCCGTGCGGACGGCGCGTGCGGACAAATCCGCACCCGCGGGCGTCACGAAATCGTCTTCGAAGGTCAGCATAATGGCTCCGTTCGCTGTCCGAAGGAATTCGGACCTACATCCTGTCTGTCCTGCGCTTCGGCCTCGCGCGGCCGTCCTCCGCCGCGCGGGGCTTTCTTTTTGCTGCGTGGTTGTTAGTGCCCCGCGCCTGTGTTGCTCCCCCGGCGCGGGGCTTTCTTCTTCACTTGCCGCCGCCCCCCGAAATATCAGTGCACCGCGCTCAGCCGCGCGTAGAGGTAATCCGGAGCGAAATCCTGCCCGTCGTGCCAGGCGATGGTCGCAAGCCCGTAGTCGAGATAGAACTCCGCGAACCGGTCCCGGTCGCGCAGGTCCTCGAACTCCTCGCCGTAGAGCTCGTCGGCGAGATCGACCACCCCCTTCCTGCCGTCGTTGAATTCCAGCCAAACCTTGTAGTCACCGAGATACCGCGCTTCCACCACGTGACACGGCGCCTGCTCGTACTGGGCCATCGACTCTCGTCCTCCGGTTGGTTGCTCGAACACCTCCGCTTCTGCCTCCATAGACGCGCATGTCGCGTCTTCACTGAACCGGCGTCGAAGAAACCAACCCCTGTCTGGGCTCGCGCCGGCGGTTGTCGTGTGTCGTGGTCTGGTTGTCCTTTGTCTTCGGTGGTCCTTGTTCGAAGCTCGCGAGCTGCCGGCTACGCGCCGAGGAAACCGCGGGAGTAATCGGCGAACGTCACGTTACAAGCGGGGCGATAGCGCGCGACGAGATTGCCCTCGACGCGCTGCCGGAACCGGCGGTTGTAGGGCAGTCGCAGATACGAGATGTAGAGCAGGCTCCCCGAGATCACCGCCGGGTGCTGGCACCAGCGGCGGAACGCTTCCTGCGAAGGAAAGCTGCGGTCGGCCAGATCCTCGCTTTCGCCGAAGAAGATCGGCTCGAACGGATGCGGCTTGTAGCTCGGATCGGCCACCTGCACGGCGTACAGCCCCGGTCCGGAAGGCGCCGGGCTGAGGAACAGCGGCTGCGGGTAACTGAAAACCCAGCCTGCATAGCTGATCGCTTTCACGGTTCACCTCCTCGCTGACGTCGCCCCCGCGACGTGATTTTCATTACCGGCACGCTGCCTATTGGCATGCCTCGCAGTCCGGATTGTCGATCGAGCAGAACTTCGGCGCGCCGGGCTCCTGCACCGCATGCTTCGGCGCGGACGCGCGCATCGTCGACGCGAGGCTCGCGCCGGCGCTGGCGGCGAGGCTCGAGGCCTGGCCCGACGTCATCCCGGAGGCGCTCGCCATGCCGGCGCCGGCCATGCCCATGCCGCCCGAGGTCGGCACCGCGTTGAGCTCGCCGCCCTGGCCGGTCGACTTCTCCGCCGAGGTGGCCGCCAGCGTGCGCAGGTAGTACGTCGTCTTGAGCCCGCGCACCCAGGCGAGCTTGTAGGTCTCGTCGAGCTTCTTGCCCGACGCGCCCGCCATGTAGATGTTGAGGCTCTGCGCCTGGTCGATCCATTTCTGCCGCCGCGCCCCCGCCTCGACGATCCACTTCGAGTCGACCTCGAAGGCGGTGGCGTAGAGCTGGCGCAGCGGCGCCGGCACACGGTCGATGCGCGCGAGCGAGCCGTCGAAGTACTTGAGGTCCGCCACCATCACCTCGTCCCAGAGGTTGAGCTTCTTCAGCTCCGCGACGAGGTGTTCGTTCACCACCGTGAACTCGCCCGACAGGTTGGACTTGACGTAGATGTTCTGGTACTCGGGCTCGATCGAGGCGCCAACGCCGACGATGTTGGAGATGGTCGCGGTCGGTGCGATGGCGATGCAGTTGGAGTTGCGCATGCCGTGCTTCTTGATCCGGGCGCGCAGCCAGTCCCAGTCCATCGACGACGAGCCGTCGATCTCGACGTAGCCGCCGCGCTCCTCGGCGAGGAGCTTGAGCGAGTCCTGCGGCATGATCCCGCGGTCCCAGAGGCTCCCCTTGTAGCTGGAGTAGCGCCCGCGCTCCTCGGCCATGTCGGTGGAGGCGAGGTAGGCGTAGTAGCACACGGCTTCCATCGAGCGGTCGGCGAAGATCATCGCCTCCTCGCTCGCGTAGGGGATGCCCAGCCGGTGCAGGCAGTCCTGGAACCCCATGATCCCAAGGCCTACCGGCCGGTGCTTCAGGTTAGAGTTCCGCGCCTTGTTGACCGCGTAGTAGTTGATGTCGATCACGTTGTCGAGCATCCGCATCGCCGTGCGAATGGTGGTGCGGAGCTTCTCCTGATCGAGTTCCCACTTGCCCCCGGCCTCGCGCATGTGGGCGGCGAGGTTCACCGAGCCGAGGTTGCACACCGCGATCTCGGTCTCGCTGGTGTTGAGCGTGATCTCGGTGCAGAGGTTGGAGCTGTGCACCGTGCCGACGTGCGACTGCGGCGAGCGCACGTTGCAGGCATCCTTGAAGGTGATCCAGGGATGCCCGGTCTCGAAGAGCATCGAGAGCATCTTCCGCCAGAGCTGCACGGCGGGAAGCTTCCTGTAGAGCTTCAGCTCGCCGCGCGCGACTTTCTCCTCGTAGCGCAGGTACGCCTCCTCGAAGGCGTGGCCCCACTTGTCGTGGAGATCGGTCACGTCGGAGGGCGAGAACAGCGTCCACTCGCCGCCTTCCATCACCCGCTTCATGAACAGATCCGGGATCCAGTTGGCGGTGTTCATGTCGTGCGTGCGCCGCCGGTCGTCGCCGGTGTTCTTCCGGAGCTCCAGGAACTCCTCGATGTCGAGGTGCCAGCTTTCGAGGTAGGAGCACACGGCGCCCTTGCGCTTGCCACCGTTGTGCGCGAGGCCCGAGGCGGTCATGTAGGACTCGTCGGTGTCGACCTTGAGGTCGATCACGAGCGGCTTGACCGGGACGGAATTGACCGACTTGACGCGTGAATAGACGGTATTTCCGTGCGCGACCCAGTCGCGTTCCGCGGCCTGCGGCAGACGGAGGATAGCCGCGACTTCCGGACAGATCGGCGTCCGGATCAGATAGGAGCGCGTCGTGTCATCGAACGACCGGGGCGCATCGGGACCGAGCGCGCGATCAAACGTGTAGTCGCGCTCCGCGAATTCCCCGGAGACCGGGACGCCCAATCGGAGCATCTGGTAACGGATGCCCTCCGCGAGCGGCTGCGACCGGGTCTGGAAGTAGATCTCCTTTCCATGATCCAAAACGCCGCCAGCCGTGGACCAGATTCCCCTCAGCAAAGCCTTGGCCAATGGCCTGTGGAGATGAGACAAGCGAGGCGCGATGCACTTGCGCGACTGCTCGTCGTAGAGATCAGAGTAGCCGAACGGAAGCTGCGAACCTGCATCGACAGGCAAATTCGTCGTGGCGTCACGCGCGACGACATTCAATGTGCCCCAGCTGAGGTGCGCTTCGAGCTGGTCGGCGGCGCCTTCGAGGAGTATTTGATACCCGAGCAAGTACTGACGGAGAAACTCGGTATCGGCTTTGCTGAGCAGATTCTTGGCAATCGTCCAATAGGAGCCGTCCTCCGATACGTTGCCGCCGCCGAGCATCAAGCCATGGAAGTAGGCGTCGTCGATATGCAGTCCGTCGACCGAGACCACTTCCGATGGGATCGTCATGCCGACCAAGTCGCCGTTTTGCAGCGCGCCGGCTTCGATCCAGCTGGCGTGCAGGTCGCCGTTCGCGAGAGCCTTGGTCGTGGTCTCGACCGGCTGTTCGACCGGCACGCCGCGCACCGACCAGAACGGATGCCCGTCGGTGACTTCGATCGGCGCAAGCGAGTGTTGCAGCTCGATCGCCAGCATCGGCTCGTGCTGGTTGTAGACGAGCTTGTCCAGCACTTCCCGATACAGGCCGCTCTTCCCCAGCACGAGATCGCCGACGCGCACTTCGCGGATCGGCTGCACGCCGCGCGCCGTGTACACCGGCGTCTCCGGCGCGAAGCACTGATTCACCGCCACGGCCGTGTCGTTCACCACTTTGAGGAACGGCACCACGCCCTGGCTCTTGCCGTTCGTGCCCTTGATGTGGCTCCCGAGCGCGCGCACGTTGGTCCAGTCGTTGCCCAGTCCGCCGGCAAACTTCGACAGAAGGGCATTCTCCTTAATGGCCTCGTAGATGCCGTCGAGGTCGTCGGAGACGGTCGTGAGGTAGCAGGAGGAGAGCTGCGACCGGTGCGTGCCCGAGTTGAACAGCGTCGGCGTGCTCGACATGAAGTCGAAGGTCGAGAGCACGTTGTAGAACTCGATCGCCCGTGCGTCGCGCTCGACCTCGTTCAGCGCCAGCCCCATCGCCACGCGCATGAAGAAGCACTGCGGCAGCTCGAAGCGCCGTCCGCCGACGTACTGGTCGACAAGGAAGTAGCGGTCGTAGAGGGTCTGGAGGCCGAGGTAGCCGAACTGCAGGTCGCGATCGGGCACCAGCGCCTTGCCCAGCACCTCGAGGTCGTACTGCGCGAGAGCCTCGTTGAGGAGGCCGATCTTGATGCCGTGCTTCACGAACTGCGGGAAGTATTGCGCGTACTTCGTGGCCATGTCGGCCTGCGTGGCTTCCTCGCCCATCGCCTCGTAGCGGATCGAGTCCAGCAGCAGGCGGGCGGTGACGAAGCTGTACGCGGGATCCTTCTCGATGAGCGTGCGGGCGGCGAGGATCACGCACTTGCGCACCTCGTCCATCGGCACGCCGTCGTAGAGGTCCTTGAGCGTCGCCTTGAGGATGCGCTCCGGATCGACGTCGGCGAGCCCTTCGCAGGAAGCGCGCACCAGCGATTCCAGCCGCTTGAGGTCGAGGGGCCGCGACATGCCCTGATCGACGACGTTGATCGTCCCCGGCGCGGGCTCGGCCTTGGCGCTCTTCTGCTTCTCCTGCGCGCGCTCCTGCGCCCGCTTCTCGCGATAGAGCACGTACGCGCGCGCGACCTCGTGCTCGCCGCCGCGCATGAGCGCAAGCTCGACCTGGTCCTGGATCTCCTCGATGTGGATCGCGCCGCCCTCGGGCTTGCGGCGCATGAGCGCGGCGACGACGACCTCGGTCAGATGCGCGGTCAGCTCGCGCACGCGCGCGGAAGCCGCGCTCTGGCCGCCATTCACCGCGAGGAACGCCTTGGTGAGCGCGATGGCGATCTTCGAGGGCTCGAACCCGACGACGGCGCCGTTGCGCCGGATCACCTTGTACTGCGCGAGTCGGGGATCGGAGTTCGTCGCCATCGGCGCGGCGGCCTCGCCGGCGGTGCCATGTTGCGGGGAGGACGGGGACACCGCGGGCGACGAACTCGTAACTTGCATATGTGAACTCCTCGTGAAATCTTGTCGTTCTTGTAGCTTGACCGCCGCTTCGCTCCCGGAGGGCCCCTTCCCGTGACTGAAGCGTCGAGGCGTTTTCCGGTCCCGGATACCCCGTCGAAAGCGAGGTTTACCTGGGGCGCCCGGGGGCGCTTTCCCGAATTCCCTTACGAATCAAAATCTACTATATCTTGTGTTCAAGTGCCAGATCAAACCTAAGCATAGTGTTTCGCTCGGCCATACGCAAGAAGTTTTTCATGCACAAAAGCGGGAAGCCGAAAGCGCCAGAAAATCATCGCGCTATCGCACTGCGCAATAAAACTGCACCGTCCTTCCACCGGAAATCCACCGCCTTGTCCACCGTCGGAACGATTCCTGCGACCCGCGCGCGAAAGCGGGCGGTGTTGATGCATTCTTGTGCCAGGTCGCGCTATGACGCTGGCGTGGCGCCGGCAAGCCCTGACGCGGCGCGCGCAGTCGCGGTAAACTTGCCTTTCCGACAGTCGCTCGATCAAGCCAGAACAACGCCATGAACGCGACCAAGCCGGGGAAGGGCTCGCCTTCGTCTGCCCAAGGCACCGAACGGACTCCGGCTCACATGGGCGGGCTCATCGATACCTCGCATGCCAGCACGCCCGTGGCCGCCGGGAAGCCGGCCGGCGGCGCGCTGGCCAAGCGCCTCGCGACGATCGGCACCGCGACCGACGTGCCGTTCCGCGCGGTCTTCGCCGACGGCTCGACCTACACCAACGCCGACCGGCTCGGCGCGCCGCCCGCGCTCACCGTCCGCTTCAAGAACCTCGCCGCCGAGCTCGCCGTGGTGGCCTTCGGCCACGTCGGCCTGCTCGAGTCGTATTTCGACGGCAGCGTCGACATCGACGGCAATCTCGCCCTCGGCGTGCGCGCGGCGATGGACGCGGGCTTCGACCGCAATCCGAACAAGCTGCTCGCGCTGCGCAATCGCTGGCACGAGCTGCGCTTCTCGAACAAGTCGATCGCGCAGGCGAAGGCCAACGCGCGCTTCCATTACGGGCACGGCGAGGCGATGTACAAGCTGTGGCTCGACCGCGTCGGCATGATGTACACGTGCGCGTACTGGAAAGAGGGCACGAAGACGCTCGAGGAAGCGCAAGCCAACAAGATGGACCACGTCTGCCGCAAGGTTCAGCTCCAGTCGGGCGAGACGTTTGTCGACGTGGGCTCGGGCTGGGGCGGGCTTCTGTTCCACGCCTACGAGCGCTTCGGCGCGCTCGGCACCGGGGTGAACACGACGACCGAGCAGGTCGAGGAGACGCGCGCCGAGATCGCGCGCCGGGGCCTCTCCGACAAGCTCACGGTGGTCGAGGCCGACATGCGCGAGATCCCGGGGCAGTACGACAAGCTGCTCTCCATCGGCACGCTCGAGCACGCGGGTCCGGGTTCGCTGGCCGACGTCTGCCGCACCCACGCGGCTGCACTCAAGCCCGGCGGGCTGGGCGTCATCCACTTCATCGGTCACGTCGGGGACTTCCCGACCGAGTTCTACATCCGCAAGCACATCTTCCCGGGCGGCTGGATCCCCAGCCTCTCGCTCGCGATCGACTGGATGGAGCGCTCCGGCCTGGAGATCGTCGACATCGAGAACCTGCGTCGCCACTACGCGCTCACCCTCGACGCCTGGGCATCGCGCTTCGACGCGAACTGGGACAAGATCCATGCGCTCGATCCGAAGCGCTTCGACGAGCGCTTCCGCCGCACATGGCGCACCTATCTCTGGTCCTGCGCCGAGATGTTCCGATCGAAGGCGAGCCGCACGCATCTCTTCCAGGTGACGGTCTCGAAGGGCAACCTCCCGGCGGGCGGCTATCCGATGAGCCGGGCGTTCCTGTATTCGTAATCTTGCGAATATGCTCGAGCGGCGGGATGAATCCCGACCTACGTAAGGTGCGAATTCATTCGCATGTTTTCCGAAGTCAGTCGCACGTCGTGCATGGCCGGATAAATCCGGCCCTACGTGGCGACCTACGCTGAAAAAATCTCGGCGCTGACCGCCGAGCTCGCCTCGGGCGCCGCGACCATGGCGCGCGTGGGCCTGGCGCGCGAGACCTCGAATCTCTTTCGCGACCGCACGACCAAGGCCGCGCCGCGCATCAACCTCAAGCACTTCGACCGCGTGCTCGCCGTCGACCCGGCCGCAGGCACGATCGAGGCCGAAGGCATGACCACCTTCGTCGACCTCGCGGACGCGGCGCTCGCGCGCGGCACGATGCCGCGGGTCGTCCCGCAGCTTAAATCGATCACCCTCGGCGGCGCGCTCGCCGGCGTGGGCATCGAGGCGACCTCGTTTCGCTACGGCCTCGTGCACGACACCATCGCCTCGTTCGAGGTGCTGACGGGCGACGGCCGCGTGGTGACCTGCAGGCGCGACAACGAGCATCGAGACCTCTTCTACGGCTTTCCCAACGCCTACGGGACGCTCGGCTACGCCCTGAAGGTCACGCAGCGCACCCGGCCGGTGAAGCCGTTCGTTCACATCGAGCATCACCGCTACCGCGATCCCGCGACCTGTTTCGCCGACGTGGCGCAGTACGCGGCGCAGAAGGACACCGACTTTCTCGACGGCGTCGTGTTCGAGCCCGGCGAGCTCTACCTCACCCGCGGCGCCTTCGTGCAGACGGCGCCGTACACCAGCGACTACACCTTCGAGGACATCTACTACCGCTCGATCCGCGATCGCGCGAGCGACTTCCTCACGATCCGCGACTACCTCTGGCGCTGGGACACCGACTGGTTCTGGTGCTCGAAGAACGTCGGCGCGCAGAACCCTATCCTGCGCCGGCTCTACGGGCGCGACCGGCTCAATTCGATCACCTATCAGAAGATCATGCGCTGGAACAGCCGCCACGGCTTCACCCGGGCGTGGAACCGGCTGCGCGGCGTCACGCCGGAGTCGGTGATCCAGGACGTCGACATCCCGATCCAGCGCGCGGCCGAGTTCCTGGAGTTCTTCCACGCCGCGGTCGGCATCCTGCCGGTGTGGATCTGTCCCATCCGCGCGCCGGCGGCGAGCGAGCGCTTTCCGCTCTATCCGCTCAAGCCCGATGCGCTGTACGTCAACTTCGGCTTCTGGGACGTCGTCCGCCACCCGATCGAGCGGCCGCCCGGCTACTGCAATCGCAAGATCGAGCGCAGGGTCGACGCGCTCGGCGGCATCAAGTCGCTGTATTCCGACTCGTATTTCACGCCCGAGGAGTTCTGGTCGGTCTACGACCGCGAGGCCTATCAGGCGCTCAAAGCCCGCTACGACCCTCGGGGCGTGCTCGGCGACCTCTACGCCAAGACCGTGCTGCGCCGCTAGGTAGGGATTCATTCCGACCCCTGTGCGACTAACCGACCGTCCGGTGCGAATGAATTCGCACCTGCAACGCCGGATTGATCTGCGTCAAGGCGACATTCCCGGCGCGGTCTATAGTTGTACTGAGTTGCGGTGTGGCGGCGGCCGGAGCGTGTCGGCTGCGCCTCCAGCGCCGCGCCATCGCAATGCGGGACCGGCGGCCGTGCGCTTCACGGACGTCCGAGTGAGATGTTTCCTGCGATGGAGAACGATCATGACGAACCTTACCCGTTTCGATCCGTTCGGCGAACTCGTTCGCTTCGATCCTTTCCGCAGCTTCGACGAGATGTTTCGCCTGCCGCGGATGGCCTATCGGAGCCTCCCGGCCGAGCCCGAAATGAAGATGGACCTGACCGAGGACAACGAAGCGTTCCGCGTCAAGGCCGAAATCCCCGGCGTGCGCAAAGAAGACATTCACGTCGCGATCGACGGCAACGAAGTCTCGATCAGTGCCGAGGTGAAAAAGGAAACCGAGGAAAAGAAGGGCGAAGCCGTGATTCGGAGCGAACGCTACTACGGGCGCGTCGCCCGCGCCTTCACCTTGAGCCACGAGGTCGATGACAAGAAGGCCGAGGCGAAGTACGCGAACGGCGTGCTGACTCTGATGCTTCCGAAGAAAGGAGGCGCGACGATCAAGGAGGTGACGGTCAACTAGAGGTCAAGTTTCCGCGCCGTCGAAGTTTGGGCGCGGGCGCGTGCGCTGTAGCGCGCACGAGGGGCTGCCCTTCGGGGCAGCCCGAGGTTTCCATGGAGGTGGAGTGACGCGGGAGCGCGCTCACCCCGGCGTTTTCAGTGGTGGCGCCGGGGTGAGCGTGGCAACCCGCGTTTTTTTTTGGCCTCGAGGGTTGTAGCGGCCCGCGGCGGCCCCTACAATCGCGGACGTTCGTCCACTGAGGCCGGAAGCGCGAACTCTCTACGGCCGCCGAGGACTATCCGATGCCGCAGTCCGCTCACCCCGTTCGCCGCCGACTCCTCGCCTGCGGTGCGGCGCTCGTCGCGGCGCCGATGCTCGCGATCTCGCCCAAGACTCGCGCCGGCACGGCGCCGCGCCGGCTCGCTTTCGAGAACCTGCACACCGGCGAGACGCTGGCGCTGGTCTACGCCGCGGGCGATCGCTATCTCGCGACCGCGCTGGCGAGCGTGCGGCAGTTTCTGCGCGACTTCCGCAACGGCGAGACGCATGCGATCGATCCGGTGCTCCTCGACCAGCTGCACACGCTGGCGGCCGCGACGGCCACCCGGGCGCCGTTCCAGGTCATCTCCGGCTACCGCTCGCCCGCGACCAACGCGATGCTCCGGCGCGAGGGCCACGGGGTGGCCAATGCGAGCCTGCATCTCAAGGGCCAGGCGATCGACATCCGGCTCGCCGACGTCGCGCTCGAGCACCTGCGCGACGCGGCGCTGTCGCTGCGCGCCGGCGGCGTCGGCTACTACCCTTCCGCCGATTCGAACTTCGTCCACATCGACACCGGCCGCGTGCGCCACTGGTAACGGCGGTCAAGAGCGTTCCCTGAGCGCCTTTTCGAGCTTCGCGTCGTAGCCGTAGATGTCGGGGGCGAAGAACACGCGCCCGGTCGCATCGACGATCGCGGTGGTGTAGAAGATCACCACGGGAATGGACTGCGTGAGCCGGACGGTGCGGTTGACGCCGGCACTCATCGCCTCGTCGATGCGCTGCGGCGTCCACTGCGGCTGGTCTCCCAGCACGAACAGCGCCAGCGCCGCAGGATCGGCCACGCGGATGCAGCCGTGGCTGAAATCGCGCCGGCTGCGCTCGAACAGACCTTTCGCCGGCGTGCCGTGGAGATAGATGTCCATGGTATTGGGCAGCACGAACTTCACCGCTCCGAGGGCGTTCTTCTCTCCGGGCCGCTGGCGCACGCGCAGCGCGTCGCTCGCGATCCCCTCGAGCGTGGCCGCGTCGAGCGTCGTGATCGGCTCGCCGCCGTGCACGGGCACGGCCTCGAAGCCTTCGCGCTCCCAGTAGCCGGGGTCGCGCTTAAGCCGCGGCAGGATCTCGTTGCGCTTGATGTTGGGCGGAACGTTCCAGTACGGGTCGAACTCCACGTCGCGCATGTCGCCGACGAACACCGGCGTTTTCTTGGCGCTGACCGCGCCGCCGACGATGACCGGCATGGTCAACGTCGCGGCGGCGCTGCGGCGCCCGTTGACGAACGCCCAGAGACGGAACGACGGAATGTTCACCGCGACCAGCGGCCCCGGCGGGAGCTCCGGCAGCCAGCGCAGGCGCTCCAGCGTGAGCTCGAGCTGGCGCACGCGCGCGGAGAACGGCACCATCAATGCGGCGATCGTCGCCCGGCCCAGGACGCCATCCTCCTTGAGTCCATGGCGCGCCTGGAACGTCCGTACGGCGTCGACGAGCGCGCCTTCGTAGCGCTCGCCCGCCGGCGGATCGCCTGGCGCAAGATCGCCCGTCCGGCGAAGCCGCTCGGCGACGGCGGCGACCCCGACGTAGGTCTCGCCGGGCTCGATCCTGCGTACCCCGCGCGGCAGAGGCCGAATGCTCGGCAGCGGCTGCTCGGCCAGGATACGGTAGCGGGCGAGCGCCGCCTCGAGGCGCTGATAGAGGGGAAAGGAAGGCTCGGCGGCGATCGCCGCGTCGTGCACGTTCCCGACGGCGAGGCCCGCGCGCAGCAGCGCGGCGAGATCGAGCGGCGTGTGCTTCGACGTGAAGCGAAAGCCGGCGTCCTCGGGGCTCACTCGGCCGGAGTGCAGGTTGGAGAGCAGCCGGAACAGCGCCACGGTGAGCGCGACGTCGAAGCGCGGCGCTCGCTCGCGCGCGCGGTCGCCCGCAGCGATCGCTGCGAACTCGCGCGTGAGCCAGTCGACGTCGTAGTCGGCCGGATCGAGCCCGTGCGCGGGCGCCGTCGCGAGCTCGACCAGCGCTGCATCGGCGCGCCCGTCGCGCGCGAGCCACCGCGGCGCGTAGTCCCGCGGTCCGTAGAAGGCATCCAGCGCCGATCGGTAGCGCGCGAAATCGGGATGCCTGAGCTGCAGCAGATGGCCGCGCTCGACGAGCGCGCGGATGGCCTCGGAGGATCGCGCGTCAGGCTCGCCGGCGAGGCAGGCCCCGGCGCACGCCGTCGACGCCCACACGACGAAGAAAAGTCGGCGCACAACCGATGGTGCGCACCGGACGCCTCGCATGATCAGGCGGCGCGCTTGAGCGTCGCCGAGATCGCGGCGATCTCCTTTTCGGACAGCGTCTCCTTCTGCAGGAGCTGCCGCGCGCCTTGCTCGAGCGTCGCGCGGTTCGCCGACAGGATCGCGACCGCGCGCGCGAACGCCTTGTCCGAGATCTCGCGCGCGGCGCGGTCGATCGCTCGCGCGGTCTCTTCGCTGTAGTCGCGCTTGGGCGGCATGTGAATGCCGGGCACGAATGGAGACGGTTCCTCCTGGTACGACAGCGCCCCGAGGCTCGCCTCCATTCCGTAGCGGGTGACCATGCTCCGGGCGATGTCGGTCACCTTGGCCAGGTCGTCGGCCGCGCCGGTGGAGTAGTGGCCGTAGATCACGTGCTCCGCGGCGCGTCCGCCGAGCAGCACCGTCATCTTGTTCTCGAGCTCTTCGCGGGTCATGAGGTAGCGGTCCTCGGTGGGACGCTGGATGGTGTAGCCCAGCGCGCCGATGCCGCGGGGAATGATCGACACCTTGTGGACCGGATCCGTGCCGGGGATCGCGAGCGCGACCAGCGCGTGGCCCATCTCGTGGTGCGCCACGACCTCGCGCTCGCGGGGATTGAGGATGCGGCTCTTCTTCTCCAGCCCCGCGACCAGCCGCTCGACCGCCGCGGTGAAGTCCTCCAGCGCCACGGCGTCGGCGTTGCGCCGGGTCGCGAACAGCGTCGCCTCGTTGACCAGATTCGCGAGATCGGCGCCGGTGAACCCCGGCGTAATGGCGGCGACCTTCTCGAGGTCGGCGTCGGGCGCGAGCCTGGTCTTGCGGGTGTGCACCTTCAGGATCTGCACGCGCCCCGCCTTGTCCGGACGATCGACCAGCACCTGGCGGTCGAAGCGTCCGGCGCGCAGGAGCGCCGGATCGAGGATCTCCGGCCGGTTGGTCGCGGCGATGAGAATCAGGCCCTGCGTCGGATCGAAGCCGTCCATCTCGACCAGGAGCTGGTTGAGCGTCTGCTCCTTCTCGTCGTGGCCGCCGATGCCGTAGGCGCCGCGGGCCCGGCCGAGCGCGTCCAGCTCGTCGATGAAGATGATCGCCGGCGCGCGCTGGCGCGCCTGCTCGAACAGATCCCGCACCCGCGCCGCGCCGACGCCGACGAACATCTCGACGAATTCCGAACCATTGATCGAGAAGAACGGAACGCCGGCCTCGCCGGCGACCGCGCGCGCGAGCAGCGTCTTGCCCGTGCCCGGCGGCCCGACCAGCAGCACGCCTTTCGGGATATGGCCGCCGAGCCGCGTATAGCGCTTGGGGTCCTTGAGGAAACCCACGACCTCCTTCAGCTCTTCCTTCGCCTCGTCGACGCCGGCGACGTCGCCGAAAGTGGTCTTGGTGTCGGTCTCCACGTAGACCTTCGCCTTGCTCTTGCCGATCGACAGGAAGCCGCCGCCCAGGCCGCCCTGGCCGGCCATGCGCCGGGCGAGGAACATCCAGATCGCGAAGAACACCAGCGCCGGCGCGACCCAGGAGATCAGATCGCGGAAGAACGTGTTCTCCGTCACGCCCTTGTATTGCACGTCGTACTGCGACAGCTCCTTGGCGAGCTCGGGATCCACACGGGTGGTGACGAAGCGCGTGCGCTTGTTGTCCTTGGCCTCCTTGTAGGTACCCGAGATGACGTTGTTGGCGATCGAGATGTCCTTGATCTTGCCGGCCTTGAGGTCCTGCTCGAACTGGCTGTACGGTATGGCCTCGACCTGGGTTGCCGTGGACCATATATCGCGCAGCCACAGCACGCCCAGGATGGCGAGAATCACGTACCAGATGTTGAACCAGTGTTGGCGTTGCATGCGTTCGTGCCCGGGGCGATGCGGCATCCCTATGAATGGACAACACTACCACGGCTGCCGTTCGGGCGCCCCGCCCGATCGGCCGGTCTTGATCGCGGTCAACGGCCAGGCGACGGCGGCGGCGCAGAATGCATGAGCGCCGGGCGGACCACGCCCGGGCCGACGTAGGAGCGACGATGACGCCCGACGCGGATCGCGGCGGCCGAGACCAGGCGCGGCTGTTTGCCGCGCTTCGCGACCCGGCGTGCTTTCCCGAGCGCCCGGAACGGGTGAGCGCGCTCGAGACGCACATCTCGCACGTGCTGCTGACCGGCCGCTTCGCCTACAAGATCAAGAAGGCCGTCGCCTTCGGTTTCCTCGACTTCACGACGCTGGCGGCCCGTCGCTTCTTCTGCGAGGAGGAGCTGCGGCTCAACCGGCGGCTCGCGCCGGCGCTCTATCTGGACGTCGTGTCGATCACCGGCAGCCTCGATGCGCCGCGTGTGGGCGGCGAGGGCCGCGCGCTGGAATACGCGGTCAGGATGCGCGAGTTCGCCCAGGATCAGCTCGCGAGCCGGCTGCTCGAGCGCGGCGAGCTTGGCGCCGCCGACGTCGACGCGCTGGCGGCGACGGTCGCGAGCTTCCACGGCGCAATCCAGGCCGCCGCGCCGGGCGCCGGCTTCGGCAGCCCGGAGGGCGTACGGCGCGCCGCCACGGACAACTTCGCGGCGCTGCGGCCGCTCGTCGGCGACGCGGAAGAGCGGGCGCGGCTGGATCGGCTCTCGGCCTGGACCGAGCGCGAATTCGCGGGACGGCGCGGGGTGTTCCTCGCTCGGGTGGAGAACGGCTTCGTGCGCGAATGCCATGGCGATCTGCACCTCGGCAACGTGGCGCGCATCGACGGCGAGCTCACCGTATTCGACTGCATCGAGTTCAATCCGGCTTTGCGCTGGATCGACGTGATGAGCGAGATCGCGTTCACGGTGATGGATCTCGAGCATCGCGGGCGGGCCGATCTCGCCCGGCGCTTTCTCAACGCGTACCTCGAGATAACCGGCGATTACGCGGGGCTCGCCTGCCTGCGTTTCTATCTCGTCTATCGGGCGATGGTGCGCGCCAAGGTGGCGCGCCTTCGCGCCGAACAGCTCGCGGCGGACGACGCTGGGCAGGCGGCGATCGCGGACTATCGCGATCACCTGCGGCTCGCGGAGCGCTACGCGGCGACCGCGCGCCCGGCGATCGTGATCACGCACGGGCTCTCCGGCTCCGGCAAGACGACGCTCTCGCAGGCGCTGCTCGAGGCCCTGGGCGCGGTGCGCGTGCGCAGCGACGTCGAGCGCAAGCGCCTGCACGGGGCCGGCGTTCGCGAGCGCGACCGTACCGGGATCGATCGCGGCATTTACGCGAGCGACGCGACGCAAGCGACCTACGAGCGGCTTGCCACGCTCGCCGGCGCCGTCGTCGATGCGGGCCTCGTCGCCGTGGTCGATGCCGCGTTCCTCCAGCGCTGGCAGCGGGATCGCTTCGCGGACCTCGCTTCGAGGCTCGGCGTGCCGTTCGCGATCGTCGACTTCGTCGCGAGCGAGTCCAGCTTGCGCGAGCGCGTGGCGCGGCGCTCGCGCGCCGACGCGGACGCCTCCGACGCGGACCTCGCAGTGCTCGAGCACCAGCTGCGCGCGCAGGAGCCGCTGGGTCCCGACGAGCAGGACGCGGTCGTGCGCTGCGACGCCGACGCACCGCTCGAGGCCGCCCGCGCACGCGGCGCCTGGGACGCCGTCGCCGAGCGCATCGCGCCGCGCGACCGAGAGCCACGGCTCGACCCCGGGCTCGGTCCGAAGCTCGCGTTCCTGTGTCGTCGCGAAAGCTATCCTCACACCACGTCCCGCGTGGACGTCGTCGAGACCCACATGTCGTGGGTCTTTCTGACCGACAGCGAGGCGTGGAAGCTCAAGAAGCCGGTGCGCACGCGCTATCTCGATTTCAGCAGCGAGCCGCTGCGGCGGGCCGACTGCGAGGCGGAGCTGCGGCTCAACCGGCGGCTGAGCGACGACGTCTACCGGGCCGTGGTGCCGTTGTCGCTCGACGCGGACGGCAGGCTCACGCTCGGCGCCGACGGTCGCGCCATCGACTGGCTGGTGCGCATGCGTCGCCTTGCCGCGGAGCGGATGCTCGATCGACTGCTGGGCAAGCGCGCGGTGCGGCCGGAGGCGCTCGAGCCCGCCATCGAGCGCCTGGCCGCGTTCTATCGCGACGCGCCGGGCATCGACATGGCGCACACGCGCTACCGCGAGCGCTTCGCCGAGGAGATCGCGGAGAACAGGCGCACGCTCATCCGTCCCGCCTACGGCCTGTCGCGGTCCGTCGTCGACGGCGTCTGCGACGCCCAGCTCGAGTTGCTCGAGGCGCTGGCGGAGCTCCTCGGCGCGCGCGCGGCTCGCGTCGTGGAGGCGCACGGCGATCTGCGTCCGGAGCACATCTGTCTCGAGACGCCGCCGCAGATCATCGACTGCCTGGAATTCTCGCGCGAGCTGCGCCTGCTCGATCCCGCCGACGAGCTTGCGTTCCTGGCGCTGGAATGCGAGCGCCTGGGCGCGCCGGAGCTCGGAGGCGCGATCTTGGCGGTATACACCCGCGTCACGGGCGACGCGCCGCCGCCGCTGCTGCTCGATTTCTATCGCAGCATGCGGGCCGGCTTGCGGGCCAGAATCGCCATCGCTCATCTCGCCGATGCGGCGCCTCGGGAGCCGGCGCGCTGGACCGCGCAGGCGGAGGCCTATCTGGCGCTCGCCGGCGCCTACGCGAGGCGCTGCGCCGGGTAGCCTTCAGTCCGCCTGCAGCTCGACGAGCGACTCGCCGGCGTGGATCCGGCGAATCGCCTCGGCCAGAAGCCCGACCACGCTGACGATCCTGAGCCGCGACTTGACCGCCTCGGACGCGAGCCTCACCGCCGGTATCGAATCGGTGACCAGGATCTCGTCGATCGGCGCTGCCGCGAGCACCGCGTCAGCTTCGGTCGCGAACACGCCGTGGGTGGCCGCCGCGATGACGCGCGTGGCGCCTGCATTGCGACACGCCACCGCCGCCCGCGCCACGGTGTTGCCGGCGGCGATGAGATCGTCGACGACGATCGCGCACTTGCCTTCGACGTCGCCGGCGAGCGTGTCGCCGGAGAGCGCGCCGCCGCTGCGGTACTTCTCGACGAACCCCGAAGCGATGGGACGCCGCAGAACGGCGGCGAGGCGCTGCCGGAACGCCTCCGCCCGCTTGATGCCGCCCGCGTCGGGCGAGACCACCGCGACCGCCTCGTCGCGCAGCCCCGGCGCGAGCTCCGCTACGAACAGCGGCGCCGCTTCGAGGTGCTCGGTGCGGCAGCGAAATGCGTTCTGGAACGCCGCAAGGTTGTGCACATCGAGCGTCACCACGCGCTCGGTGCCGACCGCCTCGAAGAGCTGGGCGACGTAGCGGGTGGCGACCGGGTCGCGGGCCTTGGTCTTGCGATCCTTGCGGGCGTACGCGAGATAGGGCACAACGGCGGTCACGCGCCGGGCCGAGGCATCCTTGAGCGCGCCGATGAAAAACAACAGCCGCACCAGCTTGTCGTCGACGCTCTGGCCGGGCTCCGAATAGAGCGAGTGCAGAACGTAGACGTCGCGCTCGCGCACGCTCTCGAGCGCCCGCAGCTTGTGCTCGGCGTCCTCGAACACGCGCTCCTCGTGGGCGGACAACGCGACGCCTAGCTCGCGTGCGACCGCTTCGCCGAAGGCGCGGCTGGCATCCAGCGCGAAGAGCGTGAGCGAGAGTCGGGACATGGCGGGAGAGGGCGGCGCGGCGCCGGTCATGTTACCCTCAAGCGGGCTCGGAGCGAATTTCTTGGCCATGGCTCACTACGACGTCTTCAACGGCGACGCCGACGGCATCTGCGCGTTGCACCAGCTCCGGCTCGAGGACCCTCGCGAATCGACGCTGGTGACTGGGGCGAAGCGCGACATCGCACTGCTCGCGCGCGTCGACGCGGGCTCGGGCGACTCCGTGACCGCGCTCGACATCTCGGCTTCCACCAACCGCGCGGCGCTGGAAGCGCTGCTGGCGCGCGGCGTCACGGTGCAGTACTTCGATCACCATTTCGCGGGCGAGCTGCCCCGACATCCGGGCCTGACGGCTCACATCGACACGTCTCCGGGCGTGTGCACGGGGATGATCGTCGACCGTTGTCTCGAAGGTCGGTGGCGCGTGTGGGCCGTGGTCGCCGCGTTCGGCGACAACCTCGAGCGCTCCGCGGTCGGCCTCGCCGAGCCGCTCGGGCTGGACAAGGAGCGGCTCGAGGCGCTGCGCGCGCTCGGCGACAACCTCGCCTACAACGCCTACGGCGACAGCGAGTCCGATCTGATCGCGCATCCCGCGGAGCTCTATCGCACCGTTGCACGCTACGCCGATCCCCTCCGGCTGGTCGCCGAGGAGCCGCTCCTCGCGCGCATCGACGCGGCGCGCCGCGCCGACCTCGCCCGGGCCGAGGGCCTGCAGCCGCACGCCATGTTCGAGCGCGCGGCGGTCTACGTGCTGCCCGATGCGGCGTGGTCGCGACGGGTGCGCGGCGTTCTCGGCAACGCGCTTGCCAACCGCTTTCCTGGCCGGGCGCACGCCATCCTCACCCGCGACGGACGCGGCGGATTCGTCGTGAGCGTGCGCGCCCCGCGCGACGCGCCGACCGGCGCCGACGCGCTTTGCCGGGCGTTCCCGAGCGGTGGCGGCCGCGCCGCCGCGGCGGGAATCAACCATCTGCCGGAGGAGGGGCTGTCCGAATTCGTGCGCCGGCTCGAGTCCGCCTTCGGCTGACGCTCCGTTGCACGTCGCGTTCGCGATCTTGACCAGGATCAAGGATCGAGCTCGTTGCGCGCGCACAATAGTCTCGAGCGCGGCGACGCAAGTTTAGCGGGAACCGTGTCTAGGGAGACCGCGATGAGACGCAAGGCAGGCATCCGCGGGTCGAGCAGGGCGAAGCCCCGTCACACGGTGTCCGGGCATCCGCGAGACGTTGCCACGTTGCCACTCGGACCGGAAATCGACGACGCGCCCGACCAGCCGTTCGCGTCGGGCGTAGCCGACGTGCTCGACGCCGATCTTCGGCACCGGCTGCTGAGCGAGGCGGCGTTCCACCATCAGGCGGAGCGCGGCTACAACAGCGACTACGACGACGACGACTGGCGCGATGCCGAGAGCGAAGTCGCGCACGTGAACCTCAATCCGCGCGGGTAGCGCGCCCCTGGTCCCGCGCGTTCAGCGGCGCCGGGTGCGAGCACGCCGTGCCCGGGTGACCGGGCCGCGCACGAGCAGCACCGGGACCGGCGATTCACGGACCACCAACTCCGCGTCGCTGCCGAGCACGACCCGGGAAAGGCCGCCGCGGCCATGCGTGCCCAGCACGATCACGTCGGCGCGCCACCTCTTCGCCTCGGCGACGATGACGTCGGCGACTCTGCGGCCGACGGTTTCCAGGAGCGCCGTGTCGACCTTGACGTGTCCCGCGCGGACTTTCGCTTCGGCCCGGGCGAGGAGCTTCTTGCCGCCGCTCGTGAGGCTGCGCATGAATTCGTCGATGTAGCCTGCCGGCATGTACGTCGTGCCGTCGAAGGTGCGCGTCACGATCGATTCGTCGACGACGTGCAGCAGGCCGATGCGGGCGCGCTGATCCTTCGCCAGCATGATGGCCTCCTCCAGGCCGCGCCGCGAAGGCGGGCTGCCGTCGATCGGTACCAGGATCCTGCGGAACATGGCTGCCTCCCCATTGTAGGTGCGAATTGATTCGCACACGTCGGGATGAATCCCGACCTACACCCACACCATCAAGCCCATCTCGAACGGATGCGTGAGCGCTTCCGGGCGCGGATACGCACGGATGCGGTAGTCGAGCTTGCCGCAGAGCTCCGGCGCGACCTCCAGCCGGAAGACGTGCTCGCCCTGGTCGTTGACGTTGCCGGTCGGCTGGAGCGGATACTTGAGCACCCGCGCGCCGTCGGAGTCGCCCTCGAGTCGCGTCATGAGCAGCTCCACGACCAGGTCGTCCGGGGCGAGCCCGTCGACCTTGGCGCCGACCTCGATCGCGATCTTCTCGCCGAAGCCGATGCGCTGCGGAGGCGCGTCGAGGCGGCGCAGCGCGACCTGGGGCCAGGCGCCGCGAACGCGCTGCTTCCACGCCGCGACCTTCGCGGCCGTCGCGAACTGCGCCTCGGCGAAACGCCGTCCCTGTTCGGCGGCCGGCCCGTAGAACTGGGTCAGGTACTCGCGCACCATGCGCGTCGCCGTGAAGTGCGGCATGACGCTCGCGATCGAGCGCTTGGCCATGCGCATCCAGCCCGGCGAGTAGCCCTGGTCGGTGCGCCCGTCGTAGTACAGCGGCAGCACCTGTGCCTGGAGCAGCTCGTAGAGCGTCTGCGCTTCCTCGCGATTGCGCCGATGCTCGTCCAGCACCAGCGACTCGGGCTTGATGGCCCAGCCGTTGTCGCCCTGGTAGCCTTCCGCCCACCAGCCGTCGAGCACGGAGAGGTTGATCGCGCCGTTCATCGCCGCCTTCATCCCCGATGTGCCACACGCTTCGAGCGGGTACACCGGATTGTTGAGCCACACGTCGACGCCCGCGACGAGACGGCGCGAGAGCTGCAGATCGTAGCCTTCGACCAGCAGGATCTTGCCCTCGAGCGAGGGCAGCTTCGCGACCTCGTAGACGCGGCGGATCAGCTCCTGGCCTGGCGCGTCGGCGGGATGCGCCTTGCCGGCGAAGACGAACACCACCGGCCGGTCCCGCGTGTTGACGATCTGCGCCAGCCAGTCGACGTCGTCGAAGAGCAGCATCGCGCGCTTGTAGGTGGCAAAACGCCGCGCGAAGCCGATGGTCAGCACGTCGGGGTTCTCCGGATCGACGAGCCGGAACAGCCGGTCGAGATGCGTCTCGCTGCCCTGGTTGCGCACGTAGTGCTGGCGGATGCGGGAGCGCACGAGCTGCAGCAATGCGCCCTTCAGGCTGCGATGCGCGCTCCACAGCAGCTCGTCCGGGATGCGCTCGACGCCTTCCTGCCATTGCGCTTCGGTGAGCCCGTCGAACCAGCGCGGATCCACGTAGCGATCGAACAGCGCGCGGATCTGCGAGGAAATGAAGGTGGGAGGATGCACGCCGTTGGTGATATAGCCCACCGGCTTCTCGGCGATCGGAATCTGCGGCCACAGGTCGCGCAGCAGCTCCGCGGTCACCTCGCGATGGATGCGGCTCACGCCGTTCTGGAACGACGAACCGCGCACCGCCAGCGCCGTCATGTCGAACTCGTCGCTGCCGGGCGCGGTGCCGAGCGCGAACAGCGCGTCCGGCGCGAGCGAGAACTCCCTGATGAGATCACCGAAGTAGTGCTCGACCATCTCCTTGGGGAAGCGGTCGTGCCCCGCGGCGACAGCGGTATGGGTGGTGAACACGGTGTCGCTCGCCACGGCCTCCAGCGCCCCGGCGAGGTCGACACCGCTCTTCATGATGCCGCGCATGCGCTCGAGCACGAGGAACGCCGCGTGTCCCTCGTTCATGTGCCAGACGGTGGGCTCGAGGCGCATCGCCGCGAGCGCGCGCGCTCCGCCGACGCCCAGGACGATCTCCTGCTCGATGCGCGTGCTCTTGTCGCCGCCGTAGAGGCGGTGGGTGATGCGGCGGTCGGCCGCGCGATTGGCGGGCAGGTCGGTGTCGAGCAGGAACAGCTTCACATGTCCCACGCGCGCCTGCCAGACCTTGGCCTGGACCCTGTGGCCGGCGAGCTCGACAGCGACCTTGAGCGAGCCGCCGTGCTCGCCTTTCACCGGCGAGATGGGCAGGTCGTCGAAGTCCGAGTCGGTGTAGGCGACGAGCTGCTTGCCGTCCTTGTCGACCGCCTGCGAAAAGTAGCCCTGGCGGTAGAGCAATCCCACCGCGACGAACGGCAGGCGCAGGTCGCTTGCCGCCTTGCAGTGATCGCCGGCGAGAATGCCGAGGCCCCCTGCGTAGATCGGCAGGCTCTCGTGGAATCCGAACTCCGCGCAGAAGTAGGCGACCAGGTCGTGCTCGCCGAGCGCCGCGGCCGGCTCCCGGCGTTGCCGGTCGCCGTGATAGGCGTCGTATGCGGCGATGACGCCGTCGAAAGCGGTAATGAAAGCCGGATCCTCGGCGGCAGCGATGAGGCGCTGTTCGTCGATGCGACGCAGGAACGCCTTCGGATTGTGGCCGACCGCTTCCCACAGGGCGGGGTTGAGCCAGGCGAAGAGGCTGCGCGTGGGGCGGTCCCACGTATACCACAGATTGGTCGCCAGCTCCTCGAGCCGCGCCAGCCGCGCGGGGATGCGCGGCTGGACCTCGAGGAGGAAGTGGGTTCCGGGACCGTCCTGCATGGGCTCCGAGCGTGCGCTCTAGCGTGCCGTACGCGCGGTCCGCGCCTCTACCCTTGGCCTCAGGCCGCTTTCTCCAGCTCGACGCGATACTTGCCCGCGCGCGCCAGGCTGTTCATCTTGAGCCGTTGCTGGAACGCCCGCTGGGCGGCGGCTGCGTTCGCGCTCTTTCCCGCCCAGAGCTTCATCGGCGGGTCCTGGAGGGCCCGGGCGTAGGAGAAGGAGAGCACCCACGGCGCATCCGGCGCCATCACGTTCATCGCGTTGAGATTCGCCGTGGCTTCCTCGGGACTCTGGCCGCCGGAGAGGAAGTTGATCGTCGGCACCGCGGCCGGGACGTTCCGCCGCAGCACCTCGAGCGTCGCCGTGGCGACGACCTCCGGATTCGCCTTTGGCGGATGCTCCTTGCCGGGCAGCACCATGCTGGGCTTGAGCACCATGCCTTCGAGCCGCACCCGATGCCGGCGGAGCGCGCCGAACACCGCCGAGAGCACCGCTTCGCTCACCTCGTGGCAGCGCTCGAGCGTGTGATCGCCGTCGATCAACACTTCCGGCTCGACGATCGGGACGATGCCTTCGGCCTGGCAGATCGCGGCGTAGCGCGCCAGCACCTCGGCGTTGGCCTCGATGCCGAGCACGGTCGGGTTGCGGTCGGTGATGCCGTAGACCTCGCGCCACTTGGCGAAGCGCGCGCCCTGCGCCTTGTAGCCCTTGAGCCGCTCGCCTAAGCCGTCGAGCCCCTGGGTGATGAGATCGCCGTCGGCGTTCGGCAGCGCAGTGGTGCCTTTGTCCACCTTGATGCCCGGCATGATGCCTTGCTTGACGAGCACCTCGGGCAGCGGCGTGCCGTCGTCGGCCTTCTGTCCGAGGGTCTCCTCGAACAGGATGAAGCCCGCGACGAAGTCGGCGATGCCGGGCGTCGTGAACAGCAGCGTCCGATACGCGCGCCGGGTCTCCTCGGTGGACTCCACGCCGACGGCCTTGAAGCGCTTGGTGATGGTGGGCGTGCTCTCGTCGGCCGCCACGATGCCTTTGCCGGGCTGCACGATCCGGGCGATCGTCGCCTGCAGTTCCTCCTGGACACTCATGCCGCACTCCTCGGGATGATGAACGCCGTCGCTAGCACAATCGATCGATGGCGAGCCGATCGACACTCGGCTCGGCCGGGGATGTCCATCAATTTTGTTGCCTCCGGCCGCGGCGCGCAAGTCCGGAAGGCGCGCCGGAGTGGGACGTTATCCTACTGGTAGCGCAGCGCTTCGATGGGCTTGAGCCGGGCGGCTTTGTTCGCCGGGTAGAAGCCGAAGAATACGCCCACGCCGGCGGCGACGACGAAGGCGAGAAGCACCGCGGCGCCGGTGATGACCACCGGCGTACCCGCCGCGAGGTTCGCCCCGAGGGCGGCCCCGACGCCCAGAATCACGCCGACGAGACAGCCGATGAGCGAGATTATGATCGCCTCCAGCAGGAACTGCAGGCGGATGTCGCGCTGGCGTGCGCCGATCGCGACCCGGATGCCGATCTCGCGCGTGCGCTCGGTCACCGAGACCAGCATGATGTTCATGATGCCGATGCCGCCCACGAGCAGCGATACGGAAGCGATCGCGCCGAGCATGATCGACATGACGCGCGTGGTCTGCGCGGCGGCGTTGGCGAGCGCGGTCAGGTTGCGGATGTCGAAGTCGTTGTCGGTGCGCTCCGGCAGGTGGTGACGCTGGCGCAGGAGCTGCGTCATGTCGCGCTCGGCGGCCGGCATCGCCGCGGCGGATGCGGCCTGGGCGACGATGAAGCGCACGCTCCCGGGAAAGGCCGTCCCGAACACGCGCGTCTGCGCCGCCGTCACCGGGATGAATACGGTGTCGTCCTGGTCGCGGCCGTCGAGGCTCTGCCCCTTCGCGGCCAGTACCCCGACGACCAGGAACGGGCTCTGCTTGATGCGGACCGTCTTGCCGACCGGATCGGCGTCGCCGAACAGATTGTCGGCAACCGTCTTGCCGAGCAGTGCGACCCGGGTCGCCGAGCGGACGTCCGACTCGGAGAAGGGCGCGCCGGAAGCGACGCTCCAGTCGCGCACTTCCAGATAGGCGGGCGTCGTGCCCGCGACCATCGTGCTCCAGTTGTTCGACCCGTAGATGATCTGCGCCGTGCCGGGTGCGATCGGAGCCACCGCCGCGATCGAGGAAAGCTCGCCGATCGCTTCGGCATCACCGGTAGTGAGCGTGGGCGCCGCGCCCATGCCCATGCGGATGCCGCCGGAGGTCGTCGAACCCGACAGGATGATGAACAGGTTGCTGCCCATCGAGGCGATCGACTGGTCGACCGCGAACTGCGCGCCCTGGCCGATCGCCAGCATCATGATCACCGCCGCCACGCCGATCATCATGCCCAGCATGGTGAGGAACGAGCGCAAGCGGTTCGCGCCCATCGCGTGCCACGCCTCCTGGAACATCGGTGCGATCATGCGGGGGCTGTCTCCAGCACTTCCGCCGACACGCCGCCGTCGTGGGTGATGCGTCCGTCGACGAAGCGCACCAGCCGCCTGGCGTAGGTCGCGATGTCGGGCTCGTGGGTGACCAGGACGATGGTGATCCGCTCCTCGGCGTTGAGCCGCACCACCTCCCGCATGACCTCGTGGCTCGTCTGGGTGTCGAGATTGCCGGTGGGCTCGTCGGCGAGGACCAATTGCGGGCGGTTGGCGAGCGCGCGGGCGATCGCCACGCGCTGCTGCTCTCCGCCGGAGATCTGGTTCGGGACATAGTGGGCGTAGCGCGCGAGCCCGACCTGCTCCAGGAGCTCGAGCGCCCGCCGCTCGCGCTCGGACTTCGGCACGCCGCGATAGAGCAGCGGCAGCCCGACGTTGTCGACCAGCGTGGCGCGAGGCAGGAGGTTGTAGCCCTGGAACACGAAGCCGATGACGCGGTTGCGCAGCGCCGCCAGCGCATCGGAGTCGAGCGTGCTCACGTCGCGGCCGTCGAGAATGTAAGAGCCGCTCGTCGGCAGATCGAGGCAGCCGAGGATATTCATGAACGTGGACTTGCCCGAACCCGAAGGTCCCATGATGGCGACGAACTCGCCGCGACCGATGGAGAGATCGACGTCCCTGAGTACCGGCACGGGACCGGCCGCTGTGTCGTACTCCTTGCAGAGCCGCTCGGTGCGGATGAGCGGCGCATCCATCAGAACGCCCGCAGCCGCAGCGTGCTCGGCGCGTTCTCCGCGCCCGTTTCCTGCATGCCGACGATGACAGCGTCGCCGGCCTTGAGCTCCCCGCCCGCGATCTCGGTCACCCGACCGTCGCTGATGCGCGCACGCACGGCCACGGCCCGCGGACGGCCGGTATCGAGGACGTAGACCGTCGCGGTGCGTCCCTCGGTGCGCGTCAGCGCCTTGGCGCGCGCTGTTTCGCTCGCCTCGGCGGGCCGGAAGCGCAGCGCCGCATTCGGCACCACGAGCGCGTCCTTGACGCTGGCCACTTGCACGTTGACGTACGCCGTCATTCCCGGCATCAGGATCTGATCGGGGTTGTCCACGGCGACGACGACGTCGTAGGTCACCACGTTCTGCTGCGTCGTGGCGTTGAGGCGAACCTGGCGGACGGCTGCCTTGAAGGTGCGGTCGGGAAACGCGTCGACGGTGAACTGGACCGGCTGCCCGACCTTGATGCTGCCGACGTCGGCTTCCGCGAAGCTCGAGTCGATCTGCATCTTGGAGAGGTCCTGGGCGATCTGGAACAGCGTCGGGGTCTGGAAGCTCGCGGCCACGGTCTGGCCGAGGTCGACGTTGCGGTTGACCACCACGCCGGAAACGGGCGAGCGGATGACGCTGTAGTCGAGATTGGTCCGATCCTTCGCGAGCGTGGCCTGCGCTTGCGCGACCTGGGCCTCGGCGGATTTGCGCGCCTGGATCGCCGTGTCGAGCGCCTGCTTCGCCACCGAGTCCTGGTCCCAGAGCGTCTTGTTGCGCGCCTCGTTGGCGAGGGCCAGCTCGAGCGTCGCCTTGGCGTTGGCGAGGTTCGCCTCGTCCTGGCTGACCTGCGCCTGCAGCAGCGCGGGGTCGAGCTCGAGCAGCACCTGGCCGGCCTTGACGTGATCGTTGAAGTCGACGAGGAGCTTCTTCACCGTGCCGGACACCTGCGTGCCGACGTTGACCAGCACCACCGGGTTGAGCGTACCGTTGGCCGACACGCTCTGCGTCACGTTGGCGCGGGTGACCGGCGCCGTGCGGTACCTGTCCGACGCGTCGCGATGCGCGGTCCATTGCCAGACGCCCAGCGCGAGCGCCATGAGCGCGAGCAGGGCGGCCGCGACGAGCGCGCGCCTACGAGCCGGCTTGCCGAGATGCGCGCGCAGCAGGATCGACGCGCGCTGCGCTTCCCGGTCCAGCTCGACCTTGGTTCCATCCTTGGGCATGGAATTCGCCTTCGCCCCCGTCAGTGCGCCATCAGCACCGGGACGGTCATCGCGCTCAAGATGGCGCGCGTCGCGCCGCCGAGCACCCGCTCACGCCAGCGCGGATGGCCGTAGCCGCCCATGACCAGAAGATCCGCGTCGAGATCGGCGATGCGCGAGAGGAGCCAGTCGCCCACGCCGATGTCGCCGTCGCTCAGGTTGTCGGATTCGACGCGCGCCGGCACGCCGTGCCGGCGCAGATACTCGACCAGACGGGCGCGCGCGCTCGCGTCGGCGCCGCGTGCCGAGGCGCCCGGGTCGAGGCACGCCACGGTGACGCGCGTGGCCCGCGCGAGCAGCGGCAACGCATCGCCGATCGCGCGCGAAGCCTCGCGACCGCCATCCCAGGCCACCACCACGTTGCGGCCGATTCCAGGGCCCACGTCGATGCGCGGCACGACGAGAAGCGGTCGCCCCGATTCGAGCAGCACCGCGGCGAGAAGCTGTGCGCCCAGACCCCACTCGGATTCGGACCACTCGGGCTGACTCAGGACCGTGAGGTCGGCGCAGCGAGCCTCGGCGACCGCTGCGCCGATCGGGAATCCGCCTGGAGCGCGCCATTCCACCGCGCCGATCCCGGCGTCCCCCGCCGCGCGGCCGAAGCGCTCCTCCGCGCCCTGCTGCCGGTCGGCCACCTTGAGCAGATAGCGCTCGACGGCGTCGGTTGGGAGGACTGCGGCGATCGAGGGCGAGATCGCCGGTGCCTCGTCGAGGTACATGCCCACGAGATGCGCGCTCAAGGCGCGGCAAAGATCGAAAGCGACGCCGAGGCGGCGCTCCGATTCGGGGCTGTCGTCGACGTGGACGAGGAGGCTGGGAGCGTTCATGGAAGTGTTCCGTGTCCGGGTACAGCTGCCAGCATAGGCGCGCGCCGGACGTGCGCTTTGCTTGAGATCAATGCGCCGGCGCGGCCGCCCGGACAGCCGGAAGGACCGCGAGCCTTGACCGCCGTCAATCCGGCCCTGCGCGAGCACGCGGATCATGGGAACGATCGGCCCGCGGGCCGGCTCGAAATCCCCATGTCGGTTCGGAACCTCGCTGTCGCCGCCGTGTTCGACGAGATCGCGGATCGCCTCGCGATCCAGGGTGAGAACGCGTTCCGCATCCGGGCCTACGCCAACGCGGCGCGCGTGCTGCAGGGCCTTGGTCCCGACTTGAAGGAGATGATTGGGCGGGGCGACAAACTGACCGAGATTCCCGGCATCGGCGAGGACCTCGCCAGCAAGATCCGGGAGATCGTCGCGACGGGCAAGTGCGCGCTGCTCGAAAAACTCCGCCGCGAGATGCCGGCCTCGATCACCGAGCTGCTCAAGGTTCCGGGGCTGGGCCCGAAGCGCGTCGCGCTGCTGTGGCACGAGCTCGATCTGCGCACGCCCGAGCAGCTGCTGCGCGCGGCGCGCGAAGGACGCATCCGCACCTTGCCGCGCTTCGGCGAGAAGATGGAGCGGCAGATCGAGGCGGCGGTGGCCGCGCGGCTGGGGATCGAATCGCGGATGAGGCTGGCCATTGCTTCCCAGCACGCCGAGGCCCTGGTGGCGCATCTGCGTGCTGCGAGCGGCGTGGATCGCGTGGTGGTGGCCGGGAGCTTCCGCCGCATGCGCGACACCGTGGGCGACCTCGACATCGTCGTGACCGCGCGCGACGCAGGCCCCGTCGTGCAACGCCTCGCCGCCTATCCGGAAGTGGGCGAGATAATGGCGCGCGGCGACACCAAGGCAAGCGTGCGCCTCAAGTCGGGGCTCCAGGTCGACGTACGCGTCGTTCCCAAGGAAAGTTTCGGCGCGGCGCTGGTGTACTTCACCGGCTCGAAGGCGCACTGCATCGCGCTGCGGCGCATCGCCTTGGGCCTCGATCTCAAGATCAACGAGTATGGCGTCTTCCGCGGAGCGAAGCGCATCGCCGGCGACACCGAGGCCTCGGTGTATCGCGCGGTCGGATTGCCCGAGATTCCCCCGGAGCTGCGCGAGGATCGCGGCGAGATCGAGGCGGCCAAGGCGGGACGGCTGCCGCGGCTCGTCGAGCTCACGGACCTCAAGGGCGATCTCCACGCGCACACGGTGGCGACCGACGGGCGAAGCACGCTCGAGGAAATGGCGGCTGCCGCTCGCGCGCTGCGGCTCGAATATCTGGCGATCACCGAGCATTCTCGCGCGCAGGCGATGTCGCACGGGCTCGATCCGCAGCGGCTCGCCAAGCAGAACGCGGCGATCGACATGCTCAACGCCAGGAGCCGGGGACTCCGGCTGCTCAAGGGCATCGAGGTCGACATCCTCGCCGACGGCACGCTCGATCTTCCGGACAGTGCGCTCGCCGAGCTCGACCTGGTGGTGGCCGCGGTGCACAGCCGCTTCAACCTTTCGCGCGCGCAGCAGACCGAGCGCATCCTGCGCGCGCTCGACAATCCCCACGTGTCGCTACTCGCGCATCCGAGCGCGCGTCTGATCGGCGAGCGCGAGCCCCTCGACGTCGACATGCTCAAGATCCTGCGCAAGGCGAAGGCCCGAGGAATCGCCCTCGAGCTCGACGCCCATCCGGACCGCCTCGATCTCGACGACGCGCACTGCCGGATGGCGAAGGAGGAGGGCGTGCGGGTCGCCATCGACTCGGACGCGCACAGCACGGCGGAGCTCGCCAACCTGCGCTATGGCGTCGCCCAGGCGCGGCGCGGCTGGCTCGAACGCAGAGACGTTCTGAACGCGCGCCCGCTGGCCGAGCTGCGAACGTTGCTCAAGCGCGGCCCGGATCGCGCGAAGCGCCTGCCGGCCGGCGCGCACGCCTGAGGCCTATCGCGGGAGCGCGCGCGCATGCCCTGGACGTTCGACACGGCTCCGGCGTCGATGAGGCACTTGCCGCCGCTCGTGCGCGAGAAGGCGGTCGAGATCGCCAACGCGCTGCTCGACGAAGGCATGGAGGAGGGCAAAGCCATCCGCATCGCCATCGCCAAGGCGAAGGAGTGGGCGAGACGTCATCGGGACGAAGGCTGACGGTCTGGCGCAAGTGCCGTGCCGAGTCGGGTTGGAGCGGCGCGACCTCGCGCCGGCGGCGCACGCCGACAGCGCTCGATTGACCGCGATCAACACGCGATTTTCCCCGGCGGCGCATGCTTGTGGCTGTTCACCGGTTCTCGATTGGAGAGCAGCCATGAGATTCGTCAAAAAGGTGTTGGGCCCGATAATGATCGCGTCGCTGAGCGGGCTCGCATTCGCGGCCGGCCCTGATCCGGACGCAGGGTACTTCTGCGGTCGGGCGATGGGGCCCTACGGTCCCGGCTACGGGCCTCCCGTGATGAGCGGTTATGGTCCCGGCACGATGGGCGGGTACGGCCCGGGCATGATGCGAGGCTACGGCCCCGGGATGATGGGTGGCCCCTGGCATGGACCCGGGATGATGTCCCTCGGCTATGGAATGCAGTACGCCGTCGGGCTCACGGACGAGCAACGCAGGAAAATCGACGCGATCCACGAAGAGATGCACGGCAAGGTCTGGGACATCATGGGCAAGATGCGGAGCGAGATGGTCAAGATGCGCGAGCTGACGGCCGCGGATTCGCTCGACAGAGCGGCGCTCGATGCGGCATACAAGCGCTTGAGCGACCTCAGGCAACAGCGCTTCGATGCCCAGATCGATGCGCACAACCAGATCGATTCCGTACTCACGAAGGAGCAGAAGGAGCGTTGGAAGGAGTTCGGCCCGCGCTGGTTGAGCGAAGCCGATTGAGCTCCAGAGCGAGGCTGGCGGCGGTGCTTGGTGAAGCCTCGCTGCCTCGCTAACCCTTGACGCATACGAGCGGCTCGAGCCGCGCGACCTTGCGCGCGAGATTGGCGCGCTCGGCCGCATCGACCACCTCGGTAACGTCCTTGTAGGCGCCGGGCGCTTCCTCGGCAACGCCCCGCTGCGACGGGCTGCGGATCAGTATGCCGCGTCCGGCAAGCTCGTCGACCACCTGCCGCCCGTGCCAACGCTTCAACGCCTGGCTGCGGCTCATGCTGCGCCCCGCGCCATGGCAGGCCGAGCCGAAGGCGGCGCGCATGCCTTGCGCCGTGCCGGCGAGGACATACGAGGCGGTGCCCATGCTGCCCCCGATCAGCACCGGCTGGCCCGCGGCCGCGAACGCGAGCGGGAGATCGGCATGCTGCGGCCCGAAAGCCCGCGTCGCGCCCTTACGATGCACGAAGAGCTCGCGCCGCTTGCCGTCGACGACATGCTCTTCCACCTTGCACGTGTTGTGCGAGACGTCGTAGAGAAGCTCGAGCCTCGCCCGCGGCAGCAGCGTGCGGAAGGCGTTGCGGACGAGGTGCGTGAGGATCTGCCGATTGGCGAGCGCGCAGTTGATGCCCGCGCGCATCGCGCCGACATAGCGTCGGCCGACCGCCGAGCGGATCGGCGCGCAGGCGAGCTCGCGCTCAGGTAGTGCGATCCCGGAGGCCTTGGCGGCGATCGCCATCTCGCGCAGGTACTCCGTGCCGATCTGATGACCGAGCCCGCGCGAGCCGCAGTGGATGCTGACCACCACGGCGTCCTCCTCGAGTCCGAACACTTTCGCGATCGCCGCGTCGTGGACCTTAGCCACGCGCTGCACTTCCAGATAGTGGTTGCCGGACCCGAGCGTACCCATCTCGTCGCGCTGCCGGCGCTTGGCTGCGTCCGACACGGCCGAAGGATCCGCATCCTTGGCCGTACCGCGCTCCTCGACGCGCTCGAGGTCTTCAGGCCAGCCGTAGCCTTCCGCGACGGCCCAGCCGGCGCCGCCCGCGAGCATGTCGTCCATCTGCGCGGGACCGAGGCGGATCGCGCCGGTGCTGCCGACGCCGGCGGGAATGTGCGCGAAGAGCGTGTCGGCGAGCGCGCGCTTGACCGGCTCGATGTCCGGCGCGCGAAGTCCCGTGAGGAGCGTGCGCACGCCGCAGGAGATGTCGAAGCCGACGCCCCCCGCGGAGACGATGCCGCCCTCGTCCGGATCGAAGGCCGCCACGCCACCGATCGGAAAACCGTATCCCCAGTGGGCATCGGGCATGGCATACGACGCCTTGACGATCCCGGGCAGCGCCGCGACGTTGGCGACCTGCTCCGGAACCTTGTCGTCCATGGCGTCGATCAGGCCTTCGTCGGCGTAGATCACGCCCGGAACGCGCATCGCGCCGGCGCGCGGCAGCTCCCATTCGCATTCCGCCTTGCGGATCAGACGTGTGCGGTCCATGCCTGCCAGCGTTTCAGTTTAGACATCCACCACGCATTGGGCGATCCACGCGCCGTCGGCGCGCTGCTCGACCGCGAGCGCCGTGTAAGTGGCGCCTTTGACCTCTACCGCCGGACGGTGCCGCGCCCGGTCGACGGGCTCGCCCCACGCCGTCGCCTCGAGGCGCTGCCGGTCGAGCTTCACGACGAAGCGTCCGAAAAGCGCGCCGCGCGTGGCCATCTCGTAGACGATCGCATTGAGCCAGTCCGCGAGGAGCAACTCGTCGTCGGGCGCTTCGCAGCGGATGGCGACTGACTCGCGCGAGGTCACGCCAGCGGGGTCGGTCACGACGGCGGTGAGCGCGAGCGCGGCCTGCTCGAAGGCTTCGCTCTGCGTCGCGCCGATGCCGCGCACGCCGATGTCCGCGCCGTGCGCGAAATGTTCCCAGGGCATGATGGCTTTCGGCGGTCGGCTCGTCCGGAGACGCGCCAGGGCTCGCGCTCCTCGCGTCAGTTTCGTTTCGGAATCGTGTCCGGCGTTTGACCTCGATCAACCCGACGCGATTTGCCCGCCGGGACGAGGCGCCGCGGCTCCCGACTGAGGGGATAATGATCGCGCCAATTCGACCGCCGATCCATGAGCCCGCAGACACCGCTCCCGGGGACCGCGCTGCGCCGCCGCTGCGATCCTTCCACGCTCGCTTTTGCGACCACGGCCGAGCTGGACGATCTCGAGGAGATCTTCGGCCAGGCGCGAGCGAAGAAAGCCATCGACTTCGGCATCGGCATCCGGCGCGACGGCTACAACCTCTATGTCCTGGGGCCGGTCGGCGCGGGCAAGCAGACGCTCGTGCGGCAACTCGTCGGCAGGAAGGCCGGCGCCGAGTCCACGCCCGCCGATTGGTGCTACGTGCACAACTTCGACGCGGCGCAACAGCCGCGCGCGCTCGAGCTTCCCGCGGGTCGCGGCCTCAAGTTCCGCGACGACATGCGTGCGCTAGTCGACGAGGTGCTGGCCGCCATCCCGGCGGCGTTCGACAGCGACGAATACCGCGCGCGCACCGAGCAGATCGAGTCGGAATTCACCGAGCGGCACGAGAAGGCGTTTCGCGAGCTCGGCGAGCAGGCGGCGAGCCAGCACATCGCCCTGCTGCGCCTGCCGACGGGGTTCTCGTTCGCTCCCGTGAAGGACGACGGCGACGTGGTGAGCCCCGACGAGTTCGCGAAGCTCGCTCCCGAGGAGCGCCAGCGCATCGAGAAGACGGTGCATGAGCTGCAGGAGAAGCTCGAGCAGCTGCTGCGAGCGGCGCAGCGCTCGCGCAAGGAGCACCGCGAGCGCATGCGGCAGCTCAACCGCGATGTCGCAAGCTACGCGATCGGCATGCTCACCGAGGAGATCCGCCAGCATTACGCCGACCTGCCGGAGGTGTGCAAGCATCTGCTCGCGGTCGAGCGCGACCTGGTGGAGAACGTCGACGATTTTCGCCGCGGAGGCGAGCCGCAGACGCCGAGCATGGGTGCCGCGATGGAAGCGCAGCCCTCGCCGCTGCGGCGCTACCAGGTGAACTTGCTGCTCGACCACAGCAAGCAGGACGGCGCGCCGGTGATCTTCGAGGACAATCCGACCTACCAGAATCTGCTGGGCCGCATCGAGCACACCGCGCAGCTCGGCGCGCTCGTCACCGACTTTACGCTCGTCAAGTCCGGCGCGCTGCACCGGGCCAACGGCGGGTATCTCCTGCTTGACGCGCGCAAGGTCCTGAGCCAGCCCCTCGCCTGGGAGGGGCTCAAGCGCGCGCTCACCACGCGGCGGATCCGTATCGAGTCGCTCGGGCAGATGTACGGCCTCGTCTCCACGATCTCGCTCGAGCCCGAATCGATTCCGCTGGACGCCAAGGTGATCCTCTTCGGCGAACGGCTCTGGTATCACCTCTTGTACGCCTTCGATCCCGACTTCGGGGAGCTGTTCAAGGTAGCGGTGGACTTCGACGACGAGCTGCCGCGCACCGACGACAATCAGATCCATCTCGCGCGGCTCATCGCCACGCTGGCGAGGCGCCACGCGCTGCTGCCGTTCGATCGCGGCGCGGTCGCGCGCGTGATCGAGCAGTGCGCGCGCGCGGTCGAAGACGGCGAGCGGCTCTCCGCGCACGTGCAGAGCCTCGTCGACCTGCTTCAGGAAGCCGATTTCGGCGCCCGCCGCGCGGGACGGGCGGCGGTGGCGGCACAGGACGTCGCCGCCGCGATCGAGGCGCAGATCCAGCGCGCTAGCCGGGTCGACGAGCAGCTACAGGACGCGATCCTGCGCGATACCGTGCGCATCGCCACGGAGGGCACGGAGATCGGACAGGTCAACGGGCTGTCGGTGTTCGCGCTGGGAGCCCATCTCTTCGCGAAGCCCACGCGCATCACCGCGAGCACGCGCGTCGGCGACGGCGAGGTGATCGACGTGCAGCGCGAAGTCGAGCTCGGCGGGCCGATCCACTTCAAGGGGGTGCTCATTCTCGCTTCGTTTCTCGCCTGGCGGTTCTCCGCCAACCGGCCGCACAGCCTTCGCGCGAGCCTCGTCTTCGAGCAGACCTACGGCGAGGTGGAAGGAGACAGCGCTTCCGCAGCGGAGCTCTGCGCGCTGCTGTCCTCGCTTGCCGGCGTGCCGATCAAGCAGACGGTCGCAATCACAGGGTCGGTGGACCAGCACGGCGAATTGCAGGCGATCGGTGCGGTCAACGAGAAAATCGAAGGTTTTTTCGACATCTGCAAGGCGCGCGGGTTGAGTGGCGAGCACGGCGTGGTGATCCCTTCGAGCAACGTGAAGAATCTGATGCTGCGCGAGGACGTCGTCGACGCGGCCACGGCCGGCAAATTCCACGTATACGCTGCGCGCACGATCGACGCGGCGGTCGAGGTCCTGACCGGCGTCCCGGCGGGCGAGCGGTCGGCAACGGCCGAATTTCCCGAGGGCTCGGTCAACGCGCTCGTCGCGGCGCGGCTGCGAGAATTCTCGGCGACGCGTCAGGCGTTCGGTGCACCGGCTGCGGCGGCGTGGCGGGCGGGAGTCGCTAGGAAGCGGCGTGTCTGAGCCGAACATGGCAGATCGTGACCGACGGGTGCTCGTCGCGCTGGACGCGGCGAGCTGGGGCAGGAGCGTGCTCGAGGCCGGAGCCGAGCTCGCGTCGGCGCTCGGCGCTCGCCTCGAAGGGCTGTTCGTCGAGGACACGGATCTCGTGCATCTCGCAGGGTCACCGTTCGCTCGCGAGCTCAGCATCGTCACCGGCGCGTGGCGCGATCTCGCCGCGGAGGACGTCGAGCGGGCGTTGCGCTTGGAGGCGGCGAAGCTCGAGCGGCTGCTCGCCGAAGCAGCGAAGCGAGCGCAGGTGCCATGGTCCTTCACCACCGCCCGCGGCCGGTTGATCGTGGTGGCGGCGGCGCGCGAGGCCGAGCTCACCGTGCTTGCCGCTCGCCCCGCCGCGCCGACAGCCGCGGAGGGGCGCCTCGTGCGGGGCTCGATCGCCGTCGTGTTCGACGGCTCGCCCGCGGCAGTTCGCGCTCTCGAAGTGGCCGGACGTCTCGCTGGGGCTCTTGGACGCGAGCTTCGCGTCCTAGTCTCCGAGCGGGCCGCGCCGCTGGCGGCTGCCGAGGCCCGAGCGTGGCTCGCGTCGCGCAGCGGGGTGGCCGTCGCGCTGCCGCCGGGCGAAGCCGCGCTCGCCCACGCGCTGCAGCGGGCGCGCTCGAAGCTCCTGATTCAGGCCGTTCCCGATGCGATGCCGCTCGAGGCTCTGGTGGGATTGCTCGACCGGCTCTCTTGCCCGCTGCTAATCGTGCGCTGAGCATCATGGGCATTCCGGCACCGGCCGCTCGCGCCCAGCCCTCGGCATGAGCGTTCTGCTCACCGATCTGTACGAGCTCACCATGCTCCAGTCGTACTTCGACGAGGGCATGAACGATGTCGCCGCGTTCGAATTCTTCGTGCGCAAGCTCCCGGACCAGCGCAATTTTTTGGTTGCCACCGGGTTGGAGCAGGTGCTCGACTATCTCCGCGCGCTCGCCTTCGGCCCCGAGGATCTCGCCTGGCTCGAGGGCACGGGCCGCTTCAGCGATCGGTTCCTGGACTCGCTCGCCGATCTGCGCTTCACCGGCGACGTGGACGCCATGCCCGAAGGCACTGTGTTCTTCGCCGACGAGCCCGTCGTGCGCATCACGGCGCCGCTCCGGGAGGCGCAGCTCGTCGAGAGCCGGGTGATGAACCTGCTGCACTACCAGACGATGGTTGCGAGCAAGGCGGCGCGCATGGCGCTCGCGGCGCCGGACCGGCTGCTGGTCGACTTCGGCCTGCGGCGGGCGCACGGCGCGGAAGCGGGCCTGCTGTCCGCCCGGGCGAGCTACCTGGCGGGATTCGGCGGCACGGCGACGGTCGAGGCCGGCCGCCGCTTCGGCATTCCGATCTACGGCACGATGGCGCATTCCTACGTGCAGGTGCACGCCGAGGAGGTCGAGGCTTTCGAGCACTTCGCGCGCGCGCATCCGGACAACGCGACGCTGCTGATCGACACCTACGACACCGAGCGCGCCGCCACGCGCGTCGTGGCCCTTGCCAGGCGGCTTGCGGCGGAAGGCATTGCTATCCGCGGGGTTCGCATCGACAGCGGCGACCTCGCGCAGCACGCGCGGCGCGTGCGCTCGACGCTCGATGCGGCAGGCTTCCCGTCGATCACCATCTTCGCGAGCGGGAACCTGGATGAGTACCGCCTGCGCGATCTCGTCGCGCAGGGCGCGCCGATCGACGGCTACGGTGTGGGCACGCGCATGAACACCTCCGCCGACGCCCCTTACCTCGATTGCGCGTACAAGCTCGAGGAGTACGCCGGCCGGCCGCGGCGCAAGCGCTCGGAGGGCAAGGCGACGTGGCCAGGTCGCAAGCAGGTCTATCGGCGCCTCGATCCGTCCGGTCGCCTCGGAGGCGACACGCTGGCGCTCGCCGACGAATCGGCGCCCGGCGCGCCGCTTCTCGAGCCCGTCGTGCGCGCCGGACGGTTGCTGTCCGCCGCTCCGGCGCTGGAGGCCGCTCGCACCCGAGCCCGGACGGAGCTCGCCAGCCTTCCCGAGTCGCTGCGCTCGCTCGGGCCGACCGAGCCGTACCCAGTCGACGTCGCCCCGTCGCTGCTCGAGCTCGCCCGCCGCATCGACGCGGAGAATTAACGCCGTCGGGATCAGCGCTCAGGGTTGACCGGCATCAATCGTCCGGCAGCGGGACTGTGCTATGGTTTTGGCTGGACGCGGCTCGTGACACCGGGCGCCGATCCAGCGGCGAACGCCGCGTCCGGTTCATCCGATGGAGATTTCCGCATGGCCAATCATCGCACCGATCCGTTCGCCTCGTTTCCCTTCGATGTCCGCATGCTCTGGGACATCAACGGCAAATCGCTCAACTACGCCGAGAAGGCCTATCGGGCCTGGCTCGACGCGGCGGGCGAAATCCAGACCGAAGCCGTGGGCTTCCTGAACAGCCGCTTCGCGAAGGACTCCGCCGCCATCGCTCGTCTCGGCCAATGCCAGACGCCGGCCGAAGTGCTAAATGCCCAGACGGAATACGCGCAGAACGCCCTGGCGGATTTCATGTCCGGGAGCCAAAAGATCGCGACCTGCCTGGGCAACGCCGCCAAGAGGAGCGTGTTCCCGAGCCTCGCCGTGCCGGAGTTCGAGCCGCAACGGACGTCGCATCGCCGGGCCGGGCGGGGGTCGAGCGCGCACTAAGGCGCGGATCCGCATCGGCGCCCCGCGCGCTGCTGGCGTCGGTGCGGCAAGGCAAGGCCGGCCGTGGACAAGACGGCGAGGAGCGTGGCTTGTCGCGTCACCCGCCCGCTGTGGAAATTCCCGCCGGTAACGTCGGGCTCGAGGGCGACCTCGTCCTTCCGGCTCAGCCGCAGGGAGTGGTGCTTTTCGCGCACGGCAGCGGCAGCTCGCGCCACAGCCCGCGCAACGCGCTCGTGGCCGCTGCACTGCGGGAGGCCCGAATCGGCACGCTGCTGTTCGATCTGCTCACCGCCGAGGAAGACCGCACCTACGCGACGCGCTTCGACATCGCCTTGCTGAGCCGGCGGCTCGACGCTGCGACGGCGTGGCTCGGGAAGGAGGCGGCGGCGCGCGGGTTGCCGCTGGGCTACTTCGGCGCCAGCACGGGGGCTGCGGCGGCGCTGGTGGCGGCCGCCGAGCGAGGCCGGGGCATCCGTGCCGTCGTCTCCCGTGGCGGCCGGCCGGATCTCGCGGGCGCCGCAGCGCTGCGCCGCGTCACGGCGCCGACGCTGCTGATCGTCGGCGGAGAGGACACCGAGGTCATCGCGCTCAATCGTGCAGCTTTCACCGAGATGAAGTGCGAAAAGGAACTGCAGATCGTGCCGGGCGCGACGCATCTGTTCGAGGAGCCGGGCACGCTGGAGCGGGTGGCGGCGTCCGCCGCGGCCTGGTTCCATCGCTGGCTCGCGGCCGGCGCTTCGCCGTCGCGGGCCTGAGGAGCGGCCAATGTTGAAGATCCTGCACCCCGTCGACGGATCGGAGAGCGCGACCCGCGCGACTCGGCAGCTCATCGCCACGCTGGATTGGTACCGCGAGAGGCCGAGCATCGATCTGCTGACGGTTCATCTACCGGTGCCGCGCTTTCCGAACATGAGCGTGGTCGTCGACGAAGACACGATCGAGCGCTACTACGCCGAGGAGTGCGCGACCATGCTTGCGCCGAGCAAGAAGGCGCTGGACGCGGCGGGCGTGAAGTACGACACCTACCGCCGGGTGGGCTCGATCGCCGAGAGCATCATCGATCAGGCAAAGGCGTCGGGCGCCGATCTCATCTACATGGGGACGCGCGGCATGACGGCGCTGTCCAACATGGTGCTGGGCTCGGTGGCCACGCGCGTCCTCCATCTCGCGCACGTGCCAGTGGTCCTGGTTCCCTGACGCCGTCGACGCCCCGGCGAGCTCAGGCGGGCTTGCGGCCGGAAGCCTCGTCGCCCCGTGCGCTCGCCCTCAAGCTCGCCACCACTTCGGCGTCGGAGACCTGGGGGAAGCTCAGGTAGCACTGGCTGATCGCGAAGAAATCCTGCGACGCATCGAGGCAAACCACTTCGTCGGCGTAAGGCCGCACGTTTTCGAGCGCATCCTGCGAGGCTACGGGCACGGCGCAAATGAGCCGCTGCGGTCCTTTCGAGCGCACGGCGTGCAGCGCGCTGATCATCGTCGCGCCCGTCGCGAGCCCGTCGTCGACGACGATCGCGATCCGTCCCTTGGGGTCGATCGGCGGGCGGGCGGGAGTGTATTGGGCACGCCGGCGGCCCATGGTCTCGAGCTGCGCCGCGGCCTCCCGGTCGATGTACTCGGACGTTGCCCCGGCTGAAGCGGCGTACGGCGCCACGTAGCGCCAGCCGGTCTCGTCGACCGCGCCGATCGCGAACTCGGAGTTGCCGGGCGCGCCGAGCTTGCGCGTGAGCACCACGTCGAGGTCGCCTTCCAGCCGAGCGGCGAGCAGGGCGCCCATCGGCACGGCGCCGCGCGGAATGGCGAGCACGAGCGGCCGCCGCCCGCGCCAGGCCGCGAGCGCGGTCGCGAGCCGCTCGCCCGCGTCGCTGCGATCTCGAAAGATCACGGTCGGCATCCCCGGATCATGCTTCGATCACTGTAAGGCCACGCAACGCCGCCGCATTGACCTCGGTCAAAAGGGTTACCGACGCACACGGGACGTCGGCGAGGGACGTGCGTGGATGAAACAGGCGCGGGTCGGGATCTATCTCGACGGACCTACAGCGCGACGGACATGCCGCCGTCGACGAACAGGATCTGGCCGGTCACGTAGTCCGAGGCGGGCGAGGCGAGGAACACCGCGAGCCCCGCGATCTCGCGCGGATCGCCCCAGCGCCCCGCGGGCGTGCGCTTGTTGACCCAGGCGGTGAACTGCGCGTCGGCCAGCAGCGCCGTGTTCATCTCGGTGGCGAAGTAGCCGGGCGCGATCGCGTTGACCTGGATATTGTGTGGCGCCAGCTCGACGGCCATCCCGCGCGTGAGCTGGCGCACGCCGCCCTTGGCGGCGGTGTACGGAACGATGTTGGGTCGCGCCAGCTCGCTCATGAGCGAGGCGACATGGACGATCTTGCCGCGCTTGCGCGCGATCATCGACGGCAGCACGGCCTGCGACACGACGAACGGCGCGGTGAGGTTGGTGGCCAGCACGGCGTCCCAGTCTGCCGGCGCGAAATCCACCATCGGACCGCGGCGCTGGATGCCGGCGTTGTTGAACAGGATGTCGATACCTCCGCGCTCGGCCACGAGCCTGCCGACCGCCTCGCGCACCGCGGCACGGTCCGTAACGTCGAACACGCAGCTCGCCGCGTCGAAGCCCTCGTCGCGCAGCTTCGCGGCCGCGCTTTCCACCGCGGCGGATTTGCGTGCATTGAGCACGACCGTCGCGCCGGCGCGCGCGAGCCCGCCGGCGATCGCGAAGCCCAACCCGCGGTAGGCGCCGGTCACCAGCGCCACTTTGCCGGAGAGATCGAAGAACGGGAGCGTCATGGATCGGGGCGCGGGAGAGCGCCGCGATTATCGCGCGCGGGCGCTACGCCGCGACCTCGACCGTCTGCGGGACGGCCGCCGGCGCGACCGCGCGGTACCTGGCGACGAGCTCGGCTTCCTTCGCCTTCGCCGTCGCGAGGTGCCGCTCCTTCACCGGTCCGTAGCCGCGGATGTGCTCCGGGATCGACGCGAGCTGCACCGCAATGGGGTGGTTGTGCGCGCCCAGCGAGGGCAGAAGCTCTTCGATCAGCGACTGATAGTCGACGCTGAGCTGGCGCTCCTTGCGGCGCTCCGCCGTCGCGCCGAAGACGTCCAGCACGGTGCCGCGCAGGCGCTTGAGCTTGGCCAGCACGCCGAACGCCCGCATCATCCATGGCCCGTAGCGCCTCTTCCTGGGCTCGCCGGTGCCCGGGTCGGGCTTCGCCACGAGCGGCGGCGCGAGGTGGAAGACGAGCTTGTAATCGCCTTCGAACTGCGCCGCCACACGCTCCCGGAAATCGGTCTCGGCGAACAAGCGCGCGACTTCGTATTCGTCCTTGACCGCGAGCAGCTTGAAGAAGTAGCGCGCGACCGCCTCGGTGAACGCCGTGCGTCCCGGAAGCCTCTGTGCCTCGACCGCCCGGACCTTGGCGACGAAGTCCGAATAGCGCTTCGCGTAGGCGGCATCCTGGTAGGCGCTGAGGAATTCGACGCGCCGGGCGACGATCTCGTCGAGCGATGTCGACAGGCGCTGCGAGTCGGGTTTGGCCTGCGGGATCGCGAGCTTCAGGACGCGCTCCGGCTCGACGGCCGCGAGCCGTCCCCAGCGGAAGGATTGCTTGTTGGCTTCGACTGCGGCGCCGTTCAATTCGATCGCCCGCAGGATCGCTTCCTCGCCGACGGGAATCAGCCCGCGCTGATAGGCGTAGCCCACCATGAACAGGTTGGTCGCGATCGAGTCACCCATGAGGCCCGTGGCGAGCTTCGTCGCGTCGATGAATTCCGCGTCGCCGGGCGCCACGGCCTCGCGGATCTCGTGCTCCATCGATCCCGTCGGAAACGCGAGATCAGGATTGCGGGTGAAGTCGGCGGTCATCACCAGCGCGCTGTTGACGAGCGCCTTGGTGACACCTTTCTGCATCTTGGCGAGCGCGTCGTTGCCGGCGCCGGTCACGATGTCGCAGGCGAGCACCAGTTTCGCCTCGCCCGCGGCGATGCGCGTCGCGTGCAGCCTGTCGGGCGCGTTGGCGACGCGCACGTGCGTGACCACCGCGCCGTTCTTCTGTGCGAGCCCGGTCATGTCCAGCACCGACACGCCTTTGCCCTCGAGATGCGCCGCCATGCCCAGGAGTGCGCCTATCGTCACCACGCCGGTACCGCCGATGCCCGTCACCAGGATGCCGTACGGCTCCGCGGTGCCCGGCAGCGCCGGCGGCGGCAGGTGCGAGAAGTCGACCGCGTCGGCCTTCTTCGGCTTGCGCAACGAGCCGCCTTCCACTGTGACGAAGCTCGGGCAGAAGCCGTTGACGCAGGAATAATCCTTGTTGCACGACGACTGGTCGATCGTGCGCTTCCGGCCGAACTCGGTCTCGAGCGGCGCCAGCGACACGCAGTTCGACTTCACCCCGCAGTCGCCGCAGCCCTCGCACACCAGCTCGTTGATGAACACGCGCTTGGCTGGATCGGGATACTTGCCGCGCTTGCGCCGCCGGCGCTTCTCGGCGGCGCACGTCTGGTCGTAGAGCAGGACCGTCACACCCGGCGTGTCGCGGAGCTCCCGCTGCACGCGATCGAGCTGAGCGCGATCGTGCACCGCGACCTCGCCCGCGAAATAGCCGGACGGATACTTGTCGGGCTCGTCGGTCACCACGGCGATCTTCGCCACGCCCTCGGCCGCGCACTGGCGGGCGATCATCTGCGGCGACAGCGGGCCGTCGAACGGCTGGCCGCCGGTCATGGCGACCGCGTCGTTGAACAGGATCTTGTAGGTGATGTTCACCTTGGCGGCGATCGCCGCGCGGATCGCCAGAATGCCCGAGTGGTAGTAGGTGCCGTCGCCCAAGTTGGCGAAGATGTGCTTGGTCGAGGTGAACGGCGCCTGGCCGATCCAGGGCGCGCCTTCGCCGCCCATGTGGGTGTAGGTCGAGGTCGAGCGATCCATCCAGATCGCCATGACGTGGCAGCCGATGCCGGCGGTGGCCCGGCTGCCTTCGGGCACCCGGGTCGAGGTGTTATGCGGGCAGCCTGAGCAGAAATAGGGAATGCGGGTGAGCGTGATCCTGGGCTTGTCCAGCGCGGCTTCCTTGGCATTGATCCAGTCGACCCGGGCGCGGAGCTTCTCCATCGTGCGGGGATGCAGCTGCAGCCGCTCGATGCGCTGCGCGATCACGCGGGCGATCATCGCCGGCGTGAGCTCGGCGTGCGGCGGCAGGAGCCAGTCGCCGTGCGGGCGAACCCATTCGCCCTTCTCGTCGAACTTCCCCACCACGCGCGGCCGCACGTCGTCGCGCCAGTTGTAGAGCTGCTCCTTGAGTTGGTATTCCACGACCTGGCGCTTTTCCTCGACGACCAGGATCTCCTCCAGGCCTTCGGCGAACTGGCGCACGCCTTCGGGCTCGAGCGGCCACGGCATCGCCACCTTGAACAAGCGGATGCCGATGTCCGCGGCCTGGTGCTCGTCGATGCCCAGGTCGTCGAGCGCCTGGCGCACGTCGAGGTAGCTCTTGCCGCTGGTGATGATGCCGAGCCGCGGGCGCGGAGAATCGATGACGACGCGGTTGAGCTTGTTGACGCGGCAGTAATGCAGCACCGCGTAGATCTTGTAGTCCTGCATCCGCGCCTCGGTGGCGAGGAACGGGTCGGGCCAGCGGATCGACACGCCGTCGATCGGCAGCGGAAAATCGTCGGGCACGACGATGTTCACGCGCGAGGGATCGACCGACACCGACGCCGAGCTCTCGACCGTGTCGGCGACGCACTTGAAGCCGACCCAGCAGCCCGAGTAGCGGCTCATCGCCCAGCCGTGCAAGCCCAGATCGAGGATCTCCTGCACGGAGGCCGGGTAGAGCACCGGGATCATCGCCGCCGCGAACTGGTGGTCGGACTGGTGCGGCAGCGTCGAGGACTTGGCCGCGTGGTCGTCGCCGGCGAGAACGAGCACGCCGCCGTGCTTCGCCGTGCCGGCGAAATTGGCGTGCTTGAACACGTCGCCGCAGCGGTCGACCCCGGGTCCCTTGCCGTACCACATGGCGAACACGCCGTCGACCTTGGCGTCGGGGTAGAGGTTGACCTGCTGGCTGCCCCAGATGGCGGTAGCCGCCAAGTCTTCGTTGAGTCCCGGCTGGAAGGTAATGTTGGCGCGCTCGAGGAAAGGCCTAGCCTTCCACAGCGAAAGGTCCAGCGCCCCGAGCGGCGAGCCGCGGTAGCCGGAGACGAACCCGCCGGTGTTGAGGCCCGCGAGCTTGTCGCGCTGCTTCTGCAGGATCAGCAGGCGAACGAACGCCTGCGCGCCGGTCAGGAAGACGTGCCCGGACTCGAGCTGGAATTTGTCGTCGAGCGTGACCTGGCGCAGCGCCTCAGCCATGGGTCGTCCCCGCGGGTCCGAATTCATTCGGACAAGAACGTGCGAATGACTTCGCACCTACGTACCGAAATTTGGACGGATGCGCTGTTGCGAGCGAATTCGCACCTACGCGCACAGCGGCGAGGGATTCCGGCGCGAGCGCGCCGAGCGGACAAAAAAATCGGGAGGACCATGCGATCGGAAGCTCCAAAATTGTGTTCTGGATGCCGCAGGTACCATGGGTATGGTACCCCAAGGACGGAAGGGCGATTGTGTCGCCCGCCGCGAGGGCGCGGATTGTACGCGCTGAAACGAGGTTCGGCAAACGCGCTGCCGGATTGCGTCCTACAACGCGCTCCCGCTGCAGCCTGCGTACCCGAACGTCGACCTCGAGCCTCGACGGAGGTTCGGGTCAGGCGCCGGATCGTTCCGACTCAACCGAAGAAGCGACTTGCCGATAATAGCGCCATCGCCTAGTCTTGTCGGCGACAACGACTCGGTCAGGGAGCCGAGCAGGTGGCAGGGGGGAAATCGACCCGGAGCGCGAAGAAGCCGGCCAGCGGCGGCCGGCCCGCTGCGCCGCGATCGCGTCCGAAACCAAAGGCGCGCAGCGCGCCCGCCGATCGCGAGCTCACGACCACATTAGGCGCCGAAGCGCTTGCGCAGCAGGCCGCGACGAGCGAGATCCTGCGCCTGATAAGCCGGTCGCGGACCGATGCCCAGCCGGTGTTCGATCTCATCGCCCAGCGGGCCGGCAAACTTTGCGGCGCCGAAGTTGCGGTCGTTTCCCGGTTCGATGGCACGGTCATTCAGCTGGCTGCGATCCATGGCGTCGTCCCGAAGGCGGTCCGCATGGTACGGGCGCTATACCCGATGGAGCTTGACGCCAGGACCGTGACCGCGCGGGTCATTCGCCGCCGGAAGGTGGTCCATATCGCGGATGTGCTGGCCGACCGGCGCTACGGGATCAAGGAATTTGCCCGCGCGGCGCATTACCGCGCCGGCCTGGGCGCCCCGATCGTGCGCGGACGCACGGTCATCGGCTCCATCTTCGTCGGCCGCACGACACCCGGTTTGTTCACGGCAGCGCAGGTCGAGCTGCTGAAGACGTTCTCCGAGCAGGCGGCCATCGCCATCGAAAACGTCCGGCTGTTCGAAGAGCTGCGCCGGGCGCGCGACGAGGCGGAGGAGGCGCTCGAGCAGCAGACGGCGACCGCGGAGATCCTGCGTGCGATCTCCAGTTCGCCCGGAAATCTGCAGCCGGTGCTCGATACGCTCGTCCGGGCCGCCGCGCGTTTCTGCGGCGCGCCGGACGTGGCGCTGCTTCGCCTCGATGGCGGCGTCCTTCGCGGCGCAGCGGCGGTTGGATCGTTCGGCGACGTCTTGATTCGACGCGCGGGAGGCATGGAGGCGATCGCGATTCCTCTGACGACCGGCTCGGTATCGGGCCGCGCCTTTGTGGAGCGCCGTACCGTGCAGGTGGCTGATCTGGCGGCCGCCTCGGAAAAGGAATATCCCGTGGGTCGCCGGCTCCAGCACAAATTCGGCCATCGCACCTGCGTCGCCACGCCGCTATTGCGGGAAAGCGAACCGCTCGGCGTCATTGCCCTGTTCCGCACCGAAGTCAGCCCGTTCTCGGAGAAGCAGCTGGAGTTGTTGCGCGTGTTTGCCGACCAGGCGGTGATTGCGATCGAGAACGTGCGCTTGTTCCGCGAGCTCGATACCCGGAACCGGGATCTCACCGAGGCGCTCGAGCAGCAGACCGCCACGAGCGAAGTGCTGAAGGTTATCAGCCGTTCTGCCTTCGATCTGCAGCCCGTGCTCGAGACCGTCGTGGAGAACGCGGTCCGCGTCTGCGGAGCGGAGCACGGTCACGTGCACCGCTTCGACGGCCAATTCCTGCGTCTCGCCGCCGGCTACAGCGCCAACGCCGAAATGCTCGACTACCTGCGGGAGCACCCGAATCCGCTGGATCCGGGAACACTTTCGGGGAGGGCGGGGCTCGAGCGGCGGCCCGTCCATTGCCACGATGTTCTTACCATTCCGGGTTACCAGCGGGGCGAGGCACAGCGCCTGGCCGGCTTTCGGACGGTGCTCGCCGTGCCAATCCTGACCGCTGACGCGCTGCTGGGCGTCATCATGATCTGGAAGACCCGGGTCGACCCGTTCAACGAAAAGCAGCTCGAGCTCGTCTCGGCCTTCGCCGACCAGGCGGCAATCGCCATCGAGAACGTGCGCCTGTTCAACGAGCTCGAAGGGCGCAACCGCGATCTCACCGAAGCGCTCGAGCAGCAGACGGCAACCGGCGAAATTCTTCGCGTGATCAGCCGGTCGCCGACCGACGTACAGCCGGTGTTCGACACGATCGTGAAGTCGGCGCTCGATCTCTGCCGCGCCCATTCAGCGACCGTTTTCACGTACGACGGCGAGCTGCTGCGGGTCGGCGCACGCGGCCTGGCGGAACCTACGTCGGAGGAGGTCGACGCCATACGCGACGTCTTTCCGCGCGCTGCAGGAGGCGAGACGGCGGCCGGTCGCGCGGTGCTCACTCGCAAGCTGGTCGCCATCCCCGACGTGCTCGAAGACTCCGCATATGCGATCAAGGAAGCCGCGGTCAACGGCGGATTCCGGAGCGCGGTGTCGATTCCGCTGCTCCGCGACGGCAAACCCATCGGCACCATCAACGTGGGACTGCGCGAGCCGGGACCCTTCCCCGAGAAACAGATCGCGCTGCTGCAGATCTTTGCCGATCAGGCCGTGATCGCCATCGAGAATGTCCGCCTATTCAAGGAGCTCGAGGCGCGCAACCGCGACCTTACCGAAGCGCTCGAGCACCAGACGGCGACGGGCGATATTCTGCGCGTGATCAGTCGGTCACCGACCGACGTGCAGCCGGTGTTCGATACGATCGCCCTGGCGGCGCTCAAGCTGTGCGGCGCCAACTCGGCGCTCGTCATGAGGTACGACGGCGAGCTCATCCACATGGCAGCCGACGCCAACCTTACGCCGGAGGGCGCGGATGCATGGCGACGGGTTTTTCCCAGACCCCCGAGCCGCGAGACGGCACTCACGCGGGCGGTGCTTACGCGGCAGCTCGCCGAGATCCCCGACGTGCTCGAGGACAAGGACTACATGGTCGGCGACACTGCCGTCCGTACCGGATTTCGCAGCGCGCTTGCCGTGCCGCTGCTTCGCGATGGCGATCCGATTGGTGCGATCGGAGTAGGGCGGCCGGAACCCGGGTCGTTCCCGCAAAAGCAAATCGCCCTGCTCCAGACCTTCGCCGACCAGGCGGTCATCGCCATCGAGAACGTGCGGTTGTTCAGGGAGCTCGAACAGCGCAACCGGGATCTCACCGAAGCCCTCGAGCAGCAGACCGCAACGAGCGAGATCCTGCGGGCCATTAGCCAGTCACCGACTGACGTCCAGCCGGTGTTCGACACCATCGCGGCGGCTGCGTTGAAGCTGTGCAAGGCCACCTCGGCGGTCCTCACGAGATTCGATGGCCAGTTGCTCGAGCTGGCGGCGCTGGCGAACGTGAGCCCGGAGGGTGCCGACGCAGTACGAAGCCGCTACCCGAGACCGCCGGGACGCAACAACGCCTCCAGCCGGGCCGTGATGACGCGCAGGGTCGTTGCCATCGCGGACGTGCTCGAGGATCCCGACTACGAGATCAGCGATCCGATGCTTGCCGAGGGAATGCGAAACCTCGTGGCGATTCCCCTGATCCGCGAGGGGAACCCATTGGGTACCATCACTGTCGCCAGACCCGTACCGGGACCTGTTCCGGAGCAGCAAATCGCGCTGCTCCAGACCTTCGCCGACCAGGCGGTGATCGCCATCGAGAACGTGCGGCTGTTCAAGGAGCTCGAAGTACGCAATCGGGACCTGACCGAGGCGCTCGAGCAGCAGACGGCGACCAGTGAGATCCTTGGCGTAATCAGCAAGTCGCAGACCGACGTGCAGCCTGTCTTCGACACCATTGCCAAGGCAGCGCTGGAACTGTGTCGCGCGGGATCCGTCAACGTATTCACTTACGACGGAGAGCTCGTGCGCATTGCGGCGATGGTGAATGTGAATCCAACCTATGTCGCGACGATGAATCAGGTCTACCCCCGGCCGCTGAGCCGCGACACGGCCGTGCTTCGGGCAATCCAGGATCGCAGCGTCGCGGTGATCCCGGACGTGCTCGAGGACCATACCTACGTTGCCGCGCTTGGCGCACACGCCACTGCGGGAGGCTTCCGCAGCGTGCTCGCCGTGCCGCTCATCCGGGAAGGCGAGGCGATCGGCGGAATCGCTGTGGGCCGGGCGAATCCGGGAGTGTTTCCGGATGCGCAGATCGCGCTGCTCAAGACGTTCGCCGACCAGGCGGTTATCGCCATCGAGAACGTACGCCTGTTCAACGAGCTCGACGCGCGCAACCGCGAACTCACCGAAGCGCTCGAGCAGCAGAC
>DATJBM010000049.1:0-67253 GCA_035515295.1 Casimicrobiaceae bacterium | reverse complement strand
GCCGTAGACGTCGCGCCACTCCACACCGCACTCGTTGGGAAGCTGCCAGTCCGGATACTTGCAGTAGAACTCCGGCACCTGCCAAAGCTTGCGCCGCTCGGCGCGCAGCCCCGGCACCTCGTAGTCATAGCGCCGCGAGCGCACCGTGACAACCGGCCCCGCAACCACGATTTCCCGCCGCTCCGTCGTCACCCGCGGCACGTAGAGCGTCCATTGGTACTCGCGCGTGGCGGGATAGAGGTCGGTCGCCGGGCCCGGAATGGGCGCCGGTTCCGCAACCGGCGCCGCGTTCGCCGACGACAGAAGCAGCACGCCGGACGCGAGTGCAAGCTGCAAGGCGATGCTCTTGCCACTCACGAACCGCTCTGCGCGGTGGGTCGACGCCGTGTTCGCAGACCGCATGGCGCTCACTGCAGCTTGATCTCGCCGTCGAAGCTGACGTTGATCTTAAGCCCTTCGACGTCGAGCGTGACGCGCGCGGGAAAGCTCTCGGTGCCCTTGATCTGACCGGCGGCCAGAGCCTTGGCGACCGCAAGCTCGATCTCGCGTTGTGAGCCGATGCCCACCATCTTGAGGAATTTGCGAATGCTCAAGTTGAACGTTTCCTGCTCCATGCTGTTCTCCTCGGCGCGCTCGTCCACGGCCGTTGGTAATCGGATTATCCCACGCGCCGCATACCGGAACGGCGGTCGGGCGGCGCGCGCTTGCGCTTCCCTCACGCAGCCCCTACATTGATGCGATGACCGCCCCAAAAGCCCCTCTCAAGCGCCAGGCGCGGCCGACCGCCCGCCGCCGCGTCGCCCGCAAGCGCGTCAACCCGTGGCGGCACGTCGTCAAGGCGCAGCTCGCCAACTTCGAACTCGTCAAGGCCGGATCGAGCTTGCGCCTGCAGATCTTTTCGAACGAAGAAAAGATCGGGCAGCTCGAGGTTGGACGCGGCTCGCTCTACTGGTACGGACGCAATCGCAAGAGCCGCGAGCGCGTCGACTGGTCGCGCTTCGCCGACATGATGGACGAGCTGGCGTACGGCCGGTAGCACGCTCCGGCCTGCCGGAGCGACGCGCCTCAGCGCCGCGGTGCACTGGCAGGTCGGGACATGCGCCCGTATCGCTTCTCCACGCGGCTCTGCCGCGACATCGCCTCGATCGCGTCGGTCAGTCGCTTCGCGCTCTCGATCCATTCGACGTACGCGCGCTGAGGGTCGCGGCTCAGCCTCTTGAAGGACGCGCGGGCCGATCCGTTCGCACGCAGAGCGGTCGCCAGATCCTTCGGCACGACCAGAGGTCCTCTCTTGCCGCCCGCCGTCCGAGGCTTGACTCCCATGGCGTTGAGCTTGGCCGCCCGGCGCACGAGGGCTTTCAGCGTCCCATCCTCGGGGCAGATCGGCGATCCGCGTGATGCGTCCGAACGCTCCCAGGGGGTCGCTCGCAACGCCGTCGCCGTGCCCGCGCATCGCCCGCCTGCCAGACGCCGAACGTGCAGTAGTCGTCGGCCGCGCCCATGGCGCAAAGCAGGCCGTGGTACTCGAAGCTCGGAAGGCGCGATCGCATCGCCTCGGTGGCGCCGGGACAGGCCGCGTAAGGGCCGAAGCACATCCCGCACGGGCGGAGCCGCATGCCCGACGTACGCATCGACGTCCGGATCCCTGGTCTCAATGGTCCGCCCTGTCGGCCGTGTCGTACGAGATTCCAGCGCTGCGCTCAGCACCCGGCGATCTGCAGCGCGCGCCGCAGGTCGGCGAGCACCGCGCGCCGCAGCGCGTTCTTCTCCGCCTGCGCCGGCGCGCGCAGCAGCGCCAGCGGATGATACGTCGCGACCACGGGAATGCCCTCCGGCGCCGCCAGCGCGCGCTCCCGCGCGGCGACGATGGCGAGTCTCTGGCCGAGGATCGCCTTCAGTCCGGTGGTTCCCAGCGTGACGATCACCTTCGGAGCGATGTCCTCGATCTCGCGACGGAGCCACATGTTGCAGGCTTCGATCTCGCGCTGTCCGGGAGTCCTGGGCATGCGCCGCCGGCCCCGCAAGCGGTAACCGAAGTGCTTCACCGCGTTGGTCATGAATACGTTCGTCGGATCGATTCGGGCCTCGCGCAGCAATTCGCTCAGCAGCACGCCTGACGGCCCGACGAACGGGCGGCCGATCCGATCGTCTTCGCTGCCCGGCGCCTCGCCCACGAGCATTAGCGGAGCGCCGCGCCGTCCCTCGCCGACGACGGCCTGCGAGGCCTCGCGCCAGAGAATGCAGCGGCGACACGTTGCCGGGCCGCCTTCCTCTCTCGGACTCCCCGAAGCGATGTGCTGCAGCGACGGATGCATCGATGCTCCCGCGTGCGACGAGCAAGGCGATGCAAACGCTGTGCCGGCTTGAGCGCCGCACGATCCGTTTCGCGGGGCTGACGCCGGGCGCGCGCCGCCGTCGCCGCTATTGACGCCATTTCTTCAACGCGCTTGTAAATAGGCGCACGCCGCGGCCGAGGGGGCGGCGGCGCTGCGCGGCCCTAGCGTCGCCAGCGCGCCGGCGCGCCGCGCCCGAAGCGCAGCATCAGGTAGCCGCCGACCAGCCCCCCAAGGTGCGCGAAGTGCGCCACACCTTCCTGGCTTCCCGTCACGCCCAGCAGCAGCTCGAGCCCGGCGTAGACGATGACGAAGATGCGCGCCGGCATCGGGATCGGCGGAAAGATCAGCATGATGCGGTTGTGCGGAAAATAGATCGCGTAGGCCAGCAACAGTCCGAACACTCCGCCCGAGGCGCCGACGGTCGGATACAGCGTGCCGGTGAGCGTGGAGGTGATGAGCTGCGCGATCGCGGCGGAGAGCACACAGACGAAGTAATACGTCAGGTATCTCCGCGTTCCGAACACTCGCTCCATCGGTGCGCCGAACATGTACAGCGCGAACATGTTGAGGGCGATGTGCATCACGCTCCCATGCAGGAAGGCGTACGTGACCAGCTGCCAGAGCTGGAAGCTCACGTGGCCGCCGCTCGCCCGCGCCGCGGCGAGCGGCCAGAGCGCGAGGGGCACCTCGAGGCCCGGCGCCGACATCTGGAGCAAGAACACCAGAACGTTGGCGCCGATCAGGAACAGGGTTACCGGGGGCATAGGGCGAAGGTTGGGGCGGCGCCGCGCCGCGCCAAGGTCAGCGCAACGGAGCGCTCGAGCCTCGGACCGTGGCAGCGTGTCGCGCGCCCCGTCTCGGCGACCGCATCGGCCAATCGTGGCCGCGATGCTAGGACCGCGCTCCGGGATGCCGTGTTCCAGCCGCCGAATCGCACGCTAGCCTGGCGGCGGCGACGGCTTGAACGCGTTGGCGCAGTCGAGGGTCTTGCGCCAGTACACGCTGCCAGGACCGTAAAACGCGGCGAGCTTTGACTCGACCGCGAAGCCGGCCTTGCCCGCGGCGCGCATGGCCTGGAGGCCCACGCAGTTGGCCACGACTTCATCCTGCGTCGGCACGCTGGCGTGGGCGCATTCGTGGAAGAAGATGTAATCGTGCATCTCCCGCGGCAGCGTCTTGAGCTGCGCTTCGTTCCAGAGGATCCGGTAGCTCGCGCCCGCACGCTCGGTGAGCGCGATGCGCCCGTGCAGCACCGACGTCGGCGCGTTCACCTCGTCGATCGGCGCGCCGCGGACGTAGCAACGCATCGTGCTCCCATCGCTGAACGTGAACGCTCTTGCCTGGAGCGCGACGGCGAGCATGCCGCACCAGGCGAAGACGCGCATGGTCTTCGGTAGACGACAAAGACTCACGCCTGCTCCGCCTACCGCCGTGCCCGAAGACGCCGCCCCATGCCGGCCATTATAGCGGCGAGCTTGCCGAATCCCGCCTCCGTCGCTACGCCGTATGCCGCGATTGGGCGGAACGGCATGCCCTGCGCACCCCGCTCGTTGTATGATCTCGCGCGATGCGTCGACCGGGGGGCGACCGAAGATGCGCAAGTGGTGTGCACTACTGCTCGCGGTTCTGCCGGCGCTGGCCGTCGCTCAGGGCGCGCCCCAGCCGCTCGTCTTCGGCATCAACGAAGGGGTGACCTACCGCATCTCCGCCTCGGAGGTGCGCGAGCGCTTCCGCGAGATCGCCGACGATCTCTCGAAGCTGCTCAAGCGCCCGGTGCACATCGAGTACATGGACGAGTACGTGCAGATGGGCAAGGACCTCCAGGCGGCGCGCTACGACCTCGCTTATGTGCACCCCGCGCACTACGCCATCCGCGCCATCGACAAGGCGCACTACCGCCTGGTGGCGGTGACCAAGGGCTACACCGAGTACCGGGCGAGCTTTCTCGTTCGCGGCGACGCGCCCTACGCCTCGCTCGCCGATCCCGCGATCAGGCAGGTGGGCATGCCGGACGCCGATTCGATTACGGCGTGGATGGTACGGGCGACGCTGCGCGACACGCTGGGTGACCGGGCGAAGACGCTGCGTCTGCGCTACACGCGCTACCAGGACGCCGTGCCCTTCATGCTCGACTACGGCTTTGCCGAAGTCGGCGCCACCGCCGCCTCGGCGGTGATCAAGGCATACACCGACAAGGGCGGCAAGATCCTGCTCAAGAGCAAGCCGGTGCCGATCAAGCAGCTCATCGCGAGCCCGAACCTGCCGGCGCAGGATTTCGCGCACGTCCAGCAGTACTTCCTCGGCCTGGAGCTGACCGAGGAAGGGCAGAAGCGGCTCGCCAAGCTGGGCTACAAGGGCTTCTCGAGCTTCGACGAGCGCGAGCTCATAAGCCTAGGACACTGGCTCGATTCCGGGTCGCCGGATTGGCGGTGAGGGATGCGCCAGTAAAGCACGTTGTCCGGATAACGCGGTCGCGCTCCTACAAGGGCGTCATCCGCTCCTACAGCAGAATCGGATCCCTGCCGATTTTGACGGGGCGGCTAGCCCCGCAAAATCACCGTCATGCGAGGATCCTGCAGTGGGCTTCCGCGCTGGCCGACTCCCAGGCACGTCCACTGTTCAAGGCCTTCTCGCAGGTCGTGGCTCTTCGAGGCCGCGACAGAGAACGGGCCGAGCCGATCGGCTCGTTCTCTTTTGTAGCCCTCGTTATCGGAGACTGGAGACTCCCATGAACAGGAGCTTAGCTGCGACGGCCTCAGCCGCCCTGCTGGCTGTCGCGGGATGCACAGGGGCCCAGGGTTCGCCGCTGCCGGACGAGACCGCGGGAGCCGTAAGTTACGTCTCCGGCGGTATCGGTAGCGACGCAGCGGAGGCGCTGCGCCAGGCGGCGGCGGATTATCCGCTCACCCTGGAGCTTGCCGCGGCGGCAGGAGGACCGCGCGACGAGTACATCTCGGACGCACGGGTCGAGATCCGGGACCGTCAGGGCACCCCGGTGCTCCGGACGCGCACCCAGGGTCCTCTCCTGCTCGTGCGACTGCCGGCCGGAAGCTACGCCGTGGACGTCGACTGGAACGGCGCGCACCGCCACAAGAGCGTCGAGGTGGGCGAGCGTCCCCAGCGGCTGCTGGTGGAATTTCCCGGCTCGCTCGATCCGCCCTGACGCGCGCCGATCGAGGTCATTCCGCGGCGATACGGCGCTTGGACTGCGCAGTCTCCGCGGGAGCGAATACCGCTTCCATCTCGCGCCGAACCGCGAGCGCGGCAGGCGCGGGATCGAGCGCGACATCGTTCCAGGTCAGGACCTGGCCCGCCTCGACGCGCTTCTTCATCCTGGCCCCGTGCGCCAACGCGAGCGGCAGGCCGCCCAGCGCGAGGGACGTGCGCGCCGGCAGGAGCTTGCCCCAGACCGTGTAGCCGCCTTCGCCGTCGAGCGCCTCTCCCGGTTCGAGACGCCGCTTGGCGCTCGCCACGACGTCGGCGTTGAAGCACGTCGCCGCGCCGGTCGCCTCCCGCCGCAGCCCCACCGAGGCCACCGAGATGCCGACCTCGAGCCCGATGAGGTGCCAGCGCTTGTAGAGGCAGGCGTACCGCCCGCTCGGGTCGGTTCGCACCATGTACTCGCGGAAGCAGTTGCGGATGTACTCGGTGTCGCCTTCGAATACGACGAACACGCCGAAGCGGATGTCGTACGGGATCGCGCGCCCGTCGCGCTCCAGTGAGGAGATCACTTCCACCTGTCCCTTGGCGTGCAGAACGCCGCCCTCGGCGATGGGGCGGCACACCAAGGGAATGTCGTCCACCGAAGCGGGCGGGTACGTCAGCCCGTCGGGCGGCGCGGTAAGTCCGGTCGCATTGCACACCGCGGTCGACTCGATCGCCGGCTTCGAGCCATCGAGAAACGAGTTGAACATCTTCGGATTCAAGCCGCCGATGCGCGCCTGCTCCGGCGTGAGCCCGTAGTGCCCCCACACGGTCTCGGGCGTCGATTGCGCGAAGTGCGGCAGCCACTTGTGGCCGCGGCCGGCGGCGACGACGCCGAACCCCGCGGCGCGCGCCCAGTCGACGAGATCGCAGATCAGCGCCGGCTGATCGCCGTAGGCGAGGCTGTACACGACTCCGGCTTCCGCGGCGCGCCGCGCCAGCAGCGGACCGCACAGCGCATCGGCTTCCACGGTGACGTTGACGACGTGCTTGCCGTGGCGGAACGCCGCCAGGCAATGCTCGACCGCCGCGAGCGGCGACCCGGTGCACTCAACCACGATCTCGATCCGGGGATGCCGGACCAGCGCCTGCCAGTCCTCGGAGACGTGCGTCGTCCCATCCGCGAGCGCCGCATCGATGGAGCGCGCGGCGAATCGTTCCGCGGGCCAGCCCACGCGCCGTAGACTGGCGGCGGCATTGGCCGGCGCGAGGTCGGCAATCGCCGCGACGTGGACCCCGGGCGTTTTTGGAATCTGCGCGAGATACATCGCGCCGAACTTGCCCGCTCCGATCAGGCCGACCGCGAGCGGCCGCCCGGAGGCGGCGCGCTCGCATAGCTTCGCGTAAAGGCTCATCGCAGGCGTTTCCGCGGCGCCGCTCGCGGCACGGCCGCGGAGACCTCGAGTTTACTCCTGCGCTCGAGGCGCGCGCCTGCTACCGATAGTAGTCGGGGAACTGCTCCTTCAGCTCGTAGAGCTTCGGCAGGTCGTTCATGACGATGTACGGCTGCGTGCGATGAAGCGCCAGGTAGTTCTGGTGATACGCCTCCGCCGGGTAGAACGCGGGCAGCGGAACGATCTGCGTGACGATCGGATCGGAGAACGCCTTCGCCTTGGTCAACTGCGCGACGTAGGCTTGCGCCACCCGCTTCTGGTCATCGCTTAAGTAAAAGATCGCGGAGCGGTACTGCGTTCCCCAGTCCGGGCCTTGCCGGTTGAGCTGCGTGGGATCGTGGGCGACCGAGAAGAACACGCGCAGCAGCTCGCCGTAGCTTACTTGGGTCGGATCGTAAGTCACCTGCACGGACTCGGCATGTCCCGTTCTTCCGGTGCTCACTATCTCGTACTCCGCCGTCTTGGCGTCTCCGCCGGCGTAGCCCGAGACCGAGCTGACCACGCCCTTGGTGTGGCGGAATACCGCCTCGACGCCCCAGAAGCAGCCGCCGGCGAACACGGCCTTCTGCGGTCCCTTGACCGAGGCTGCGGGAATGTCCAGCGCGGGCGCCGGAAGAGGCGTGTCGCCGGCGCACGCGGCCACAGGAATCGTGGCAGCGAGGACGAGGGCGGCGAGACCGGTAATGAAAACGCGCGACATGATCGGATCTCCTGGGCAGATTGCGGGGTCGCTCGTTAGTCGCTTCGTCGTCGCAATCCTGACGCCCCTGCTGCACATCGCTTCCATAGAGTATATTCGGCCTGCCCGGTTCCCCGCCAAAGGCTCCCCGTGGCGCTCTTCATCGCCGGTCTGATCCTCTTTCTCGGCATCCACCTCCTGCCCGCGGCGCCGGGTCTTCGCTCACCGCTGGTCGCCGCCTGGGGCGATCGACCCTACCGCGGCCTGTTCTCGCTGGTCTCGCTGGCGGGCCTGGTGCTCATCATCGTCGGCTACGGGATGGCCCAGCGGGGTCCGCAGCTCTTCGCCGCGTCGCCCGCGGCCATCGCCGCCGCGCCGTACGTGGTGACGATTGCTCTGGTGCTCTTCGCCGCCGCCAACATGCGCGGACATGTCCGCCGCGTGGTGAAGCATCCGATGCTGCTCGGGCTCGCCTTGTGGGCAGCCGTCCACCTCGCCGCCAACGGCGACCTGCGCGGGACGATTCTGTTCGCGAGCTTTCTCGCCTATGCAGCGATCGATTTCGTCTCGGTGGTCCAGCGCCACGCGGTGAAGAGCTTCGAGCCCGTGCCTCGCCACGACGCGATCGCGCCGGCCGCCGGCATCGCCGTCGCGCTCGTCATCATGGCCGTGCACCGGCCGCTCTTCGGCGTGGCGGTCGTGCCCTGGGGCCTCTGAGATCGGGACCCGGTCGTCGCGAATCGCGTCGGTGTCGGTCGGCTTGGTATGATGCAAGAGCCCCGTCGCGGCCGCGAGGCGCGCCGGCGGGATCGAGACCCACAGCGGTCGTCCCACAACAGGAGGAGCACCATGGCGAAGAAGGGTTCCGACGGCGTCTATCGCGTGATCGATGTGATCGGCACGAGCACGACATCGTGGGAGGACGCGGCCAAGAACGCGGTTTCCACCGCCAGCAAATCGCTGCGGGATCTGCGCATCGCCGAAGTCTCCAAGCTCGACCTGAAGGTCGAAGACGGCAAAGTCGTCGCCTTCCGCACCCGGGTCCAGCTGTCGTTCAAGTACGAGGGCTGAAGCGAACGGCGCAGCTTGCGCCACCGAGCGCCACGCTGCCTGGCCCGCGGCGTGGCGGCGGCGCGCTCTCGGGGTCTCGCCGTGCTCAATTGCACGCCGCCGGCGTTAACGGCGCCCCGAATGCCCGCGCCGCCCGACGCGACCCCGTGGGGTCGGACCGTTGAGCCAGCGACGACGGGTCCATCGGGTCGATGTGCAGTGCAACAAAATTGTACTGTGATGGTCCATACTCGGACCTGCTCCGGGCGTCCCGACTAAGCAGAGGGTGCACGAAGATTGCCAAAACGGTCGTCCAAGACACTTAGCTTCACTTATGAAATTAGTCCCGTAATTATCGGATAGAATGCATCAATTGTGACTCAAATCGAAGTGATCCACCGCTCGTACCGCTGCCTGATTGGCAGTGGCGCCACGCATCATCGACCGGTGCACTGGAGCGCTGGATCGATTAGTGCAACGCACCACGTCGATGCAGAGCCGCGATTTAGCGGAGCCTCCGGGTGACGCCCTCGTGGAGCTCAGTCAGCTACGGGCCTTCGTCGAAATCGCCAAAGCCGGGCAGCTGACGCGCGCGGCCGAAAGGCTGCATCTGTCGCAGCCCGCGCTGTCCGGTCAGCTCAAGGCGCTGGAGGAAGGGCTCGGCATCGCCCTCTTCGAGCGCACGTCGACGGGAATGACGCTCACTCCGGGCGGCCGGTCGCTGCTCGCCGACGCGGAAGGCATCCTGGCCGCGATCCAGCAGCTCAAGCAGAGCGCGCAGCAGCTCCGGGGCCGCCCGGCGGGCCGGCTGAGCATCGGCACGGTCCTCGATCCGGTGACGCTGCGGCTGGGCGAATTCCTCGCCCGAGCCATCGAGAGCTACCCGCTGATCGACATCGAGCTGCACCAGCTCTTCTCCGGCGCCGCGCTGGACGGCGTGCGCAGCGGCCGGCTCGATGCCAGCTTCTACTACGGCGCGCTGAAGGATCCCGCGCTTGCCGGTGAAGCGCTGCGCACGCTGAGCTATCGCGTTGCGTTGCCCGCGGAATGGGGGCTCGACGCACGCAAAGTCGATTGGGGCGCCATCGCGTCGCGGCCCTGGATCCTGGCGCCGGAAACGAGCTCGCACCGGGTGCTCGCCATGGATCTGTTCGCCGCGCGCGGCCTCGCGCCGACCCAGGTCATCGAGGCGGACAACGAAACCGTCATCGTCAACCTGATCGAATCCGGCGTCGGAGCCAGCCTCGCCCGCGAGGAAATCGCGCTCGCGCTGGAACAGGAAGGCCGCATCGCCGTGTGGCCGCAGGCGCGCCTCGAGACCAAGCTTTGGTTCATTCACCAGACGCAGCGAGACGGCGATCCGCTGCTCGAGGCGGTGCGCTCGCTCCTGCAGGAGGTCTGGCGGCAGGACGAGCAGGTTCCTCAGCCGATGGCGATCTAGCGAGCCGGCTGAGTGATGTTCTCGCCCTATCCCGTTGGAATCATCACCAGGCGGTCGGTGCCCGATTCCGCAGCCCAGAGCTCTCCAGCGCGGCCCGCCATCTGCCGCACGCCGGCGCCGCGCCGGTTCGATTCGAAGGTTTCGAACTTCTCGGTCGCGGGATCGAACTTGACGATCGCGTTGATCGACCAGTCGCTCAGCCATACCTTGTCGCGACCGTCGACCCAGACCGCATATGCGTGCGCGCTACCCGGCAGCTTCCACTCGCGCCAGGATTGACTCGCCGGGTCGTACATCCCGACCTGCCCCGTGTTCCAGTAGCTCACCCAGACGCGGCCGCGCGAATCCGACCACACGCGCCGCGCGCCCTGTCCCTTGGTCGGCGGCTCGATGATCGTGGCCGCGCCCGACTCGACGTCGATCTTGCCGATGTAGCTGCCCGCGAGCGAGGCGTAATACACGTCTCCCGAGGGCGTGGTGGTGATACCGTACGGGCCGGTGCCGCGCGGCGCATTCCATACTTTCATGTCGCCGGTCGCGGGGTCGAGCCGCCCGTAGTAGCCGCTCTGGCCGGTAAACCACACCCGTCCCTTCTTGTCGAAGGTGAGCGTATTGAGATTCGCGTCAGGCGCCCCCGCAGGCAGCGGCCAGGCTTTTACGGCGTGCGTCTTCGGATCGACGCGCAGAATCGCGTTCTGTCCGCCGTCGGTGATCCACGGCGCCCCGTCGGGACCGATCAGCACGCCGTGAGGGGCCGAGCGCGAGCCGAGCGAAACCTCCTCGAACTTGCCGCTCTTCGGATCGAGAATGCCGAGTCTGCCCGTCATCTGCGCGGTGTAGTACACCGGCGATCCCACGCCGGGGGCTGCCGCGACGTCGTGCGGGTGCGCGCCCTTGGAAACCTCGAAGTACGCAGGCGCGGCGTGCGCGCGGAGCGCGATCGCACTCGCGAGCAACGCGGCGAGCGACAGTAACGTCCTGAGGGACAACGAGGGGCTCATGCGGCTCCTTGATTCATGCCGTGATGCGACGGCGGCAACGTTCGATTTTACGGCGGATCGGCGCCGAAGCCGAACACGACGCTAGGCTTGCCGACGGGGGCGCGGGCTATCGCGTGAACGCCGGCCCGCAAGCCGATCGCGCGGGCGCTTTGCCCGGCGACTCTAGCCGGCAGCGATCAGCGGCTGAACGAAGATCCAGTAGACCAACCCGGCGATCAGCGCGTACTTCACCGTGCGGAACGCGGTCCGATTCCTGCGCTTGAGCCGGCTCAACAGATCGCTCCCTTTCCCGAACAGAGCGTAGACGCGGTTGGCGGCGCCGATCTTCTCGTCCTCGACGTTCTGCGTGGCCGAGGCGCGGATGATGTTCCGCGACACCCAGCGGTTGACCGCCGTCATCGCCCGCGTGCGCAGCGGCCGCTCGACATCGCAGAACAGGATGATGCGCGTGACGTCGGTCCTGTTCTCCGCCGAATGGATGAAGGTCTCGTCGAAGAGCACGTCCTGGCCGTCGCGCCAGGAGTACGGCTCCCCGTCAATGAAGATGCGGCAGTCGTCGGAGTTCGGCGTGACCAGGCCGAGGTGGTAGCGCAGCGACCCCGCGAACGGATCGCGATGCCGGTTGAGCTTTCCGCCCGGCGGCAGCAGCGCGAACATCGCCCCGTTCACGTGCGGCAGCGATTCGAGCAGGGCGACCGTCTTCGGGCAGAGCGCCTTGGCCGACGGCAGCGCGTGCCCGTACCAGGTGAGATAGAAGCGCTTCCAGCCTTCCTTGAAGAAGGAATTGAAGCCGAGATCGTTGTGCCCGGTGGCGGCGCGGATGCCGCCCTGGCTCATCAAGCCCAGCGCTTCGTCGCGGATCACTTGCCAGTTCTGGCGCAGCTTCGCGAGCTCGGGCACCGTCCGGACGTCGATCAACGGCCGCGGCGGCACCGCGGAGAAGAGGTACATCAGCGTGTTGTACGGCGCCATCAGCGTCGAGTGATCCTTGAGCTGGCGCACGAAGGTGTGCCGGACGCGTCCGCGCAGGTGCACATACAGCGCGGAGGCGACGAACAGATAGACGACGATGAACTTGGGCGCGAGCAGCGACCAGAGCACCTGCGGCAAGCCCGACTCCCGACGTGCAACCGCGAAAGCGGCCGATCGGCAATTATACTGCGCGTCGTCTGTCGCCAGCCCGCGACTCCCGCATTCGCTCCTAGAGACTTGACGACCCCGACCACCGAGCTCCGCGCTCTGCTAGAGCACCGCTCGTTCGTGCGCTTCTGGATCGCCCGGCTCACCGGCGGGTTCGCCAACCAGATGCAGGCGGTCGCCGTGGGCTGGCAGATGTACGCGCTCACCGGGAGCGCACTCGACCTCGGTCTCGTCGGGCTCGTGCAGTTCGCGCCGTCGCTCGCGCTGCTGCTCTTGGTCGGACACGTCGCCGACCGCTACGACCGCCGGCGCGTGCTCGCGCTTTGCCAGCTCGTCGACGCGAGCGCCACGACCACGCTCGCGGTGCTGAGCCTGCGCGGCACGATCACGCCGCACGCCATCTTCGCGCTCGTGGCGCTGATCGGCGCCGCGCGGGCCTTCACGCTGCCGACCCAGCAGACGCTCGTACCCGCGCTGGTGCCGGCAGCGTTGCTGCCGCGCGCCATCGCCGCCAGCTCGACGGCGGGGCAGACGGCGATCGTCGCGGGCCCTGCCCTCGGCGGCTTTCTCTACGCGGCCGGTCCGGCCGTCGTCTATGCGCTCTGCGCCACGCTGCAGATCGCGGCGAGCACGCTCAACGCCACGCTCGCCATCGAGCGCCGCGTGCCGTCGCGCGAGCCGACGACGCTTTCCACGCTCTTCGCCGGCATCGGCTACATCCGCCGCCGGCGCGAGCTCTTAGGCGCGATCTCGCTCGATCTCTTCGCCGTGCTCTTCGGCGGCGCGGCGGCGCTCTTTCCCATCTACGCCCGCGACATCCTGTACACGGGACCGTGGGGCCTTGGGCTGTTGCGCTCGGCGCCGGCGGTCGGCGCGCTCACGATGGCGCTGTGGCTCGCGCACCATCCCATCGAGCGGCACGCCGGACGCAAGATGTTCGCCGCCATCGCGCTGTTCGGCGCCGCGACCATCGTCTTCGGCCTCTCGCGCTCGTTCGCGCTTTCCATCGCGACGCTGGTCGTGCTCGGCGCCGCCGACATGGTGAACGTGGTCGTGCGCATGTCGCTCGTGCAGCTGCGCACGCCCGACGAGATGCGCGGCCGCGTCTCCGCGGTCAACGCGATGTTCATCGGCGCATCGAATCAGCTCGGCGAATTCGAGTCCGGGGTCACCGCCGCGTGGTTCGGCACGGTGCCCGCCGTGGTGCTCGGCGGCGTGGGAACGCTCGTCGTCGCCGGGCTGTGGATGCGGTGGTTCAGCGAGCTGAAGGAGGTGGATTCGCTCTCTAACGGCTGATCCGCTTCACGCCGGAACCAGCTCGGCCACGCGCCGCTCGATCGCCGGTATCCGACGTGGCGCAGCGTCTTCGGGCTCGCGTCCATCGCACCTCGCTGCGCTCGGTGGGTCCTCCTCGCCTGAACCACGCGACCGGCTCCGGCGCGTTCGGCGCATTCGATGTGCGACGGCGGCTCGTTGGAGATGCCCCGGAGCGCGGGAAGCGGGCCGATCAGCAAGGCCTTGAGCGCCTCGAGCGGCTGGCCGCAGATCCAGCACACGTCCTCGCGGATGCATTTCGCCAGGTGGTCGAGGCTCACCACGCGGCAGTCGCGCTGGCCGCCGATGCGCGAGACGAACTCGGGCATCGGATAGCCGCGATCGTCGACCGGGAGCTGCCGCGTGCGTTTCGGAGCGGAGGCAGGCTGGGGGCGCAGCGGGGCATCCATCGGCGCGCATCTTCCACTCAACGCGGCCACGTCTCAAGGCGCGCGGATCCGCACCGGCGCAAGGGCGGCCTTGGGGGCCCCTTATCGAATTCGCCGCCGCGGTCCGCGGCCCTGTAACTTTCTACAGCCCGCGCGGCTTCGCAGAGCCAGGCCCGGCCGGCTCGATGGCGCGACTACGACTTCGCCTCATCCGTTTGGCCGATATCGATCGCTGGCCGGCAGCGGCATAGTCGATCGGGTCGAATCGGCTACCACGGTCGGAAACCTTGGAGAAATCGCATCGCGTCGGGGGCTCGAGAGCGCGGTCGCTCTGCGCCGCGGCGATCGCCGTCGCCGGAGCGCTAGTGTCCACGACCGCCGCAGCGCTTCTCAGCCAGACCATCACCTTCGCTACGCTCGCCGGCAAGACTTAGGGCGCCGCGCCGTTCACGGTCAGTGCGGCCGCCTGTTCCGGGTTGCCCGTGAGCTTCGCCTCGACCACCACGGCCGTGGGCACGCTGAGCGGGAGCACCATCACCATCGCCGCCGCGGGAACGTGCACCGTGCAAGCCTCGCAGGCGGGCGACTCGACCTACGCCGCCGCCCCGAGCGTCGGCCGAAGCTTCACGGTGGCGAAGGGCAGCGCAGACGATTGCTTTCGGCGCGCTTTCCGGGAAGCCGTACGGCAACCCGCCGTTCACCATAAGTGCGACGGCGTCGTCCGCCCTGGCCGTGACCTTCGTCTCGGCGACCAGTGCCGTGTGCACCGTCAGCGGATCCAGGGTGACGATCGTCGCCGGCGGCAGGTGCACGATCCAGGCGCGGCAGGACGCTCTTTTCAGAGGACTTCGAAACCCAGAATCACTACCAGTACGAGACGCTCGACGGGGCTCCACTCGACGTCGAAGAAGTTTACGACGGACGATACGGGGCCTTACGCCGGTCAGTACGCAAGGACATGCCCACTGCATTCCGTTCGCGGGATGTTCCGGCAGTACGACGCCTTCTTCCACATGGAAGTCGTCAACCATCGTGGCAATGAAGTCGGCCCGCAAATGGACGAAGCTGCGGGGCTAAGGTCTCGTTTTGTCGTCCTCCCTCCTACACTTCAACTCACCTACTCCGACACTGCTGACGATTCGTTGCACCTTTTCCGCATCGCCCATCGCGACGCCGGGCGCTAGCGCGTTACACTAAGCCACCCCGGCGCGCCGCAGCGAACGCACGCCTCTGCCTGCACAAGAGACGAGCAGCTCATCGCATCGTCCCGAGATCGTCGCAATTCCAGCAGCGCGCCGGCGAAGCGCCGCTCGGTTTCTTACGGGAAGCTCTGTCTCGCGTCTGATGCGCCGCTTGCGCGATTGGCGAATGAACTACGTGCCTCGCGGCATGGCGATCGTGTTCGCCTGCGGCCTGGTCGCGATCGTCGCCGACTCGCTCCTCTTCCACTACGTCACGACGACGATCTCGGAGTCGACGCAGGAGATCATCGCCGTACGCGATCATGTCGACCAGCTCGATGCCGCCCGCGACGCGCTGGTCGATGCCGAGACGGCCGCGCAGGCGTTCCTGCTGACGGGCCGCCCCGAGAACCAGCAGTCGTATGCCACGGCGGCCGCGCGCGCCAGCGCGATATTGGATGCGCTGAAGACGTTGCCGCGCAGCGATCTGAACGTCGAGACTATGGCCGATGATTTGGACCGCCTCGCCCGCAGCCGCCTCGACGAACTGAGCCGCGTCGTCGACGCCTATCGCACAGCCAACCGCGACCGTACGCAAGAGATGGTGGCCGGCGACAAGGTCAAGATGGAACAGGTCCGCAACCTGGTGCAGATGCAGCAGGCCTACCTCGACCACCGCGTGGACAACCTGCGCACGCAGCGGTTGCGCATCGTGCAATGGTCTAAGGTCGCCAATGCGGCGGCCGCCATCGTCGCCACCGCCATCCTCATCTTCTTCGGGCTGATCACCACCCGGCATCTCTCGCGGCGCCAGCGGCTCGAGCAGAAGATCCAGACGTCGAACATCGAGCTCGAGCGCCTCGTCGCGCAGCGCACGCGTGCCCTCGAGGACGCGGCTCAGAGCCTGCGCACGGAGCTCGCGAATCGTCAGGAGCACGAGCGGATGCTACGCGAGAGCGAGGAGCGCTTCCGGCTGCTGGTCGCCGGCGTCAAGGACTACGCCATCTTCCGTCTCGACCCGCAAGGCTACATCACGAGCTGGAACGCTGGCGCCGAGCGGATCAAGGGCTATTCGGCGGACGAGATCATCGGCAAGCACTTTTCGATCTTTTACACCGAGGAGGACCGCCAGGCGGGGGTTCCCCAGCGCACGCTGGAGACGGCGGCGCGCGAGGGAAAATACGAAGCCGAGGCCCTGCGCGTGCGCAAGGACGGGACGCGCTTCGTCGCCAACGTCGTGCTCGACGCCCTGCGCGACGATTCCCAGCGCCTGGTCGGCTTCGCCAAGATCACGCGCGATATCACCGAGCGTCACCAGCAGCAGGCCGAGCTCGAGGAGGCGCGTCTCGCGCTCGCGCAGTCGCAGAAGATGGAAGCGCTCGGGCAGCTCTCCGGCGGCATCGCGCACGACTTCAATAACCTTCTGCACGTAATCAAGAATGCGGCGACCATCCTGGAGCGCCGGCTGCCGGACGCAAACGCCGACTTGCGCGGCGCGATCGCGATGATCGAGCGCAGCGCCGACCGCGCCGCCAGCCTGACGCAGCGGCTGCTCGCGTTTTCGCGCCGCCAGCCGCTGCAACCGCAACGGCTCGATCCCTACGAGCTGATCAGCGGCATGGCGCCGCTGCTCAAGTCGGCGGTGGGCGAATCGGTCGAGCTGCAGATCGAGGGTGCCAAGGGTGGCTGGCACGTCTCGGTCGACCCCAGCCAGCTCGAGACGGCGCTCCTCAATCTCGCCGTGAACGCCCGCGATGCGCTGCCCAAGGGCGGCAGTGTTACCGTCGAAGTCACCAACGCTTTCCTCGACGAGGAGTACGCCGGCGGTCACGAGGACGCGAAGTCGGGCCAGTACGCGTTGATCTCAGTGAGCGACACGGGCACGGGCATGACTCCCGAGGTGATCGCAAAGGCCTTCGAGCCGTTCTTCACCACCAAGGAGCTCGGCCAGGGAACGGGCCTGGGCTTGTCGCAGGTCTACGGCTTCATCAAGCAGTCCGGAGGCCATGTCGCGATCGACAGCGAAGTCGGGCGTGGCACCACCGTGCGGCTCTATCTCCCGCGCGTCACGGCGGCAACGGCCGTGATCGAAGCGCGGGCGCAACCCGAAGTTGCCTCGACGCCGTCGCAGGGCGAAACGATCCTGCTGGTCGAGGACGAGGACGACGTGCGCACGTTCACGGCCAATGTGCTCGACGAGCAGGGGTATCGCGTGCTGACGGCGCGAGACGCGAGCTCGGCGCTGGCGGTGCTCGCGAGCAGTCCCCAGGTCGATCTTCTATTCACGGACGTGGGGCTGCCGAACGGGATCGACGGGCGGCAGCTCGTCGACGAGGCGCGCAAGCGCTGGCCGAACCTGAAGGTGCTCTTCACCACCGGCTATGCGCGCACCGCGCTCATGCACCACGGCCGGCTCGATCCGGGCATCGAGCTCATCGTCAAGCCGTTCTCCCAGGCGAGCCTCGCCAAGCGGATCCGCAAGGTGCTCGACGAGCGGCGCCGAGCCGCTTGAGGCGGCGATGGGCGCTTTCGGGCGGCAGCGTCGCTGGGCCGGCAAGGGCAAGGTAATACAATAAGTGGCTGCCTCGTGTGCCCACGTAGCTCAGTGGATAGAGCGAGCGCCTCCTAAGCGCTAGGTCGCCGGTTCGACTCCGGCCGTGGGTGCCATCTTTGTCTCGAGCTGACAGGCGCGGCGTTGGCGTACTGCTGCCGCTGAGCGCGGGCCGATACGCTCGATCACCGGACAACCCACGGTCCAGGCGCCTTACCGGCGACCAGACCTCTTGTCGTTGACCAGGATCGGCGTAGCATGGTCAGCCGCCGGAAACGAGGTCGCGCATGTCCTCTTCGGCAAGATTTCCGGCACGAGTCTCCGGGGCTCGCCCGGCCCGGTTTCGCGCGTCGGCGGTCATCCAAGTCTTGGAGGAGCAAGAATCATGTCATCGCTCATTTGGCTCGGAGTCGGCGCAGCGACGGGCATTGCCGTCCTGCTTTTCGCCATCATGGATCGTGCAAAGCAGGAAGATCGAACGTCGCGGCACATTCAGCACGGCTTGAGCCCGTTCGCGGGCATCACGATCACCAGACGCGAGGAGTGAAGCGTCCGCACCTCCCGAACGATCAGTGGTCACCCGAGTCTCAGCGACGCGCCCCCCGCGCGTAGCTCGCCGAACCGAAGTTGCCCTCGGTCTTGGCGCTCTGCGTGAATCGGTAGGGATCGGTGAACATCAGCGAGCAGCCGAAGCAGCCGTAGAAGACCGTCCGGTACGGCGGCTGCCCCTCGCGCTGGACGAGGATCCGATAGAAGCGTCGATACCCGCAGACCGGGCACTCGAAGCCGGGATAGTCGTCGCAGCGCTCCTGACCGATGCCCATGCGCCACAGTCTATCGAACGATCGTTCGAAGGGTCAATCGTCTACGCGAGTGGGCTGTTAGCTCCATGCGGAAGCGCGGCCGAGTCAGCATCGCGCAAGCGAAACTCGACTGCGCCCCGAGGGTCAGTTGAATGTCGGATGGAGACAGGGGACAACCGATGGACAAGCCCAGCTTTTTCCCGCTTTGGACGGATCGGCTGCTCAGCGTGCTGCGGATCGTCGTCGGCGGGCTCTACCTGCAGCATGGCACGGCGAAGCTCTTCCACATTCCGCACGTGGCGCAGTTCGACGGCGTCCAGCTCTTTTCGCTGATCGGCCTGGCCGGGGTGATCGAACTCGTGTTTGGCGTGCTGCTGCTGATCGGGCTGTTCACGCGGTTCGCGGGGTTCATCCTCTCCGGCGAAATGGCGGTAGCGTATTTCATGGCGCACGCGCCCCGGGCAGTGCTGCCCATCCTCAACGGCGGCGAGCTGGCCGCGGTCTACTGCTGGGTGTTCCTTTACTTCGCGCTCGCCGGCGGCGGGCCGTGGAGCCTGGACGCGCTTCGGCTACGCGAGGGCGGACGCGGCTTCAGGGAGCCACGCTCGCTGGGGCGTCCCTAACCGTAGCTGCCGCGCGCGCCGGCAGGCGCGCTCGCTCCGTCTGATCCTCGGACGGGCCGCCCCACGAAAGGCGGCCCGTCGCCGCCCTCCATCGCGGCGACGTCGTGATGCGGCCCTTCGTCTTCGGGGAGTTGGCCTGCGGCAACCTGAGGAACCGGCGCGCAGTCCTGCAATTGCTTGGCACTTGCCGGAAGCACCCGTCGCGACGGAGCGCGAGGCGCTCGAATTCATCGAGCGCCGCGCCATGACGGGTCGCGGCATCGGCTACGTCGACGTTCACCTGCTCGCCTCCGCGGCCCTCGGCAGCGGCGCACGGCTGTGGACGGGCGATAAGCGCCTCGCCCTTGTCGCCATGGACCTCGAGCTTGCCTGGCTCTAGACCAGCACCAGCAGAGCGACGGGCAGGCGGCCGAGCACCTCCGCGACCGGCAAGCGTCCGCCTTTCGCCTGGACCCTGCTGCCCGTGAACACGTCTTCCCACGCAGCACCTGCGACAGAGCCCACGTCGACGAACGTATCCCGCCACGTCTTACCGTCCGGAAGGATCGCCTCGCCGCCGAGAAGCGTGCGCACGAGCCGCGGCACCACAACCACGGAGCAGTCCTCGCCGTGTCGGCGCGCGAACGCGCAGACGTGCTCGGCGCGCTGGCCGGCGACCGTGAGCGGCAGATACGCACCGTCGCGAAACAGCGCTTCGTGCTGGCGTCGGTGCGCAAGCACGCGCCAGATCAGGAACTGCTTGAAGCGGCCGTCTTCGAGATGCGCGAGCTGATCGACCGCGAGTCGCGACAGCGCCTCGAGGCCTGAGGCGGCGGCCGCCTCCAGCGTCGCCAGCGCCGCGCGGCGCGCGGCGAAGTCGACCGGCCGGCGGTTGTCCGGATCGACGAGCGACAGATCCCAGAACTCGCAGCCCTGGTAGACGTCCGGCACGCCCGGCGCCGTGAGCTTGAGCAGCGTCTGGCCCAGGGCGTTGAGCCTCCCGAACCACGCGACCTCGCGCTGGAAGGGTAGGAAGGCGGCCAGGAAGCGCCTGTTCCCACTGGGAGTGAGCAGCGCCCGGGCAAAGGCGGTGAACGCCGCCTCGTATTCGTCGTTCGGATTCAGCCACGAGCTCACCGCCTTCTCCTCGCGTACCACCTTGACGAGATAGCGCTCGATGCGCTCGGCGAACGCGTCGGCGACCGCGCCCTCGCCGTAGTCGTCCGGCCACGCACCGACGAGCGTCTGGTAGAGCAGGTATTCGTCGTTCGGGGTAGGCGCTTCCAGCGATTCGAGCTCGCGCCGGTGCGCCCGATTGAGGCGCCGCCACCGCTCGACCCGCCGCCGCCACTCGGGGGCCAGCTCGGAGAGCACGTCGATCCTCGCGCGCACGTCCTCGGAACGCTTGCTGTCGTGGGTGGACGTGGCGAGCATCGCGTGCGGCCAATCGGCGGCCCGGTGCAGGTTGGCGTCGTGGAACGCCGCGATGCTGACGCCGAAGCGCCGCGGGTCGCCGCCCACTTCGTTGAGCGAGACCAGCCGGTTGTAGTTGTAGAAAGCCGTGTCCTCCATGCCTTTGGCCATGACGGGCGCGGTGAATTGCTGGAAGCGCATCGCCAAGTGAACGATGGCGCCGCGCTCCGAATCCGGCCGCTGTCGCGCGAGATCGGTGGTGAGCACGTCCCGGAGGAAGTCGAATACCGTGCGCTCGGACGAAAGCGCGCGCCGGCGCGCGGCGTGGATCGCATCGTCGATCCGCCGCCGATCCTCCGCGGAAGCTCCGGCCGCCGTGACGTAGGTGCGGTACACCGGAAACGACGCGACTACCTCCGCCAGCGCCGCGCGGAGCGAGCTGTAGGTGAAGTCGCAGGTCGACCGGTCGGACTGCGCGAGGCGCGAGAGCGCGCTCGCGAGCGCGTTGAGCTCGCTCGCCATCGACACGTTCATGACCAGCCGCTTGGAGCGGTAGACGATCTCCGCGAAATCGGGAAGCGCCTCGATGAACCTGAAGTAGTCCCGCGTGAGCCTGGGCTCCGCGCTGGCGTCGACGAAGAGGCCGTTGACCAGCCCGGCGAAGTCGTACCCCGTCGAGCCGGCGATCGGCCACGACCCCGGAAGCGATTCCCGCTCGCCGGTGATCTTCTCCGCGACCATGTAGACTGGCAGCTTCGCCCGCGCGGTTCCCCGCTGCGGGGCTTCGATCCCCAGCGTCTCCGCGGCGCGGGCCTGCAGCCGTGCGAAATACGCCTCGGGGTCGTGCAGCCCGTCGGGATGGTCGATGCGCAGGCCCGCGATCCGGCCCTCGGCGAAGAGCTCGAACAGGAACCGGTGCGTGGCGTCGAACACCGCCGGATCCTCCATGCGCAGCGCCGCGAGATCGTTGAGATCGAAGAAGCGCCGGTAGTTGATGTCGTCCCCGGCCATGCGCCAGGAGGCGAGCCGGAACACCTGGGCGCGCAGCAGCGCGTCGAGGGCGTCGAAGCTCGCGGGCTCGCGCGGCCGGCCGTTCAGGCGCTCGAGCTCCTCGTCGATGCAGCGCCGCACCTCGGGCGCTCGCCCACAGAGATCCGCCAGAGCACGCTTGTGAACGACTTGCTCGCGGCGCCGGCGCGCGCCCCGCTCCGGGTCGGTCTCGCCCGCGGAGGGCAACGACGCGAACGCCGAGGCGATATCCTCGAGCGCTTCGGCAAGCTCGGCGCGCGGTCGCGGCCGGCCCGGGCGCAGGCATTCCGCCGCAGGGCGGAGAATTCGAGCGTAGCTCTGCGGATCCACCGGAAAGCGCTGCTCGAGATAGCGGATCGCGAATTCGCCCCGCGCCGCGTCGAGCGCGACCTTGATCTCGCCGCGCTCGAGCACGGTGCCGTAGCGCTCGGCGAGCACCGGCAGCAGGAGCTTTCCGTGCAGCTCGTCGGGCGTGCGGTCCCAGTCGATGTCGAAGAAATTCGCGTGCGCCGCGGCGCGGCCGTTCTCGAGCACCTCCTGCCACCAGGGGTTGTCGGCGCCGAGCACGCCGACGTGGTTCGGCACGACGTCGGCGAGCTGGTGCATGTCGTGCTCGTGCAAGGCGGCGCACAGGCGCTCGAAATCGGCGCGGGTGCCGATCTCGGGATTGAGCGCCCCGTGCTCGACGATGTCGTAGCCGTGCGTGCTGCCTCGACGCGCCTTGAAGTACGGCGACAGGTACACGTGGCTCACGCCCAGTGCGGCGAGATACGGCACGATCGCGGTGGCGTCGGCGAACGTGAAGTCGCGATTGAGTTGCAGACGGTAGGTCGCCCGCGGGACGAGCGCCTTGGCCCGCCGCTCGGGCGGGACGGTGTCCGGCGCCGGGCGCGGCCGCTCGCGGGCGAGCGTCTCGATCAGCGTCCGCACCTCAGGATCCCGCGGCCACTCCTCGATCGGACGCTCGAGCTTGCGCCGCCAGTTCGGATACTCGTTCACCGTCCCGGGCAGATTCACCTGCTGCACCTGACCGAAAACATCCTCCATGGACACCAGCATGATCTTGGCGGGCGTACGCGCGAGAAAGCGGTGGGCGGCCAGCGCCAGCGCTGGAGACCAGCTCGCCGCGTCGGTATCGGCCTGGAGCCCGGCCGCCGCGAGCGCGCGGCCGATGCCGCGCTTCTCGCGCTCGCGCGCCGATCGCAGCGCCTCCATGACACCGGGACCCCCGAACTGACCGAGCGACTGGCGCACGTCCAGATCCGCCGCCTGCCAGAAGCCGCGCACGGTCGGCAGGTCGTGCGTGCCGATCGACACCACCGCCTCGTGCATGTAGTGCTCGGGCGGCGCGAAGCTGCCGTCGGGCTCGACCTCGAAGTACATCGGCCGCAACGACAGGATGCCGGTCCGGCGCATGCCGCTGCGCACCTCGTCGGGCACGGTGCCCAGGTCCTCGCCGATCACCAGGCAGCGGCTGCGCTGGCTCTCGAGCGAAAGCACGCTCAGCATGTCCTCGAACGGATACACGACGTAGGCCCCTGCGGAGGCCGGCGCGCCGTCGGGTATCCAGTACAGCCGCATGAGCCCCATCACGTGGTCGATGCGCAGCGCTCCCGCGCCGCGCATGTTCCGCCGCAGCGTGGCGACGAACGGCGCGTAGGCCGATTCGCGCAGCCGCTCCGGCACGAGCGGCGGCAGTCCCCAGTTCTGGCCTTCGACGTTGTACGCGTCGGGCGGCGCGCCGACCGCGGCGCCGATGCCGTAGAGACTCGGGTCGGACCAGGCCTCCGAACCTCCCGGATCGATCCCGACCGCGAGGTCGTACAGCAGGCCGACGCCGAGCCCCCGCTGCGAACCGCGCTCGGCAGCCGCGTCGAGCTGGCGCTCGAAGTGCCACTGCAGCCAGGCGTGAAACTCCACGCGCTCGGCGCTGGCGGCGGCGAAGCGCGCGACCTCCGCGCCGTTAGCGTCGCGCAGCGGCAGCGGCCACGAGCGCCAGTCGCCGGCGCGCACGATGCCCTCGGCGTGGAGCTTCTCCGCGATCGCGTCGAACAGCGCGTGGCGGCGGAGCGCTTGGCCGCCTTCGGCGAGGAAGGCCGCGAACGCCGTGTCGGTCGCGTCGCCGGTGTGGCGATGGCGGTCACGGAAGCAGCGGTAGAGCGTCTCCAGGACCTCGCGCCTGGCCCCCGCGACGCTCGCGTAGTCGATCAGCTCGGGTGCCCGCAGCGCCTCGAGGAGCGCCTGGAACCCGGAGGCGGCGACGATGCGACGCGCTTCCTCGCACGCCGCGAATTCGGGAATCGCCTCGACGTCGAGGTAGAGGGGATTGCCGAACAGCCGGCTCGACGGGCTGTACGGGCTCGCGCGCGCGGGATCGGTCGGATGCAGGGCGTGCAGCGGATTGAGCGCGACGACGTCGGCGCCGGCGGACGCGGCGAAATCGATGAGCGCCTTGAGGTCGCCGAAGTCGCCGCTGCCCCAGTTGCGGCGCGAGCGCAGCGCGTAGAGCTGCGCCGCCAGTCCCCACACCCGCCCTTCGCCCGAGAGCGCCGGAGGCCGATAGCCGCGCGTCGGCGCGACGATGATCGTCGACGTCGTGCGCTCGCCGTCGATCTCCAGCTCCAGGCGATGGTAGCCCGCCGGCAGAGCGACGCCCGCACCGGTGAGATCGAGGCGACAGCGTACGAAGCCGTCGCCGACGCTTTGAGTCTCCGTCACGCCGGATCGACCCGGAACCAGCGTGCCGTGCGTCGGTTTGCCTTCCTCCCGCGTCGCCGTCCAGGCGATCGATCGATCCGCGCGCGTAAAGGGCAGCGTCAGCGGCAGCACCATCGCCGGCTCGTCGACGCTGAACACCGCGACCGGCGGCAGTATGCGCTCCAGCGCTCGAGCCTGCCGCGCGACGAGCGCCTGTTCCGCCGCGGCGTCGGTCGACGCGTCGACGCCCATCGTCGCGAGCAGCGCGCGCTTGGTGTCGTCGTGCGTGTAGTGCGGCGCGCCGGCGACGTCGTGATATGCGGGCAGGATGCCGCAGAGCGCGGCGAGCCGGTCGAGCGCGCTTTGCCCGGTGCCGCTCAAGTCGTTCATGGCGTGTGCACGTACCCGTACGCCGACCAGGCCGGCAGCGTGCCATCCGGAGCGCCGGCGGGCGTGGCGTAGATCCGTTCGCCCGGGGGGCGCGCCGGCGCCGCGGCAGCCTTGTCGCTTAGGTTCGCCACCAGCGTCAAACGTTCACCGCCGGCGCCGGACCACACCGCCTCGAGCACCGCTTCGCCGATCACGTTGGCCGTGCCGCAATGCGGTCCGAGCTTCGGCAGCAGCGGCACGATGCGCTCGCGCCGAAGCGCAATTAGCCCGCGGTAATGATCGCGCCACGCGGCGTGTCGCGGCAATCGCAGCTCGGTCCAGTCGAGCCGCGACCGCGCGAAGGTAGCCTCGTCGTTGGGATCGGGAATGCGCTCCAGATCCGCGCCACTGAAGGCGGAGAAGCGCGCGAACTCGGCGCGTCGGCCGCGCGCTACCGCGGCCGAGAGCTCGGGCCCGAAGTCGCAGAAGAACAGAAACGGCGTTCCGGCGCCGTACTCCTCGCCCATGAACAGCATGGGGATCTGCGGCGCGAGCAGCAGGATCGCCGTGCAGCAGCGAAGAGCGGGCTCCGGAGCGAGCGCGGTGAGCCGCTCGCCGAAGGCGCGGTTTCCGACCTGGTCGTGGTTCTGCAGGAAGTCGACGAAGGCGACCGGCGGGAGGCCCGCCGACGGCTCGCCGCGCTTGCGTCCGCGGCGGAATGGCGACGGCTGTCCCTGGTAGTCGAAGCCGGCGGCAAGGCAGCGCGCAAGGTGCTCGATCGGCGGCTGGTAGTCCGCGTAGTAACCGTCGCGCTCGCCGGTCACGAGCGCGTGCAGGGCGTGATGCGCGTCGTCGTTCCACTGGGCGCGGAAGAGCTTCCGCTCGCGCGGCCGCAGGTAGCGTGCCGAGTTGTCCTCATTCTCGAGCACGAGATGGATCGACCGCTCGCGTCCGGGTCCCGCGTGCGCGGCGGCCGCGATCTCCTCCAGTATGTGCGGCTTCGAATCGTCGCGGATCGCGTTCACCGCGTCGTAGCGCAGCCCGTCGAAGCGGTACTCCTCGAGCCAGTAGAGCGTGTTGTGGACGAAGAAGTCGCGTACCGGCCGGCTGCCTTCGCCGTCGAAGTTGATCGCCGCGCCCCACAGCGTGTGATGGCGGTCGGTGAAGAAGCTCGGCGCGTAGGCGCGGAGGTAGTTGCCTTCCGGTCCGAAGTGGTTGTAGACGACGTCGAGGAAAATCATGAGACCGTGCGCATGGGCGGCCTCGATCAGGCGCTTCAGATCCTGTGGCGTCCCATAGCTCGCCTCGGGCGCGAACGGCAGCACGCCGTCGTAGCCCCAGCCGCGGCGGCCGGGAAAATCGGCGATCGGCATCAGCTCGATCGCCGTCACGCCGACGTCGCGCAGGTGCGGCAGGCGCGCGCTCGCGGCGGCGAACGTGCCTTCGGGCGTAAACGTGCCGACGTGGAGCTCATAGAGCACGGTCTCGTGCCAGGGGCGTCCGCGCCATGCGCCGTCGTTCCACTCGTGCGCGGCCGGGTCGACCACCTCGCTCGGTCCCGCAGGGTCCTCCGGATTGCGGCGCGAGGCGGGATCGGGCACTTCCAGACCGCCATCGATGCGATAGCGATAGCGTCCCCCCGGACGCGCGTCCGGCGTGACCAGCTCGTAGAAGCCCTCGTCGTCGATGCGCGCCATCGGCAGCGTCCGGCGCGACCGCGCGTCCTCGAGCACGAGCTCGACGCGCGAGGCCGCGGGAGCGAAGAGACGGAACCGGACGCCGCCGTCGGCACGGAGCTGCGCGCCGAACGGCATTTCATGAACGCATTTCATGCTCGAAACTGAACGAGCAGGGCTACCGAGCGGCCTTGCAGCGGATATTGCTCTCTGGGTTGATGGCGGACTTCCGGCGCGAGGCCGGAGTCGTAGTGGGTATCGAGGACCGCGTGCCAGCCGCTGCCTTCCGCGAGGGACGGCAGCGCGAAGGCGATCTCCTCGTGGTGCGCGTTGATGAGGACCAGCAGATCGTCGTCGGCCAGGACGCGGCCGCGCTCGTCCATTTCCTCGAGCGCCTGGCCGGCGAGGCACATGCCGAGGCAGCGCACGAACGACTGGCCCCATTCCTGGTCGGTCATCTCCTGCCCGTCCGGGTTGAGCCAGACGATGTCCTTCACATCGGGGCCGATGATGCGCCGGCCCTGGAAGAAGCGGCGGCGGCGCAGCACGGGATGCCTGCGCCGCAACTCGGTGAGTCTTTGCACGAAGCCGATCAGCGCCTGGTTCTCGTCTCGCAACGACCAGTCCAGCCAGCTCAGCTCGTTATCCTGACAGTAGGCGTTGTTGTTGCCACGCTGACTGCGTCCCAACTCGTCGCCGTGGAGCAGCATCGGCACGCCTTGCGAAAGAAACAGCGTGGCCAGCAGATTGCGCTTCTGCCGCGCGCGCAGCGCCAGAATTTCCGGATCGTCGGTCGGCCCCTCGACACCGCAGTTCCAGCTGCGGTTGTGCGACTCGCCGTCGCGGTTGTCCTCGCCATTGGCCTCGTTGTGCTTGTCGTTGTAGCTGACGAGGTCCTGCAGCGTGAATCCATCGTGGGCGGTGACGAAGTTGATGCTCGCGTAGGGTCGCCGGCCGTTGTGGGCGTACAGATCACTCGATCCGGTGAGCCGGTAGGCGAGCTCGCCGATCAGGCCACCCTCGCCTTTCCACACCGAGCGCACCACGTCGCGGTACTTGCCGTTCCATTCGGTCCAGCGCACCGGGAAGTTTCCCACCTGGTAGCCGCCCTCGCCGACGTCCCACGGCTCGGCGATGAGCTTCACGTTGGCGAGCGTGGGATCCTGATGGATGATGTCGAGGAACGCGGAGAGCCGGTCGACCTCGTGCAGCTCGCGGGCGAGTGCCGCCGCCAGGTCGAAGCGGAAGCCGTCGACGTGCATCTCGGTGACCCAGTAGCGCAGGGAGTCCATGATGAGCTGCAGCACGCGCGGATGGCGCATGTTGAGCGTGTTGCCCGTGCCGGTATAGTCCATGTACTGGCGCGGATCGCCTTCCACCAGGCGGTAATACGCCTGGTTGTCGATGCCGCGGAAGGACAGCGTCGGCCCCAGGCGCCCGCCTTCGGCGGTGTGGTTGTAGACGACGTCGAGGATCACCTCGATGCCGGCCGAGTGCAGCGTCTTCACCATAGTCTTGAACTCGGCGAGCGTGCCGTCGCACAGATAGCGCGGCTCCGGCGCGAAGAAGCCGATGGTGTTGTAGCCCCAGTAGTTCACGAGTCCGCGGCGCACGAGTGCGTGATCGTCGATGAAGGCGTGGATCGGCATGAGCTCGACCGCGGTCACGCCCAGCCGCTGCAGGTGCTGGAGGATCGGCGGCGTGGCCAGCGCCGCGTACTTGCCGCGCAGACGGTGCGGTACGTCGGGGTGGAGATGCGTGAAGCCCTTGACGTGCAGCTCGTAGATCACCGTGTCGTTCCATGGCGTGTTGGGCCGGCGGTCGTCGCCCCACGTGAAGGCGGGATCCATGACCTGGCACTTGGGCATGCCGAAGGCGTTGTCGCGATCGTCGGGTACCAAGTCCTCGCGCTTCCCACCGATCCGGTACCCGAAGTGTGCGTCGCTCCAGCGCAAGGTCCCGACGATCGACTTGGCGTACGGATCGAGCAGGAGCTTGCGCGGGTTGAAGCGCAGGCCTTGCGGCGGATCGTATTTTCCCTGCACCCGGTAGCCGTAGAGCAGTCCCGGCCGGGCATCCGGCAGGTAGCAGTGCCAGACCTGGTCGGTTCGCTCGCGCAGCGCGAGCCGCTCGACCTCGCGCCGGCCTTTCGGATCGAACAGGCACAGCTCGACGCCCTCCGCGTGTTCGGAGAAGAGCGCGAAATTCACGCCTTCGCCGTCCCAGGTCGCGCCGAGCGGGTACGGCCTGCCCGGCCACATCGGCGATCCTTGTCCGTTCATCGCTTCGTGTTGTTCCCGCTTGTCGATGGCCGATCCGGCGTTCGGGAGCGGACGCGCCCGCCGGCGCGCGTCCCCGCGCGCTCACACGCTCACAACACCGGCTTGATATGGTCCGAGCCGGCACGGACGCTCTTCGGCGGCTCCTTGTCGGCGACCGGCCGCGACCAGCGCTCGATCACGTCGGCCGCCCGCTTCTGGCCACCGATCCCGAAGGCGAGTGCCAGTCCGAGCACGATGCCGGCGACGATGATGAGGAACGCCTGGCGGATGATGTCGCCGAGGCCCATCTGGTCGAGCGCGATCATGATCACGAAGACCATGATGGCGTAGAGCGCGAGCCGCCCGATCAGGCCCGCCTCGCCGACGTGGTGGTCGCGCAGGTAAGTCGTGAGCGCCGAGGCGACGAAGCGGGCGAAATAGGCGCCGAACACCACGATGATCATCGCGAACATCACCTTGGGCACGAACAACACGATGCGGCCGATCAGGTCGGTCACGTAGGTGAGATCCAGGCTGTTGGACGCGATCATCAGCGCGGCGAGGATCACCAGCCAGAAGCTCAGGCCCCCCAGCACGCGCACCGTGTCGACGTCGGATCCGCCCTGCCTCAGGAAATGGTCGATGCCCGCCTTCTCGGTGACCACGTTGAAGTTCACCGCGCGCAGCGCCTTGACGATGGCGAAGCGAACCGCCTTGGCGATCAGCCAGCCGGCGACGATGATCACGATCGCGAGCAGCAGTCGCGGCAGGAAGACACCGACCTGGTGCAGCGACTCGCGGATCGACTCGAGCAGCATGTTGACGTCTGTCATGGGTCCTCCTGAAGCGAATGGTGCGGGTCCTCGGTCGGCGCCGGCGACGGATGTGCTCAGCCGCCGCCCTCGAGAGCGGTCAGCAGTCCATTGAGCGGAATGCGCACCCAGTCGGGGCGATTGTCGACCTCGTACTTGAGCTCGTAGACGACCTTCTCCAGCACGAAGATCTCGAGCAGCGCGTGTGCCTGGGCGCTCGCCGAACCCAGCCCGGCCTGGCCCGCCGTCTCGTCGTAGCCGTCGAGGAAGGCTTTCGTGGCCTGCGCTTGCCACTGACGGCCGGCGGCCGCGACGGTCTCGCGAGCGTCCGGACGACCGGCGACGAACTTCAGCAGCGCGGCGTGCATCGCGTAGTCGAACGAGCGCAGCATGCCGGCGACGTCCTTGAGCGGGGACTGCTTCTGCGCCCGCTCCTCCATCGTGCGCGTCGGCTCGCCCTCGAAGTCCGTGATCACGAAATCGTTCCGCACCATCAGCACCTGTCCCAGGTGGTAGTCGCCGTGGACGCGCGTCTTCGCGCCCTCGCCGCGGTCGCTGCCGTGGGCGGCGATCCGCTCGAGCAGCCGATCGCGCTGAGCGAGCAGCCGATCGGCGTCGGCGCGGACCGATTCCGGCAGCGCGTCGCGCCGCCGGGCCAGGCGATCGAGCGCTTCGATCGCCTGTGCCTTGAGCCCGTCGGTCAGCGCGCCGACGTCGGCCGCGGTGAGCGGCGTCGGATCGAACGCGGGGTCGCCCTTGCTGCGGGCGAACGCCGCGTGCAGCTCCGCCGTGCGCCGGCCCAACGTGCGAACGAGCGTCGCGTAGCCGTCGTGCAGATCGACCGCCGCAGGCGACGGCGCTTCGCGCGTGGCGTCCTCGTAGAACCGATCGAGATAGTTGAGCGTGTACTCCCAGGCGCTGCCCTGGTTGAACACGTACTTCTGGATCAGCGCGAGCGTGGCCGTGCGGCCGTCCTCGGCGACGTACTCGACGCTTCCGGCGACCGGCACGCAGTGCTCGAAGTGGACGACGTCGGTGAGATACCGTCCGATCGCGGCCTCCGGGTTGACGCCGGCCTGCAGGCGCCGGTAGCCCTTGATGAAGACGCGGTCGCCGAGCGAGACGATGGTGTTACTGCTCTGGGCGCCGGGCATCGTCGCGGCAAGCGTGGCCACATCGGCGCCCACCAGCTCGGCGAAAGCCGCCGTCGGCTTGAACTGCAGCGTTCCGCGCGCCGCCTTGAGCTCGTCTGCGCGCCCCACGGCTGCGACCAGCTCCCGGACGAAGTGCTCGTCGCCGAACGCGTCGGCGAGCACGCCCACGTGGGCCTGCTGCCGTACCCTGGCGATCGTGGACGCCGTCAGCGCGTTGACCAGCGGCTCCTCGGTGTCTTCCCAGGCGAGCGCGAGCGGAAGGAAATAGGTCTGCGTCCCGCCGCTCGCGGTCTCGGCGCGCGACAGCGTGATCAGCCACGCTCGATCGGCGGGCTTCCACTCGAGATGATCGGCGATCTCGACTCGCGTCACCGCCTCGCTCTTCGCGGCGTACCAGCGCCGTCCGGCGAGGAACTCGGGCAGCACCTCGGTCTCGAGCTGGCTGCGGACCTTCTCCGAGAGGTTGATGCGCCACGGCACGACGCGGTCGCGGAACAGGCTCGCCCAGCCGTCGAACAGCACCAGCACCGGAAGCTCGTCGCGCGGCATGATCTCCTCGCGTCCGGACGGCGCGCTGTCGGGAAGCGCGAGCCGGAACCACAGGAAGCTGTGCCCCGAGAGCGTCAGCAGGTACTGCAGCTCGCCGATTGGCGGGAAAGCGGTGCGCCCGATCATCTCGATCGGCACGCGTCCCTTGTATTTTGCGAGATCGAGCTCCACCGGCTGCGCCGAGCGGGAGAGATTGACCACACAGAGGACGATTTCCTCGCCGTGCTCACGGATGTAGGCGAGGATCTTGCGATTGGCCGGGCGCAGGAACTTCAGCGACCCGCGGCCGAATGGCTGGCAGCCCTTGGACACCGCCAGCATCCGGCGGGTCCAGTTGAGCAAAGACCACGGCGAGCGCGTCTGGGCCTCGACGTTGATCACCTCGTAGCCGTACACCGAATCCATGATCGGCTGGAGGTAGAGGCGCTGCGGATCGGCGCGGGAGAAGCCCGCGTTGCGTTCCGGACGCCACTGCATTGGCGTGCGCACGCCGTCGCGGTCGCCGAGGTAGATGTTGTCGCCCATGCCGAGCTCGTCGCCGTAGTACAGAATCGGCGATCCGGGCATCGACAGAAGCAGGCTGATCATGAGCTTGATCTTGCCCTGGTCGTTCTCGAGCAACGGTGCGAGCCGGCGCCGGATGCCGAGATTGATCCGGGCCCGCTTGTCGGCGGCGTACATGTTGTACATGTAGTCGCGCTCCTTGCTCGTCACCATCTCGAGCGTGAGCTCGTCGTGGTTGCGCAGGAAGATCGCCCACTGGCAGGTGTCCGGGATGTCCGGCGTCTGGTTCATGATCTCGGTGATCGGGTGCCGCTCCTCGAGCGCGATCGCCATGTACATCCGCGGCATCAGCGGGAAGTGATACGCCATGTGGCACTCGTCGCCGTTGCCGAAATACTCGCGCACGTCCTCCGGCCACTGGTTCGCCTCCGCGAGCAGCAGCACGTTGGGGTAGCTCGCGTCGATCATCGCCCGCAACTGCTTGAGCACGGCGTGGGTCTCGGGCAGGTTCTCGTTGTTCGTGCCCTCGCGCTCGCACAGGTACGGGATCGCGTCGAGGCGGAAGCCGTCGACGCCGATGTCGAGCCAGAAGCGCATGACGCCGTAGACGGCCTCGAGGACGTCCGGATTGTCGAAGTTCAGGTCCGGCTGATGGCTGAAGAAGCGATGCCAGTAATACTGCTGCGCGAGCTCGTCCCAGGCCCAGTTCGAGCGCTCAGTATCGGTGAAGATGATGCGCGTGCCCTTGTACTTCTCGGGCGTGTCGCTCCAGACGTAGAAGTTGCGTTCCTTCGAGCCTTTCGGCGCCCGGCGCGCGGCCTGGAACCACGGGTGCTGGTCGGAGGTGTGGTTCACCACCAGCTCGGTGATGACCCGCAGCTCGCGCCTGTGCGCCTCGGCCACGAAGCGCTGGAAGTCCTCGAGCGTCCCATAGAGCGGATTGACGTTGCGGTAATCGGCGACGTCGTAACCGTCGTCGCGCAGGGGCGAGGGATAGAACGGCAGCAGCCAGATCGTGTTGACGCCGAGGTCCTTGATGTAGTCGAGCTTGTCGGTGAGACCCCGGAAATCGCCGATGCCATCGTCATTGGAGTCGAAGAACGCCTTGATGTGCAGCTGGTAGATGATCGCATCTTTGTACCAGAGGCGATCCTTGCCGGTGTCGGTCTCGACCTCGGCGCTCGGCGGCACAACGGCGGCGACTTGCTGGTCCATGCCCCCCTCAGGCGAAGGATCGGGCCGGCGGCCCGCTGTTGTCGTTCCGCCGGACGCGAAAGATGTGCGCGGGACACACCTGCGGGTCGAGCTGGACGTAGTTGCGCCGTCCGTGCCAGAAATAGCGCGCGTCGGTCAAGAGATCGTGCACTTGGAACGACTCGCCCTCCGCGAGCCCCAGTGCGCCGAGGTCGAGATCGGTCCAGCCCGACTGGCGGTAGCGCGGGTCCAGGTTGACGACCATCAGCATCGCTGCGCGCCTGTCCGGCATGGCCTTGCTGTAGCAGATGAGCTCGTTGTTGTCCACGCCGTGGAAGCGCAGATTCCAGTCGTAGTGCAGCGCCTCGTTGTCGCGGCGGGCGGCGTTGACGCGGGCGATGAAATCCTTCAGCCCGTCCGGCCGGTCCAGGTCGCGCCGCTTGATCTGGTACTTCTCGCTGTCGAGGTACTCCTCGCTCCCGGGCTCGCGCGGCCGGTTCTCCAGCGACTCGTACGCGGGGCCGTAGATGCCATAGCTCGCGGCGAGCGTCGCCGCGAGCGCGAGCCGGGCCATGAAGGCCGGACGGCCGCCGCTCTGCAGGTAAGAGGTCAGGATGTCCGGCGTATTCGGCCAGACGTTGGGCCGGAAGTACTCGCGGCCCTCGCCTGCGGTCAGCTCGGTGAAGTACTCGGTGAGCTCCCACTTGGTGTTGCGCCAGGCGAAGTAGGTGTACGACTGCGAGAAGCCGAGCTTCGCGAGACGGTGCATCACCCGCGGACGGGTGAAGGCTTCCGAGAGGAAGATCAGCTCCGGTCGCTCGCGCTTCAGTTCCGCGATCAGCCACTCCCACAGCGCGAAGGGCTTGGTGTGCGGATTGTCGACGCGGAACACCCGCACGCCCTGCTCGATCCAGTGCTCGAAGATGCTCTTCACCTCCAGCCAGAGCGACGCCCACGCCTTGGTGGCGAAATTGAACGGATAGATGTCCTCGTATTTCTTGGGCGGGTTCTCCGCGTACTGCACGCTGCCGTCGGGACGGCGCCGGAACCACTCCGGGTGCTCGCGTACGTAGGGATGGTCGGGTGCGCATTGCAGAGCGATGTCCAGCGCGAGTTCGATGCCGAGCTCTCGCGCCGCGGCGACCAGGCGGCGGAAGTCCTCGGGCGCGCCGAGCGCCGGATGAATCGACTTGTGGCCGCCCTCCTCGGAACCGATCGCCCATGGGCTGCCGGGATCGTCCGGCGCGGGAACGAGCGCGTTGTTGCGGCCTTTCCGGTTCACCCGGCCGATGGGGTGGATCGGCGGCAGGTACAGCACGTCGAAGCCCATCGCGGCGAAGCGCGGAAGCAGCGCCTCGACGTCGGCAAACGTCCCCTGCGCCTTCGTGGCCGGGCCGAAGGAGCGCGGAAACAGCTCGTACCAGGTCGAGAAGCGAGCGCGCTCGGGGTCCACGATCACGCCGAGCGGCGGCGAGACGGTCGCGTAGCGACGATCGGCGCTCGCGGCCATGAGACCGAGCAGCTCGTCGCTGAGCGCCAGCGCGCGCCGCGCCGGCAGATCCTCCGCCTCCACCGTGAGCGAGCGCGCGATCTCGCGCAGCCGCTGGGCAGCCTTCGGCGGCGCGCGCTTGACCGCGTCGCGCACCAGCGCGGCGCCGGTCTGCAGCGCGAGCGCGATCTCGTTTTCATCGGCGGTGTTGCGCCGGACGAAGTCGTGGCGCCAGGACACGAACACGTCCACCCACGCCGTGAGCTGATACTCGTAGCGGCCGATCTCGCGGACGGTGAACTCGCCGCGCCAGTGATCGTTGCCGAGGAATGCCATCGGCACCTCGTCCCACTCGCGAGCGCTCGCGTGCCGATGGCGAAGCACGCAGCCCAGCTGTTCGTGGCCGTCCGTGAACACGTCGGCTTCCACCGTCACCATTTCCCCGGTCGCGCGCTTGATCGCGAAGCGCCCGTTGTCGACCTGCGGCCGGACGCCCTCGATGACCGCGCGGCGCAACGCCGTATCGCGGTCGGGCAGCGCTTCCTTGCCGGCTGCTTGATCTCCCGCGGCTCGCGATACGGCCGCCTCGGGCGTCGGCGAGGAGGCGGCGGACGGTTTGTCCATCGCCATCCTCACGGACTCCGGAAGACGATCACCGACAGCGGCGGCAGCGTCGCATTGAGCGAGTGATAGCGGCCCGCTGCGGGCACCGGCGCCGCTTCGAGGCCGCCGGCGTTGCCCTGTCCGCTGCCGCCATAGCAGGTCGCGTCGCTGTTCAACAGCTCCCGCCAGAAGCCGCCGCTCGGCACGCCGATCCGGTAGTTGTGCCGCGGCACCGGCGTGAAATTGCACGCCACCGCTACCGAAGCGCCATCGCCCTTGCGCAGGTAGGAGATCACGCTGTTCGCCGCGTCACCCGTGTCGATCCATTCGAAGCCGTCGTTGCTGAAGTCGCGCGTGTGCAAGGCCGGCTCCCGGCGGTAAAGCCGGTTCAGGTCGCCCACCCACTGCTGCATCTGGCGGTGCGGCGCGTAGCCCGTGAGATGCCAATCGAGGCTCTGATCGTGGTTCCACTCGTTCCACTGCGCGAATTCTCCGCCCATGAACAGCAGCTTCTTGCCGGGGTGCGTCCACATGTATCCGTAGAGGAGCCTCAGGTTCGCGAAGCGCTGCCAGTCGTCGCCGGGCATCTTGGCCACCAGCGAGCGCTTGCCGTAGACCACCTCGTCGTGCGAGAGCGGCAGCACGAAATTCTCGCTGAACGCGTACCAGATCGAAAACGTGATCTGGTTGTGATGGTAGCTGCGATGGACGGACTCGTGCTCGAGGTAGGCGAGCGTGTCGTGCATCCAGCCCATGTTCCACTTCATGCCGAAGCCCAGCCCGCCGACATAGGTGGGCCGCGAAACCATCGGCCACGCGGTCGACTCCTCGGCGATCGTCTGGGTGTCGGGGAAGTCGCGATAGGCGGTCTCGTTGACGTGGCGCAGGAACTCGATCGCGTCGAGGTTCTCGCGCCCGCCGTAGCGGTTGGGAACCCACTCGCCGCCGCGACGGCCGTAGTCGAGATAGAGCATCGAGGCCACCGCATCGACCCGCAGGCCGTCGACGTGGTAGCGGTCGAGCCAGAACCGCGCGCTCGACGCGAGCATGGCGCGCACCTCGTTGCGGCCGTAGTTGAAGATGTAGCTGTTCCACTCCGGGTGATAGCCCTGGCGCGGATCGGCGTGCTCGTAGACGTGCGTGCCGTCGAAGTAGGCGAGTCCGTGCTCGTCGCTCGGGAAATGCGACGGCACCCAGTCGAGGATCACGCCGATGCCGCTGCGGTGGAGCGCGTCGACGAGGAACATGAAGTCCTGGGGCGTGCCGTAGCGCGCGGTAGGCGCGAAGTACCCGGTCGTCTGGTAACCCCAGGAGCCGTAGAACGGATGCTCGGTGAGCGGCAGGAATTCGACGTGGGTGAAGCCGAGATCCGCGACGTACGCCGGCAGCTCGGTGGCGAGCTCGCGATAGGTGAGGAACGCGGTTGCGTCGCGGCGGCGCCAGGACCCGGCGTGGACCTCGTAGATGGCGAGCGGCGCCGAGAGCGCGTTGCGCTCGCGCCGCGCGGCCATCCATTCCGCATCGCCCCAGTCGTAGTCCAGTTTCCACGCCCTCGAGGCGGTCAGTGGCGGCGCCTCCCAGAGGAAGGCGAACGGATCGCCCTTGTCGGCCCGGTAGCCGCGATAGCGCGACGCGACGTGGTACTTGTACCGCGCGCCGAGCGCGACCCCGGCGACGAAACCTTCCCAGATCCCGGAGCCGTCGCGTCGCCGGACGAGCGGATGGCGGCCACGATCCCAGTCGTTGAAGTCGGCGACGACCGATACGGCTTCGGCGTTCGGTGCCCAGACCGCGAACGCCGCCCCTGCCTCTCCACCCTCGTCGACGAGGTGCGCGCCGAGCTTTTCGTAGAGGCGCGTGTGGGTGCCTTCGCGAAACAGGTAGACGTCGTGATCGGACAGCGTCGCGGCGGCCGGCGACGCTCGAACCGTTCCCGTCGCCGTCTCAGCCACGGCTGTAGCCCTCATCGCGAAGCGGGTCCGTCGAGTCGCCGCCCGAGCCCCCCCCGCGCCGAGAGCGCCGGTTGTAAGAACTACAGGGTACGCCTGTCCCCGGACCCACGCGCCGTTTGCAATTCTTGGCGTCGAAGCAAGGGCAATGGACCATGACCGCTCTCGATCGGATAGCTCATTTGCGCGCTTGCACGGACCGTGCCCGTTGCAGGTGCGAATTCATCCGCACGTCCGGCAGGATAAACCCGGGCCCTACAGCTTCACCGCAGGGTTGAGCGTGTAGACGCCGGTGAGGGTGGCCTGGCCCAGCACGTGGCCCGCCATCGCCTTGCGCGCGTCGGTGCCGGTGAAGGACTCCCCGACGCCGAGCCGCGCGACGTCGAGCGCGTACAGCGTGAACACGTAGTGATGCACCCGCTCGTCGTTCCAGGGCGGACACGGCCCGTCATAGCCGTGGTACTGGCCGGACATGTCCTTGTCGCTCGCGAACCAGCCGGTGTAGTCGTTGAGGCCCTGGCGCGCGCCGCGCGGGGCGCGAGGGCCCGGCTTGCCGCGCGGCGCAATGCCGCGCGAGAACTCGCCGCGCGCGAGCGGCGGCGTGTCCGCGGGGAGATCGATGAGTACCCAGTGAAAGAACTCCACGCGCGGCAGCGACGCCGGAACCGTGCGGCCTTCCTTGTTGACGTCGTCGGGACGGGACGGGACGTCCGGGTCGTGGCAGATCAGCGCCAGCGACTTGGTGCCGGCAGGCAGATCGCTCCAGCGCAGATCCGGGTTGAGGTTCTCCGAGAGCTTCGCGTGCGTCGCGGCATCGGCCACGCAGAACGCCAGCGCGCTGGGAATGGGACCGCCCTCGGCGAATGCGGTGCTAGTGAGCTTCATTTTGACTCCTCGTAGGTCGGGATTCTCCCGACCCTGCTGTGCGAATGAACTCGCACCCACGATTCACCCCATGTCTTGTGCGAATGAATTCGCACCTCCACGAGATTCACCCATCGTCCCGGGCGAATGAATTCGCCTACATGCAATTCATCCCGACGTTCTGGGCGAAGGATTCGCGGCTACGCCTTCCAGTGCGGTGGAATCGTCTTGTCGTAGTACGGCAGCGTCTCGATGCGCTTCTTCCACGCGGCAAGCGCTTGCGGCAGCAGGCCCTCCGCGTCGAAATCCGGAAGCTTCACGCGGCAGCGCCACATGAACGCCACCGGAGGATAGAGCCAGAAGTCGGCGGCCGAGAGCGGCCCGACCAGAAAATCGCCTTGGAGATAGCGCGCCATCTGGGCGAACTCCTCCGTGACCGCCTTGCGCCCATCGGCCAGCTTTTGCGGCTGCCTGTCCTCGGGCTTGGTGGAGAAGGCATAGTCGACGATGAGGTCGGTCGCTTGCTGGACGTAGTTGTCGACCTCCATCATCAGTCGCCACACGGTGGCCTGCCGGCGTGCGTCACCCGGAAAGAGCGGCGCGCCGCGTCCGGGATACGCGGCCTCGAGATAGGCTGCGATGGCGTTGGACTCGTAGATCGTGAAGTCGCCGTCGGTGAGCGTCGGCACGCGGTGCCGCGGGTTCAGGGCGACGAATTCGGGCCTGCGTGTGTCTCCCGCCGAGAACGACAGGACCTTGCGCTCGTAGGGCAGCGCCTTGTGCTCGAGCGCGAGCTGCACGCGCCAGGCGTAAGGCGACCCCGAGCCGTAATAGAACGTGATGCTCATTCGCTGGGCTCCTTGGGTTTGGATCTCTTCGCATGTCCGCGCGACGGGGACCTCTCCGGCGCCTCCGCCGGCGTCGCCGCCGCGGCGCCCGCGCGCAAGGCCTCGAGCGAGGCCTTCTGCCACTCGAGCGTCTTGATGCTCATCTGCATGAAGTTGAGGCTCATCGCGAGCCAGCTCTCGATCACTCGGAGCTCCCCGATCTTGCGCTCGATCTCGGCCGGGTCGAGCGTGGCGAACATCGCCATCGGGTTGGGAAAAGGCGTGCTCGGCGGCAGGCCGGCAACCGGCGGCGCGCCAGGTGCGGCGAACCCGAGCGGATTCCACATCTTCTGCATGAACTCGAGCGCCTCCTGCGGCGTGAACGGCATCGACGTGGATTGCGACATGGCGGCGACTGAAGGCGCCCGGGGGCGCGCGGGAGGGTGGCCCTTTTCGGCTAATATAACGCACCATGGCGGAATCTGCCGTTCCCCTGCTCTCGTCTCTCGAAGCCATCGTGGGCGAAGCGAACGTTCTCACCGCCGAGGCCGATGTCGCGCCCTATGTCAGCGACTGGCGCGACGCCTTCCACGGACGTGCGCGGGCCGTGGTCCGTCCGGGCAGCACCGCGGAGGTCTCCTCCGTGGTGCGCTGCTGCGCGCAGCGAAGCGCAGGCATCGTGCCGCAGGGCGGCAACACCAGCCTGTGCGGCGGCGCCACGCCGCATGCGACCGGCGTCGAGATCGTGCTTTCGCTCGCCCGCCTCAACCGCGTGCGCGCCCTCGATCCCGCCAACGCCACGTTGACGGTCGAGGCCGGCGTTGTCCTGGCCGCGGTCCAGCAGGCGGCCGATGCTGCGGGCCTGCTGTTCCCCCTGTCGCTTGCGGCGGAAGGCAGCTGCACGATCGGGGGCAATCTGTCCACCAACGCCGGCGGCACCGCCGTGCTGCGCTACGGCAACGCCCGCGATCTGGTGCTCGGCGTCGAAGTGGTGCTTGCGGACGGGCGGGTATGGGGCGGACTGAAGGGACTGCGCAAGGACAACACCGGCTACGATCTGAAGCAGCTCTTCCTCGGCAGCGAGGGCACCCTCGGGATCATCACCGCGGCGGTGCTCAAGCTCTTCCCCAAGCCGCGCGTCTCGGCGACCGCCTTCGCCGCGCTCGCCGACGTCGACGCGGCCGTGGCGCTGCTCGGCGAGCTCAAGCCGGCGCTGGGCGACCGGCTCACCGGCTTCGAGCTGGTGTCGCGCCCGAGCGTGGATGTCACGCGCCGGATCTTCCCCGCCTTCGCCGATCCGCTCCCCGGGCATCCCTGGTACGCGCTCATCCAGGCGGACGACCCTGCCGCCGATTCGCCGCTCGCCTCGCAGCTCGAGGCCGCGCTCGCAACGGCGGTGGAGAGCGGCACCGCGCGCGACGCGACCATCGCCCAGTCCGCGGCGCAGGCCGACGCGCTCTGGAGCCTGCGTGAGCACATCCCGGAAGCCCAGCGTCGCGAGGGGCTCAACATCAAGCACGACGTGAGCCTTCCGGTGTCGAGCGTTCCGGCCTTCCTGCGCGAGGCGCAGGCGCGGCTCGACGCGGCCTTCCGCGGCGTGCGCTACGTCGTCTTCGGGCATCTGGGCGACGGCAACCTGCACTACAACCTCGTGGCGCCGCCGGACGTCGCGCCCGCGGCATTCCTGCTCGAGAGCCCGCGCGTGCACCGCATCGTCTACGACCTCGTGCGGGAGCTTGGCGGCAGCTTCAGCGCCGAGCACGGGATCGGGCAGCTCAAGCGGGGGGAGCTCGCGCGCTACAAGAGCGAACTCGAGCTGGAGCTGATGCGCCGCGTGAAGCACGCGCTCGATCCGGGCGACCTGCTCAACCCCGGCAAGGTCGTGTGAGGCCATGGCGAAGATCGTCGCCTGGCTGATCGTCATCCTCGTGGTGATGCTCGCGCTGCGCATCGCCAATCTGCGCAAGGCCCGCGCGCGGCGCGCGCGGGAAACCTCAGGCCGCGCGCCCGCCGCTCGCGTTGCCCAGCCGATGGTGCGCTGCTTGCGCTGCGGCGTGTACCTGCCGCGCGCGGAGGCGAAGTCGGTGCGCGGCGGCTACGCCTGCCCGGCGGGCGATTGCGCGAGCCATGCCTGATCTGATGCAGCCGCGCCCCGCGGTTCCCCCGTTCGAGCCGCCGGCCCTGCCGTCCCTTATCAACGATTCGACGCGGCGCATCCTGTGGATCGTTGGACTGTATCGCGCCGTGTGCGGTGCGATATTGCTCGGCGTCGCGCTGTTCTTCGATCTGCGCACGATGGCGGTGTTCGTGCCCAACGCCTTCATCACCGCCGCCGGCCTGTATTTCGTCTATGGGCTGGCCGCCTTCATGTGGGTGCAGCGCGACATCCAGCCGCTGCCGCTGCCCGTCCTGCTGGTAGCGCTGCTCGGGGGCGACGTGTGCTTTTTGTCGCTGCTCATCTACGCCGGCGGAACCGCCGCCGGGCAGCTCTCGATCCTGCTCTTCCCCCAGCTCGCGGCCAGCGGCTGGCTCATGCGCACCCAGGTCGCCTTCTTTCACGCGGCGCTCACCAGCGTGGCGCTGCTCGGCCTCGACGGCTGGCGCTACCTCCAGGGCGCGATTCCCGCCGCGCAGCTCTTCCAGACGGGGCTGGTTGGCTTCGGCTATTTCGCTACCGTGGGCATCGCTCTCGCGTTGGGCCGCTACACCAAGGCGAGCGAGGACTTGGCGCTCCAGCGCGGCATCGACGTGGCCAACCTCGAGCAGGTCAACCGGCTCATCATCCAGGACATGCAGGACGGCGTGCTGGTGGTCGATCTGAACGGCGTCGTCCGCGGCCACAACGCGCAGGTCACACGGTTGCTCGGCGGCTTCGGACGCATGCGCGGCGGCATGCGGCTCTCCGAATTCTCGTCGACGCTCCACGACTACTGGCGCCGCTGGCAGGAGGACTTGTCGGAACCCCTGCCGCCATTCAAAGTCGAGGCCACGCAGCGGCTGCTTCGCGTGCGGCTGGTGCGTATCGGCGCCGGCCTCAACGGCGGCACGCTCATCTACCTCGAGGACCTCGGGCGCGCGCAGAGCGAGGCGCAGCAGATGAAGCTCGCGGCAATGGGCCGGCTCACCGCCAGCATTGCCCACGAGGTGCGCAATCCGCTCTCCGCGATAAACCAGGCCGCGCAGCTGCTCGAGGAGGACGGCTCGGTGGCGCCCGAAGGCCAACGCCTGCTGGGCATGATCCGTAACAACGCCAAGCGCATCGACCGGATCGTGGGCGAGGTGCTGCAGCTCAACCGGCGCGACCGCCAGCAGCCGGAGGTGATCGCGCTGTTCGAGTTCATGGGCGCACTGGTCGACGAGATCGTTCAAGCCGAGGGCATTCCCTCGGGCGGGGCGGTCATGCAGATCCCGCACGACCTGCTGGTCATCTTCGACCGCGGGCACCTGAACCAGATCGTCTGGAACCTGGTGCGTAACGCCTGGCAGCACTGCCAGAAGAAGCAGGGCAGCATCCAGATCCTTGGTCGCCCGGGCTACATGGGCGATGCCGTAATATGCGAGCTTGCCGATGACGGGCCCGGCATTCCCGCCGAGCTGCGCGGGCAGATCTTCGAGCCGTTCTTCACCACCCGGCCGGGGGGCACGGGATTGGGGCTGTACATCGCGCGGGAGCTGGCGGACGCCAACGGCGCCGCGCTGGAGTTGCTGCCGAGGGGACCGGGGGCGCACTTCCGTCTGACGATGAAGCGCGCCTTGAGCCCGGTGGAGAAGCAGGCGGCGTAAGGAGAGGGGGCGAACCATGAGCCGTAAACCACGCGATCGCGGGCAGCCGAAGGTGCTGGTGATCGACGACGAGCCCGATCTGCTCGAGCTGCTCGAGCTGACGCTTTCGCGCATGGGGCTCGACACCACCCGGGCACAGTCCGTCGCGGAGGCGATCCGCACGCTCGACAGCCAGCCGTTCGACCTGTGCCTCACCGACATGCGGCTTCCCGACGGCGAAGGCCTGCGCGTGGTCGAGCACATCACCGAGAAAGGTCTCGACGTTCCCGTCGCCGTGATCACGGCATTCGGCAGCGCCGAGAACGCGGTGGCGGCGCTCAAAGCGGGGGCCTTCGACTATCTCGCCAAGCCGGTCGCGCTGGAGCAGCTCCGCGCCCTCGTCAAGCAGGCGCTGAAGGTTCCCGAGAAGCCGTCGCCGCCCTCGTCGTACCAGCTCCTCGGCGAGTCGTCGGCGATCAATCAGGTGCGGCAGATGATCGAGCGGCTGGCCAAGAGCCAGGCGCCGGTGTTCATCACCGGCGAATCGGGCAGCGGCAAGGAGCTGGCCGCGCGCATGATCCATCTCGGCGGCCCGCGCGCCGAGCAGCCGTTCGTGCCGGTCAACTGCGGCGCCATCCCCGAGAACCTGATGGAGAGCGAGTTCTTCGGCTACAAGAAAGGCGCCTTCACCGGCGCCGAGGCCGATCGCGAGGGGTTTTTCCAGGCCGCCAACGGCGGGACGCTGTTCCTCGACGAAGTCGCCGACCTGCCGCTGCCTATGCAGGTGAAGCTGCTGCGCTCGATCCAGGAGAAGATGGTGCGCAAGGTCGGATCGACGCAGGAGGAGCCGGTCGACGTACGAATCATCAGCGCCACGCACAAGAAGCTGCCGGCGCTGGTCGACGCCGGCGAGTTCCGGCAGGACCTGTTCTACCGGTTGCACGTCATCGAGCTGGCGATGCCCAGCTTGCGCGAGATGCGCGAGGACATCCCGGCGATCGCCGACGCCATCCTGCGCAAGCTCTCGCGTGGCGTCCCGGCGAAGCTGGACGAGGCCGCGGTCACGGCGCTCGAGTCGTATCCGTTTCCCGGCAACGTGCGCGAGCTCGAGAACATCCTCGAGCGGGGTCTCTCGCTCGCCGGCGATCCGCAGAGGATCACGGCCGACGACCTGCATCTGACGCCGCCGCCTGAGGAAGTCGACATGGCGCTGCCGACCGGCGACAAGTGGCCCCTGCAGGATTACCTCGACCGCGTCGAGCGGGCCGCGATCAACGAGGCGCTGGAAAAGACCCGCTACAACCGAACCGCGGCGGCGAAGCTCCTCGGCATCACGTTCCGGGCCATGCGCTACCGGATGGAGCGGCTCGGCATCAAGTGACGCAGCGCCGCGCCACAGGCGCAGCGCTCCCGGAAACGGATGCGTCAGCCGGGCGAAAGCTCGGGAGCGGCGTTATCGCGGCGAAGGCAGGGATGCCGCGGGCGTTGCGTCGAGGGCTCGCTCGTCCACGGGAGCCTTGCAACCCTTCGGATACCTCGCGCCCCCTTCTCACGCGGCGGCGAATTCCGACAATGGCGACTCCGAACCCTCTTGCGCATTGGAGCCCTGGAGATCGCCATGCTCAAACGACTCGTTCTCGTCGCGCTGCTCGTCCTGTCGGTCCGGGCGCAGGCCGCGGAATACACCGACGTCTACTACGATGCCGCCGAATCGGGATGGGGGGTGTTCCTCGTTCAGAGCGACACCACCCAGTTCCTCGCGTTCTTCATCTATGGACCCGACGGCAAGCCCACCTGGTACGTTGCGATCCTCGCCAGCGACGGCGCTGGCGGCTACACGGGCTCTCTCTACGCCACGACCGGGACATACTTCGCGAGCCCCTGGCAGGGCAACAACGCTACCGCCGCGGGAACGGTCAAGTTCGCACCGACCGATCGTTACCACGCCACGCTGACGTACACAGTGAACGGCGTCGCAACCGTCACCAAGACGCTCGTACGTCAGACGCTCACCGCCTATCAGATGGGCGGCACGTATTCCGGCTCGATGGCGGGCTCGGTCGCGGCCTGCAGCGACCCGACGCAAGACGATCCCAGTTTCCGCGGAAACTACAAGCTGACGGTGACACAGGACGGCGACACGGACGCTGCGCTCGTTTTCACCTTCGTCGATCCGACGCACAGCGGCACCGTGTGTACTGTGTCGGGACCGCTGACTCATTTCGGGCGCCTCTACCAGCTGGCCGGGCAAATCGCGTGCACGGGCGGGAATCCCCACCCGGCCACGCTCGACGCCCTCCATCCGACAGGACAAGGTATCGAAGGCTACATGACTGGAACCACGGGCGGCGGCTGTCAGATGTCGCTCCATTTCGCCGCTGTGCTCGACGTCAACAACTAAGGCCGTACAGTCCACTGGCACCGCGATCGCGGCCCAGCCGGGGGAGGCGCCTGGCCGGTGAGCTAACATAGTCGCCCTGGTTTTTTGGGGGCGACATGGCGAAGCGCGACGCTGACCGCGAGGCGCACCCGGTGCGGATCGCCGTCGACCGCGCCGGCATCGTTCGCGCAGCGGCGCAGATTGCCTCGCCCAACTGCGACGACCGTCCCGCAGGCGCGGCGATCACCCTCCTGGTCGTGCACAGCATCTCCTTGCCGCCTGGAGAGTTCGGCGGCACAGGCATCGTCGAGCTCTTCACCAACCGGCTCGATCCCGAGGCGCACCCGTACTACGCCACCGTGTCTGCGCTCAAGGTGTCGGCGCATTTCCTCATCCGCCGCGACGGCGCGCTGATTCAGTTCGTACCCTGCGGCCGGCGGGCGTGGCACGCGGGCGTGTCGTCGTGGCGCGGTCGCGAAGGGTGCAACGACTTCTCCATCGGCGTGGAGCTCGAGGGCGCGGACGACGTGCCTTACGACCTCCGGCAATACGCCACGCTCGGCCGGCTCACCCGGGCGCTCCTGCGGCGCTACCCGATCGCCGACCTCGCCGGTCACAGCGACATCGCGCCCGGCCGCAAGACCGATCCGGGTCCGGCGTTCGATTGGACCCGCTGCCGGCGCCTCGCCGGGCTTGCACTTGCTTAGTCGCCCGCAGCCCGCCGTCGCATTCGTCGAAGGCGCCTCTATCCTTCGGTAAGGTATAATGACAGGTTGCCCTCTGTCGCGTAGCGATGCAGTTCCTCGCCGACTACTTTCCGCTGCTGCTCTTCTTCGTCGCGTTCAAGCTGTGGGACATCTACGCCGCGACCGCCGTGGCCATCGTCGCCTCGGTGATCCAGATCGCCTACTTCCACTGGCGGTCGAAGGTGCAGGTCGTGCACTGGCTCAGCCTTGCGATCATCGTCGTCTTCGGCGGAGCGACGCTGCTACTGCACGACGAAACGTTCATCAAGTGGAAGCCCACGGTGCTCTACTGGCTCTTCGCCGCGATCCTCGGCGGCGGACGGCTGTTCTTCCGGCGCAACCTGCTCGCGCCGCTGATGAAGGACCTGGCGCTGCCGGACGTGATCTGGGCCCGCGTGACGTGGGTCTGGGTGGCATTCCTGGTCGGCATGGGCTGCGCCAATCTGTACGTCGCCTGGAACTACTCGACGGCGATCTGGGTGAACTTCAAGGTCTGGGGCGCGATGGTGATGTTCCTGCTGCTCGCCCTCGGCACCGTGCTCTCGGTGGCCCGTTACCTGCCCGAGCGCTCATGAGCGACGTCGCCTCCACGCTTCGCGAGCGCTTGGCGGACCTCGATCCCGTGGCCTTCGATCTGCACGACGACAGCGCTGCCCACGTCGGCCATCCCGGCGCGGCCGGCGGCGGGGGGCACTTTTCGCTCACCATCGTGTCTGAGGCGTTCAGCGGTGTGCCGCGCCTGCAGCGCCACCAAGCCGTCATGGCGCGGGTCGCCGACCTCCTCCCCTCCCCGATTCACGCGCTATCGATAAGGGCGCTCACGCCTAGAGAGTTTTTCTGACTATCTGCACCTTGCAAAGGACCGACATGCCCACGCTTCTCCGCTGGTTCACGGCGCTGTCCGCTATCGCCGTGCTGCTCGCCCCGCCCCTCGCATCCGCTCAGGAGCCCGCCAAGAAGGCCCCCGCCAAGGCCGAGGCCGCGAAAGGCAAGGATCTCTTTCCTCAGTCGTACTTCGACTTCATGCTCAAGCAGCGCACCGCCCAGGGCCAGCCCGACACTCCGGAGCTGCGACAGGCGGTCCGCGACGAGCTCAACACCCGCGAGCTTCTGGTTCGCGAGGCCAAGAAGGCCGGCCTCGACAAGGCGCCGGGCATGAAGGCGGAAATGGATCTCACCGCCCAGACGGTGCTCGTGCGCACCTACATGGCCGACTATCTCAAGGCGCATCCGGTCCCCGACGAAGTGCTGCACAAGGAATACGACCAGATCCGCTCGCAGATGGGCGACAAGGAATACAAGGTGCGGCATATCCTCGTCGACAAGGAAGACGAGGCCAAGGACATCATCGCCCAGCTGCAGAAGGGCGAGAAGTTCGAGAAGCTCGCCGAGCGCTCCAAGGACACTGGCTCCAAGGCGAACGGCGGCGATCTCGACTGGAACGTGCCGGCGAATTTCGTGAAGCCCTTCGCCGAGGCGATGGTCTCGCTGCAGAAGGGCAAGTTCACCACCACGCCTGTGCAGACCCAGTTCGGCTGGCACGTGATCCAGCTCGACGACGTTCGCGATGCCAAGGTGCCGACCTTCGACGAAGTCAAGCCGCAGCTTGCCCAGCGGGCGCAGGGCCAGGTGGTGGAGAAATACCTGAAGGATCTGCGGGCCAAGAACGGCCTGTAAGCGCATCGCCCATTCCACAGCTCACGAGGGCAGGCGCGGTTGGCCTGCCCTCGCTCGTTTCGATGCTATCCTTACCGCGCGCCACCGGCGCGCAGGAGTCGTCGAGGACGCCGAGACATGACCGTGACCCGTCGCGATTCGTTCGACTGGAGCGCCGCCTACGCGTCGCGTCGCTCGCCGGTGTTCGCCCGCAACGTCGTGTCGACTTCGCAGCCGCTCGCCACGCAGGCCGGGGTGGCGATGCTGCGCGCCGGCGGCAACGCCGTCGATGCCGCGCTCGCCACCGCGATCGCGCTCACGGTCGTCGAGCCGTGCAGCAACGGCATCGGCAGCGACCTCTTCGCCATCGTCTGGGACGGGAGCGCGCTGTCCGGCCTCAACGCCTCGGGCCGGGCGCCCCTAGCGTGGACGCCCCAGCGCTTCGCGAAGTACGAGCAGATGCCGCGCTCCGGCTGGGACACGGTCACCATCCCCGGCGCCGTCTCCGGCTGGGTCGAGCTGTCGGGCCGCTACGGTAAGCTCGCTTTCGCGGACCTCTTCGCACCCGCCATCGGGTATGCGCGAGACGGCTACGCGGTAACGCCCGTCATCGCCGACAAGTGGGCGAAGGCCGTGCCGATCCTCGGCGAGGTGCCCGGCTTTGCCGAGCATTTCCTGCCTCGCGGCCGCGCGCTCGAGGTCGGCGAGCGGTTCTCGTCCGCGGCGATGGCGCGCACGCTCGAGAAGATCGCGGCGACCGCGGGCGAGGCGTTCTACCGCGGCGAGCTGGCCGAGGCGATGGTCGCGCACGCCAAGGCCCACGGCGGGGCGCAGACGCTCGCCGATTTCGCGGAGCATCGCTGCGATTGGGTGGGCACGATCGCGGTGGATTATCGCGACTATACCGTGCACGAGATCCCGCCGAACGGCCAGGGCATCGCCGCGCTGATGGCGCTCGGCATGCTGCGCCACTTCGATCTCGTCTCGGCCCCGGTCGATTCGGTCGACGTGCAGCACCTCGAGATCGAAGCGATGAAGCTCGCGTTCGCCGACGCCTATCGCTACGTGGCCGATCCGCAGGCGATGGAAGTCACTCCTGCCGATCTCCTCGACGGCGCGTACCTCGAGAGCCGGGCGCGGCTGATCGACCGGCGTCGCGCCCAGGACTTCCGCCACGGCACGCCGCCGCGCGCCGGCACGGTGTACCTCACAAGCGCCGACGCGAGCGGCATGATGGTGTCGCTCATCCAGTCCAACTACATGGGATTCGGCTCGGGAATCGTGGTACCCGGCACGGGCATCAGCCTGCAGAATCGCGGCACCGGTTTCACGCTCAACGCAGGGCACCCCAACCGCATCGGCCCCGCGAAGCGGCCGTTTCACACCATCATTCCCGGCTTCGTGATGCGCCAGGGCCAACCCTACGCGACGATCGGCGTCATGGGCGGGCCGATCCAGCCGCAAGGCCACGTGCAGACACTGGTGCGGCTGCTCGACTGCCGGCAGCAGCCGCAGGCCGTGCTCGACGCGCCACGCTGGAAGGTCAACGCGGGGCTGTCCATCGATCTCGAATCCGGCATCGCGCCGGCGCTCCAGGACGGGCTGGCGGCGCTCGGACACCGCTTCGCCTCCATTCCCGACGCCTACATGGACTTCGGCGCGGGACAGATCATCGTGCGCGACGCCTCCGGCTACATCGCCGCATCCGATCCGCGCCGCGACGGCCAGGCCGCCGGATTCTGAAGCGCGAGCCTGACGCGTCCACGGCGGTTGCGCGTCCGCATATCGCTCTTTGAGCAACGCATCCCAATGCGCGCCTTGATCTGGATCGCCGTCGCCGTCGTCGCGATCGCCGCCGTGCTGCTCGCGCCGCTTCCGTGGCCGGACGCCCTCGTCGCGACGCGCATCATCGACGCGGTCGACATCGCGGCGCCGCCCGAGCGCGTTTTCGCCTACGCGACCGCGCCGGCGAACTGGCCGCGCTGGCACCCGCAGTCGCGCGCGGTTTCGGGCGTCGTCGATCGCACGCCGCGGCCCGCAGAGAAGACGATCGAGGATTTCGAGATCGCCGGCCGCAAAGGGCGTGCGACGTGGACGAGCATCGCCGTCGATCCGCCAGTGCGGTGGGAATTCGCGGGTCACGGCGAAGGCGGCGGCGGCGCGCACATCGTGTACACGCTCACGCCCACATCCGGTGGCACGCGCTTCGAGCGCGACCTCACCTATCGCGGACCCAACCTGCTCTTCGCGCTCTTCGACGCGCTCGAGATACGCGCAGTGATGCGGCGCGATTCCGCCGTCGCCGTGGAACGACTCAAGCACGCGATCGAAGCGTTGCCGCCGGCGTAACGTTCGCCTTGGCGCGCGTCGCCGTGCAGCGGCCTCGCCCGACTCTAGGGAGGGCGCCCGCGACTGGCGCGACTACGAACTTTGCCTGTGGGCCGAACTCTAAACTCTTGTCAGGTCAGTGATTTTCTTACAATTCGTACTACTTTCAGGTGCTCACGATGATGCGATCAAGCGTTCTGACGGTGGCGCTCGTTTTGTTCAGCGTCGCCTATACGCCGACCCTTTTCGCCGAGACCGACGCCGAGCAATCCCCGCCCGCCGATCAGGCCGCTCCCACGGAGCCTTCGCCGTCCACGCCTTCCTACAGCGATCAGCAATTGCATTCCTTCGCCGTGGCGATGCTGGAAGTGGAGCGCATCAAATCCAACTACGCCCCGAAGCTCGCGGAGAACCTGCGTCAGCAGGCGCAGGTGAAACAAGCGGCAGCGCTCGAGCTTCTGCTCGCGCTCAAGCAGCAAGGCATGAGCGTCGACAAGTACCAGGAGATGCTGGCCAATGTTCAGGCTGATCCTCAGCTCGCCGACAAGGTTAACGAATATCTCACGTCCGAAGCCAAGAACGGCAAGGGCCCGCCGCCGGACGACGACAAGAGCGCGGCGGAGCCGAAGAGCCGCAGCGATTCCACCGTCTCGCAGAAGGTGGAAGAGCTGTAGGAAGGAAGCTGTAGGGCTGGGTGGAAGGGTGACTCGCCGTCACCCTTTCTTGTCGGCGGACTTGCGGCGCGTCTTTGCCTTGGTGGCCGACAGCGTCAGCAACTCCGGCAGCTCGATGCGCCGGCGATGCGGCTCGGCAGCCGAGAGAGGCTGCGTCTCCACCATCGTCGCGAGGCTCCGGCGCGTGAGCTCCTGGTAGCTCTCGGTACCCTCGATCTTCCAGGCAAGCTCCTCCGCCGTGATGTCGCGCACGATGCGCGCCGGGATCCCGGCGGCCAGCGTTCGCGCCGGCACCACCATCCCGGCTTTCACGAACGCCATCGCCGCCACGATCGCCGAGTCGCCGATCTCCGCCGCATCGTTGATCACCGCGTTCATGCCGACGAGCGCATTGCGACGGACGGTGCAGCCGTGCAGGATCGCGCCATGGCCTATGTGCCCGTCCTCCTCGACGATGGTGGGCGTTCCCGGGAAGCCGTGCAGCACACAGCAATCCTGGATGTTCGCGCCCGCGCGCACTTCCAGGCGGCCGAAGTCTCCCCGCAGGCACGCCGACGGTCCCACGTAACAGCCGGCGCCCACCCGCACGTCGCCGATGAGCACCGCGCTCGGGTGCACGAACGCCGATGGGTCGACCACCGGCGTCACCCCGTTGATCGACCAGACCTTGAGCTTCGGCTTCGCCACGGCGCCCCTCAACCGACCCACTTCCGGGCGTTGCGGAACATGCGCATCCACGGCGAGTCCTCGCCCCATTCGCGCGGATGCCACGACATCTGGACCGTGCGGAAGACGCGCTCGGGATGCGGCATCAGTATCGTGAAGCGGCCGTCCGAGGTGGTAAGCCCGGCGATCCCGCGCGGCGAGCCGCTCGGATTGTACGGATAGCGCTCGGTCGCCCGGCCGCGGTGATCGACGAAGCGCAGCGTGACCAGCGACTCGGCCGCCGCGAACTGCGCCGCGTCGCGAAATTCCGCGAAGCCCTCTCCGTGCGCCACCGCGATGGGGATGCGGCTGCCTTCCATGCCGGCGAAGAACAGCGACGCCGAGCGCTGCACTTCCGAGAGCACGAGCCGGCCCTCGAACTGCTCGCTGCGGTTGCGCACGAAATGCGGCCAGTGCTCCGTGCCGGGAAGAAGCCCGGTCAGATTGGCCAGCATCTGGCAACCGTTGCATACGCCCAGCGCGAAGGTGTCGGCGCGCGCGAAGAACGCCGCGAAGGCGTCGCGGGTTCGCGCGTGGAACAGGATCGACTTGGCCCAGCCCTCGCCGGCGCCGAGCACATCGCCGTAGGAGAACCCGCCGCCGGCCACGACGCCCGAGAAGCCGACGAGCGACATGCGGCCTGCGAAGAGATCCGTCATGTGCACGTCGAACGCCGCGAACCCGGCGCGATCGAACGCAGCCGCCATCTCGACATGGCCATTGACGCCCTGCTCGCGCAAGACAGCCACCCGTGGCCGCGCGCCGCGGGCGATGAACGGTGCCGCGATGTCATCGGACGGATCGAACGCGAGTCGCGGCGCGAGCCCCGGTTCCGCGGCATCCAGGATGCGCTCGTACTCCTGGTCCGCGGCTTCGGGATGATCGCGCAGGCGCTGCAGCGCGTGGCTCGTGCTCGACCAGGCGCGGTGCAGCTCGACGCGCGACTCGTCGAACAGCGTCACTCCGTCGCGCACGATGCGCACGCGCTCGCCGGTCGCCGGCTCGCCGATCGCCACGCAGCGCAGTCCTCCCGTTTCAAAGGCACCGACGACGTCGTGGCGGTCGCCGCGGGCGACCTGGACGACAGCACCGAGCTCTTCGCTGAACAGCGCGGCAAGCGCCTCGCCCGGCAGCTCGTCGAGCGAGATTGTGAGGCCGCAGCGGCTGGCGAAGGCCATTTCGACGAGCGTGGCGAGCAGCCCGCCGTCGGAGCGGTCGTGGTAGGCGAGGAGTCGGTGTTCGCCGTGCAGCGATTGCACGATCGCAAAGAACGACTTGAGCAATTCGGGGTCGTCCAGGTCCGGCGGCGCGGCACCGAGCCGACCGTAAGCCTGCGCCAACGCCGAGCCGCCGAGGCGCTCCTGTCCGTTGCCGAGATCGATGAGCAGCAGCAGCGTGTCGCCGCGATCGAGCGCGAGCTCCGGGGTGAGCACCCGCCGCGCGTCGGGCACGCGGGCGAACGCCGAGACGATGAGCGATACCGGCGCGGTGACGCTGCGCTCGACGTCGCCCTCGCGCCACGTCGTGCGCATCGATAGCGAATCCTTGCCGACCGGTATCGTCACACCCAACGCGGGGCACAGCTCCAGCGCCACGGCACGCACGGTGTCGTAGAGGGCAGCGTCGTCGCCGGGATGACCGGCCGCTGCCATCCAGTTGGCTGAGAGCTTCACTTCCGAGAGACTGCGGATTCCCGCCGCGGCGAGATTGGTGATCGCCTCTCCGACCGCGATCCGGCCCGACGCCGGCGCGTCGAGAAGCGCGAGCGGCGTACGCTCGCCCATCGCCATTGCCTCGCCGGCGTAGCCCTCGAAGTCCATCAGCGTCACGGCGACGTCGGCGACCGGCACCTGCCAGGGACCGATCATCGGATCGCGCGCACACAAGCCTCCGACGGTGCGATCGCCAATGGTGACGAGGAAGGTCTTGTCGGCCACCGCGGGAAACTGCAGCACGCGGTACGCCGCGTCGCGCAGGTCGATGCCCGCGGTCGCGAAAGCCTCGGGCGCACGATGCGCGTGAGCCACGTCGCGCACCATCTTCGGCGGCTTGCCGAGGAGCACCGCGAGGTCCATGTCGACCGGAGCGTTGCCGAACAGCGGATCGGTGACCACGAGGCGCGTCTCTTCGGTTGCGCGGCCCAGCACGGCGAACGGGCAGCGTTCGCGCTCGCACACCGTACGGAACGAGGCAAGCGCCTCGGTCCGGATCGCGAGCACGTAGCGCTCCTGCGCCTCGTTGCACCAGATCTCGCGCGGCGACATGCCCGGCTCCTGCGAGGGAACGGCGCGCAGATCGATGCGCGCTCCCTTGCCGCCGTTGTGCGCGAGCTCCGGGAGCGCGTTCGACAGGCCACCGGCGCCGACGTCGTGGATCGAGAGGATCGGGTTCCCGTCCCCGAGCTGCCAGCAGCGATCGATCACCTCCTGTGCGCGGCGCTGCATCTCGGCGTTGGCCCTCTGCACCGAGTCGAAGTCGAGATCGGCGACGTTCGTGCCGGTGGCCATCGAAGAGGCCGCGCCGCCGCCCATGCCGATCCGCAAGCCGGGACCGCCGAGCTGCACGAGGAGGGTGCCTTCGGGCAGCGCCCGCTTCTCGGCGTCGCGCGCGGCGATGTTGCCCAGGCCTCCCGCGATCATGATCGGCTTGTGATAGCCGCGCGCCTCGCCGGCGACTGTCTGCTCGAAGGTCCGGAAGTAGCCGCCGAGGTTGGGCCGACCGAACTCGTTGTTGAAGGCCGCCGCGCCGATGGGGCCCTCGAGCATGATCTGCAGCGCCGAGGCGATGCGCTCGGGCTTGCCGTGATCGATCTCCCACGGATGCTCGAGGCCCGGAATTCTCAAGTGCGACACGGTGAAGCCGGTGAGCCCGGCCTTCGGCCGCGCGCCGATTCCGGTCGAGCCTTCGTCGCGGATCTCGCCGCCGGATCCCGTGGCCGCGCCGGGGAACGGCGCGATGGCGGTCGGATGATTGTGCGTCTCGACCTTCATCACGATGTGCGTCGGTTCGGCGTGGGCGACGTAGCCTCCGTCGGACGCGGGATAGAAGCGCCGCGCCACCGCGCCCTCCATCACCGCCGCGTTGTCGGCGTAGGCGACGACGGTGCCCTGGGGATTCGCCGCATGGGTGTGGCGGATCATCGCGAACAGCGACTTCGGCTGCGGCACGCCGTCGACGATCCAGTCGGCATTGAAGATCTTGTGCCGACAGTGCTCGGAGTTCGCTTGGGCGAACATCATCAGCTCGACGTCGGTAGGGTCGCGCCCGGCGCGGGCGAACTGTTCGGCGAGATAGTCGATTTCGTCGGGCGACAGAGCGAGCCCCAGCGCTGCGTTGGCGGCGGCGATCGCGCGACGGGGGTCGTTACCCAGTGCGATCGTCTCGAGCGGCCGCGGCGCGACGTGCACGAAGAGCCGGGCCGCGTCGGCCAGCGAGCCGAACACCGCTTCGGTCATCCGGTCGTGGATGTGAGGTTCGAGCGCCGCCCGGTCCGACGAGGACAGCGGCTCGCCGTCGTGCGTCGTCACCCGATAGGCCACGCCGCGCTCGATGCGCGAGACGGCGGCCAGCCCGCAGTTGTGCGCGATGTCGGTCGCCTTGGAGGCCCACGGTGACACGGTCCCGGGACGCGGGATCACGAGCAGCACGTCGCCCGCCTCGTCGTGCTCGTCGCTTCTCGGCCCGTAGGTGAGGATGCGCTCGAGCGTCGCGCGTTCCGCACCCCAGAGCTCGCGCTCGGTCTGCACGAAGTGCCAGAAGTCGCCGCGCACGCCGGAGACTTGCGTTCCGGCGAGATTCGACAGCAGCTTGGTAATGCGAAACGGCGACAGGGCGTTGCGCCCGCGAAGCGAGAGTATCTCGACCATCGAGACGGCGAGGGACGTAAAGCGCGATTATACGCTCGCGTTTCCCAGCTCCCGGCGACGGCGCCGGCCTCGGTGCCGAAGCCTCGCGCTGCGACGCGTCCGCGCGATCAAGTCGCCGGCGGCGCTGCGGCGATGGAGCGGCCGATGGCGAATCCGGTCACGCCGAAGACGAGCCCGAGCCCCATCACATACCACAGCGCGAGCGCGTCGGCGGGCGGATTGAAGAGCCGATTGCCGATGGCGAACAGCACCGCCGCGGCGCCGAAGGCGAGCAGGAGCAGGAGCGCGCCGGCGAGCCGGGAAGCTAGCGCGATGATCGGCAGACGCGCGGAGGCGGCGAGCAGGATGTAGCCCACGATGGTGAAGCCGGGAAAGAGGATCCACGTCGTGACGCCCGGCGACGCCGGCCCGACGTCGAACGGCGCGAGCACGAGGAATACGCCCGACGCGAGACCCAGGACGAGCAGCAGCGCGCCGATGAACGGGATCATGCCGCGATGCCTCGTTAGTGCTGCAGGATCTTCGACAGGAAAAGCTGGGCGCGATCCGAGCGCGGCTTGCCGAAGAAGTCGTCCTTCTTCGCGTCCTCGACGATCCTGCCCTGGTCCATGAAGATGACCCGGTCGGCGACCTTGCGCGCGAAGCCCATCTCATGGGTGACCACCATCATCGTCATCCCGTCCTTCGCGAGCTGCACCATCACGTCGAGCACCTCGTTGATCATCTCGGGATCGAGGGCCGAGGTCGGCTCGTCGAAGAGCATGCAGATCGGATCCATCGACAGCGCGCGGGCGATGGCCACCCGCTGCTGCTGGCCGCCGGAGAGCTGACCCGGGAACTTGTCCTTCTGGGCGATGAGACCCACGCGGTCCAGGAGCTTCAGTCCGCGCTCGAGCGCCTCGTTCTTCGGCCGGCCGAGCACCTTCACCTGGGCGAGCGTGAGGTTCTCCTTGATCGAGAGGTGGGGAAACAGCTCGAAGTGCTGGAACACCATGCCGACGTGGGCGCGGAGCTTCGGCAGGTTGGTCTTGGGATCGCCGACCGACACCCCGTTGACCGTGATCGCGCCCTTCTGGAAGGGCTCCAGCGCGTTGACGCATTTGATGAGCGTCGACTTGCCGGATCCGGACGGACCGCAGACGACGATCACCTCGCCCTTCTCGACGTGGGTCGTGCAGTCGGTCAGCACCTGGAACGCTCCGTACCACTTGGAGATGCCGTCGATCGAGATCATGGGCCCCGGCGCCTTGCCTGCCTCCGGCGTAGGCGGGGAGTCCGCCCTCACGACACTGTCCCGAGCATGGTTCATCGTATCACCGCGATCCTTCTCTGCAGCCGCTTCACCCCGTAGGAGAGCGCGTAGCAGATGACGAAATAGACTGCCGCCACGAAAAGGTACATCTCGATGAGGCGCCCGTCGCGCTGCGCGATCTTCGACGCGGCGCCGACGAAATCGGTGGCCGAGATCACGTACACCAGCGAGGTGTCCTGGAACAGGATGACGGTCTGCGTGAGCAGCACCGGAATCATGTTGCGGAACGCCTGCGGCAGGATCACCAGGCGCATCGCCTGCCCGTACGTGAGGCCCAGCGCATACGCGGAGTTGACCTGCCCTTTCGGAATCGACTGGATGCCGGCGCGCATGATCTCGCAGAAGTACGCCGCCTCGAACATGATGAAGGTGATGATGGCGGTGCGCTCGGCGCCGATCTGAATCGGTCGCTCCGCGCCGGTGATCGTCTGGAACACGATCGGCATCAGGAAGAAGAACCAGAAGATCACCAGCACCAGCGGGATGGAACGCATTAGATTCACATACCCGGAAGCCGGCAGCGACAGCCAGTTCTTCGACGACAGCCGCGCCATCGCGAGCAGCGTGCCGAAGAACAATCCGCCCGTCGCCGAGATGGCCGTGAGCGTCACGGTGTACTTGAACCCGTACCAGAGGAACGGCAGGGCATGCTCCACGACGCTGAAATCGAGCTGCATGGCCTACTTCGACCCCCCGGCGATGTAGCCCGGGACGGCAGTGCGCCGCTCGACGACCGCCATGACGCGGTTGGCGGTCATCGCGATCGCGATGTAGATGAGGGTGGCGGCGGTGAAAGCCTCGAAATAATTGAACGTGTACTCGCCCAGCTCCCGCGCGCGGTAAGTGAGCTCCGCCAGCCCGATGGTGAGCGCGACGGACGAGTTCTTGATCAGGTTCATCGTCTCGCTGGTGAGCGGCGGGATGATGATCCGAAAGCCCATCGGCAGCAGCACGTAGCGGTAGACCTGCGGCGTCGTGAGCCCGAGCGCCATCCCGGCCAGCCGCTGCCCGCGCGGGAGCGACTGGATGCCCGCGCGGACCTGCTCGGCGATCCGCGCCGAGGTGAAGAGTCCGAGGCACAGCACGGCGGCGACGAACTGCGCGTTGGCCGGATCGGTTTTCACGATCCAGGCCTTGAGCGGCGGGATGAACTCGGGGATCACGAAGTACCACAGGAACATCTGTACCAGCAGCGGGATGTTGCGGAAGAGCTCCACCCAGCCGTTGCCGATGCGCGTGAGCCACGGGCTGCCGGTGGTGCGGATGGTGCCGATGACCGAGCCCAGGGCCAGGGCGACGACCCAGGAGAACGCCGAGACCGCCAGCGTCCACAACACGCCGGAGACGATGAGCTGCCAGTACTGCTCGCCTCCGCCGGGAAGCTCCTGGAAGAACACGCCCCAGTTGAGGACGAAGGTGGTCATCGTGTGGCCAAGGCGGCGCTGCCGCAGACGAATCGGGCCGGAAGCACGCGGCTCGCTTCCGGCCCGTCGCACGTCGGCTGTGGCGTTCCCGTTATTCCACGCCCTTGTCGTTCGGATTGGCGAACGCCGCCTTGATCGCCGCCGTCTCGGCGAAGTTCATGTTCACGCCCTTCGGCGGAATGGGGCTCGTGAACCACTTGGCATAGAGCTTGTTGATCTCGCCCGACTTCATGATGCCGCCCACGGTCTTGTCCACCAGCGCCTTGAACTGCGGATCATCCTTACGGATCATCATGCTGTACGGCTCGGTGCGCAGCGACTCGTTGGTAAGGATCTTGTAGTCGCCGGGATTGGCCGAATTGGCGATCAGGCCCGCGAGCAGGATGTCGTCCATGATGAACGCGGAGGTGCGGTCCTGCGTCAGCAGCAGGAACGACTCGGCGTGATCCTTGGCGTCGATCGACTTGATGTCGGCGTTCTTGGTCTTCTCGTACTGGCGGAGCAGTGTCACCGACGTCGTGCCGGCGGTGGTCGAGATGGTCTTGCCGTTCAGGTCGGCGAGGCTGTTGATGTTGGACTTCTTCTTAACCGCGGCGGTGACGTTGATCACGAAATACGTCGGACCGAAGGCGACCTGCTTCTGGCGGTCAACGCTGTTGGTGGTCGACCCGCATTCCATGTCGATGGTGCCGTTCTGCAGCAGCGGAATGCGGTTGGATGAAGTCACCGGCTGCAGATTGAGCTTCAGGTTCGGCATCTTGAGATCGGTCTTCACCGCCTCGAACACCCGCATGCACAGGTCCATCGCATAGCCGATGGGTTGCTGCTTGTCGTCGAGGTAGGAGAACGGAATCGACGATTCGCGATAGCCGATCGTGAAGGAGCCCGTCTCTTTCGCTTTCTTGAGCGTTCCGGTCAAGTCCTGCGCGGCCACGCCGGTGGCGAAGGCGAGCGCGACCAGCGTCCATGCGATTTTGCGAAGCACTGTCATGAGATCTCCCGGATGAAAGATGCGTCGACCATTCTCGAGCGACTGCCTCTCGAGCCCCCTGTCGACGTGTCGCGCTAGTGTAGCGATTGGCCCCTCTGATGTCCACGCGCCAAGTGGGGGCGACCGCAGCGGCAAGCCTATAATCGACCGATGAACCTGGAGCCGATCGGACGTGTGGCGGACCTGCGCGCCGTGGAGCGCGCCGCCGCCGGTGCACCCTTGATGGAGCGGGCCGGTCATGCGGCCGCGGCCGTGGCTCGCGACATGCTCGAAGCGTCGGCGCCACGAGTCTTGGTGCTGGCGGGCCCGGGCAACAACGGCGGCGACGCGTTCGTCGTCGCGCGCTGGCTCAAGGGCTGGTTCTTCGACGTCACCGTGGCGTTTCACAGCGACGAATCGCAGCTGCCCACCGATGCCGCCGCGGCGCATCGCCGCTGGTGCGAGACTGGCGGCGCTATCCGGCGCGAATGGCCGGAAGGCGGCCCGTGGGGACTCATCGTCGACGGACTCTTCGGCATCGGTTTCTCGCGCGCCGCCGAAGGCGTGCCCGCGCAATGGATCGAGCGAGCCAACGCGTCCGGTGCGCCGATTCTCGCGCTCGATATCCCGAGCGGCCTCGATGCCGATACCGGCGTGGCGTACGCGCCGACGATCCGCGCCCGGCGCACCGCGACCTTTCTCGCGCTCAAGCCCGGACTGCTCACGGCCGACGGGCCCGATCACTGCGGCACGATCAGCGTCCATGCGCTGGAGGTGCAGATCGGCGATCGCCTGCCAGGGCATCGTCTCGACTGGGAAGCCTTAGCCTCCGCACTGCCGGAAACGCTCCTGCGACGCGGCCGCAACGTGCACAAAGGGCGGTTCGGCACGCTGGGCATCGTGGGCGGGAGCGAGGGCATGGTCGGCGCCGCGATCCTCGCCGGACGCGCCGCCGTGGCGCTGGGCGCGGGCAAGGTATGGGTCGGACTCGCGGCAACCGAGCGGCCCGCGGTGGACTGGGTGGCGCCGGAGCTGATGCTGCGCGACGCGGTAAGCGTTCTCGCCGATCGCGCGGACGCGCTCGTGGTCGGACCGGGGCTCGGACGAACGACTGCCGCTCACTCGCTGCTCGAAGAAGCGCTTGGCGCGCCGGTGCCGCTGGCACTCGACGCCGACGGGCTCAATCTCGTCTCCGGCGACGCCGACCTCGCGCGTCGGATCGCGGCGCGCGAAGCGCCGACCGTGCTCACGCCGCATCCCGCCGAAGCGGCGCGGCTATTGGCCACCGACACTGCTGCCGTGCAACGAGACCGTCTGTCCGCCGCGCTCGCTACGGCCGCGAAATTCCGCGCCCACGTCGTGCTCAAGGGCGCCGGCAGCGTGCTCGCCTCCGCCGACGGCACATGGGCGATTAACGCCACGGGGAACGCCGGGCTCGCGAGCGGCGGCACGGGCGACGTGCTTACCGGCATGATCGGCGCGCTGCTCGCGCAAGGGTTGCCGGCGAACGAGGCGCTGCCGATCGCCGTGTGCCTGCACGGAGCGGCGGCCGACGTCCTCGTCGCCGAGGGAGTCGGTCCGCTGGGGCTTGCCGCGTCGGAGATACCGCCGGCGGCGCGCCGGCTCGTCAACGCGGCGCGCGGCAACGACCCGTCATCGGCGCGACGGCCGTAGGTGCGAATTCATTCGCACCCGGTCGGGATGAATCCCGACCTACGGAATGAGCAGCGTCGATCCCGTCGTCTTGCGCGCCTCGAGATCGCGGTGCGCCTGCGCCGCGTCCTTGAGCGCGTAGGTCTGGCGCGCTTCGTTGACGATCTTGCCCGCCTTCACCAGCGCGAACATCTCGTCGGCCATCGCCAGCAGCGCCGAGCGGGTCGCCGTGTAGGTCACCAGCGTGGGGCGCGTCACGTACAGCGAGCCCTTCGCCGAGAGCATCAGCATGTCGAGCGGCGGCACAGGCCCTGACGCGTTACCGAAGTTGACGTACAGACCGCGAGGGCTGAGGCAGTCGAGCGACGACGGAAACATCGCCTTGCCGACACCGTCGTAGACCACGGGCACGCCCTTGCCGCCGGTGAGCTCCTTTACCCGGGCGACGTAATCTTCGCGCGTGTACACGATCGTGTGCGTGCAGCCGTTCGCCTTGGCCAGGGCCGCCTTCTCATCGGAGCCGACGGTGCCGATCATCGTCACCCCCAGCACGCGCGCCCACTGGCAGGCGATGAGGCCCACGCCGCCCGCGGCAGCGTGAAAGACAATCGTCTCGCCCGCCTTCAGCGGATACGTCTGCCGGAACAGATACTGCGTGGTGAGGCCCTTGAGCATCAGCGTCGCCGCGGTGCGCTCCGAAATGCCGTCGGGAAGCTTCAGCAGACGATCGATCGGCATCACCCGCACATCCGCGTAGGACCCGGGCGCGCCGCCGCAGTACGCGACGCGATCTCCCGGCTTGACGTCGGTGACACCTGAGCCGACCGCCTCCACCACGCCGGCAGCCTCGCTGCCCAAGCCGCTCGGCATCGCAAGCTTATAGAGCCCGCTGCGATGGTACGTGTCGAGGTAATTGACGCCCACCGCGGTATGCCGCACGCGCGCCTGCCCCGGGCCGGGATCGCCCACGGTCACCTCCTCCCAGTGCATCACTTCGGGACCGCCTTGCTGGTGGATGCGGATCGCGTGCGGCATCGTTCTTCTCCGTGGTTGGGATGAAAGTGAGTTTATCTGACGACGGTCGTCGTGCACGGCGCGTACTGCACGACCTGCTTCGACACCGAGCCGATGAGCCACCGCCGCAGGAAGGTCTTGCCCCGATCGCCGAGCACGATGTGATCGGCCTCCTGTGTCTCGGCGTAGTGCACGATCTGCTCCGCCGGATGCCCCACCGCGACCGCGAAGGCGGCCTCGACCTCGGCCTTCGCGGCGCGCGCCTGCAGGGCGCCAAACTGCTGCTCGTAGTATTCGCGCGCCGTCTCCACCAGCGCCTCGGTCTCGATGTCCTCGGGCAGCTCCGGCGGTCGCACCACCGCGAGCACCGCGAGCGCCGCCCCGAACTTCGCGGCGAGCTCCAGCCCGAAATCGAAGGCGCGCCCCGCCGATTCGGAGCCGTCGAAGGCGACCAGGATGCGCTTCATCGATCGCCCTCGATCGCGCCGAACTCCGCCGGGACGCGGACGTAGAAGATGCTCACGCGCTCGCGGCGCAGAAGATCGAGGAGTCTGTCGGCTTCCTCGTCGCTCACGACGAATTCCACCTCGATGGTCATGTCGGCGGCCAGCTCGAAGAAGTGCTCCTCGTGCAGGATGCCGTGCCGGCCGAAGCCGGCGATCGCCCGGAAGGCCGAGCCGCCGTGGATGCCCAGCTTCTTGGCCTGCTCGAGCAGCCATTCGAACAGGGCGATGTGGTGGTGGGTACGGTTTTCGTGGACGTAGAAGCGCAGCAGCGTGCCGTTCATGATGCACCCCAGGCGTAGAGTCCGCGGATCAGCATCAGGCCCGCGATCGTCATCGCCAGCGAGCCCACCAGATGCGAGGCGACGGCGATCGATCCCCAGAGATATTCGCGCCGCAAAAGCAGCGTCACCACCTCGGCCGAGAAGGTCGAGAAGGTCGTGAGGCCGCCGAGAAAGCCGGTGGTGATCAGCAGGCGCACTTCCGCCGGCAGCACCGCGTGTCGCCCCACCAGTTCGATGGCTACGCCCATCAGCAGGCCGCCGGTCAGGTTGGCCGCGAGCGTGCCCAGAGGCAGGGTAGGGAACAGCGGGTTCAACGCAATGCCCAGCCCCCAGCGTATCCAGGCGCCCGCGGCCGCGCCACCTCCGACTGCAATCAACCCGCTCCACGGCATGGACCGTCTCCCTCGTGGAATCAGGCACGACACTATATACAGCACGAATCCGGCGCCGATGCGGCACGGCGCGGCGAGGCAGTAAGGCTACTCCACCCGCGAGCAAAATATAGCCGAATTCGCTGGCGACGAAAAAGTATTGCCGAGCCAGGGCAAAACCAAGTTTTCGCCAGCTGCGATGCTTCGGCACCTAACAACTTTGCTATAATTTGGTCGACCAATGGGTCAGGGGGATGGAGTTCCCCGAAACCGCCGCATCGGCTGATGACTCCTACCGCGTTGACGTGCGGTAGGGTGCCGAACCATGAAGCCCGCCGCGTTGCGGGTTTTTTCATGCTTGGCGTTCCGCTCACGCACTCCGCATCAGGCACCGCGTCCGCAGCCGCCGTGCCTGCGTCGGCTGCCTTTCACAGCATCCTGTTCCGCGGGCCGGAGAACCCTCCGGCCGGCGAAGCGCCGGATTTCTTCCGCGACCTCAACCTCGACCAGGTGGTCGAAGCGATCACGGCCGGCGCGAAGGACTACGACCTCGCGCCGTTCTTCCGCGCGCCGCTCGTCGAGCTGGACGCCATCGCCTACAGGCAGGAGGTGTTCCGCGACCTTGAAAACGATGCGCTGGCGCGAAGCCTCCGAGCGTTCGCCGAGCGCATGCGCCGGATGCGCTCGCACCTCGACCCGGTCGAGAAGCGGTACTTCGGACGCGAGAAGCAGCGCTGGTTCCTCGCGGCCGCCGACATCTACCGCGAGGCTATCGAGGCGCTCAAGGACGAAATCGACGAGATCGAGCTTCGCTCGCGCGGCATGCGCGCGTTTCGCGCCTGGCTCGGGCCGTACGCCGCCTCGCCCGCCTTCCGGCAGCTCGCGAAGGACGCGGTCGAGACGACGGACCGGCTGGCGGCGATTGCCTATGCGTTTCTCATCCACGACGGCGGCAGCATCACGGTCCGGGGCTACGACAACGAGATCGACTACACCACGGTGATCGAGGCGACGTTCGAGAAGTTCCGGCGCGGGGCCGTCGACGATCATCTGATCCGGTTCCCCGAGCCGGCTGGGCTCAACCACATCGAAGCCCAGATCGTCGATCGGGTCGCCCTGCTCCACCCCGAGCCCTTCCGCGCGCTGGAGGCGTTCTGCGGCGAGCACCCGGCCTACCTCGACGCCACCATCGAGCGCTTCGACCGCGAGATCCAGTTCTACCTCGCGTACATGGCGCACATGGAGCGGTTCCGGCGCGCGGGCCTCGCTTTCTGCTACCCGCGGCTATCGGACCAGCGCAAGGAGATCGAGGTCCGCCAAGGCTACGACCTCGCGCTCGCCAACAAGCTCGTCGAGGAAAAGGCGCCGATTGTTCCCAACGACTTCTTGCTCCGCGGGCAGGAGCGCATCTTCGTGGTTTCCGGCCCCAACAACGGCGGCAAGACGACCTTCGCCCGCATGTTCGGCCAGCTCCACTACCTCGCCGCGCTGGGCTGCCTCGTTCCGGCGCGGGAGGCGCGTCTTTTTCTCTTCGACCGGCTGTTCGCGCATTTCGAGCGGCGGGAGGCCATCGCCACGCTGCGCGGCAAGCTGGAGGACGACCTGTTTCGCATCCGCCGCGTCCTCGATCAGGCGACGCCGAGCAGCATCATCGTCATGAACGAGGCGTTTTCCTCGACCACCCTGAAGGACGCGGTGTACCTGAGCAGCAAGGTGATGGAGCGCATCTCGCGGCTCGACCTCCTGGCGGTGTGCGTCACCTTCCTCGACGAGCTCGCGTCGTTCGACGAGAAGACGGTGAGCGTCGTGAGCCTGATCGATCCGGCCGATCCGTCGATCCGCACCTACAAGCTCGAGCGCCGCCCCGCCGACGGGCTCGCCTACGCGCTGGCGGTCGCGGAGAAGCACGGCGTCACCTACCGGCGGCTGAAGGAGCGGATCCGCGAATGAAGGCGCTGCTCATGCACCGGGATCGCGACTTCGTGGCGCCGAAGGACGTGCCGCGCGAGGAGCGCTACCGGGTCTACAAGCCGGGGCGTCCGAACACGCCTCAGGAGGACGCGCTGGCGCAGGATCTCGAGCTGGAGACGCTGCTGAGCGCCATGGCGGGCGAGGATGCGTTCGTCCACGAGGTCGCGCGCCGGGCGCTCTTCGCCGGCTTCGCCAATGACTTCGACACGATCCTGTATCGACAAGCCGTCCTCAGGGATTGCCTGAAGAATCCGGCCGCCGTGCGCGAGCTCTACGCCCTCACGGTCGAGACCATCAACGCCCGGCGCAAGCACTGGTGGGGCATTTCGAGCTCGGTCGCGGGCTCGATCCTGCACAGCGCGGTCGACCTCATGCAGATGCTCACCGGCATGCTGCGGCGGCTGCGGGACATCGCCGACGCGAACGCGGCGCGCTTCGAATCGGAAGGCTTCCGGACGCTGTTCGCCACGCTGGACCGGGAACTGAGTGATGAGTATTTCGCGACCGTGCGGGCACGCCTCGCCGAGCTGAAGTTCCCCGGAGGGGTGCTGGTCGGCGCCTCGCTCAGCGAAGCGGGCAACGCCGTCACGGGCTTCGTCCTGCGCGAGGACCGCGACAAGCGTCCCACCTGGCTCAAGCGGATCCTGCGCAAAGGCCCGCCGGCCTACACGTTTCACCTGCATCCTCGCGACGAGGCCGGCGCGACCATCGTCGGACGGCTTCGCGATCGCGCGATCGCCGCGGTCGCGAACGCGACCGCGCAATCGGCCGACCACGTGCTGTCGCTCTTCGAAACGCTGCGCGTCGAGCTGGGGTTCTATGTCGGCTGCCTCAATCTCCACGAGCGCCTGCGCGCCATGGGATGCTCGACCTGCTTCCCGGAGCCGCAGGCCACGGGATCGCGCCGTCATAGCTTCACCGAGCTCTACGACGTCGACCTCGCGCTGACCATGGGCCGACGCATCGTCGCCAACACGGGTTCCGCGGACGGGAAGAGCCTGGTCATCGTCACCGGCGCCAACCAGGGCGGCAAGTCCAGCTTTCTGCGCAGCGTCGGCCTGGCCCAGGTGATGATGCAGTGCGGCCTGTTCGTCGGCGCCGGGGCGTTCGCGGCGGAGCTGTGCGCGGGCCTCTTCACCCATTACAAGCGCGAGGAGGACGCGGCCATGCGCGGCGGCAAGTTCGACGAGGAGGTCCGGCGCATGAGCGGGATCGCCGAGGCGATCGTTCCGCAGTCGCTGATGCTGTTCAACGAGTCGTTCGCTTCGACCAACGAGCGCGAGGGCTCCGAGATCGCCCGCCAGGTCGTGCGCGCGCTCCTCGAGAAGCGCGTCAAAGTCTTCTTCGTCAGCCACCTGTACTCGTTCGCGCACGGCTTCTACGAGAGCGCGCGCGACCTGGCGCTGTTCCTGCGAGCCGAGCGGCTGCCGGATGGGACGCGCACCTTCAAGCTGATCGAGGCCGAACCGCTCGAGACCAGCTACGGGGAGGATCTCTACCGCGAGATCTTCGGGACATGACGCTCGCGGACTCTGCCTCATTGCTCCGTGCCTCCCAGCGCGCGATCGGAGCTCCTGCGCCATGACGACGTCAGCGAGCACGGATTCATCTGCGCGCCCGGCACGATCCGCCTTTCGGTTCGTGCTGATGATCGGCGTTCTGAGCTTCTTCGCTGACTTCACCTACGAGGGCTCGCGCAGCATTGTCGGACCGTTCCTCGCAACGCTCGCGGCGAGCGGCACGGTGGTCGGCGTGGTGACAGGTCTGGGAGAACTCCTCGGCTACGGGCTACGCGTCGTATCCGGCCGGCTCGCCGACGCCACGGGCCGATTCTGGCCGATCACGATCTTAGGCTATGTCGTGCAGATGGCCTCCGTACCGGCTCTCGCCCTCGTCGACAGCTGGCCCGCCGCCGCGGGCCTCATCATCCTCGAGCGCGTGGGAAAGGCGATCCGCAATCCGCCCCGCGACCTCATGCTCTCGCACGCCGCGAAGCACGTCGGCGGGTATGGCTGGGTATTCGGGCTGCACGAGGCGCTCGATCAGTTCGGCGCGATGTTCGGACCGCTGGCGGTGGCCGCGGTGCTTGCGCATCGCGGCGACTACCGGCTCGCCTTCGCCGCGCTGCTCGTGCCGGCGCTCGTGAACCTCGCGCTCGTCGCGACGGCGCGGCTGCTCTATCCGCGGCCGCAGGATCTCGAGCGCTCGCCGACCGATATTTACACGAAGGGCCTGTCACGCCTGTTCTGGGTCTATCTCGCCGGCGCGGCGCTGGTCGCCGCGGGCTTCGCCGACTACCCGATCATGGCGTTCCACTGGAGCCGCGCGAACGTTGCGTCCGGCGATGCGATCGCAGTGTTCTACGCCGTCGCGATGGCGGTCAGCGGCGTGGGCTCGCTCGCGCTCGGCAGGCTCTTCGACCGCCACGGCTTCGCCGTGCTGGTCGTTCTGACGCTGGTCTCGGCGCTGTTCGCGCCGCTCGCCTTCCTTGGCGGGTTCTGGGGTGCGCTCGCTGGCGCGGCGATCTGGGGACTCGGGATGGGCGTGCACGAGTCGATCATTCCTAGCGCGGTGGCGCCGCTGGTGCCCCCGCAGCGGCGCGCCTCCGCGTTCGGATTGTTCACCGCGGCCTACGGAGTGTTCTGGTTTCTCGGCAGCGCCGCTATCGGGGGACTCTACGATGTGTCGCTGCTGGCGACTGTCGCCTTTTGTGTGGTCACCCAGGTCGTGGCGGTCCCGATTTTCGTGCGGGTAGGTCGGCACTATCGCGTGCTCGGCAAGGCACCGCCGGAATGACACGATGACGAGCCGTCACGGTCCCGGCGGCTAAGCGGCGATTAGGGGACCGATGCGACGATCAGCGCCACAGCCAGTGCGAGCAGCACGTACGCGGCGTAGGCGTTGATCCTTCCGTGGTGCATCGCCGCGAGCCCGCGCGCGAAGACCATCATCGCGTTTCTCGCCGGCTGTACGACGAGCCGGTCCACGACGTGCACCGCAGCGCGCTCGCGCCGGATCGCCATGCGGAAGTGCTCGGCCACCGTCTCGCTCGTGTCCTCCACCGTAGTCGGCCGGAAGATCGCGTCGAAGATCACCCGCACCGGGTTCGAGAACCCCGTCCCCGTGTACGTCATCTCCGGCAACAGCCGCCGCACCCCG
>DATJBM010000048.1:0-47936 GCA_035515295.1 Casimicrobiaceae bacterium | reverse complement strand
GAAACCGGATCGCGGCCCGTGTCGGAGTGACCGCGCGTCCAGAGGGTCTCGTCGTCATCGTCCTCGTCTTCATCCTCGAAGTCGCCTTCGTCGTCGTCGGGATCGATGTTGCCGCCGCTCGAGCCGCGATTGTCGTCGTCGTCCTCGTCCTCGTCGTCGTCCGGCACCGGGTCGGGCTTGTGGCAGCGCAGGGCTTCGATCTCCGGCGCAATGCCGGCCGAGGCCGATTCGGTGGCCGGAGTATCGAGTACCGTATCGAGCGTGGTCATCGGATGTGGCGCGTCGGCCGTCGGGCGTCCGCGGCTCCTGATTATCATCCCACAGAAGCCCGTGCACGGTCGCTTTCCGCCGCGGCGGCGTACGAGCGAACGACAGAGGGCAATCTTTCAGCGGCGCCGCTTCTCGGCGCGTGCCGTGAGCCTACGGCGCAGCTCCGGAGAGGCGAGCGAGGCGTCGTACGCGGCTCGCGATGCTGCCTCGTCGGTCTCGCCGGCGGCGATCGCGTCGATCTGTCGCTTCATCGTCCGCTGGACGGTCGGCTCGCCTGCCTTGATCGCGGCGAGATAGTCGGCCACGGTGCGCTGCAGCCGGCTCCGCGGCACGCAGTCGGTCAGGAACCCGATCCGGAGCATCTCCTCGGCGGAGATCGTCTGCCCGGTCAGGAAGAGGCGCTTCGCCTCGGCCGGACCCATGGCGGCGACGTAGCGGCGCAGCCCCCCGGGGTAGTAGTGCAGCCCGAAGCGGGCAGCGGGCATGAACATCCGCGTCTCCTTGACGCCGATGCGGATGTCGCAGCACAGCGCGAGGTCGGTCGCGCCGCCGTACACGCCGCCGTTGATCGCTGCGATCGTCGGCATCGGCAGGCGCTCGATCGCGTCGAGCAGCTCCTCGAAGCTGCGGTCGAGACGGCCGAGGATGGCCTCGATCGTGAAGCCGGAGCTGAAGGTCCGCGTGCCCGCGCCGGTGAACACGACGGCGCGGACGGAGGCGTCGACCGCAGCCCGCTCGAGGTGCGCGCGCAGCACGGGAATGTCGTCCGGGTCAATGCGATTGCCCTCACGCAGGCGCTCGAAGCGTACGGTGGCCACGCCTTCGGTCACCTTGAGGCTCGGCGCCCCGTCCGACGTGGGTTGGCGCGCGGCCATCGCGCCCTCTAGCGGCCCACCATTGCCAGCACGTCGGACTTCAGGAACCGCTCGACCACCAGCATGAACCCGATCGAAGGAACGAGCAGCAGCAGCGCCGTGATCGACGAGATCTGGTAGTTGCCGCCCATCGTGGCGTTGAACATGAGCAGCGGCAGCGTGGTGACGTCGGGGACGCCGACGAAGTACGTGCCGGTGAACTCGTCGAGCGATTCGAGGAAGACGAAGATGGCGCTCGCGATCAGGCCCGGAACGGCGAGCGGCAGCGTCACGGTGCGGAAGCACGTCCACGCCGACGCACCGAGATTGCGCGAGGCTTCCTCGAGCGAGACGTCGACCGAGGCAAACGCCGCGGAGGCGATCCAGACCGCCAGCACCAGCCCGTGCGAGGCATGGACGAGAACGACGCCCAGGATCGTCCCGTTGAGGCCGATCTGGTAGAACACCTGGGCGATGTTCACGTACACGGGAAGGTTCGGAACCGCCTGCGGCAGCAGGAAGGCGAGCAGGATCGCGCCGCGGAACGGTAGCCTGAGCCGAGCCAGCGCATATCCGGCCGGGACCGCCACGGCGAGGCTTACGATGACCGTGAGCACGGCGATCCAGACGCTCGTTCCCAGCGAGGCGAGCGCGTTGCCGCGCGGCTGGAACACGCGGTGCCAGTAGGTGAGCCCGTATTCCAGAGGAAGCTTGCTCGGAAAATACCAGCGCTCGGCGAACGCCCAGAGGAGCAGGTTCAGCAGCGGGCCGAAGATCGCGAAGGCGAGCAGCGCGAGGACGAGCGCGCGAAAAAGAGTCGCCAGCGGCGACGGCAGGCTCCACGTGCGGAGCCCGATCGCAGCGGGCGCATCCAGGGTCGCCATCAGGAGGCCCCTTCGGCCCTGGCCACGGCGTGCCGCAGATAGAACACCGCTCCGATCGCCGCCAGCGCGAGAGACAGCAGGCACAGCGCGTTGGCCACGGCGTAATCGGCAAAGGTGCTGATGCGGTAGGCGACGTCGACCGTCACCATCGTCGGCGAGTTCGGGTTGATCATCAGCGGCACGGACAACACCGAGAGCATCGTGACGAACGACAGCACCAGGCCGACCAGCAGCGTGCCACGGACCTGCGGCAGGACGATGTCGACGAGCACCCGCAGCCGCTTGGCGCCCAGGTTGCGCGCCGCCTCGATGTGCTGCGATTCCACGGCGGCCATCGCCCCGGCGAGCAGCAGCGTCACGAACGGCGCCTGCTTCCACACGAAGGCCACCACGATCCCGCGCCAGTCGAGCAGGCTCTGGGCCGAGATCGGCTCGATCAGGCCGCTGCCGATGAGCACGTGGTTGAGCATGCCGTTCTTGGCGAGGAAGGTGCGCATGAGCTGGCCGGCGACGACGAACGGTATGAACAGCGGCCAGCGGTAGAGCCAGCGCAGCAGCGCGACCGTGCGCGGGTGGCCGCCGAGCGTGAGATAGCCGGCGATGGCGATCGCGACCAGGCCGATCAGCAGCGTCGCGACGAGCACGATCGCCAGCGTGAAGACGAGATCGGTGGTGTAGAAGTCGAACGCCTTGGCAAAATGCTCGAGCGTGAAACCGCCTTCCTTGCCGCGGAAGGCGACCACCGCCGACATGGCGAGCGGCGCGACGAAGAACAGCCCGACCACGCCGAGCGCGGGCGCGATCAGGAGCAGCGCCGCGCCGCGGCCGCGGAGGAGCGACCGCGCGCTCGGCGATCCGACGGCGAGGCTGGTCGTCGTCATGGCCTTAGACCAGGCGAAGGTCGCCCCGGGACAGGCCGGAGCCGCGAGGCCGGATTCATCCGGCCCGCACGGCGTGCGAATGAATTCGCACCTACTTGATCACGACGCGCTCGTAGCCCTCGACGATATCCTTGAAATACGGCGACAGCGGGAAGGGACGACCGTACTTGGCGAGATCCTGCGGCGAGACGTCGGTGAAGAGCTTGTTCCACGCCGCCTGGTCGAGCTTGGGCTGCACGTACTGCGGATCGATGCCCGGATACCAGTTGAATTGCTTGATGATGCCGTCGGCCTGGACTTCGGGGCTCTCCGCCAGCTCGATGAACTTCTTGGCGAGCGCCGCGTGCGCCGCCTTGGCCGGAATCACGTAGTACATCGGCTGCCCGGGCAATCCCGGCGAAGGCAGAACGAGCTTGATCTTCGGGCTCATGCGGCCGTCGGCCTGCCAGGTGTAGAACATGTCGACCCAGACCGGGCCCATCGCGATCTCGCCGCGATTGAGCATGTCGAGGGTGCCGGCGTTGCCCGGCGTCATCGTGACGTACTGGTTGAAATCCTTGAGCCCCGTGAGCGCCTTGTCGATGGCCGGCACAGTCGACGGATCGTACGGCCCGTTCTCCAGCTTGTCGGCCAGCCCGCTGTACGCCGATACCCAGCCGGTGACGAAGCCCACACCGGACATGCCGCCCTTCACGCCGTTGTAGCCGAACTGCTTGGGATTCTTCTTCACCCACTCGGCGAGCTCGGCGAAGGATCGCGGCGGATTCTTCACCAGATCGGGGTTGTAGGCGAATACGATCTGGCTGTGGAACATCGGCAGCACGTAGCCGTCGACGTTTGCGCCCAGAGCGTTCTTGGCGTCGTCCCGCGAGACGAGCTTACCGACCGAAACGTCGTGGCGGTACGGCATCAGCAGCTTCTCCTTCACCATCGTCGCCGAGGCGAGCTGATGGATGACCGCGACGTCGACGTCCCAGGCGTTGCTGCCCGCCTTCTCCTGGGCGGCGAGCTTCTCGTAGATCTTCTGCGAGCCGGCGTCACCCGGGCCGGTACCGACCGCGCGCACCTTCACGCCCGGGTTCATCGCTTCGAATTTCGGCGCCAGATAGTTGTTGACGTAATCGACCATGTTCTGGTCGCCGGCAGTGACGACGTTGAGCGTGGTCTGTGCGCTCGCCGCGCCGGCGAAGCCGAGCGCGCCGGCGAAGGCCAACGCGACGGCGAATACGGTCAATCCTCTCTTCATGGTGTCCTCCTGGGAAAACGAGCAGTGGAGCGTGATCTTCAAGGAAACAACAGCAAAGCCGAACGCGGCACGACCACGCGAGTCGGCGTGCCCTCGGCGACGCGCTCGGGCGCCTGCACCCAGATGTCCGCGCTGTCGGTGCGCACGCGATAGCGGTATCCCTGGCCCACGTAGACCGACTGCGCGACGACGCCGTCGAGCACGAGGTCGGCGCCGTTGGCCGATGCATCGGACGCTGCGAGCCGGGCGGCGTCGCTGCGGAAGTGCGCGCGGATCCTGCGCCCGCTGTCCCCGCTCGCCGCCGCGATTCCGCCGCCGCTCGCCACTACGTCCACCGCGTTGTCGGCGCCCATGAAGCCGGCAACGAACGCCGAGGACGGATGGTGGAAGATCTCTTCGGGCGCGCCGGTCTGCACGATGCGCCCGGCATCGATCACGGCGATGCGGTCGGAGAGCGTGAGCGCCTCCTCGCGATCGTGCGTGACGTACACCGCGGTGATGCCGATCCGCTTCTGCAGCGCCCGCAGCTCGTGCCGCAGCTCCAGTCGGACCTTGTAATCGAGGTTCGACATCGGCTCGTCGAGCAGCAGCACGTGCGGGCTCACCGCCAGCGCGCGGCCGAGCGCCACGCGCTGGCGCTGACCGCCCGAGAGCTGCGTGACGGGCCGCGGCCCGAAACCTTCGAGCTGCAGGAGCCTGAGCATCTCCTCGACGCGCGCGGCGATCGCGTCCTTCTTCTTGCCTCGCATCCGCAACCCGTAGCCGATGTTGTCCGCGACGTTCATGTGCGGCCATAGCGCATACGACTGGAACATCATCGCCGTGCCGCGCGCTTCGGGCGGCAGCCGCGCGATGTCGCGCCCTTCGATGCGGATGGTCCCGGAATCGGGCATCACGAATCCGGCGATGGATCGCAGCAGCGTGGTCTTGCCGCAGCCGCTGCTGCCGAGCAGCGCCACCATCTCGCCCCGCTCCACCGCGAGACTCACCCGGTGGAGCACGGGAGGCCCGCCGTAGGAGACGGTCAGGTCCTCGATCGCGAGGTAAGCAGGCATGGGGACGAAGAAATGCCGGGAGCGCAGCTAGGCTCGGAAGTATGACGCGGAAGGGTTTGCGAGGCCAGCGGCGGCACGAGCCCCGGGTCCGGACCAACCGTGGCGACGCGCGGATCAGAGCGCGCGCGCATAGAGGCCCTTTACGTGCGATGCGACCGGACGAGGCCAGTATTCAGGATCTCGAGCAGGCGTTAAGACGCGTGCTCGCCGACGAGTCGAAGCTTCGAGGCAACCGACGATACGGCGTGCCGAGACTCGAGGAGCTGGCGATGCTCGACCTCTCGATTAGCGGCATGATGATGACGGGCTTCAACCGCGCCGGACTTCGACGTGCGCGCCACGATCATTCCTGGACCGATTGCGCATGCGGCTTGTACCCGACAAGCAGGGCGGCCTCCTGTTCCACGGCGACGTGTTCCGTGGCGACGGGCACGAGAACATGGACGGCGCGCTGCACGCGGGTTGACTGGCGCGTCGCCGCCGCCCAACCCGCCGAAGGCGTCATCGAGAAGACTTCTGGGCGACTTTCTGCCCTTGCGCGTCCAGCCCGCGCGCGCTGCCGCCGGGCCTGCGCGGCGCCGACTCGCTGCAGCTCGTTCTTCACCCCTCCGCAGCGCAGAACACTGGGTGCCGCATGGCACGGTTGGCGTAAGCCACAGTGCTGGCATGGCAGTTGCTCCTACGCTATCGCGGATGGTGGTCTTGATCGCTTCCGACGGTGAATCAGCAGCTTAGCAATTGATACACCGGCGCAGAAGCGTTCTTCCACCGACTACGGCATAACTCTAATGGGAAGGGACTGTGATGAACACGATTGGCTTCAGCAAACGCGCGACTTCGCTTGCGCTCGCCTCATTGTTCGGCATCGGTATCGCTTCACTCGCTGCTCCGGCGGTCGCCGCCAACCAGACCGCGAACCTCGCGGTTTCGGCTTCCGTGACCGCGAACTGCACGATCAGCACCAGCGCCGTCGCCTTCGGTGCGTACGATCCCGTGGTCGCCAACGCGGCGACCGCTCTGAATGCCACGGGTTCGGTGACGATCGCCTGCACGAAGGGTTCGGCGCCGACCATAACGCTGGGGTTGGGCGGAAACGCTTCCGGCTCGCAGCGCAACATGAAGCTCGGAAGCGGTAGCGACCTGCTCGCATACGAGCTCTACCAGCCGCCGAGCACCACGCCGGCAACCGCGTGCTCATTCCCGGGCACCACGGTATGGGGTACTTCGGGGAGCAATATCTTCACGCCGACGTCACCCGGCAGCAAGGCGGCGCGCACGTACAACGTCTGCGGCACTGTCGCCGCCGGCCAGGATGTGAGCGTCGGCTCTTACACCGACACGGTCGTCGCCACCGTCAACTTCTAACGCCGGCGCGGGCGACCGCGCCCCGGCCTGAAGCTTCGGCGGCAGCGTGGCGTTCGCACGTGCCGTCGCGGCGCGATCGCGCAAGGCGCGATCGCCGCTGTCCGGTCGCGACGGCCCCGCTCGCGGAGCGGTTGATATGGCTCTCGATAAACGCGACCGACGGCTGAGCGTCGCCTGTGCCCGCCTGACGGCGATCGCCGGCGCGCTGCTTGTGGCGGGCGCAGCCGGCGCGACCGCCACCACGGCGGTGCTGGGCATTTCCGCCTCGGTGGACGCCAATTGCACCGTCAGCGCCACGGCGCTCAGCTTCGGCAGATATGAATCGCTCCAGGCCAACGCCACCGTGCCGCTCAATGCCGCCGGGTCGGTGAGCATCGCATGCACGAAAGGCACCGCACCGCGCATCAGCATGGACCTCGGTCAGAATGCGACCGCGGGCAAGCGCTACCTGGCCCTCGCCGCGGCGGCGGGCTCGGGCAATCCCACGACGCTGAACTACGAGATCTATCAGCCGCCGAGCGCGATCCCGGGCGTCGCCTGCAGCTTCCCCGGAACGGCGGTGTGGGGCAGCGCTCCCGGCGAGACCTTCGTGCCGGCCGCTCCGTCGAGCCGCACCGCACGCACGTACAGCGTCTGCGGGACGATTCCTCCGGGCCAGCTCGCCATGATGGGCGCGTACGCCGATACCGTGATCGCGACGGTAAACTTCTGACCCCGTCGACTCCGCCCCCGTCCGAGCACCCCATGCCCACGACCACCGCTCCCCAGAGGATCCTGGCCTCGCTCGTCTTCGCGCTGTGCCTTGCGCCGGCCGCGGCGACCGCCGGATCGTTTCAGGTGAACCCCATCCGTGTCGACATCGCAAAGGGCGCGAGCGCCGCGATCACCTTGCGCAACGATGGCGAGGAATCCATCGTCGTTCAATCGAGCGTGGTGGGCTGGTCGCAGGACAATGGCCAGGACGTGTATGCGCCGACCACCGAGGCGCTGGTCACCCCGCCGATCATGACCGTCCCGCCGGGCGGCGAGCAGATCGTGCGCGTCGGTCTGCGGCGTCCGTCGGATCCGCAGCGCGAGCTCACCTACCGCGTGTACCTGCAGGAAGTCCCGCCTCCGCCGAAGCCCGGGTTCAACGGGCTGCAGGTGGCGCTGCGGGTCGGGTTGCCGGTGTTCGTCGCGCCTCTCGCGGCGCCGATCCGCCGCCTCGAGTGGTCCGCCCGCATCCGACCGGACGGCACGATCGCGCTCAATGCGGACAACACGGGCAACTCTCACGTGCAGATCACCGACTTCGAGCTGCGGCTGCCCGGAGCGTCGGAACCGCTGGCGCGCGAATCGCTGCTCGCGTACGTGCTCGCCGGACAGCGCCGACAGTGGAACTTGCCCGCGCCCGCCGAGCGCGTCAAATCGGCCCGCGAGCTCAGGCTGAAGGCGTTCACCGATGCCGGCGAGATCGATACCGCGATCAACGTCGAGCCTTAGCGCGCTCGCTCCCTGGGCGCTGATCATGCTTGCCATCGCCGGCCTCGCTAGTGCCCAGCCTACGTCCGCCGAACGCGTGCCGACGGGGTCCGCTCTCTCCGCCTCGCTGCCCGGAGCGGCCTCCGCCGAGGAGGAGCTGCTGCTACAGGTCGACGTCAACGCACAGCATCTCGACGAAACCGTGCTCGTGCTGCGCGCCGCCGACGGAGCCATCGCAGTGCCGGTCGATGCACTCGACCGCTGGCGCCTGCGTCGGCCCGACCGGCCGCCCAAGTTCCACGGCGGGACACCTTACTACGCGCTCGACGCGATCGCCGGTGTCAGCTATCGCTACGACGCGGCACGGCAGCGTCTGGCGATCACCGCGCCGGCCAACGCGTTCACCGGTACCCAATTCGTCAATGCCCAGACCGCTTATCCGCCACCGACCGAATCGCAGCTCGGCGGCTTCCTCAACTACAACCTCTTCGCCTCGCATGCGTCGAGCGAAACCGCGTACGCGGGCCAGTTCGAGGGCGGCCTCTTCAGCCCGTACGGCGTGCTGATCGGCGGATTGCTCGCGCAGGACAACGCCGCGGCGAAGAAAGCGATCCGCCTGGACACCACCTGGACGACCGACTTCCCCCAGCGGCTCACGTCGCTTCGCATCGGCGACGCCATCAGCGTGCCGGGGGCGTGGGGCCGCGCCGTGCACTTCGGCGGCGTGCAGTATTCGACCAATTTCGCGACGCAGCCCGGCTACGTCACCTTTCCCTCGATCGCCAGCAGCGGTCAGGCGGCGCTGCCTTCGACCGTCGACGTGTTCGTGAACAACGCACTGGTGGCGCAAAAGAGCGTGCCGCCCGGCCCGTTCTCGATCAGCAACATTCCGACCGTCAACGGCAGCGGCAACGTGCAACTGGTCGTGCGGGATCTCTTCGGTCGCGAGCAGATTATCTCGCAGCCGTTCTACGCCACCACCGTTCTGCTCAGGGCCGGACTCGAGGATTTTTCCTATGAGGCGGGATTCGAGCGCAACAACTTCGGCGTCGAGAGCAACGACTACGGCCATGCCGTGGCCAGCGCCACCTACCGCCGCGGGCTCACCGACGAGCTCACCGCGGAGGTCCGCGGCGAGGCGTCGAGCGACCTCGGCGCCGCCGGCGTCACGGCGGGCTACCTGCTCGACAGCATCGGCGTCGTCAACGCGACGGCGGTCGCGAGCGGGGGCCACGCCGGCACCGGTGCGCTCGGCGGCGTGGGATTCCAGCGCCAGGGGCAGAGCCTGAGCCTGCTGGCACAAGGGCTATGGTCCGCGTCCGCATTTCGCCAGATCGGCGCCACGCCGGACAATCCGGTGCCTCTGCGGCAGTTGAGTGCCTCCGTCGGCTACCAGATGAACCGCTTCGGCAGCCTCAGCGTCACGTATGTGGCGCAGGACTTCCGGACCAAGGACAGCGTGCACATCGCCTCCGCCGCCTACTCGGTCGGCCTCGGACCGTGGGCGTTTCTGAGCCTGACTGCGGCAAGGACGTTCGGCACGCAGGGAAGCGTCCAGATCGGCGCCACGCTGACCGTTCCTTTGGGCGACCGGACGCTCGCGGCAGTCGCCTTCGATGCGGTGCGTCGCAGCAGCCAAGGCAACACGAGCGACACGACCTTCACGCTCCAGCGCAGCCTTCCGCTCGGCGAGGGCTACGGATACCGCGTCGTCGGCCACACCCGCGACAGCCAGCTCGAGGCCGACGGCATCTACCAGAACAATGTCGGAACCTACGAGGCCGACGTCTCGCGATTCCAGGGCTCCACCGCGGCGCGCGCGAGCGTCTCCGGAGGCCTGGGCTACATCGGCGGACACGCCTTCGCGAGCCGCCAGATCACCGACAGCTTCGGCGTCGTGCGCGTTGCCGATTACGCGGGCGTAGGCGTCCTCCAGGACAATCAGCCCGCGGGCCGTACCGACGCCGCCGGCTACGCGGTGCTGCCGCAGCTGCGCGCCTACGACGTCAACCGCATCGCGATCGAGGAGCGCGACCTGCCGCTCGACGCGCAGGTCGACAGGCTCAAGATCGAAGCGGTGCCGTTCTTCCGCAGCGGACTGCTGATCGACTTTCCGATTCGGCGCTCTCGCGGCGCGACGCTGCGGATCCGGCTCGACGACGGCGCGCCGATGCCCTCGGGGGCGATCGTGAAGCTGTCCGGGCGCGACGAGGAATTCCCCGTGGGCCTCGATGGCGAAGCCTACGTGACCGGCCTCGAGGACCACAATCGCCTCCGAGCTGCGTGGAAGGGCGAAGTCTGCCAGCTCGACGTCGACTTTCCGCACACGACCGATCCGCTCCCGAGCCTGGGAACATTCGTCTGCCATGGAGTCGTTCGATGAGCTTGACCACGTGCGAGATTGCCCGCGGGCGCGGCCCGCATCGCGGTTCGCGCCAGCGCGCGATGAGAACGATGCTGGCCGCCTTGCTGGCGCTCCTCGTCGGCGAGGCCTACGCGGCGAGCTGCAGCGTCTCCACGCCCGGGGTGGCGTTCGGCACCTACGATGTGTTCGCGGCGAGTCCGACCAGCAGCACCGGTTCCATCAAGGTCACCTGCACGCTCGGCGCGGAGCTCTTTGTGCGCGTCAACTACACGGTCAGCCTCGCGACCGGATCGAGCAACACCTTCGTCCAGCGCACCATGAAGAGCGGAGCGAATGCGCTCGGCTACAACCTCTACACGAGCAATGCCTACTCGACGGTGTGGGGCGACGGCACGGGGAGCACGAACACCTTGGGAGGGTCGATGACGCTCTCGATCTTCAATACCTCCGACTCGGTGACCATGACGGTCTACGGCCGCGTACCGGCGCTGCAGGATGTCGCCGTCGCGAACAACTACCAGGACAACGTCACGGTCACCGTGACGTATTGAGCACGCCTAGAGCGGCCGGATGTTCAGCGCGAGCGGCCAGGCGTATGTTCCCGGCTGGACGCTCTCGGCGAGCTGGAAGCGGTAGGTGAGAGCGAGCGGAAGGTTGCGACCCACCTGCCCGCGCTCGATGATCGTTCCGCCGTCGGGACCCAGATCGGCGCTGCCGCTCGAATTGCTCACCCGCACCGAGCGGAAAATCGGCAGCCGGGTGAAGAAGTCGATCACGTAGCCGGAAGGATTGTTGGACGTCACGCGCAGTTGCGAGCCGGCGGCCACGTCGACGTAGCCGCGGGCGATGTCGGCGTCGGTGATGGTGATCTGGACGGGCTGCTGGACGACTTCGCCCACCGCCTGCGCCGGCACGAACGCGCTCACCGCGATCTGCCCGTGTTGCTGGGCCGCCTCGACCGCGGGAGCGACCGTGGAGACGGCGAGCGTGGAGCACATCGCCGCGAAAGTGATCCGGCGCTGGATCCGCAGCGCCCGGCTGACGACGGAGCGTTTCACGTAGCCCGCCTGGATGAGCTCCTCGCCCAGCCGGCGGCCGCTCGTGCGCTGGCTCTTGAGCGCCGTCGCGAGTTGTTCGGGAGTGATCTGACCCTGTGCAACCAGGATCTCGCCGAGCTTCGGCGGGCGGTCCGGAGCTTTCGCCTCGGCGGCGTAGCGCAGCGCTTCGACGGCCGTCGGTCGAGGGCGCGCAGCGGCCGTGGCCGCATTTTGCGGGCGCCTCTGACGCTTCGGGTCCATGGGATCGGCTCGGGAGGATGTTTTCGTGAATCCGTCCTCCCGGACGCAAGACACGTGCCCATGGCTCCGCACCGGAAACGCATCACGATGTACCCCACACATCCTGCGCCGTCTCGACGATCAACCGCAGCTTCGCCACCTGCGATTCGCGAGCGATCTCGTTGCCGTGCACCGTGCTCGAGAAGCCGCACTGCGGCGAGAGACAGAGCTGGTCGAGCGGCACGATGCGCGCCGCCTCGTCGATTCGGCGCTTGAGCATGTCCTTCGATTCCAGGTCGCCGACCTTGGTGGTGACCAGGCCCAGCACGACGAGCTTGCCCCCGGGCAGGAAGCGCAGCGGCGAGAAGTCACCCGAGCGCGCGTCGTCGTACTCGAGGAAATAGCCGTCGACCGCGAGCTCGTTGAGGAGCACCTCCGCCACCGGCTCATAGCCGCCTTCCGCGACCCAGGCGCTGCGGAAATTGCCGCGGCACAGGTGCGTGCAGATGGTCATGCCCGGCGGCCGCTCCGCGATGGCGGCGTTGATCAGGCGCGCGTAGCGGCGCGGCAGCTCGTTGGGATCGTCGCCGCGCGCCCGGGCCCCCTCCCGCATCTTGGGATCGCAGAGGTACGCGAGATTGGTGTCGTCGAGCTGCAGATAGGTGCAGCCCGCGGCGCCCAGCGCGGCGATCTCCGCCCGGTACGCGGCCGCGACGTCGGCGAAGAATTCATCCAGGTCCGGATAAGCCTCGCGGCTGATCGCCTCGCGCCCGCCGCGGAAGTGCAGCATGGTCGGCGAGGGAATGGACACCTTCGGGGTGCGCCGGGTCACCGACTTGAGGTAGAGGAAGTCCGCCACCTGGATGGGATGCGCGTGCCGGACCTTGTGCGTGACGTGCAGCACCGGCGGCGCAAAGTCGATTTCGCCCTTGGCGCTGTGGAAGTGGGCGGTCAGGCCGCCGCGGATCTCGACACCCTCGAGCTGCTCGAGGAAGTCGATGTGGAAATAGGTCCGCCGGAATTCGCCGTCGGTGATGCCCCGCAGGCCCGCATCCTCCTGCATGCGCACGACTCCGGCGATCGCCTTGTCCTCGACCGCGCGCAGTTCCGCTACGGAGATCTCGCCCTTCCTGTGGCGCTCGCGCGCCGCCAGAAGCTCCGCCGGACGGAGGAAGCTGCCGACGTGATCGGCACGGAACGGCGGCGTCGAGCGCTGGCTCACGGCGCGGCGCGCATCGACCGTGCCCGGGTGGCGAGGTCGATCGAAATCGACGAAGGCAACGCCTGCCGCATGCATCCCCCGAAAAGCTCTCTTGACGTCCCGGCGGCGATCGAGTCCCGCTCGCGCCACCATGCTACTGCATTTTTTCAGTCCGAGGTGAGTCCGCGCCCGTCGGCGGCGAGCCCGGCGAGGCGCGGTGCGGGCGTCCAGAACGCCGCGCCGAAACGCTCGCGCAGCGCCTCGATGCGCGAGAGGACGTGGCTCGTGCCGAGGCGATCTGCCCAGTACAGCGGCCCGCCCCGATAGCGGGGGAAGCCGTAGCCGGCGAGCCACACCACGTCGATGTCCGATGGGCGCGTGACGACGCCCTCATCCAGGATGCGCGCTGCCTCGTTGATCATCCCGAGCAGGCACCGCTCCACGATCTCGGTCGCCGGAATCGGGCGTCGGTCGATGCCGCGCGCGCGTGAATGCTCGACGAGCAGCGCCTCGACCACCGGATCGGGCAGCGGCGTGCGGCTGCCATCCTCGTAGCGATACCAGCCGGCGCGCGTTTTCTGGCCCAGACGACCGGATTCCACCAGGCGATCGAGCAGATCGCACTCGCGTCCCAGCCCGCACAGCTGCTGACGGAGCCTGGCGTTGCTCCAGCCGATGTCGAGCCCTGCGAGATCGCTGACCGCGAGCGGACCCATCGCGAAGCCGAAATCGGTGAGCGCGGCGTCGATGTCGCCCGGAAGCGCGCCCTCCTCGAGCATGAACAGGCACTCGCGCGTGCGCTGCACCAGCATGCGGTTGCCGACGAAGCCGTCCTTGCCCCTGCACACCACGCCGACTTTTTTGAGCCGCCTGGCGAGCGCGACCCCGGTGGCGAGAGCATCGGGGGCCGTGGCGTCGGTGCGCACGATCTCGAGCAGCCGCATCACGTTCGCGGGGCTGAAGAAATGGAGCCCGATCACGTCCTGCGGCCGGCGCGTGAAGCCGGCGATCTGCGCCACGTCCAGATACGACGTATTGGTCGCGAGCAGCGCCCCCGGTCGGGCGATCGCGTCGAGCTCGCCGAACACCTCGCGCTTGACGCCGATGTCCTCGAACACTGCCTCGATCACTGCGTCGGCATCGCGGACCTCCTCCAGCGACGAGGAGATGCGCAGCCGCCCGAGAGTCGCTGCCGCCGCGCCGGCGCCGATGCGGCCTCGCGCCTCCGCTTCTTCGAAGTGCGCGACGATGCGCTCCTTCGCGCGTTGGAGCGCCGCTTCGGACTTCTCGATCAGCGCGACTTCGAACCGCGCGTCGAGCAGCGCGATGGCGATGCCCTGCCCCATCGTGCCGGCGCCCACCACCGCGGCGCGCGCGAGCGGGCGCGCCGCGCCCAGCGCGACTTCGGGACCGGGCTTCGCGGCCCGCCGCTCTGCAAAGAAGGCGTAGCGCAGCGCGGCCGCGTCCGCTGTGTCGCGCAGCGCCAGGAAATCGGCTCGCGCGTAAGCCACCGCGTCGGCGAATGGCATGTCGGTCGCCCGGCGCACCGCCGCGACGATCTTTTCGGGCGCCGATTCGCCGCGGCGCTTTCGCGCCGCCTTGGCGTGACGCTCGAAGATCTCCGGCGTCCATTCGGGCGGCGGCAGCGAGCCGGTGCGCCGCGGGACGGCACCGCTCTCGATGAGCCCGAGGGCAAAGGCGACCGCCTCCGCACGCAGGTCGCCTTCGACGATGCGATCGGCGAAGCCCGAGAGCGTTGCGTCGGCGATGCGCCGCGGCTTGCCGTCGAGCATCATGCCGAGCGCCGCGTCGAAACCGATGAGCCGCGGCAGGCGTTGCGTCCCGCCGGCGCCCGGCAGCACGCCGAGATTGACCTCGGGGAGACCGACACGCGTATTGCCGGCCGCCACGCGGTAGTGGCATCCGGCGGCGAGCTCACAGCCGCCGCCGAGGACGCTGCCGTGCAGCGCCACGATCACCGGCTTCGGCGAATCCTCGAAGCGCTGGATCACATCGGTCAGGTGCGGCGGCTGCGGCGCGGCTTCGAATTCGCGGATGTCGGCGCCGGCGCAGAACGACGCGCCGGCCGCGCCGAGGACGATAGCGCGTACGCCCGCGTCGCTGAGGGCTTCGTCAAGCGCCGCAACGAGGCCGGCACGCACGTCCTTGGACAGCGCGTTGACCGGAGGATGGTCGATCGTGAGCAGCGCGATCGGTCCATCGCACTCGAGCCTCACGAGGGGCGCGGCGGGCGACAATCGATCCTTGCGGCGTCAGCCGAAACGCACGTACTCGAAGTCCGTCGGCCGGCCGTTGATGCCCGTGGCCGGCGGAGCGATCCAGCTCGCGAACTTGCCGGGCTCGGTGACGCGTCCCATGAGCGAGGCCACGAAGGCGCGGTCATCGGCGGTCGGCAGCCACTCGCGCTCGTGGGCCTGCCACTGCGCCTCGTCGATGACGCTGCCGTCGAGCGCGATCCGCGCGCCGGAGAACGAGCCGATGCGCCGGTTGAACGCCTTGTGGGGCAGCGTGAGCCGCTCGGCGATGCCCGCTTTCTCCAACACCCGGTTCCAGCGCCCCAGGCCGCCGACCGTGTCCTTGACGTAGCGGTCGCGCAGCCGCTCGTTGAGCGCGTTGAGCGCCGGAACCTCGCGCTCGACGAGCCGTCCGTCGACGAGCTCGAGCACCGGGTACGTGGCCTCTTCGAGCACGTGGTCGTCGCCGATCCGCGCCTCGTCGAAGCGGCCCTTCAATCCCGTGGTGTAGAACGTGGCAGCGTTGGACGAGACGTCGGCGCCGAAGAGATCGAGCGTCACGCTGTAGTGGAAGTTGAGATAGCGTTGCAGCGTCGGCAGGTCGATGACGCCGTGCCGGCGCACCTGCGCGGGGTCGTGCGCATCGTGGCGCGCCATGACTTCCGCCGTGCGCTGCAGGATGCGGGCGATTCCCGATTCGCCGACGAACATGTGGTGCGCCTCCTCGGTCAGCATGAAGCGCGTGGTGCGGGCGAGCGGATCGAAGCCGCTCTCGGCGAGCGCGCAGAGCTGGAACTTGCCGTCGCGGTCGGTGAAGAACGTGAACATGAAGAACGCCAGCCAGTCCGGCGTCTTCTCGTTGAACGCGCTTAAGATTCGCGGGTTGTCCCGATCGCCCGAGCGGCGCTCGAGCAGCGCTTCCGCCTCCTCGCGCCCGTCGCGGCCGAAGTAGCGGTGCAGCAGATAGACCATCGCCCACAGGTGACGGCCCTCCTCGACATTGATCTGAAAGAGGTTGCGCAGATCGTAGAGCGAAGGCGCGGTCGCGCCGAGATGGCGCTGCTGCTCGACCGACGCTGGCTCGGTGTCTGCCTGCGTGACGATGATGCGGCGCAAGTTGGCGCGGTACTCGCCCGGAACCGCCTGCCAGGCGTCCTCGCCCTTGTGCGCGCCAAAATGAATCTTGCGCTCGGGCTCCGCCGGATTGAGAAAGATGCCCCAGCGGTAGTCGGGCATGCGCACGTAGTCGAAGTGCGCCCAGCCCTCGCGTTCGACGCTGATCGCCGTGCGGAGATAGATCTCGTGGTTCGCCGTGCCCTCCGGCCCCATCGCCCGCCACCAGTCGCGGAACTTCGGCTGCCAGTGCTCGAGCGCGCGCTGCAGAGCGCGGTCCTCGGCGAGTCCCACGTTGTTCGGGATGCGCTCGTTATAATCGATGCCGCTCGCCGCGCTCATGAATCCTCTCGCCCTTTCCGACGGCCCGAGCGCCTCTCAAAGCGATCGAGCTCACTCCGACGATATACTATCGGAACTGCGCCGCAGCGACGAGGCGCTTCCAGCATCCGGGCGCGAGCCAGCGTTGACGGCGATCACTCACCTGCGATGACGGCGAGATTCACCGTCGCCGGCGGCCACCGGCTGGAATATGCATGGCACGGCGGCGGGCGAAGCGACGTTCCGCCGATCGTCATGCTGCACGAGGGATTGGGGTCGGTGTCTCTGTGGAAGGATTTTCCCCAGAGGCTGGCGAAGGCGACGCGGCGCCGGGTCCTGGTCTATTCGCGCTACGGCTACGGGCGCTCCGACCCGCTCACCGAGCCCAGACGCCCCGATTACATGCATATCGAAGCAGGCAAGACTCTGCCCGAGCTGCTATCGGTGCTTGACGTCGATCTTCCGGTGCTCTTCGGACACAGCGACGGCGCCTCGATCGCGCTGATCCACGCCGCGCGGTCGCCTCGCTCCGTCTCGGCGGTCGTGGCGCTGGCACCGCACCTGTTCGTGGAAACCTTCGGCCTCGTGAGCATCGCGCAGGCGAGGCAGGCGTACCTGGACGACGATCTGCGCGAACGGCTCGCGCGCCGCCACGCGGACGTCGAAGGCGCCTTCTGGGGCTGGAACGACATCTGGCTCTCGCCGGCGTTCGCCGCCTGGAACATCGAAGGGCTCCTGCCGGACATCGCCTGTCCGGTGCTGGCGATCCAGGGGCTCGACGACGAATACGGCACGCTCGAGCAGCTCGACCGCCTCGGATGCGGCGTGCGCAACCTTCGCCGCGTCGAGCTGGCCGATTGCCGCCATTCGGCGCACCGGGACCAGCCCGACGCGGTGCTCGCCGCGACGGCCGAATTCCTGCGCAGGATCGACTAGATGCACGCGACCGCCACAGGCCCTCTCGCCGACGTGCGCGTCGTCGAGCTCGCCGCCATCGGACCAGTGCCATTCGCGGCGATGCTCTGCGCCGACATGGGCGCCGACGTGGTGCGGATCGGGCGTCCGGGTGCGCCGGTTCTCCGTCCGCACGACATCGTCGAGCGTGGACGGCGGGTGGTGGAGCTCGATCTCAAGACCGACGAAGGCGTGGCCTCCGCGCTCGCGCTCATCGAGCACGCCGACGTCCTCATCGAAGGCTTCCGTCCCGGTGTGATGGAGCGCCTCGGGCTCGGGCCCGACGTCGCCCTGGCCCGCAATCCGCGGATCGTCTATGGCCGTATGACCGGCTGGGGGCAGAGCGGACCGCTCGCGCAGGCGGCCGGTCACGACATCGACTACATCGCGCTCGCCGGCGCGCTCGCCGCCATCGGCGAACGCGATCGCGCGCCGGTGCCGCCGCTCAATCTGCTGGGCGACTTCGGTGGCGGCGCGCTGTATCTCGTGGTCGGCGTCCTCGCCGCGCTGCTCGAGGCGCGGGGCTCCGGGCACGGACAGGTGATCGATTGCGCGATGGTCGACGGCGCGGCATCGCTCATGACTTTCATCTACGCTGCGCTGGCCCGCGGCGAGTGGCGCGACGCTCGCGGCAGCAACCTGCTCGACGGCGGCGCGCCGTTCTACGGTACGTACCGCTGCGCGGATGGCCGGTACATCGCGGTCGGCGCGCTCGAGGCGCAGTTCCACGCCGAGCTGATCGAACGTCTTGGGCTCGACGCGGAAGCGTTCGGCGACCGCGACGATCCTGCATCGTGGCCGCGCCTGCGGCGACTCCTCGAGGAGTCGTTCCTGCGGCGCACGCGGCGCGAATGGTGCGAACTGCTGGAAGGCAGCGATGCCTGCTTTGCGCCGGTGCTCGATATGCGCGAGGCCGCGCAGCATCCGCACCTGGCCGCACGGGCAACGATCGCCGCGCTCGACGGCGTCCCGTGCCCCGCGCCGGCGCCACGGTTTTCGCGGACGCCGGGAGCGCTGCGGCCAGTCGCCGCCCAGGTGCACCACGCCGCCGTCATTGCCCAGGAATGGGCTGGCCATGACTTGCGTCAACGCGAAACCCAAGCGGATGGGTCAGGATGAAGCTCGTAAAAGCGTCGCGTCGAAGCGGCTCTTCTGGCGCGACGCGCCTGCGATGTCGGCATCGTGCAAGCTCTTCATCCTCATCGCATCGCTGCTCGCGGCGGCGTGGGTGCACGGGGCGTCCGCTGAGCCCAAGACGGTTTGCACCGTCACGGTGAACTCTCAAGACGAGAAGGAAGCGTTCCGCCGCAGCCTCCCCGCCGACAAGTATCGCTTCGTCGAGCTCGTCGAGCGTGGACGACCAGACTGGCTCGCATCCGCCTGCCAGCAGCGCGTGGCCTGCGACATCCTGGTCGTCTCCGGCCACTACGACGGTCGCGACGAGTTCTATTCCGACCAGGCCGGCGCGAGCGAATTCCTGCCGGTGTACGAACTGGAGCGCGCGTCCTGCAGCAAGTCGTGCTCGACGCTGTTCTCGCGGCTGAAGGAAGTCTATCTATTCGGCTGCAACACGCTCAATCCCGACCCGCTGAGCCGCTTGTCCGCCGAGGTCGAGCGCAGCCTGATCCGCTCCGGTCACTCCCCCGCGGACGCCGAGCGGCTTTCGCGCGCCCTGTCCGCGCTGCACGGGGACAGCAGCCGCGATCGGATGCGGCTCATCTTCGACGGCGTGCCGGTGATCTACGGCTTTGCGGCCAAGGCTCCGGTCGGCCCGGTCGCCGCTTCTCTGCTGGACGGCTACTTCCGCGCCGGCGGCGCCGCCGAAATCGGCGCGGGACGCAAGAGTAACAAGCTGCTCCACCACTTCGCATCGACCTCGATGATCACTTCAACCGGGCTCACGAGCCGTGAGCCGCTCAATGACCTTCGCCGCGACGTCTGCCGGTTCGCCGACGATGGCCTTGCGCTCGCGCAGAAGCTCGCGTTCGTGCATCAGGTGCTCCAGCGCGAGATGGCGGAGGTGCGCGCCTTTCTCGATCGCATCGAGAAGACTATCGGGGCGGTGACCGACGCAGATCGGGCAAACCCCTCCGTAAGGCGGGCGCTGACCGAGATTGCCTTCGACGGCGCTGCGCGCTCGCAGTTCCTCGCGTTTGCCCGGGACGCCGATCAGCCGGCGGTCCGCGCGCGCATGATCAAGCTGGCGCGCGCATTGGGCTGGCTCTCGAGCGACGAGGAGCGCTCGGAGCTGGCGGCGCTGATCCGCGATAGCCTGGCGGGGAATGTAAGCTCAGCAGACGTGGAACTGGCGTGCGCCCTGAACGATGCGCACGGGCTGGATTCGGTCATGCCTGCCCTAGCGGCGTCGGCGCCACCACCACGAACGGTCGGTCAGGCCGCTGTTCTGGCCTGCCTCGGCAGCGTGGAGGATCGCGTCGCGGTGGTGAGCGCTCTTACCAGCGCGCGCGCGACGGAATTCGAGATGGCGCAGGTGTATCTACGTCATCGCGCGCTCGATCCGCGGGAGCTTCGCATCGTCACCGACGACATCGCCAACGTAAGCGACGCCAAGTTGCAAGTCCGCGCGCTCGACGCGCTGGCCTGCCAGCATATCTCCGACGCCGACAGTCTCGAGGAGCTCGCCCGCCTGTTCCCCCTCGCGCAGACGGCCGCGGTCCAGGCGGCTATCGCCGCTGTCCTGCTGCGGTCCGACTACGAGGCGATTGCGCGGCCCGAAGTCGTGCAGAGCCTCCGCGACAGCCGCATTCCGAAGGGCGACTGTCCCCCCGCCGTCGATGCGCTGATCCGCCGGCTCGAGCTGCGCTAGTCAGGTGGGCTGCTTCTGCAGATACTCTCGCCCGCGCGGCGTCACCGTAACGACGCCGGCCACGCCTTTCTCGGCATAACCGGCCTCGACCAAGGCATCGATGATGTCCGATCGCTCGAAGCGGACCGAGATCCCTCGCGCACAGCGACTGAGGCATTCGTGCTGCTCTCGCGTCAACCGCATCTTGAAGGGTGCGACGCCTTCCGACGATTCGGGAGCGGGCGGTGATGGCGGCGCGCGTGGAGGTTTGATCATCGATCGGAATTGCTCTGGGCGGGACAGCTATGATCGCAATCCGCGCGCCAAATCTCAACGCAATTCTTTGAATGCACAATGTTTTTCGTGAACAATTTGTTATCGACATTTGGCGTTGTTGGCTTCGTAGTCCACTACGAGCACTCCGACATGCGATCGGATGGGCTCCTACTCGCGGATAGCGGTGCGCTGATTTTCAGGCGTTGCGGTCGAGCCTAGATTGAGTGTGCTCCATTCTGCGAAAGGATCCATGTATGGTCTCGATCGGATGGGCGATACTGATGTTCGTATTGGGCGGCCTCGCTGGCGGGGTGATGCTCGCGCTCGTCGGCATGGCGGGACGGGAGGAAGACTCGGGTATCCGGTCGGAGGCACGTGTAGGTCACGGCCGCCTGCATCCGGTGCACCTGCACCGGCAATGGCGGACGATCGAAGGCAGATAACAGTCGCCGCCGCTGCCCGGCTCACCAGATCGTGATCCGCTCCCCAGGCGGCAGGTACATCTTGTCTCCCGGCTCCACTCCGAACGCCTTGTAGAAGCCGGGTTGATTGAGGAGGGGGGCGTAGCCGCGCACCGCGGCCGGGGCATGCGGGTCCGATTTGATTCGGACGATGGCCTCGTTGTCGCGCACCTTGGCGCGCCAGGCTTGCGTCCAGCCGGCAAAGAAGCGCTGCTCGCCCGTGAGACCGTCGATTGTGGGCGCCTCCTTGCCGCCGAGCGAGATCTCGTAGGCCTTGTACGCGATCGCGAGCCCGGAGTTGTCGGCGATGTTCTCGCCCAGCGTGAGTTCGCCATTGACGTGGAACCCTGGCACGGGCTCGTACCGATCGTACTGCGCGACCAACGCCCGCGTCTTCGCCCTGAACTTCTCGTGATCCTCTTGCGTGAACCAGTCGCGCAACTTGCCCTCGGCGTCGTACTGGCTGCCCCGGTCGTCGAAGCCGTGGGAGATCTCGTGACCGATCACCGCGCCGATGCCGCCGTAGTTAGCCGCCTCGTCGGCCTTGGCGTTGAAGTAGGGCGGTTGCAGGATCGCGGCCGGAAAGACGATCTCGTTGAGCTCCGGGTTGTAGTAGGCGTTTACGGTCTGCGGTGACATCCGCCATTCCGACCGGTCGACCAGATTGCCGAGCTTGTCGACGTTGCGGCGGTACTCGAACCGGTGGGCGCGAACGACATTGCCGTAGAGGTCATCCCGGGAAATGCCGAGCTTGCTGTAGTCGCGCCACCTCTCGGGATAGCCGATCTTCACCGCCAGCCTGTCAAGCTTGTCCTGCGCCGCTTTCTTCGTGTCGGCGCTCATCCAGTCGAGCGTCTCGATGCTGCCGCGGTAGGCGGCGACGAGGTTCCGCACGAGGGCCTGCATCCGGGCCTTGCTCTCGGAAGGGAAATACCTCGCGACGTAGAGCTTGCCGAGAGCTTCGCCGATGCTCCCGCTTACCAGCTCGACCCCGCGCTTCCAGCGCGGTTTGTCCTGGGGTATCCCGCGCAGCGCGGTGCCGTAGAAGGCGAAATGCTCGTCGGCGAACGCTTTGCCGAGATACGGTGCGGCGGCCGACAGGACGCGCCAGCGGAAGTAGGTCTTCCAAACCGCGAGAGGCGTCTTCTGCAGCAGGTCGCCGAGGGCCGTGAAATAGGACGGTTGGCCGATGATGACGTAATCGATCTTCCCGGCCACGCCGGCATCGAGTAGATAGCTGTTCCAGTCGTACGCCGGCATCAACTTCGATAGCTCGGCGGTCGAGCGCTTGTTGTAGGTCTTCGCCGGATTCCGGTTCTCCACCCTGCTCCATTGAGCCGAAGCGAGCTCGGTTTCGAGCGCGACGATGTCGTCGGCTTCCTTCTTGGCGATCCTGGAGCCGGCCAGCTTCTCCATCGCCTCGATGTGCGCGCGATATTCCGCACGGACGCGCCGCAGCTTGTCGTCGTCCTTGAGATAATAGTCGCGGTCCGGGAGTCCGAGCCCGCTCTGCGCAAGATCGACGACGTAACGGGTCGGCTCCCGGGCATCCTGATGGATTCGCAGCCCATAGGGCGCGCTGACGCCGACCACGTTGAAATGCGCGATGAGGCTGGGGAGCTGTCTGTTGCTGCGGATCTTCCCGATTCGCGCCAGCTCTTTGGCGATCGGCTGCAAGCCGAGCGAATCGAGCCTCGCTTCGTCGAAGAAGCTGGCGTAGAGCGCGGCGATCTTTTGCGCGTCCGGATCGGGCGGATTCTCGCCGATTCCCTCGATCAGTGCTTTGAGCTCCACCTCCGTCGCATCGTCCAGCATGTTGAAGGGGGTGAGTATCCCCTTGTCGGCGGGAATCTCGACGGTGGCGAGCCATCTGCCGTTGACGTACGCATAGAAATCGTCCTGCGGGCGCACCGAGGCATCCATGAACTGCAGCTCGATGCCAGAGACGGGTCCGGAGCCCGAGGCCGCGGCGGGTGTCTGACCGCCGGCGGGCGAGCACGCGATCAGCACGCCGATGCCCAGCGCGGCGCCCAGGAGCGGGTCGTAGACACGGGCAGAGGTTCTCCACATCGCAGGTCCTTTCAACGGCTTCGATCCGAGTCGGTCGCATGCGCCTTCGTTCCCACGGCCTTGAAGAACGTGTAGCAGAAGACGCCGTCCGCCTGTGTCGTCCGGTAAAGCGCACGGATTCCGGCATCGAAGCGCTCCGCGGTGGTCATCCGGACCTCGATCGCCGCAGCGCGCACGCCTTCGACCATCGCCGTGAAAGTCTTCCGAGTGAAACCCTCGACAAGCTCGGGCCGGCTGGAGTCCACGTAGACCATCCGCGGCGACACGCGCACCGCATCGAAGCCCGCCGCGGACAGCAGCGGAAACAACTCGCGTCCGATCATCGCATTGCCTCCACCCCTGCGCTGGAGTTCCACCAGGCAGTCGATCGCGTGCCGCGCGTCGGCGCTGTCGGGATGGAAATGGGCCGATCCGTGGTCGCCTTCGATCACCGTGATGGTGCCGCCCGGCCGGAGGAGTCTCTTCAGCAGCAGCAAGGCGTCCGAGGGGCGCGAGAGATGCTCGAGGACGAAACAGACGAAGACGTGGTCGAACGATTCGGGAGTGAAAGGTAACCCTAAGACGTCGGCCTGAAGAATGTCGACATTCGTGATTCCGGCAGAGCGCACTCTTGCCGCCGCTTCCCCGAGCGAATCCGCCGACAGGTCTACGGACGTGAAGCGGGCGCCCGGACTGTTGCGGGCGAGCGGGATGGTCTGGGCGCCCACGCCGCAGCCTGCCTCCAGCACCGCGCTGCCGGGCGGATACAAGGTATCCGAGTGCAGCAAATCCACCAGGCTCTGCGCCTGGTCCCGCAGGCGCTCGCTTTCGCGCGACTCGTAGCCATGGACGTATGGGCGCGCCATGGTTCCTGCTCGGCCTCGCGGGTGGCGACCGCTCAGAAGGATCGCGGCAGCCCGAGCACGTGCTCGGCGACGTAGCTGAAGACGAGGTTGGTGGAGATCGGCGCGACGAGATAGAGACGCGTCTCGCGGAACTTGCGCTCGACGTCGTATTCGGCGGCGAAGCCGAACCCGCCGTGAGTCTGCAGGCAGACGTTGGCCGCCTCCCACGAGGCCTTCGCTGAGAGGTGCTTGGCCATGTTCGCTTCGGCCCCGCAGGGCTCGCCCCGATCGAAGAGATCCGTCGCCGCGTAGCGCATCAGGCTGGCCGCCTCGACTTCGATGAACGCTTCGGCAATCGGGAAGGCTACACCCTGGTTCCTGCCGATCGGTCGGCCGAAGACGATCCGCTCGCCGGCGTACTTGGCCGCGCGCTGCACGAACCAGTACCCGTCGCCGATGCACTCCGCAGCAATGAGAGTCCTCTCCGCGTTGAGCCCGTCGAGGATGTAGCGGAAGCCCTTGCCTTCCTCGCCGATCAGGTTCTCCGCCGGGATCTCCAGGTTGTCGAAGAAGAGCTCGTTGGTCTCGTGATTCACCATGTTGCGGATCGGCTGCACCGTCAGCCCCTTGCCGATCGACTGCTCGAGATCGACGATGAAGATCGACATGCCTTCGGACTTGCGCTTGACCTCGGCGACGGGCGTGGTCCGCGCGAGCAGGATCATGAGGTCGGAGTGCTGGACGCGTGAGATCCATACTTTCTGTCCGTTCACGATGTACCGGTCGCCCCTGCGCACGGCGGTGGTCTTGAGCTGGGTCGTGTCCGTACCGGTCGTCGGCTCGGTCACCGCCATCGACTGCAACCGCAATTCGCCGGCGGCAATGCCGGGCAGATACCGCTTCTTCTGCGCCTCCGATCCGTGGCGCAGCAGCGTGCCCATGTTGTACATCTGACCGTGGCACGCGCCCGCGTTGCCGCCGCAGCGGTTGATCTCCTCCATGATCGCGGAAGCTTCCGACAAGCCGAGTCCCGAGCCGCCGTACTGCTGCGGAATCAGCGCCGCGAGCCAGCCGGCCTTGGTGAGCGCATCGACGAAGGCTTCCGGGTACGCACGCTTCTCGTCGAGCTCGCGAAAGTAGGCGTCGGGGAAATCGGCACACAGCGCGCGCACCGCCTCGCGGATCTCCGGATGGCGCTCGGATCGCTGCGGCACGACCGATCCGTTAGCCGACGGTCCGGATCACGCCGCGACGGGCGAGCTCGCGCAGCACCAGCTCCGCCGCCGCCTCCGGCTCGAGCCGCGTCGTGTCGAGCCGGATCTCGGCATGCTCCGGCTCTTCGTACGGCGAGTCGATTCCCGTGAAATGCTTGATCTGGCCGGCGCGCGCCTTCTTGTAGAGGCCCTTCGGGTCGCGCTCCTCGGCGAGCGCGAGCGGCGCGTCTACGAACACCTCGATGAACTCGCCCGCGCCCATGAGCTCGCGCGCCATCCGGCGCTCGGCCCGGAACGGCGAGATGAAGGCGGTGATCACGATCAGACCCGCGTCGACCATGAGCTTCGCGACCTCGGCGATGCGACGGATGTTCTCCACCCGGTCGACGTCGGTGAATCCCAGGTCCTTGTTGAGCCCGTGCCGGACGTTGTCGCCGTCCAGCAGATACGTGTGCCGCCCCAGCGCGTGCAAGCGCTTCTCCAGGAAATTCGCGATCGTCGACTTGCCGGCGCCCGACAGTCCCGTGAGCCAGAGCACGCAGGGCCGCTGACCCTTGAGCTCCGAGCGCGCTGCCTTGTTGACGTCCAGCGCCTGGATGTGGATGTTGTGCGCGCGCCGCAGCGCGAATTCGAACATCCCGGCGCCCACGGTGTTGTTGCTCAGGCGGTCGACGAGGATGAAGCCGCCGGTGTCGCGGTTCTCCTTGTACGGATCGAAGGCGATCGGCTGATCGAGCCACAGATTGACCACCCCGATCTCGTTCAGCGCAAGCGTCTTGGCGGCCACGTGCTCGAGCGAGTTGACGTTGAGCCGGTACTTGAGCTCGCTCACCTGCGCGTTCACCGTGCATGCCCCGATCTTCATGAGATACGGCCGCTCCGGGAGCATCGGCTCGTCGGCCATCCAGACGAGCGTGGCCTCGAACTGGTCGGCGACCTCTGCCGGCGCGTCCGCCCGAGAGATGATGTCGCCGCGCGACACGTCGATCTCGTCGACGAGCGTGAGCGTGACCGACTGCCCGGCTACCGCTCGCCGTAGGTCGCCATCCGCGGTCACGATCCGCGCGACGCGGCTCTCGCGCCCCGACGGCTGGACGCGCACGCGCGCGCCGGGCTCGATCTCGCCGCTGGCGATCGTGCCGGCAAATCCGCGGAAGCTCTGGTCAGGGCGGTTAATCCACTGCACCGGAAAACGGAAGGCGAGCCTCTGCAGCCGATCCTCGTCGATCGGCACGCTTTCGAGCCAGCCCAAGAGCGTCGGCCCGCGGTGCCACGAGAGATTCGCGCTCGGCACCACCACGTTGTCTCCCCTGAGCGCCGAGACCGGGATGAAGACCACGTCCTCGAGTCCGATGCGGGTCGCGAAGTCGCGATAGCCTCCGACAATGGCACGGAACGTGCGCTCGTCGTATCCGACCAGGTCCATCTTGTTCACCGCCACGGCGATGTGGCGGATGCCGAGCAGCGACGCGAGGTAGCTGTGCCGCCGCGTCTGCACGGAGACGCCCTTCTGCGCGTCGACGATGAGCACCGCGGCGTCGGCGGTCGAGGCGCCGGTCACCATGTTGCGCGTGTACTGCTCGTGGCCCGGCGTGTCGGCCACGATCAACTTGCGGGTCTCGGTGGCGAAGAAGCGATAGGCGACGTCGATCGTGATCCGCTGCTCGCGCTCCGCCGCGAGCCCGTCCAGCAGCAGCGAGAAGTCGAGCTCGTCCTCGCCCGCACCCTGGCGCCTGGAGTCCGCGCGCAGCGCGGCGAGCTGATCCTCGAACAGCAGCTTCGACTCGTATAAGAGCCGCCCGATCAGCGTGCTCTTGCCATCGTCGACGCTGCCGCAGGTGATGAAACGGAGCAGTCCCTTGCGCTCCGGGGCTCGCAGGTAGCCCTCGCCGGCGGCGGACGAGTCCGCCGTCGGTGCGAATTCATTCGCACCCATCAGAAATACCCCTCCACCTTCTTCCTTTCCATGGAAGCGTTCGCGTCGAAGTCGATCACCCGGCCCTGCCGCTCCGAGAGCCTCGTCGCGAGCATCTCCTCGATGATCGCCGTAACGGTCTCGGCCTGGGATTCGATGGCGCCGGTCAGCGGATAGCAGCCCAGCGTGCGGAAGCGCACCTTGCGCAGCCGCGGCTTCTCGCCCGGCTCGAGCGGCAGACGATCGTCGTCGACCATGATCAGCGTGCCGTCACGCTCGACGACCGGCCGCTCGCGCGCAAAGTACAGCGGCACGATCGGAATGTTCTCGCGATGGATGTACTGCCAGACGTCGAGCTCGGTCCAGTTGGACAGCGGAAACACGCGGATCGACTCGCCCTTGTGCTTGCGCGCGTTGTAGACCCTCCACAGCTCCGGCCTCTGGTTCTTCGGGTCCCAGCGGTGGTGGGCCGAGCGGAAGGAGAAGATCCGCTCCTTGGCGCGCGACTTCTCCTCGTCGCGCCGCGCGCCGCCGAACGCCGCATCGAACCCATACTTGTCGAGCGCCTGGCGCAGGGCTTGAGTCTTCATCACGTCGGTGTGCGCCGCCGAGCCGTGGGTGATGGGGCCCATCTGCATCGCCAGGCCTTCCGGGTTGACGTGGACGATGAGCTCCATGCCGACCTCGCGCGCGCGCCGGTCGCGGAACGCGTACATGTCGCGGAACTTCCATGTCGTGTCGACGTGCAGCAGCGGAAACGGCGGCTTGGCGGGATGGAACGCCTTGAGCGCGAGGTGCAGCATCACCGAGCTGTCCTTGCCGATGGAGTACAGCATGACCGGGTTGTCGGCTTCCGCGACAACCTCGCGCATGATGTGGATCGATTCCGCTTCGAGGCGCTGCAGGTGGGTGAGCGGCATGTTCTGAAGGCTGCTGCGGCCCGTATGCTACCTGAACTCGCGCCGTTTCGAGCATAATGCGCTGCTTCCGCATCGGACCCGGATTTCGCGCCGATGACCGCACCTTCGCCGCTTTCGCTCGTCGCCCGCCTGCGCACGCTCACCACCTCGGCGGTGAGCGACGTGCTCGACCAGTGCGGCTATCGGGGACAGTCGATCGCGAGCGCGATCGCACCGCTCGACCGCGCCACGAAGCTCGCCGGCGTGGCGGCGTGCCTCGAAGGCGTGTCCGAGGATTCCGATGATCGCGCTCCGGCGCTCCCGAGCACCGAGATCGATCGCCGGATGGCCGAGGGCGCGGTGCTGGTGATCGCGATGAACGGGCATCGCGCGAGCGCGGCGGTCGGCGGCCTCATGTGCCTCGCGGCGCGCCGCCGGCGCTGCGCCGGATTCGTGGTCGACGGCGGTGTGCGCGACGCGCCGGAGATCGTTGAATTGGGAATGCCCACCTTCTGCCGCTATGTCACGCCGCTCAACTCGGGGGGACGCTGGCACCTCGCACGGGCCGATGTTGAGGTCGCGTTGCCGGGTCAGGCGTCGGCGCGCGTGAGCGTCTCACCCGGAGATTTCCTGATCGGCGACGGCGACGGACTGATCGCGATTCCGAAGGCGATCGCGGAACGGGTGATCGCCTGGACCGAGCGCCTCGCGGAGATCGAGCAGGCGATCACCCGGCGCATCGATGCCGGCGCGTCACGCGAGGAAGCATTCGCGGAGTATCCGCGCTTCAAGCACATCGGCCGGCTCAAGGCTTGACCGGCGAAGCGGCTCGAGCGGGAAGCGGACACCTGCCGCTGGTGCGCCGAGTGGTCGATCTCGGCGCGTAGTTCCGACGGCGGCCGACGAGCGCCCCGTCGGCGCCGAATTCATTCGCACGCGCGCCGTTACGCCGCGATCTCCTGATTGACCACGAAGTAGTCCGGCGGCGGCGGTCCCCATACGTAGAAGGAGTCGGCGAGCGGATGATCCGCCGCCTTCCACTCGATTTCGGCGGGTATGAAGTCGATCCCGGCCGAATACTCCACGAAGCTGCCCCAGGGATCGCGCACGTAGCGGAAGTAGTTCGATCCGATCACGTGCCGGCCCACGCCCCAGCCTTCGGTGTAGCCCTGCGCCGACATCTGCTCCATCCCGAGCCCGACCTGATCGACGTCGTCCACCACCCAGCTCGAGTGATGCAGGCCGGGTCCCCCGGACTTGGCGAAGGCGAGCATGTGATGATCGCTCGCGTGCGCGCCGTGCATGAATGCGACCACGTCGGCCGAGCGATCCGACAGCCGCAGCCCGATCGTCTCGGCGTAGAAGCGCGCCGAGCGCAGAACGTCCGTCGCGAAGAGCAGCACGTGCGAGAGCCGGCGCGGACGCACCGGGCCGGCCGCGGAGCGGCTGGGCGCGGCCGCGGTTCCCGGCGGCACGACGCGCGGTTCGCGGGTGTCGGGTACCGCGGGCGACACGCGCGGCGCGACCAGCACCTGAACCGCCGTGCCGTCGGGGTCGCGCAACCAGAAACCTTCTTCGTCGGCGAGTGGGTGCGGTTTCGCCTGCGGCGCGCCGGTACGTTCGAGATGCCGCTGCAGCGCCTCGAAATCCTCCGGGTACGCGGCGAAGCTCACGTACTGCAGCTTTTTCCGTCCCGGCGAGCGGTGGATCGATCCCCAGCGATGCGGATGACCGTAGGTGTGCAGGTCGACGCGGTCGCCGTCGCGCCGGACGTCGAGCCCGAACGTCGCGTAGAAGCGCTGCGCCTCGTCGAGATCGGGCACCGTGAATACGAAGCGGTGCAGAGAATGCACGGCGGTGACGCCGGTCCGCCGGGGCGTGGAAGTGGCAAGCCGATTCATGGTCTCTCCTGCCGACGGGGCGCTTCGCTCCGCCGGATTTAGGCGCTCGAAACAGCGTCTTATTATGACCGCTTTATCGGCCGCGCCAAAGAAGCGCCGCGCGCCGATCGCCTAGTCGGCCATGCCGCCCTCCGCCGGCGCGTGCGCTCCCTTGACCGGCCGCGCCAGCCACACCACGGCGATCAGGGCGAGAAACAGCAGCGCCGAGACGTAGAAGATGTCGTTGGCCGAGAGCATGTACGCCTGCTGATCGATCATGCGGTTGAGGGCGGTCGCGCTCTGGTCGGGCGAGAGTCCGCTCGATTGCAGCGCGGAGAAGGCGTGTTGCGACGTCGGGTCGTAGGCGGTGATGTGCTCGGCAAGCTGGGCGTGATGCAGCGCCGCGCGGCGGTCCCACCAGGTCGTCACGATGGAGGTGCCGAACGCGCCGGCGGTGATGCGCGCGAAGTTGAACAGTCCCGAAGCGGCCGGGATCTGCTCGTGCGCCAGTCCCGAGAGGCTCAGGTTGACCAGCGGGATGAAGAACACGGCCACGGCGGCGCCCTGGATGATCGTCGGTATGAGCAGCGTCTGCAGGTCCGCCTGGGTGTTGAACAGCGAGCGCATCCACAGCACCAGCGCGAAGACCAGGAACGCGCCCGTGGCGAAGATGCGCGGATCGACGCGGTCCACCGTCCGGCCGACGAACGGGGTGAGCACGATCGCGAGCAGGCCCACCGGCGCGAGAACCAGGCCGGCCAGGGTCGCGGTGTAGCCCATGTACTGTTGCAGCCAGAGCGGGAGGAGCACGACGTTGCCGAAGAACGCGCCGTAGGCGAGCGCCATCGCGAGTGTGGCCGTCCAGTAGTTGCGGCGCGCGAAGAGCCGCAGATCGACCACCGGATGACGATCGGTCAGCTCCCAGATTACGAAGAAGACGAAGCCGACGAATGCCACGATCGCCAGCGCGACGATCTGGCCCGAGCCGAACCAGTCGAGATCCTTGCCGCGGTCGAGCACGACCTGGAGCGAGCCGACCCAGAGCACCAGCAAGCCGAGGCCGACGCCGTCGACGGGAAGCCGCGCCGTCGGCGTCTCGCGCCGCCGATAGACGGCCCACGTGGCGGCGGTGGCGATCAGTCCGACCGGGATGTTGATGTAGAAGATCCACGGCCAGGAGATGTTGTCGGTGATCCACCCGCCCAGGACCGGACCGACCACCGGCGCGACCAGCGTGGTCATGCCCCAGATCGCGAGCGCGGTGCCGGCCTTGCGCTTGGGGAAGCTTGCAAGCAGCAGCGACTGCGACAGCGGAATCATCGGCCCCGCGACCGCGCCCTGGATCACCCGGAACACGAGCAGGAACGCGAGCGAGGGCGCGAGCCCGCACAGGAACGACGCGACGACGAACAGCAGCGTCGAGGCCAGGAACAGCCTGACCTGCCCGTAGCGCATCGTGAGCCAGCCCGTGAGCGGCAGCGAGATGGCGTTGGCGACCGCAAAGGAGGTGATGACCCAGGTGCCCTGGTCCGGCGACACCGCGAGGTCGCCGGCGATCGCGGGGATCGATACGTTGGCGATGGACGTGTCGAGCACGTTCATGAACGTCGCCAGCGACAGCGCGATGCTGCCGAGCGCCAGCGCGCCGCCGCTCAGCGGCGCGGGAGCGGTCGATGCGGGCGTCGCCATCAGCGTGACTGCTCTAGAACGCGCTCTTCAGCGACAGCGAGCGAGCGCGGCTCGACGCCGCGCTGAGCGCACGATTCGCGGAACTCGCACTGGCCGCGCGGGCGACGCGCGACTTTCCGCCTTCCTCGCCGCGGTTCTGCGTCAGCTGCGCCGATGCCCCTTCATTCGCGGCGATGATGGCCCTGACGCGGCGGTCCGCGATCTCGTCCTGGACGCTGAACACCTCGGTGGCCAGCACCGGCGCGCTTTGCGCGATCCGAGGCAGCCGCGCGCCCTCGCGGTCGTGCGTGTCGACCTGCACGTCCATCGACAGGCCGATCTGCAGCGGATGCGCCGACACCTCGCGCGGCTCGAGCGCGATGCGCACCGGAACGCGCTGCACGATCTTGATCCAGTTGCCGGTCGCGTTCTGCGGCGGCAGCACCGCGAACGCGGAACCCGTGCCGGCGCCGAAGCCGACCACCTTTCCGTGGTACTCGACCTTGCCGCCGTAGAGATCGGCGGTGAGCTGGACCGGCTGCCCCACGCGCATCGTCGCGAGCTGCGCTTCCTTGAAGTTCGCGTCCACCCAGACCTGATCGAGCGGCACGACCGCCATAAGCGGCGCGCCGGGAGCCACGCGCTGGCCGAGCTGCACCGAGCGCTTCGCGACGAACCCGGACACCGGCGCCGGCAGCTCCGTGCGCGCGTACGCGAGATAGGCGTCGCGCCAGCGCGCCTCGGCGGCGCGCACGTCGGGATGGTTCTCGATGGTCGTGCGATCGACCTGCGCCCGGTTGGCGGCGAGCTGCTGTTCCGCCGCCCGCAGCGCCGACTTGGCGCTCGCGACCGCATCGCGCGCGTGCTGCAGCTCCTCGCGGGAGATCGCACCGGAGCTGGAGAGCCGCTCGCGTCGCGCGAGGTCCTCGTTGGCGCGGTCGAGATCCGACTGCCTCATCGCGACGGTGGCCTGCAGTTGCGCGGAGGTCGCGTACAAGCCGCGTACGTCGCGCACCGTGCGCGCGAGTTGCGCCTCCGCCTGATCGAGCGCCACCTTCGCATCGGATTGATCGAGCCGCACCAGCATCTGCCCCGCGTCGACGTACTGCGTGTCGTCGGCGCCGATCGCGACCACTGTGCCGGCGATGCGCGGCGTGATCTGCACCACGTTGCCGCCGACGTAGGCATCGTCGGTCGATTCGCGGAAGCGAAGCACGGTCGCCCAGTAGACGCCGTAAGCCACCCCTGCGACGACGAAGACCGCCGCTGCGGCGACCAGCCAGCGCCGGCGCTGCGAACGCTGCGGCGCACCGTTCCGCGGCTGCGCGGCGTCGCCCTGAGGCGCAGCGAGTGCGTCTCTGGATGAAGCTTGCTTGTTGTCTTCAGCCATGATGGTTCTTCCCTGTCAGTCCACCGGGCCGACGAGCGAGGCCTCGGCCACGCGCGACAGCGTGATGCTTACATCTCCCACGACGCGGTGCGCCACGGTCGAGTCGATCGCCGATGCCGCGTGCACGGCCCACAACTCGCCGGCGAGCACTGCCGCGACCACGGCGATTGCGACGGCGATCGACGCCCATGGCGCGCGGCGCGGCGTGCCCCGGCACGCCGAAGGACCGCTCAGTCTCTTGGGCTCCGGCGTCGCGTTTGGGTTCAGCCCGCGGCGCAGCGCTGCCCGAGGCAGCCATGCCTCGCGCGTGCGACGCACAACCTCCAGCGCGAAGGCCTGAGGGTCATGATCGGCTTCCCGGCCCGGCATCATCGCGCCGCCCCGCTGCCCGGCCACAGGGCATGGCGCCGCCGCAGCGCGTAAAGCGCCAGCGCGATCAGCGTCCCGCCCGGGAGAATGAGTTCCACCGCGAAATACGGTCCGAATTCCCGCAATTGCGCAATCAACCATTGCAACCATCCGCTCTTCATCATCGACTCTTGCTTTCTTCCTCGACTTGTCCTCTTGCTCTTATCCACTTTGCTGCCAGGGCTATCGATGCCTAGGCAACCATTACCGCAAAATTTTTTCAATCGTTGGTCACCATGCGCTCCAGGAGCCGCTCGAGCTGCTTCACCTCCTCCGGCTCGAACCCGCGCAATCGATCGTTGAGCACGCCCGCGGCCTTCTCGACCAGTTGCGGATACACCGCGCGACCTTCATCGGTGAGCGCAAGCCTCACGATCCGGCGATCCTCGGCACAGGGAACGCGCTTCACCAGACGCTTCTTCTCGAGCCGGTCGATCATCCGCGTCATCGCGCCAGGGTCGTAGGAGACGCTGCGGCAAAGTCCGGACGCGGAGTCCACGCCGCTCGCCAGATTGACGAGAATGACGTACTGGGCGGCGGTGATGCCGAGGGGCTCCAGCTCCGCTTCCAGAGCGTCGAAGAGCTTCATCTTGACGCGGCTCAGCAGCCCGCCAATGCTCGCTTTCGGGTCGTAGCTTTTTGCGTCGTAGTAGCCGACGCGATCCGGGGTTTCGATTTCAGTCATGGGTCGTATTATATTGCCTAAGCAGTAATTGTCAAGGCGTATTTCAGTCCGCGATTTTGAGGTCCTTGAAGTGAAAGGCTTATCCGCCAGCTAGGGCTCGAGGACATAGCTTCCCGGCGCATCGGCGAGCGGCCGGTAAGCTGGGGCGCCCATCGAGGGGCGGGGGCCGGGCTCGCCGCAGTGCGCGCCGAGCCAAGCCGCCCATTCCGGCCACCAGGACCCGCTCTTGAGCGCCGCGGAGGCGAGCCAGACATCCGGGTCGTCGTAGCGCCCGCCGGGCTTCCGGAGCGCGACCCTGTAATGTCGATGCGGGTGGCCGGGCTCGGAGACGATGCCCGCGTTGTGTCCGCCGCTGGTGAGCACGAAGGTGATCTCCGCGTCGGACAGCAGATGCAGCTTGTACACGGAGCGCCACGGCGCGACATGGTCGGTCTCTGTGCCGACCGCGAACGTGGGCGTGCGCACGTCGGAAAGCGCGACCGGACGCCCGCCCGCGGGATAGCGCCCCTCGGCCAGATCGTTCTGCAGGAAGATCCGGCGCAGATACTCGGTGTGCATGCGATACGGCATCCGAGTCGCATCGGCGTTCCATGCCAGCAGATCGGTCATCGGCGCCCGTTCGCCGAGCAGGTATTCGCGCACCATCCGCGACCAGACGAGGTCGTTGGAGCGCAGCATCTGGAACGCGCCCGCCATCTGGTTGGTCTCGAGGAAGCCCTGCTCCCACATCGTGTCCTCGAGGAACGCCACCTGGCTTTCGTTGATGAACAGCATCAACTCTCCGGCCTCGGTGAAGTCGGTCTGCGCGGCGAAAAAGCTGGTCGTGGCGAGGCGCTGATCGCCGTCGCGCGCCATCGCCGCAGCGGCGATTGCGAGCAGCGTGCCGCCGATGCAGTAGCCTACCGCGTGAACCTTGCGCTTGGGCACGATCGCCGTCACCGCGTCGAGCGCCGCCATCGCGCCCAGCGTGCGGTAGTCGTCGAGCCCCAGATCGCGATCCTCGGGCCCCGGGTTCTTCCACGAGAGCATGAACACCGTGAAGCCCTGCCGAGTGAGGTACCGGACCAGCGAGTTCGCAGGGCTCAGGTCGAGGATGTAGTACTTCATGATCCACGCCGGCACGATCAGCACCGGCTCGGGTCGCACGCGCTCGGTCGCCGGGGCATACTGGATCAGCTCGATCAGCCGATTGCGGTAGACGACCTTGCCGGGCGTCACCGCAACGTCGCGGCCGACTGCGAACGCCTCCGCACCCGCGGGCCGCTTGCCGCCGAGCGCGCGATCCCAATCCTCGATGAAGTTGCCCGCGCCGCGAACGAAGTTGCCTCCCCATTCGGCGAGCGTCCGGCGCAGCACTTCGGGGTTCGTCCACAGTGCGTTCGAGGGAGAGAACACGTCGAGATACTGGCGCGTCGCGAAGGCGACCGTGTCCTCGTGCTGGCGCGTGACGCCGCGAACGCCGGTGACGGCGTTGTGCCACCACTGCTGGGTGAGCAGGAACGCCTGGTAGATCTGGTCGAACGGCGGCTCGCGCCATCCCGGGTCGATGAAGCGGCGGTCCTGCGGCAGCGGCACGATGCAGGGCTCGACCTCGTTCTCCAGCGCCCGTCTCGCGGCGTAGGTCGCGAAGCGCAGCACCTTCTTGGCCGCTTTCTCGACGAGCTGCGACCGCTTGCCCGGCGAAAACGCCAGATGCGACGCCCAGTCGAGATAGGCGTCGGCGATGGCGATCGGCGACAGGCCCGCGGTGAAGCGCGCCGTCGCCGCGTGCAGCGAACGGTCGATGACATCCGCCAGGGCCGTCGCGGCGTAGGAGTCGCGGGTCAGCGAGGAATCGCGCGCGGGCCCGAGCCCGCGCTCCGCCGGAGGCGGGATCGCGCTCGCCGCCTTGCCACCGCGTGCGGCGGTCTTCGGTTGCGTGCTGACCAGCCTGAGCTTTGCGCGCGCCGTGCTCATCGTTGCCATATTGCACCACCGCCGACCCGACGGCCTTGACGGCGATCAAGCGCCGCCCGTCCGGAGGGCGAAGGCCGGGACGAAGCCGATGACCGCACCTCACCGTATAATCTCACGGTCACGCGGTGCCACGATGAGCGTTACACGGTCCGAGACTCCGAGACGACGGCGCTGCCCTGCCGACGCCAGAGCGCTTTCACGGCCGCCGGCAAGGAGGCGCTCCAGGTGATCCGCGTGGTCATCGCCGACGATCACACCATCGTCCGCGAGGGATTGAAGCAGCTTCTTCTCGCCTCCGGCCGGTTCGAGATTGCCGGCGAGGCGCGCGACGGGCACGAGGTGCTGGCGCTCGTCCGCGAGACCGACTTCGACGTGCTGCTGCTCGATCTGTCGATGCCCGGCAAGAGCGGGATGGACCTTATCAAGCAGGTGAAGAGCGAGCGCCCGCGGCTGCGTATCCTGGTTCTTTCCATGCACCAGGAGCACCAGTACGCGGTGCGCGCGATCAAGGCCGGGGCGTCGGGCTATCTCACCAAGGACAGCGCCTCAACGCAGCTCGTCTCGGCGATCGAGAAGGTCGCCTCCGGCGGGGCGTTCATCAGCGCCGAGGTCGCCGAGCAGCTCGCGCTCGGGGCGATGCCGCAGGCGGAAGGTCCGCCGCACGCGTCGCTCTCCGACCGCGAATACCAGGTGTTCCAGATGCTCGTCGCCGGCCGGGCCGTCTCCGAGATCGCGAGCGAGCTCAATCTCTCGGTGAAGACCGTGAGCACGCACAAGGCGCGGCTCATGGAGAAGATGGGCATCGAGAACCAGGCCGAGCTGGTGCGCTATGCCCTGCGCCACCGCCTGGTCGACGACACGGCGTGAGGCTTCCCTGGTAGGCGGAATCCTACCGCCTCCAGGCCGCCGCCTACCCTGCAATTAAGCGCTGACCGACCGCCGTTTTCAGCGGCCACCGATGGTTGCCGGCCGGGACGCCTCGGATACTGGCGGCCATGGAATCGGCACGCACCAAGGTCTTCATCGCGGAGGATTTCCTCCCCGTCCGCCGCCGCTTGACCGAGCTCCTGACCGAGCTCGACCGTGTCGACGTCGTCGGCGAGGCGGAGTCTCCCGCGGAAGCGATCGGCGGCATCCTCGACACCCGGCCCGACTGGGTGATCCTCGACTACCAGCTGCGCGGTGGAACCGGCGTGGACGTCCTGCGCGCGGTTCACCCCAAGGCGCCGTCGATCCGCTTCATCGTCCTGACGAACCATCCCACCTCGCAATACCGCCGCGCGTGTACCGAGTCCGGCGCGGGATGGTTCTTCGACAAGAGCACCGAGTTCGGCAAGATCCGCGACGTCATCGCAGGATCGCTGGCCGACAACGGGCCCATTGCCGCGAACAGCTGAACCGAGAGAAGGAAGGCCTCCATGGAAGCGCTGCTTGCTCTACCCGTTGCCATTCCCCTGCGGAACCACGTGATCTCCCGCTCGCGCGCGGTGCTCCGCGACGTAAGCCGCAGCCAGGCGCTGTGCACGGTCTGCCAGGTCCGCGACAAGTGCCTGTCCGAAGGTCTCGATGGGGCGACCGCGAAACGGGTCGACGAAATTGTCACCACACGCCTTCGCCTGCGCAAGGGCGATACGCTGTATCGCGCCGGCGCGTCGTTCAGCGCGCTCTACGCGATCCGCTCCGGATCGCTCAAGACGGTGCTCCTCGCCGAGGATGGCCGGGACCAGGTCGCCGGCTACCACATGACCGGCGAGATCGTCGGTCTGGACGGCATCGGCGGCAACGTGCACGAGTGCCAGGCGATCGCGCTCGAAGATTCCGAGGTCTGCGTCCTGCCGTTCGACCGCATCGAGCAGGTCGCACGCGAGCATGCGTCGTTCCAGCACAACGTGCACCGCAGCCTGTCGCGGGAGATCGGCCGCCAGCGCTCGCTGATGCTGCTCCTCGGCACCATGCGCGCCGATCAGCGGCTGGCCGCGTTCCTGCTCGATCTGTCCGAGCGCTACCACGCGCGCGGGTATTCGTCTTCCGAATTCATCCTGCGCATGACGCGCGAGGAGATCGGCAGCTACCTGGGCCTGAAGCTCGAGACCGTGAGCCGGCTGCTGTCGCGGCTGCAGCAGGAAGGGCTGATCCAGGTCCAGGGGCGCGTCGTGAAGCTGCTCGAGCGCGCCGCGCTCAAGGCGCTCGTCGGCCAGTCGTCCTGAGAACGTTTCTTCGCGTTGCGCATGGAGCGCGCTCCCCCGAACGCTCCGCGCGCTTCGCGGCGTGACGCCGCAGGGACCGATTCCCCATGGCAGCCAAGGCGCTGAAGTTCCACAACGACGCGCGCCAGCGCATCTGCGCCGGCTTGAACGTTCTCGCCAATGCGGTCAAGGTGACGCTGGGGCCGAAGGGGCGGCTGGTCGTCGTGGAGCGATCCTTCGGCCCGCCGACCGTGATCAACTCCGGCGTGGTGGTCGCCAAGGCGCTCGAGCTCGAGGACCGGTTCGAAAACCTCGGCGCCCAGATGGCACGCGAAGTCGCAGCCAAGACCTCGGAGAGCGCCGGCGACGGCACGACCACCGCCACCGTGCTCGCCCAGGCGATCGTCAACGAAGGGCTCAAGTATGTCGCCGCGGGGCTCGACCCGATGGAGATCAAGCGCGGCATCGACGCCGCGGTCGACGCGGTCGTCGCCGAGCTCAAGAGGAACTCCCGCCCCTGCAGCTCGTCGACCGAGATCGCGCAGGTGGGCACAATTTCCTCCAACGGGGACGCCTCCATCGGCGCCATGATCGCCGAAGCGATGGCCAAGGTCGGCGAGAACGGCGTGATCAAGACCGAGGACGGACGCGGGATGGCCAACGAGCTCGAGATCGTCGAGGGCATGCAGTTCGACCGCGGATTTCTCTCGCCCTACTTCATCAACGAGCCGGAGAAGCAGCGCGCAGTCCTGGAGGACGCCTACATCCTCGTCCACGACAAGTCGATCTCCACGATCCAGGACCTGCTGCCGGTGCTCGAGCAGGTCTCGCGGCAGAGCCGGCCGCTCCTGATCATCGCCGAGGACGTGACCGGCGAGGCGCTCGCCACGCTGGTAATCAACGCGCTTCGCGGCGTGCTCAAGAGCTGCGCGGTCAAGGCGCCGGGATTCGGCGACCGGCGATCGGCGCTCCTCCAGGACATCGCCACGCTCACCGGCGCGACGGTCATCTCCGAGGAGACAGGCCTCAAGCTCGAAAAGGCCGCGCTGGGCGATCTCGGGCAGGCGCGGCGCATCGAGATCGACAAGGACAACACCACGCTCATCGGCAGCGCGGGCGATGCCGGCGCGATCAAGGCGCGGCTCGCGCAGATCAGGCAGGCGATCGAGGATGCGAAGGCCGACTACGACCGCGATCAGCTGCGGGAGCGCGCGGCCAAGCTCGGCGGCGGTGTGGCGCTCATCAAGGTGGGCGCCTCCACCGAGACCGAGATGAAGGAGAAGAAGTCCCGGGTCGAGGACGCGTTGCACGCCACCCGCGCGGCCGTCGCGGAAGGCATCGGCGCCGGAGGCGGCGTGGCCCTTCTGCGCGCGCGTGGCGCGCTCGACGCGCTCTCGGGCCGGCCGCTCGGCCAGGACGCAGGCATCCGGATCGTGCGCCGGGCGCTCGAGGAGCCGCTGCGCCAGATCGCGCTCAACGCCGGCGACGAACCGTCGACCGTCGTCGAGCGGGTGGCCTCGGGCCAGGGACACTTCGGGTACAACGCGGCCACGGGCGAGTACGGCGATCTGGTCGCGATGGGCGTTATCGATCCGACCAAGGTGACGCGGCTCGGGCTGCAGAATGCCGCGTCGATCGCGAGCCTCATCCTGACCACCGACTGCGTCATCGTCGAGCAGGCGAAGGAAGCGGCTCAAGCCGCGGGCGTCCCGGGGGCGATGTAGGCGGGTCGCCGCGGAGCAGACTGGCGGAAGGCCGGGGCCCCAGGCCGGATTCATCCGGCCGGCGTGTGGTGCGAATGGATTCGCACCTATGCTCCCGGCGCGCGCCGGGATGACGAGCTAGGCGCGCGTCTGCGCCTCGAAGCTTCGCGCGCGCCCGGCGAGATCGGCGAGCGCCGCGAGCGGCGAGGTGAGCTGCCGCAGCATGTCGTCGAGCGTGATGATGCCGAGCAGCGCTCCGCCCGGACCCACCACCGGCATGCGGCGCACGCCGTTCACGGCCATCAGGCGTACCGTCTCCGCGTAGCTCGCGCTATCCTCGATGATCACCGGCGAGCGCAACACCAGCTCGCCGATCTTGATCGCGCTCGGATCGACGCCGCTCGCCATGACCTCGACGACGAGGTCGCGGTCGGTAACGATCCCGATGGGCTTGCGCACCCCGTCGCTCTCGTCGACGATCACGACGTCGCCCACGTGGTGGTGGCGCATGAGCCGGGCCGCTTCCAGTGCCGTCGTGTCTCGCGTCGCGCAAACCACGTTGTGGGTGCAGAATTCGCTGATCGACATGGCGCTCCTTTCCTGGGGTCCGTTAGGCGCTAATTCGGCATCGAGAGGATGTAACGCACCATCGCTTTGGCGTCGGCCGCCGACACTTCCGGGTGCGGGGGCATCGGCCAGGGCCCGCGTCCGTGTTCGCCGCTTCGGATGGCGGCCGCCAGTCGCGCCGGCGCCTTCGGGTCGCCGGCATATCTCGCCGCGATGTCCGCGTAAGCCGGGCCGGTCCGGGACTCGCGATCGCGATGGCACGCGACGCACTTGTAGCGCTCCAGCAGCGCCTGCGGCGCTGCTGTGCCCGCCATGCAGGCCGACGACACCGCCGCCGACAGTATGCCGAGACCGAGCCTCGCCGTCACCCGCCTCCGATCGAGCGGCTTGGCCGTCACTCTTCGGACGGTTCCGCCAGGCGCGCGGCCGCGTGCGCCTTGACGTCGCCGCGCTCGCGGCGGGCGTAGTCCTCGAGCTGCCGCGTGGCGCTCGCGAAGGCATCGCGCACCGCGACGTAGACGTCCCCATCGTGATCGCGGGTGGCAGCGATCTCCTCGCCCGGCACGCGCAGCACCACGCTCGCCCGGTACGTACGACCCTGGCTCTTGTGCCGGTCCTGCTGCTCGACGACCACGCGGCAGTTCGTGATGCGCGGATAGAACTCCGAGAGCTTGTCGGCGCTCTCGCGGATGCGCGCGGTCAGCGCCTCCGATCGGCCCATGTGGCGAACGGTAATCTGCACGGGAGTGGCCACGGAAGGACTCCGCTCGGATGGCATCATCGCCGCCACGTGACCCGGATGCTGTACTCGTCCTCGCCGTAGCGCATGTCGAGCTCGCCCTGATAGGAGCGCTCGAGCGCGTTGCCGATGCGGTGCGGCGTATGGATGTCCGTGGTCGTGACGACCGCTCGGTCGGGTTGCTCCTCGATCGCCATGATGCGGTTGATGGGGTGCTGCGAGCGCTCGCTCTCGGCCTCGTGGCGCACGAGCCGCAGGAGCTCGTCGCGATGCTCCGCGTAGAACGCACCTTCGAGCGTCAGCCGTCCGGCGGGCAGCTTGTCGCGGATGCGCCGGCACGCCGGGCAGCGGTCGCGGTGGGCGCCTTCGGGCGCTTCGCCGTGCGCCCAGCGGCCGCGGCGAAACACCGCCCCGCAGTCGGTGCACACCGCGGGCTCCTGGTACTTGCCGCGCGCTTGGTAGGGATCGCCGGGCTGGTCGTCGAACACGCGCTGGCTGCGACGCGCCACGCCAGCCCCCGGCGCAGTGTCGGGTGTACGCACGGTCGTTCGTCGGGTCATGACATTCCTTCCTTAGAATCTGCCCGGTCCGGCGGAGCTTGCCGCGCCAGGCGCACGCGGCAAGCCGCCGGGCGGCGGCTTGCCCCATGAACGCTCACTGAACGTTCAGCTTCTTCGCCGGCGTGGCGCCCTTCTTCGGCAGCGTAAGCTCGAGCACGCCGTCGACGTATTTCGCTTCGGCCTTCGCCTGGTCGACCTCGTGCATCAGGCTGAAGCTGCGCGACTGGCTGCCGTAGTAGCGCTCGCTGCGCAGCACCTTCTCGCCTTTCTTCTCTTCCTTTTCCTGACGCACCTCGGCGCTGATCGAAATCTGGTTGCCGTCGATCGCCACGTTGATGTCCTCTTTCTTCACGCCCGGGATCTCAGCCTTGACGTGATAGGCCTTGTCGTCTTCCGACACGTCCATCTTGATTTCCGGCGCGGCCGGGAGGTCGCGCAGCCAAGTGCGCCCGCGCGGGACGGGAAACCAGTCGTCGAGGTTGCGAAAGGGATCGAAGCTCGAAAGCTCACGGAAAGGATCGAACCGCGTGATGTTTGCCATGTGTGACCTCCGTCAGATGCGTGACCCGCCGGCGAGGAATCGGTTTCGCCGCCGGCGGTGTGCGATGCCCGGAATGCGCCCGGACCCATGACGCCCGCTGAGTCGATTCTAGGACGCGCCCAACCGAGCCCATTGACATATATCAAGCAGGCCGGCGGCGTTTTCAAGAACGGCGCATTGACGCGCGTCAACGCTCGCCCGTCGGCCCGGTATACCATGACCCCATGCGCGAGCATGGGCACACCGTCGCCTTGCGGGCGAAAGCCGCGGCGGCCGCGCGGCGTCCGGCAAGCGCCCGGCCATCGCGCGGCGTCGCCCCGGAAGCGGCTTGGGGCTGGCTGCCCCGGATGACCGAAACGTGGTGGACGCGCAATGCCGGGCGTACCGCCATCGATGCTGCCCGAGCTGCGCGCTCGGCGAGCCTGATCGCGTTGGCGCGCGAGCATTCCGCCTACTACCGGGCGGCGTGGAGCGGATTGCCGCCGGGCCAGCTTGCGCTGCCCCAGCTCCCCGTCGTGACCAAGCGGGATTTGATGGGAAACTTCGACGCCTGGGTCACCGATCCCGCGGTGGACCTAGAGGGCGTCGAGGCCTTTCTCGCCGACCGCAGTCACATCGGCCAGCGCTACCTCGATCGGTACCTGGTGTGGAAAAGCTCCGGCAGCACCGGCGAGCCGGGAATCTTCGTGCAGGACGAGCCGGCGCTCGCGACGTACGATGCGTTGATCGCGGTCCAGCTCTCCGCCGGCCGGCTCGTCGGTCCCTACGCCTGGGGCCTCATTGCCCGCGGCGGACGCGCGGCGCTAATCGCCGCGACGGGCGATCACTTCGCGAGCATCGCCTCCTGGCAGCGGGTGTGCCGCGGCACGCCCTGGCCGAACGCCCGGGCGTTCTCCATCCTGGATCCGCTGCCGCGCATCGTCGCCGGGCTCAACGACTATCGACCCGCTTTCGTCGCGAGCTACCCGACGATGCTGGCGCTGCTCGCCGAGGAGCAGGCCGCGGGCCGGCTGCGCCTGCAGCCCGCGTGCCTGTGGTCGGGGGGCGAATATCTCGCGCCGACGGCCGCCGCGGCGATCGAGCGCGCCTTCGGCTGCCCGCTCGTCAACGAGTACGGCGCCTCGGAATGCATGAGCATCGCCTTCGGCTGCCGCGAAGGTGCGCTGCACGTCAACGAGGACTGGGTCGTGCTCGAGGCCGTGGACCGGAATTATCACCCCGTGCCGCCGGGCGAGACGTCGCACACGGTCCTGCTCACCAACCTCGCCAACCGGGTGCAGCCGGTGATCCGCTACGATCTTGGCGACAGCGTACTGGTGGCGCCGGAGCCTTGCCGGTGCGGAAGTCCCTTGCAGGCGATCCGCGCCCAGGGCCGCCAGGACGACGTCGTGACGCTCACGACGGCGGAGGGCGTGGCGGTGTCGCTCGTACCGCTCGCGCTGACGACCGTGGTCGAAGAGGCCGCCGACATCCACCGCTTCCAGATCGTCGCCCGGCCTCCGCACCGGCTCGCCCTGCGTCTCGAGCTGGGGGAGGCCCGGCGAGCGGCGTGGCACGCTGCGGCGCGCGCCCTCTCGCGCTATCTCGCCGCCCAATCGCTCGGCAACGTCGAGCTCACGCTTGATCCCCATCCGCCGGCACGCGATCCTCGCAGCGGCAAGCTGCGGGAAGTGATCGTCGAGCGCAGCCGGTAGGGCCAATCGACGCCATGGGCGCGAACGCGAACGGGCGCCCGCGCGACGGGGGCCCCGTGAACGATCGCCCCGCGCCCGACAGTGCCTGGTGGCTGCGATCGCCGCAGGCGCTCGGGGACGAGCTGGGTGCAGGAACCGCCGGGCTCGGTCACGCCGCGGCGCGCGCCCGCCTCACCCGCTATGGCGCGAACACGCTCGACATGCATCCGGAACGCTCGCTTGTGGTCGAGTTCCTGCGCCGCTTCCGCAACCCGCTGGTGCTGATCCTGATCGCTGCCAGCGTGGTCTCGGCGCTCACGGGCGAGGTGGCGAGCTTCGTGATCATCAGCCTGCTCGTTCTGCTCAGCGTCACGCTCGACTTCGTGCAGGAGTACCGCGCCGGCCGCGCCGCCGAGCGCCTGCGCCGCTCGGTGCAGATCCATGCCCGCGTGCTGCGCGACGGCGCGCAGAAGGACCTGCCCGCGACGCGCGTGGTCCCCGGGGACGTGGCGCTGCTCGCCGCGGGCGACCTCGTCCCGGCCGACGGCATCCTGCTCGAGGCGCGCGATCTGCACGTGAACCAGGCGCTCCTCACCGGGGAGCCGTTTCCCGTCGACAAGCGTGCGGGCGCGCTCGGCAGCGCGAGCACTGAGCTCGCCGCGGCGAGCAACGCCCTGTTCATGGGCACGTCGGTGGTGAGCGGGACCGCGCGACTGCTCATCTACCGCACCGGCGGCGCCACGGCGATCGGCCAGATCGCGCGCTCGCTGAGCCTCCAGCCGCCGCCGACCTCCTTCGAGTCGGGCATCCGGCGCTTCGGAATGCTCATCATGCGGCTCACGGTGCTCATGGTGCTGTTCGTGCTGATGGTGAACGTCGCCCTGCACCGGCCGCTCCTCGAATCGTTCCTGTTCGCCGTCGCGCTGGCCGTGGGGCTCACCCCGGAGCTCCTGCCGATGGTCGTCTCGGTGACGCTCGCCCGGGGGGCGCTCCGGATGGCGGCGAAGCGCGTGATCGTCAAGCGTCTCGCCGCCATCGAGAACCTGGGCTCGATGGACGTGCTGTGCACCGACAAGACGGGCACGCTCACCGAGGCCCGGATCACCCTCGAGCGGCACGTCGATCTCGTCGGAAGGGACAGCGACCGCGTGCTCCTGCTCGCCTACCTCAACAGCTTCTTCGAAACGGGGCTGAAAAGCCCGCTCGACGAAGCGATTCTCAAGCACGACCACCTCGATGTGCGCCGCTGGAACAAGATCGACGAGGCGCCGTTCGATTTCGAGCGGCGGCGCGTCTCGGTCCTGGTCGACGACGGCGAGCGGCGGATGCTCATCGTGAAAGGCGCCGCCGAAGACGTGCTCGCGCTCTCGACGCGCTACGAGGCTCGCCCGGGCGAAGCCCCGCACGCGCTCGACGCCGCGACGCGCGCCGAAGCGCGCCGGCAGCTCGATGCGCTGGGCCGGGAAGGCTTGCGCGCGCTCGGCATCGCCTTCCGGGAGATGCCGCAAAGCCACGGCGAAGCGCATCCCGGGGACGAGGCGGACCTGGCGTTCGCGGGCTTCGCCGCGTTCCTCGATCCGCCGAAGCCGGGCGCCGACAAGGCGCTCGCCGCGCTCCAGGCGAGCGGCGTGGCGGTGAAGATCCTCACCGGCGACAACGAGCTCGTCACCCAACACATCTGCGCCAAGCTGGGATTGCCCGTCAGCGGCGTTCTGACCGGAGCCGAGATCGCCCGCCTCGACGATCACGCGCTGCAGGCGCGCTCGGCCTCGGCGAACCTCTTCTGCCGCGTGAGCCCGATGCAGAAGAACCGCATCATCCTCGCGCTCAAGAAGCGCGGACGCGTGGTCGGCTATCTGGGCGACGGCATCAACGACGCCCCTGCGCTGCACTCGGCCGACGTGAGCCTGTCGGTCGACTCCGCGGTGGACGTCGCCAAGGAGGCCGCGGACCTGATCCTCACCAAGCGCGACCTCACCGTGCTCCACGACGGCGTGCGCGAGGGGCGGCGCACCTTCGCCAACATCCGCAAGTACATCATGATGGGCACGAGTTCCAACTTCGGCAACATGTTCAGCATGGCCGGAGCGTCGCTGTTCCTGCCCTTCCTGCCGATGCTGCCCACGCAGATCCTGCTCAACAACGTGCTCTACGATCTCTCCGAGGTGGCGATCCCCCTCGATCGCGTCGACGAGGCGGAAGTGCGCGATCCGCAGAGCTGGGACATGGCGTTCGTGCGCAACTTCATGTGGGTGATCGGCCCGGTCAGCTCGCTGTTCGATTTCCTCACCTTCTACGTCCTGCTCGCCGTGCTCAACGCGCGCGAATCGCTGTTCCAGACGGGCTGGTTCATCGAGTCGCTCGCCACCCAGGTGCTGGTGATCTTCGTGATCCGCACCCGCGGCAATCCGCTCGCGAGTCGTCCGCATCCCGCTCTGGCTGCGGCATCGCTGTTCGCGCTGGCCGTCGCGATCGCGCTGCCCTTCACCGCGCTTGGGCACCGCTTTGGCTTCGAGCCGCCTCCGGGCCAGTTCTTCGCCATCCTGGCGATCCTCGTGCTCGCCTACCTCGGCATCGTCGAGCTTGCCAAGCGCCTGTTCTACGCCAGGCTTCGCGCGCGTTTCCATTGAGCGCCGGCGCGCGTCGCGTCGAGCGCGGCGGCCGCATGATGGACAGCGGCTCGGGCGCGCGCGTAACCTTGCGCCCTTTGCGCGGCAGCAACGTCAAGCGATGAGACTCAAGCCGGCGACCCTGGGGCGGCCGTTCTGGCGGGCCCTGCGGCGCGACTACCTGCTGCACGTGCTGCTCGCTGCCTGCGCGGCGCTCGGCGTGGCGCGGCCGGCGGCGATCCGGACGTTCCCGGCGCTGGTCGACTGGCCGACGATCGCGGCGCTCGCCGGCCTGCTCGTGCTCACCAAGGGGGTCGAGGTGTCCGGGTTCTTTCATCGCCTGGGTTTTCACCTCATCGGCTTCGAGCACAGCGAGCGGACGGTGGCGTTCTTCCTCGTGGCGAGCGCGGCGGCGCTCTCCACGGTGCTGACCAACGATGTCGCGCTCTTCATCGTCGTGCCGCTCACCTTGAGCCTGCGCGCGATGGCGACACTGCCCATTGCCCGGCTGGTGATCTTCGAAGCGCTCGCGGTCAACGCCGGCTCGACGCTGACGCCGGTCGGCAACCCGCAGAACCTCTTTCTCTGGCAGCGCTCGGGCTCAAGCTTCCACGCCTTCGTCGCCCAGATGCTGCCGCTCACGCTGATCCTCTGCGCCGTGCTCGCCGTCATGACCGCGCTCGCCTTCTCCGGCCAGCGCGTGGACGCCGGCGAGAGCGAGGAGCCGCCGTCGCTCGATCGGCGGCTGCTCGCGTTGAGCGTGGTTCTCTATCCGCTCTTCATCATCGCGGCCGATCTTCATCAGGCGCTAGCGGGCCTCGCCGCCCTCCTCACGATCTTCCTTGTGGTCCGGCCGTCGGTACTGAGGCGCGTCGACTGGCTGCTCATCGCCGCGTTCGTGCTGATGTTCGTCGACCTGCGCCTGATCGCCCAGACGCAATTCGTGCATACCCTCGTTGCGCGCGCAGGCCTCGGCGAATCCTCTCACCTCTACCTCGCCGGCGTGGCGCTGGCGCAGGTCATCAGCAACGTTCCGGCAGCGATCCTGCTCTCCGAGCACAGCGACGATACGCGGCTCATCGCCTACGCGGTCGACGTCGGCGGCTTCGGCCTCGCGGTAGGTTCGCTCGCGAACCTGATCGCGCTGCGCATGCTGCGCCGGCGGCGGGCGTGGCTCGCCTTTCACGGCTACTCGCTGCCGTTTCTGTTCGCCGCCGGCGGGCTGACCTGGGCTTGGCTTTTCGTCGCGTGACCGTCGTGTAGCGCACAGCGGTCGACGTGGCACGCTTGATGCTTCGGTGCTCAGCAAGCAAGACGACAAAGGCAAACCCGTCGAAAGGCGGCGACGTAAAGCTTCCGGTCTAAGGGATACGTCCTATGACAGCGGGGCTGCCGAAATTCCCG
>DATJBM010000047.1:0-64287 GCA_035515295.1 Casimicrobiaceae bacterium | reverse complement strand
CGGATGTGACGCGCGACTACGTGCTCGAAGTCGACGCGGCGCCGGACGCCGGCGCGCCGCTGGTATCGATCTTCGGCGGGAAGATCACGACCTACCGCCGGCTTGCCGAAGCCGTTCTGTCGGCGCTCGAGCCATTCCTGCCCGGCATGAAGGGTGAATGGACGCGCACTGCGCCGCTGCCCGGAGGGGATCTGCCGCGCGGGGGGCTGTCCGCATGCGAGCGCGAGCTCGCGGCACGCCATCGCTGGCTCCCGGAGGATCTGCGCAGCGCGCTCGTCCGCCGTCACGGTTCGCGCACGTCGCGCGTGATCGGCCGGGCGAAGGGTCTCGCGGAGCTGGGGCGCCACTTCGGCGCAACGCTGTACGCCGCGGAAATCGATTATCTCGTGGCGCAGGAATGGGCGCGGACGGCCGACGACGTGCTGTGGCGGCGAACGAAATACGGCCTGCATCTCGACGCCCCGCAGCGCGGCGAGGTCGCGGCCTATGTGCGCGAGCATTACGGGCACCGATGAAGACTCCCTCCCTGCAGCCGCTCTCTGCCCTGCCTGACGCGGCGCGACGCGCCTTGCGCGGCGTCCTCACCGACATCGACGACACGCTTTCGACACGGGGCCGTGTCCATGCGGCCGCGTACGGCGCCATGGAGCGCCTGCGCGCCCATGGGCTGCTGGTGATTCCCGTCACCGGCCGTCCGGCCGGCTGGTGCGATCACATCGCTCGCATGTGGCCGGTCGACGCGGTGGTCGGCGAAAACGGGGCGCTGTACATGATTCACGACGAGCGCCAGGGAAGATTGCGGAAGCGCTACGCGGAAGGCGCCGATCCCGGTCTCTTTGCGGCAAGGCTCGAGCGCATCGCGCAGACCATCCTGCGCGAGGTGCCCGGCGCCGCGCTCGCATCGGACCAGCGCTACCGCGAAACCGACCTGGCCATCGACTACAGCGAGGACGTGCCGCCGCTGCCTCCGGAACGGGTGGATCGGATTGTGGAATTGATGCGCGCCGAGGGGATGACGGTGAAAGTCTCGTCGATCCACGTCAACGGTTGGTTCGGAGCCTACGACAAGCTCACGACGGGGCGGACGCTGCTCTCCGAGGAGTTCGGCGTCGATCTCGAGCGCGAGCGCGACCGCTTCGTCTTCGTCGGCGACTCGCCGAACGACGAGCCGATGTTCGATTATTTCCGCTATTCGGTCGGCGTCGCGAACGTGCGCCGCTTCGCGGATCGCATGTCGGTCCTTCCCGGATATGTGACGGAGCGCGAATCGGGGGCGGGCTTCGTCGAGCTCGCGGAACGGCTCGTCGACCGGCGCTGAAGGCCTACGCCGGAGGGGGCTACGCGCCGATCTGACGCACCGCCTCTCCGGCCATCCGACCGATCCCCGCGGTTCCCCACAGGGCGAGCGCGGCGAACAAGGCCCACGTCCCAATCGCGCACAAGACGGCGACAGCGGCATAACCGGCGGCCTTGGCTGCGGGGCAGCGCATGAGCACTGGAAGGCCGAGACAGATCACGTAGAGCGCGTAGAGCGCTCCCAGGATGGCCAGCACGCTCAAGGCAGGGACGACGTTGAATACGCCGGCGAGCCAGCCGGGCGTGAAGCCGTATACGGTCAATTTCAGCGCCGCCAACGCGTCGCGCCGGCCGCCGAAGCTCGGCGCGAGCAGATCGACGATCAGCGCGACGAGGAACACGCCGAGAAAGCACAGCGGGTAGGCCAGCGCCGCGTGCACGAGTGCTGCAGCGATCCGGTCGGCCGGCGAAGCCGCCAGCGTACGGCCGACCAGGCTCGCGGCCACGGCGATCGCGGCCAGCGGTGCGACGTAGCCAACATAGAGCTCGCGCGGCGAAGCCGCCTCGGAGGCGATGAGCCGCCATTCGGCCGAGGGCGCGAGCAGGATGCGCCTGACGCGCTCAAGCCGCCCTGCGGCCCGGGCGTCCGTGCCGGGCACGGTCGCGCAAATCCGGGTGCCGCAACCATCGCAAACGCTCGATTCTCCGAGGATGGGCTCCCCGCAATGGGCACAGAACATGTCGCCTCTGAAGTCCCGGACACGAAGCCCCGCGCGCGAAGTGCATTCTGCGCCGCTGTCCCTGCCGGTTCAACGCGGGGGACTCGCACCTGGCCACCCTTCGACGGGGCGCGGTCCCCAGATCGGATCCGATATGACGCTCCGCGTCAATCGACCTTCGAATCGATGCCGTTCAGCGTGTCCCGGCGCCAGCTCATTATCTCGAGTGTGAGCACACACATTCAACAGGGATTAGACCGCAAGGCCTTCGCGAAAGGGCCCTGGTAAAAGGCTCGAGCGGTGAAGATTCACGCTGCGACGCTGCCGAGCCGGTACGTTACTTGCGTCACATGCTTACCGCCACGTGGCACCCGGGGGGCGACGGGTGCCCCCAACCGTGGCACCGATGGGCTGGGAGGACCCGCAATGACCCGATACGGCTTCAACATCCGAACCCGCAGCGGTCAGCGCGTCGACAACATCTGCATCATGGCCGCGAACCAGGAAGACGCCGAGCGGCGCTTGAGGCAGATGTATCACCATTGCGAGATCGTTCACTGCCAGAGTGAGCCCGTCGTCTCGCGCCACGACCCCCTGGACCTCGAGGACGTGATAGGTATCATCAGCGACGAGCCGGCGACAGTGCCTTCCGTCGCGCGTTCGATGCTACGCAACAAGTCCGGCACTCATTAGCTCGTCCACGAGCGCCCCGTAGTCCGACGCGCCGCGGCTGTGCGGGGCATGGCGGAACACGTCGAGCGACCGCGCCGGGCTTTCCGCAAGACTCACGTTTTCCGCCACACGGGTCCGACAGATTTCGTCGGGGGCAAACGCGCTCGCCATGAGATCGGCGACCTCGGAGCTCATCCTTCGGCGCGCGTCGAAACGGGTAAGCACATAGCGTCGCGGCAGCCGGCGCTTGAATACCGGCTCGAGCGCACGCAGCGCACGCTCGACCTGGCGCGCGCTTTCCAGGGCGAGATAGTCGGTCGACACCGGCACCAGCAGCAGGTCGCACGCGAAGATCGCGTTGAGCGACAGCACGCCGAGCAGCGCACAACAGTCGATGACCACCGGACCGGTGTCCTCGCTACGCCGCAGCGCCAGCCGCAGGCGAGTGATGATGTTGACCCCTTTGCCGAGGAGCGCGTCGAGCTTGGCGAGCTCGAGGTGGGCGGGACACAGGATCACGCCGCTCGGCGTGATCTGCGCCACTTCGGCGATCGGTCGCTGGCGCACGAAGAACGAATACACCGAATCGTCGGCGAGCCGCGGGCGTGCGTCGAAGATGCCTGACAGGTGCGCCTGCGGATCGAGATCGATGCCCAGCGGGCGCACGCCGCGCTGCGCGATGCCGGCAAGGAGGTTGAGCGCGGTCGTCGTCTTGCCTACGCCGCCCTTCTGATTGAAAACCGCGATCACCGCCATCGGAGCGCAAGCTTACATCAGTCGCTGCGAACGGCGAGCCGCTGTCTTGGAACAATCGCCGCGCTGTCGCGTACATCCCCGCCGGCCTTGGCCGCGGCAAAAATGCGATAATCGACGGCCCATGCAGCCGCTCCAGATAGCGATTCTCGCCGCGGGCAAGGGCAAGCGCATGCATTCAGCGCTGCCGAAAGTGCTGCACCCCCTCGGCGGCAGACCGTTGCTGGCGCACGTACTCGCCGCCGCCCGGGCGATGAAGCCGCGGGCGATCTGCGTGGTCGAGGGAGCGAGCGACGAGGTCCGCCGGCGCTTCGCCGACGAGGACCTTCTCTGGGTCCGGCAGGATCCGCCGCGCGGCACGGGCGACGCGCTGCGCTGCGCGCTCGCGGCGCTCCCCGCCGACGGCGTGACGCTCGTGCTCTTCGGTGCCGACCCGATGGCGCGCGCGGTCACGCTCGAGCGCGTGGTCGCGCAGGCGCAGCGCGGCGCCTTGTCGCTGCTCACGGTCGACCTCGACGATCCGGCGGGTTACGGGAGGATCGTTCGCTCGGCCGACGGCACCGTCGCCGCAATCGTCGAGCACAACGAGGCCACCCCGGAGCAGAGGCGGATCCGCGAGATCAACACCGGCGTGATGGCCGCGCCTACGAGCGCCTTCGCGCGCTGGCTCGCGCAGGTGCGCAGCGACAATTCCAGCGGAGAATACTTTCTGACCGATGTCATCGCGCTGGCGGTGCGCGAGGGCTTGACGGTGGCGACCACTCGCGCCGACGAGGCGGCCGAGGGGCTCGGCGTCAACAGCCAGCGCGATCTCGCCGAACTCGAGCGGCGTTATCAGCGCCGCCAGGCGGACGCTCTGCTGGACGCCGGCGTGACGCTCGCCGATGCGGCCCGCATCGATATCCGCGGAACCCTTGCCTGCGGTCGCGACGTAGCGATCGACGTGGGCTGCGTGTTCGAAGGGCGGGTGAGCCTGGCCGACAACGTGACGATCGGTCCGCACTGCGTGATCCGCGACACGACGGTCGGCGCGGGCACCGAGGTCGCGGCGTTCTCGCACTTGGACGGCGCCAGCGTGGGCGAGCGCTGCCGCCTCGGTCCCTACGCGCGCATCCGGCCGACGACGACGCTCGCCGACGAGGCGCACATCGGCAATTTCGTCGAGGTCAAGGCGAGCGCCGTGGGGCCCCGCAGCAAGGCGAACCATCTTTCCTATGTCGGCGATTCGACGGTCGGCGCCGACGTGAACATCGGCGCCGGCACGATCACCTGCAACTACGACGGCGCGACCAAGCACCGCACCGTGATCGAGGACGACGTGCACATCGGCTCGGACACCCAACTGGTCGCCCCGGTGACCGTCGGTCGCGGCGCGACGATCGGGGCGGGCACAACGGTGTGGAAGGACGTTCCACCGGGAACGCTCGCCCTCAACCAAAAAACCCAGATCGCCCGCCAGGGGTGGAAGCGGCCCAGGAAAGGATAACGCTCATGTGTGGCATCGTCGGCGCGGTGGCGCGCGAGAACGTCGTTCCCATCCTCATCGAAGGCATCCGGCGCCTGGAGTACCGCGGGTATGATTCCACCGGCCTCGCGGTCATCAACGGCAGCCTGCAGCGGCTGGTGAGCACCGCAAGGGTGGCCGATCTCGCCGCGCAGGCGGCCGCGGCGAGCCTCTTCGGCACGACCGGCATCTCGCACACGCGCTGGGCAACGCACGGGGCGCCGACGCCGGCGAACGCGCACCCGCACGTGAGCCACGACGAGATCGCGGTGGTGCACAACGGCATCATCGAGAACTTCGAAGCGTTGCGCGCGCGCCTGCAGGAAGAGGGCTACCGGTTCAACACGCAGACCGACAGCGAGGTGATCGCGCACCTCATCCACGCGAATTACCGCGGGGATCTGCTGGAGGCGGTAAGGAAGACGGTGGCCGAATTCCGGGGCGCGTACGCCATCGCCGCGATTACGACGCGCGAGCCCGGGCGGCTGGTCGGCGCGCGCGCCGGCAGCCCGCTGCTGGTGGGTATCGCCGCCGACGACCACTACCTCGCGTCCGACGCGAGCGCGATTTCCTCGGTGACGCGGCGCGTGGTGTACCTCGAGGAAGGCGACGTGGCCGACGTGACCCGCACGTCGTACGCGATCTACGATGCGATGGGCGCGCGTGCCGAGCGGCCGGTGGTGACGGTGCAGGCCTCGCGCGACGCCGGCGAGCTGGGGCCTTACCGGCACTTCATGCAGAAGGAGATCTTCGAGCAGCCGCGGGCGATCGCCGACACCTTGGAAGCGATCGATCACGTCGGTCCAGAGCTCTTCGGCGAGCGCGCCGCCGAGATCCTCTCGCGCGTGGATTCGGTGCACCTGCTCGCCTGCGGCACCAGCTACTACGCCGGCAGCGTTGCGCGGCTGTGGCTGGAGTCGGTGGCAGGCCTGCCGGCGCAGGCCGAGATCTCGAGCGAATACCGCTATCGCGACAGCGTGCCTCATCCCGACGCGCTGCTCGTCGTTGTGTCGCAGTCCGGCGAGACCGCCGACACGCTCTCGGCGCTCAAGCACGCCAAAGGTCTTGGCTATCGCAACACGCTCGCGATCTGCAACGTGCCGACGAGCTCGATGGTGCGCCAGACGGCGCTCACCTTCCTCACCCGCGCCGGAGCGGAAATAGGTGTCGCGTCCACCAAGGCATTCACGACGCAGCTCGTGGCGCTGTTCCTGCTCACGCTCGCGCTGGCCAAGCTTCGCGGCCGGCTCAAACCGGAGGCGGAGGCGCAGTGGCTCGCCGGATTGCGTCACCTGCCCGCGGCGGTGCAGGCGGTGCTCGCACTCGAGCCGGCGATCATGGCCTGGGCCGAAACCTTCGCGAAGCGCCAGAACGCGCTGTTCCTTGGGCGCGGTCTGCACTATCCCATCGCGCTGGAAGGCGCGCTCAAGCTCAAGGAGATCTCCTACATCCACGGGGAGGCGTATCCCGCGGGCGAGCTCAAGCACGGGCCCCTGGCGCTGGTCGACTCCAGCATGCCGGTGGTCGCGATCGCGCCGAACGATGCGCTGCTCGAGAAGCTCAAGTCGAACCTGCAGGAGGTGCGCGCGCGGGGCGGCGAGCTGTACGTCGTGGCCGACGCCGACAGCCACATCGAGTCGAGCGAGAACGTGCATGTGCTGCGGTTGCCCGAGCACGCGGGTCTGCTCTCGCCGGTCGTGCACACGATCCCACTGCAGCTGCTCGCCTACCACACGGCAGTGATCCGGGGCACCGACGTCGACAAGCCCCGTAATCTTGCCAAGTCGGTGACAGTGGAATGACGGAAGCGCCGAGAGCCGAAGCGGCGACGGTGCAATAGCCGACCCCACGCCAGCCCGAGCACCGGGCCGCCGCGACGATAGCGCGGCGAGGCACCCGTATGGCGACCGACATGGCCATGGCCGATCCGCAGACCGAGCCCCTCCTCGCCGATTGGACCGGGCCGCACGGCGGCTTTCCACCCTTCGATCGGGTGGATGTCGAAGGCTTCAAGCCGGCGATCATGAAGGCGATGGGCTGGACCCGGGCCGAAATCGCCGCCATCGCGGACAACGGCGCGGCGGCCGACTTCGACAACACGCTCGCCGCTCTCGAGGACTCGGGCCGCGCCTACAAGCGCGCGACCCAGATCTTCCGGATCTATACCTCGACGCTGAACGACGAGCGCCTGCGGTCGATCGAGGTCGAAATGGCGCCGCTGCTCTCGGCCTTCCAGGACGAAATCGTCCAGAACGAGCGGTTGTTCGCTCGGCTGAACAGCGTTTACGAAGCGCGTGCTGGCCTGCCAGCGGAGCAGCGTCGGCTCGCGGACGTCGTCTACTCGAGCTTCGTTCGTCGCGGCGCGGGACTGCGCCCGGCGGAAAAAGCGCGGCTCAAGGAGATCAACCGGCGGCTCGCCACGCTCTTCACCACGTTTCGCCACAACGTGCTGGCCGACGAAGAGGGCTACGCCCTGGTGATCGACGACGAATCGGCGCTCGCGGGGCTGCCCGAAGAGCTGCGGGGCTCGGCCGCGGACGCGGCGGCGAAAAGAGGGCAGACCGGCAAGTGGCTCTTCACGAACACCCGCTCGTCGATAGAGCCGTTCATCACCTACGCTGCGCGCCGCGATCTGCGCGAGAAGGCCTGGCGGATGTGGACCGCGCGCGGCGATCATCCGGGCGCACGCGACAACAAGCCGCTGATCGCCGAGATCCTGAAGCTGCGGGCGGAACGTGCCGCGCTTCTCGGTTTCAAGAGCCACGCGCACTGGGTCCTGGACGACAACATGGCGCGGACTCCCGAAGCCGCGATGGCTCTGATGACCAGGGTGTGGAGCGCGGCGGTGGCTCGCGCGCGCGAGGAGATCGCCGACGTGCGGGCGATCGCGGAAATCGAGGTCGGCGGCATCGACATCGAGCCATGGGACTATCGCTATTACGCCGAGAAGGTGCGCAAGGCGAAGTACGATTTCGATCGGGCGGAGGTGAGCCAGTATCTGCAGCTCGACAAGATGCGCGACGCGGCGTTGTGGGTGGCGCGAGAGCTGTACAGCCTGCGGTTCGCGCGAATCGACGATGTGCCCGTGTACCATCGCGACGTAGGCGTGTACGAGGTCACGCGCGACGGCAGGCGCGTCGGGCTTTGGTATTTCGATTTCTTCGCCCGACCGGGCAAGAATTCCGGCGCCTGGATGAACGAGTACCGCAAGCAGGAGCGGTTCAGGCGAGACGTCACCCCGATCGTTTCCAACAACGCGAACTTCGTGAAGAGCGAGGCGGGGCAGCCCACGCTGATCTCATGGGATGACGCGCTGACGATGTTCCATGAGTTCGGGCACGGCCTGCATGGCATGAATTCCGACATCCGCTACCCGACGCTGGCCGGAACTTCGGTCAAGCGCGATTTCGTGGAGCTGCCGAGCCAGCTGAACGAGCATTGGCTGCTCACCCGGCCGGTGCTGGACCGGTTTGCTCTTCACCATCGGACGGGCGAGCCGATGCCCGAGAGCCTCCTCGAGAAGCTGGAGCCGGCGAGAAATTTCAACCAGGGTTTCTCGACTGTCGAATACCTGGCCTCCGCGCTCTACGACATGAAGATCCATCTCGCCGCGACGCCGGACGAGCCGATCGATGCCGCCGCGTTCGAAAAGCAGGTTCTCTCGGAGATCGGCTGCCCGAAAGAAATCGTCATGCGCCACCGGCCGACCCAATTCGGCCACATCTTCGCGAGCGACGGCTATTCGGCCGGCTATTACGCATATCTCTGGGCCGATGCGCTGACGGCCGACGCCTTCGAAGCGTTCGAGGAGGCGGGAGGTCCGTACGATAAATCGGTCGCCAACCGCTACCGGACGACCATCCTCAGCGTAGGCAATTCCGTGTCGCCCGACGCCGCTTTCCGTCGCTTCCGCGGTCGCGATGTGAGCACGGAGGCTCTGATGCGCGACCGCGGCTTCTCCGGGGCCGATCGTTAGGGCCCGACGAACGCCCGGCCAGCCTTCGATTCCCCTCTCGAAATGCCCAGGATTCGCGCGCAGTTTCGTCTGCGCATCACGTGCGGTCCCGACATCGCGGTCGGTCCAGGGAAGATCGATCTGCTCGAAGCGATCGCGGAAACCGGCTCGATCACGGCCGCCGCGCGCTCGCTCGGCATGTCGTACCGACGCGCCTGGCTGCTGGTCGACACGATGAACCGCTGTTTCAAGCGTCCCGTGGTCGAAGCCGAGTCAGGCGGCCGGCGCGGAGGAGGCACGCGGCTCACGGCGACCGGCGCGGAAGCGCTGCGGCGGTATCGGCGGGTCGAGCAGCTCGCTTCCGGCGCGGCGTCCGCGGAGCTGCGCGCGCTCGCACGCATGCTGCGCTGATCAGGCGTAGCCCACGCTGCGCCGGTCGAACGACACCGCCTTGACCAGCGCATAGACGCGCTGCCCGGTCTCGAGACGCATTTGCTCGCGGGAGCGGCGGGTGATCCGCGCGAGGAGCGCCGCGTCGCCAACGTTGAGCCGCACGTCGACGATGGGGCCGGACTCGTCGCTGAACGCCGCCACCGTGCCTTCGAGCACATTGAGGATGCTCAAGCCCTCGGGCGGCGAGCGCGCGAGCGACACGTCGCGGGCGCGGATCCGCACCCGAATCCGCTCGCCGACGAGGCTCTCGACGCTCGGAACCACGAGCTCGCCGCCGGCGAAAGAGAGCGTCGTGAGATCGTATTCGACATCGTGGGCGGCGACGGTGGTATCGATGACCGTTCCGGCCTCGTAGCGGCCGGTCTGCGGGCGCAGGTCGGCGCGGCTCATCACGCTCTCCACGTCGCCGACCGCGATCGACTTTCCGGAGGACAGCAGCACGACGGTGTCGGCGAGCCGGGTGATCTCCGCCACCGAGTGGCTCACGTAGACGATCGGGATGGCGAGATCGTCGCGCAGCAGCTCGACGTAGCGAAGCACCTCGTCGCGCCGGGGCACGTCGAGGGAGGCGAGCGGCTCGTCCATGAGCAGCAGCCGCGGCTGCGCCAGCAGCGCGCGACCGATCGCGACGCGCTGCTTCTCGCCGCCGGAGAGCGCATCCGGCAGGCGGTGCAGGTAGGGGGTCAGGCCGAGCAGCTCGATCACGTGCGAGGGCTCGATCCGCCGCTCGCCGCGCGGCGCGCGGCGAAAGCCGTAGAAGAGGTTCGCCTCGACGTCGAGATGCGGGAACAGCAGATCGTCCTGGAAGACGTAGCCGAGCCGCCGGCGCTCGGGCGGCAGATGAATGCCCCGCGCGCTGTCGAAGAGCGTGGTGCCGTTGATCACGATGCGCCCGCGATCGGGGCGCGTCACGCCGGCGAGCGCGTTGACCAGGCTCGTCTTGCCCGAGCCGGAGCGACCGAACAGGCCGACGATCGGCGCCTCGGCGCGAAACACGACCTCGAGGCGGAACGAGCCCCGATCGCGGGCGACGTCGACCTCGATCATATCCGTTCGCCGCCGCGCGGCCGGCGCGCGACCCACTCGGCAGCCACCAGCGCGCCGAGCGACAGCGCGACGGCGATAGCGCTCAGGCGCCATGCGGACGCGTCGCCGCCGGGAATCTGGGTGAAGGCGTAGATCGCCAGGGGAATCGTCTGCGTCTCCCCGGGGATGTTCGACACGAACGTGACCGTGGCGCCGAATTCACCCAGGCTGCGGGCAAACGACAGTACGGCGCCGGTTGTCACGCCGGGCAGAGCGAGGGGCAGCGTCACGGAGAGAAACACCGACACGCGCGAGGCGCCGAGCGTGCGGCCGACGGTCTCGAAGCGCCGGTCGATGGCCGAGAACGACAGCCGGATCGCCCGCACCATGAGAGGAAAGCCCATGATCGCTGCCGCGAGCGCGGCGCCGGTCCAGCGGAAGATCACCACGATGCCGAACCAGCGCTCGAGGAACGAGCCGATCGGTCCGTGCGCGCCGAACAGCACGAGGAGCGCGAAGCCCACGACGACCGGCGGCAGCACGAGCGGCAGGTGCACCAGCGCGTCGAGCAGCATGCGCCCGGGAAACTCGCAGCGCGCGAGCACGTAGGCGATGGCGATCGCCGCGGGCAGGCTCACCGCGACCGCGACCAGCGCCACCTTGAGGCTGAGTAGAACGATCCCGAGCTCGGCGGCGGACAGCATCGTTCTAGGGAAGCGCGAAGCCGTAGCGCTCCCAGATCGGCTTCGCCGCGGGCGAGGCGAGGAAATCGAGGAAGGCCTTGGCTACCGCCGTGTCGCGTCCGGAGATCCGGCCGGCGGGGTAGACGATCGGGGCGTGCGAGGAGGGCGGAAAGCTATCGACGATGCGTACCCTGCGCTCGGCGAGCGCGTCGGTGCGATAGACGATGCCGAAGGGCGCTTCGGCGCGCGCGACCAGCAGCAGCGCGGCGCGTACGTTGTCGGCGCGCACCACGCGCCGCTCGACGCCACCCCACACGCCGAGAGATTGCAGCGCCTCTTTGCCGTATCTCCCCGCCGGAACGCTGCCCGGGTCGGCCATCGCGAGTTTCCCCTCGCCGAGCGCGGGGGCCAGCGCGAAGCCCGGCGCGATCCTGAGCGACGACGCGCCCTGCGCCGGCTCGATCAGCACCAGCGCGTTGGCGAGGAGATTCACTCGCGATCCCGGTGCGACGAGTCCGTGCCGCTCCACGTCGTCCATCCAGTCCAGGTCCGCCGAGATGAACACATTCGCCGGCGCGCCCGCCTCGATCTGCCGCGCCAGCGCGTTGCTGCCGGCGTAGGAGACGACGACGGTATTGCCGGTCTGCGCCTCGAAGCGCCGCGACTGCGCGTCGAGCGCTTCCCGCAGGCTCGCCGCGGCGAATACCGTGACGGTAGTGGCGTGCGCGGCGCAGGACAGGAGCGCGCCGGCGAGAAGGACGAGCGCGGCGCGCTTCGTCATCGGGCCGGCGGGGCGCTTGCAATCACGATGGCAATATACCGCTGTATATAACGATCGACAATGCGCGGCGCCGCAGGCATCGGCACGGGGCTGCATATTGACCCGGGCTTCGGCTCCCCGCATGCTCGCAAAGGCGGAGGGCCCATCTTCGGGAGCGCAACGATGAAGACCAGCGCGCGCAATCACTTTCAGGGCACCGTTCGCGAGGTCACGAAGGGCCCCGTGAGCACGGAGGTCACGATCGAGATATCGCAGGGCGTGCGCGTCGTGGCCGTGATCAGCACACGCTCCGCGGAGATGCTCGGACTCGTGCCCGGAAAGAGCGCGCACCCGCTCATCAAGGCGAGCAACGTCATCGTCGCGGTGGACTGAACGGATCGGCCTGTCACCGCACAGGCGCCCGCAGGGAGTCCAAGGCGCGATGGTCGACCGGGTGCGGCGGCGGCTCGTGGCGGCGGGTGTGGCCCGCTACTTGGTGGGTGCGGCGCGAGGTCAGAAAGGCGACTTCACGGACGACGCCGGACGAATCGTCGCCGTTCCTTCGCGTGTCGAGCGGATCTTCGCGGCCGGTCCCCCGGCCTCGGTGCTGGTGTTCGCGGCGGCTCCGACGAGGCTGCTCGGATGGACCACCCCGTTTCGAGACGACGAGCGACCGTTCGTCGATGCCAAGTATGCAAACCTCCCCACGCTGGGAAGACTCACGGGCCGCGGCAACACGGCCAACGTCGAGGTCGTGCTGGCGGCGAAGCCGGATCTGATCGTCGACTACGGCGCCGTGACGCCGACCTTCGCTTCGCTGGCCGAGCGCGTCGAGCGCCAGACCGGCATCCCTTACGTTCTGCTCGATGGTTCGTTCGATCGCATGACGGCGTCGATCCGCCGCTTCGGCAGGCTCGTCGAGGCGGACGCGGAAACGCTGGCGCACGATGCCGAACAGACGGTCGCTCAGATCTCGCGCCGCGTTGCCGCCATCCCGGCGGAGTCGCGCCCGCGGGTCTACTACGGCCGGGGACCCCTCGGCCTTCAGACCGGGCTCGCCGGCTCGATCAACGTCGAGAGCATCGAGCGCGTGGGCGCCATCAACGTCGCCGCCGAGCTCGGTCGCGGCGGGCTCGTGCAGGTTTCCGTCGAGCAGGTGCTGCGCTGGGATCCCGACGTGATCGTCACCACCGATCCGAACTTCGAGCTTTCGCTTCGCGACGATCCGCGCTGGCGGGGGTTGTCCGCCGTCCGCAAGGGCCGGTTCCACTTGGCACCCGCCGTCCCGTTCGGATGGATCGACTTCCCGCCGTCGCTCAACCGGCTGATCGGGCTGCGCTGGCTCGCCCGCGTGCTCTACCCGGAGTCGTTTCCGGAGGATCTGCGGCCGGCGGTGCGCACATTCTATGGCCGCTACTACCACCGCGTGCCGACCGATGCCCAGATCGACATGCTGCTCGCGAGCATGCGAACGCGATCATGATCCGGCGTCCCGGTGTCGCCGCCGGCATCGCGCTGTTGACCCTGCTGCTCGCGGTCGTCGCGGCCTTCACGCTCGGCCGCTACCCCGTCGCCCCGGCCGATCTGTTGCGTCTCGTCTGGTCCGCGCTCACCGGAGGTGCGCACGGCGTAACGCCCACCGTCGAGACCGTCATCCTGAGCGTGCGCGGACCGCGCGTGCTCGCCGCGCTGGCGGTCGGCGGCGCGCTCGCCGCCGCAGGCGGGGCTTACCAGTCGCTGTTTCGCAACCCGCTCGTCTCGCCGGATCTTCTCGGCGTATCGGCGGGAGCCGCCGTCGGTGCCGTTCTGGGAATCTTTCTCTCCCAGCCTGTAGCGGTCATTCAACTGGGCGCCTTCGCCGGGGGGCTGCTCGCGGTCGGGCTGGTCTACGCCGTCGCGCGCCTGGTGCGCAGCCACGACCCGCTGCTCGTGCTTGTGCTCGCCGGCGTGGTGATCGGATCGCTGCTTGGCGCACTGATCGCGCTCCTGAAGTACCTGGCGGATCCCTACAACCAGCTGCCGGCGATCACCTTCTGGCTGCTTGGCAGTCTGGCGTCAATCGCACCGGTCGATCTCGCGTCGACGCTGCCGGCGTTTGCGCTCGGTCTCGCGCTGTTGTGGCTCGTGCGCTGGCGAATCAACGTGCTCGCGCAAGGCGACGAGGAGGCGCGCGCGCTGGGCGTGAGCACCGGCCGCGTCCGCGCCGTCGTCGTAGCCGGCGCGACGCTGATCACGGCCGCCGCCGTTTCGATCTCGGGAATCGTCGGCTGGATCGGCCTCCTCGTGCCGCACTTCGCCCGCTTCCTCGTCGGGCCGGACTTCTCGCGCCTGCTGCCCGTATCGGTGCTTCTCGGCGCCGCGTTCCTGCTCGGCGTCGACACGCTCGCGCGCACCGTCGCGCGCGTCGAAATTCCGCTCGGCGTGCTTACGGCGTTCGTTGGAACGCCGCTCTTCCTCTGGCAGCTCATCGTGGCGCGGCGAAGCTGGCTATGAGCGCCGCCGGGTCGTCTCCAGGCTCGAATCGCCCGGAGGTCGTATGAGCGCCGCGCTTGTGGCGATAGGCCTCGACTTCGGCTATCCGGAGCATCCGGTGGGGCACGCCGTGTCGCTCTCGCTGGCGGCCGGCGAAGTGGTGTGCCTGCTCGGGCCCAACGGAGGCGGCAAGACGACGTTCTTCAAGACACTGCTGGGCCTGATCCCGCGCCGGGGCGGTGAGGTCCGTATCGACGAGAGCGATCTGACGACGCTCACGCGCGCCGAGATCGCCCGCCGCGTGGCCTACGTTCCGCAGGCGAACGTCGGTTACTTTCCCTTCACCGTGCACGAGATGGCGGTCATGGGTCGCACCGCGTACATCTCTCCGTTCTCGGGGCCGTCCGTGCAGGACCGCCGGATCGCGATGGAGGCGCTCGAGCGCGTCGGCATCGCGCGCCTGGCAGATCAGCCCTATACCCGGATCTCGGGCGGCGAGCGGCAACTCGCGCTGATCGCCCGCGCGCTCTCTCAGGCCGCGCCGCTGGTGGTGATGGACGAGCCCACCGCGAGCCTGGACTTCGGCAATCAGAGCCGTGTTCTCGCCGTGGTTCGCGAACTCGCGGCGCACGGCACGGGCGTGCTGTTCGCCACCCACGATCCGGATCACGCCTTTGCCATCGCCGACCGCGTCGCGATATTCCACGACGGCCGCCTCATCGGCGATGGTCCGCCGCACCGGACCATCACGCCGGAGGCGCTGCGCACGGTGTACGGCATCGAGGTCGACGTCGTCGACGTGGCGACACCCCAAGGCGCGAGACGCGTGTGCCTTCCCGGCGGGCGAATCGCTCCCTGACGGCGCCCCGCTGCGCGGTTGCGCCGCCGGTCTTCGGCGGCCGCCAGCTTCGACCGCTGCGGAGTCACCGCTAGCGGGCGATCAGGTGAACGGCGGTCGCCTTCACGCTCGCGACCACTTCGCCGCCGTTCGCGAGACCCAGCTCGAGATAGGATTGCTTCGAGACGTAGGCGACCAGCGGAAAGCCGCAGTCGAGAACGATCTTGAACAGCGGGCCCGCGGCCTCGGTCGCGACCACGCGCGCGGCGAACTGGTTGCGCACGCTCGAATCGCGCTGAGGCTGGCGCGCGAGAGCCACGTCCTCGGGCCGGATGCACGCCAGCACACGCGTGTCCATGGGCGGTGTCGCGCCGGCCGCGTGCAGCAGAACGCCGTCGACGGCGATGCACGCAACGCCATCGCTGACCTGCACGATCCTGCCTTCGATGACGGTCTCCACACCGACGAAGCTCGCGACGGCAGCGTCGACGGGCGTGTTGAAGATGGCCGAGGGCGATCCGACCTGCGCGAACGATCCTTCCCGCATCACCGCGATGGTATCCGCGAGCGCGAGTGCCTCGGCCTGATCATGAGTGACGTAGACCGCGGGCACCGCCGCGCGGCGCAGGAACTCCCTGAGCTCGCGGCGCAGCGAGTCCCGAGTCCGTGCGTCGAGCGCGGCGAGCGGCTCGTCGAAAAGGAAGAGCCGTGGCGCGGCCGCGAGCGCCCGCGCGAGCGCGACACGCTGCTTCTCGCCGCCGGAGAGCCGTCCCGGCTTGCGGGCCGCGAGGTGCTCCACGCCCAGCCGCTCGAGCAGGGCGCCGACCGGCTCCGCGTCGGTACCCGGAGGGGCGAAGCGCCGCCCGAAGGCGACGTTCTGCGCGACCGTGAGGTGGGGAAAGAGCGCGTAGTCCTGGAACATGAAGCCGATGCGACGGGCCTCCGGCGGCGCCGCGGTCACGTCCTCGCCGTCGATCGAGATGCGGCCGCGATCGGGGCGGTTGAAGCCGGCGATCGTCTCGAGCAGAAGCGTCTTTCCGGCGCCGCTGGCGCCGAGGATGACAAGGATCTCGTTGGCGGCGACCGTGAACGCGACCTCGCGCAGAGCGAAGGCGCCCACGCGCAGCGACAGGCCCTCGACCGTCACCCGATGCGCCGTCATCGGGCGGACGCGGACCCCGGCTCGCGGCGCTCTCGGAACAGATACCGCGAAGCGATGAAGAGCGAGAGCGTGATCGCCAGGAACAGCGCCGCCATCGCGGAAGAGTCGCCGAGCCCCGACTGCAGGAACAGATCGTAGATCTTCACCGGCGCGGTCATCGGGTAGTAGGTGAGCACGATCACCGCGCCGAACTCGCTTATCGAGCGGGCGAAGGTGAGGGCGAGGCCTGTCAGAATGCCGCGCGCGCCGAGCGGCAGGGTGACCCGGAGGAACACCGCCCAGCGTCCCGCGCCCAGGGTGCGGCCGACCTTCTCGAGGCGCTCATCGACACTCTCCAGGCCGATGCGCGCCGCATTGACGGCGTACGGCACGCTCACGTACAGCATGGCGATGATCACGCCCGCCGCGGTGCCCCAGAACTTGAGGCCCGTCCACGCTTCCAGCGGAGCGCCGACGATGCCGGTGCGTCCGAAGACGAACAGGAGCGCGATGCCCACCACCGTGTGGGGCACGGCCAGCGGCAGATCGACGATCGCTTCGACGACGGGCTTCCCGGGGAACTTCGTGCGGGCGAGCAGGTAGGCGAGCGGAACGCCGAGCAGCCCCGCGCAGGCGGTCGTCGCGAGCGCCGCGGCGAGACTCAGCAGGATCGCGCTGCGCACCTCGGCCATGGCGGCCACGTGCGCGAGGCTCGCCTCGCTCTGCGAGGCATAGAGCTGCGCCAGCGGCAGCACGATGAACGCGAGGAGCAGCGCGCTCGCGAGCGCGAACGCGAGCGCGAGACCGCGCGGATGGTACCGCCCACGCACGGCCGCGGAAGCACTCGCGCTCACGGCGTCTTCGGCCAGGAGGTCACCAGCGGGCGGAGCGCGGACGGCATCTTGTCGACGTCGCTCGCAAGCGCGCGCTTCGGCGCGCCGAACCCGTTCGCCGCCATGATGCCCTGCCCGTCCGGTCCGAGCAGGAATCGCACGTACCTGACCGCCCATTCGCGCTGCGGCGCGTCGAACGGAATCGTCACCGCGTAGACGATCGGCTTACCCTTGAGGTCGCCGTTGGCGGTGTGCGCCACGCCCTCGGCGTAGGACGCCGCGTACTTCGCGTCGCTCAAGTCGATCTCAGGTGGCAGCTCGAGATACTTGAACTTGTGCTGGCGCGCGTCGGAGCGGTAGATCGCAAGGTAGTCGATCTGGCCCGACTGGAGCGCAGCGATGAGCTCGGTCTCGGTGTCGCGCATGTTGGTCCTGGGAGCGTTCGCCAGGATCTTTTCGGCGAGGCCGGGTCGGTGGTAGTAGCTCTCCGCCAGATGCAGCATCTGCACGGTCTGATAGCCCGAGGGATCCGTGTCGGGATTCGAGCGCCCGATCTCCACGCCCGGTTGCGCGAGGAGCTCGTACCAGTTGCGCCCGTTGATGCGATCGGCGGAGCGGCTGCGGTCAGTGTAGACGAAGGTCACCGCGTTGGTGGCGAAGCCGGCGTACCAGTCGGCCTGCCCCTTGCCGCCATCCGTCGCGAAGAGATACTTCGGAATGACGCTGTAGTCGGCCACCGCGACCACGTCGGCCTGCCGGTGCAGCTCCGTCACCTGCTTGACCATCTTGACGCTGCCGCCGAACTGGGCCTCGATCTTGACCTCCGGATGCGCGCGCATGAACGCGTCGTCGATCTGCCGATAGGGCGCCGCCAGCGTACCGGCGGCGAAGATCGTGAGCGTCACCATCGGAGCGCCCGCGGCGTTCGGCGAGGAGGCGAGCAGCAGCGCCAGCGCCGAGGGCGCCAGGACGCGGCAGGGGAAGAGCAGGTACCTGTGCAGAGTCATGGTCTTTCTCCGGTTAGGTTCGAAGCGTCGCAGGCTTTCGTCGGGCGCGTGATCGCCGCGGCCGCGAGTCCGCCGAAGCGATTTACGCGTCGGGATCGTGCGCATTGGGATAGAACAGATGGTCGCCGTTGATCTTGTAGCCGGCGATCGCCTCCTGCCCCACGGCGGAAATCAGCCAGTCGATGAACTGCCGGCCGAGCTCCTTCTTCACATTCGGATGCTTCGCCGGATGGACCAACATGACGCCGTACTGGTTGAACAGCCGCTTGTCGCCCTCGATCAGGATCGCGAGCTCGCCGCGGTTCTTGAACGATAGCCACGTGCCGCGGTCGGCGAGAATGTAGGCCCCCATCGAAGCGGCGGTATTGAGTACCGGCCCCATCCCCTGCCCGGGGTCGCGATACCACGGACCTTTCGCCTCGTCGATGTCGATGTCCGCGTCGTTCCAGAACTTGAGCTCGGCCATGTTCGTCCCGCTCCGGTCTCCGCGGGAAACGAACGGGGCATGCGCCGTCTCGATGGTCTTGAACGCCGCCAGGATGCCCTTGCTGCCGCCGACCTTCGCCGGGTCGCTCTTCGGTCCGCTCAGCACGAAGTCGTTGGACATCACGGGGAAGCGCTTCACGCCGTGACCTTCGGCGAGGAATTTATATTCGGCCGGCTTGGCATGAACGAAGACCGCGTCGGCATCGCCGCGGCGCCCCACGTCGAGCGCCTGTCCGGTACCGAGCGCGACGACGCGGACCGTGACGCCGGTCTTCTTCTCGTCGATGGGCAGCAGGTAGCCGAACAGCCCTGACTGCTCGGTCGAGGTCGTGGACGCCACCGTGATGAAGTTGTCTTCCGCGGTCGCGAGACCGGCGGCCACGAGCAGCGCGAGAACGAGAAAGAACCGACGGGCGCTCACCATGGCAACTCTCCTTCCAGGAATTGCGCCGCCTCGACCGAGGCCGGGCGCTTGAAGAAAACGTCTACCGACGTGCGCTCCAGGAGCCGCCCGCGGTGCAGGAACAGTATCTCGTCGGCCAGCCGCCGCGCCTGCCCTAGGTTGTGCGTGACCATGACGATCTTCGTAACCGCGGCATGCATCAGCGAGATCACTCTCTCGATCTCGTGCGTGGCGCCGGGGTCGAGATTCGCGGTGGGCTCGTCGAGGAACAGCACCTCCGGATTGAGGGCGAGGGCGCGCGCGAGCGTGCCCCTTTGCTGCTCGCCGCCCGAGAGCACGCGCGCCGGACCATCCCCCAGCGCGGCGAGCCCGACCTGCCGTCCGGAGAACCGGCTGACGGCAATCGTCGCGCCGAGCGGGAAGCCGGCGACGCAGGCAATGGCGACCGCGGTCAGGCTCACCCGGAGGCTGAGCAGCACGATCTCGGCGAGCTTCGGATCGGCGCGGGTCACAAGGCGCAGCGCCTGGGAGGCCGCCTGCGACAGATCGTTGATCGCGCCGAGCGAAGTCCGGGCGAGCGCCTATAATATGAACCGAAATGCATGTCACTCCCGGGAGAGAAGCTTTCACCCTCGGGATGATAGTCGCTCCTCGCGTGGAGCCGGAATATGCAAAACATAACATAATGCGCCTCGTCGCTACGCTCGCCTGGCGCCTGCCCGGCGAGTCGGCCGCAGAGCTCGACCCGAGGCTGCTTCCGCTGCTCGAAGCGATCGCCGCCAACGGATCGCTTGCGGCTGCGGTGGCGGTGTGCAAGCTGTCCTACCGGGCCGGATGGGGCCTGTTGCGGGATTTCGCGCGCGAGCTCGGCGCGCCGCTGGTCACGCTGGAGCGAGGGCGCGGCGCAAGCCTGGCGCCGGCCGGGACGAGGCTTCTCGCGGCGCACCGCGCGGCGGCCCGGCGCCTCCAGCGCCTGCGTCCGGCGCTGACGATCGAGCTCGGTGCCGAGCCGAGAGGCAGGCGCAAACCCGTCAGGCTGGACGTGGCGGCCAGCCACGATCTCGCGCTCGCCGCGCTGCGCGAGTCGCTGCCTTCGGCGGCGGGCGTGAGGCTCGACCTGCGCTTCGTGGGAAGCCTCGACGCGCTGCAACAGTTCGCCGAAGGACGTGTCGATCTCGCCGGGTTCCACGTGCCGCTTGGTCGGCACGCCCCGGGTGAGCCTGCACCGTTCCGGCGGCTGCTCAAGACGCGGCGGGATCGTCTGATCCGGTTCGTCGCGCGAGAACAGGGCTTCATGCTGCCGCACGGGAATCCCGCCCGGGTGCACGCGTTCGGCGACCTCGTGCGCAAGAGGCTCCGTTTCGTCAATCGACAGCGCGGATCGGGGACGCGCCTGCTCATCGACCGACTGCTCGCGGAAGAAGGCGTAGACGCCGCGGCGCTGTCCGGGTACGGCCGCGAGGAATTCACGCATGCCGCCGTCGCTGCGACGGTTGCCTCCGGCGCTGCCGACGCGGGCTTCGGTCTGCGCGCCGCGGCCGTCGAGCAGGGGCTCGCATTCGTGCCGCGCACGCGGGAGCGCTACTACCTCGCGCTACACGCGCGCGCGCTCGCGACGCCAGCCGTCGCGCGGCTCATGGAGGCCCTCGAGGGGCCGCTGCTCGCGCGCATCGTGGGCCGCTTGCCGGGCTATCGCAGCGACCGTCCGGGAACCGTCGTCGAAGTGGACGAGCTCGACGACTGAAGCATTTGCCCCGAGCGAGCCCTTCGAGCCGCTCGAGGCCGCTCTTGCTGCAGCGGATTGATGTACGATGGCCCTCCCGCCGCGCGTCCCCGCATGGAATTCGCCTTCATCGTCGATCCGCTCGTCTCGCTCAAGGCCTACAAGGACACGAGCGTGGCGATGATGCGCGCGCTCGCGAGGCGCGGCCATGCCCTTTTCGCGCTGGAGCAGCGCGACCTGTTCTGGAGCGCCGACGGGACGCGCGGCCGGGTCCGACCGATAACGCCCGGTGACGACGATCATCACTGGTTCGAAGCCGGCGACGTGTCGGTCCGGCCGCTCGAGTCCTTCGCCGCGGTGCTGATGCGCAAGGATCCGCCGTTCGACATGGAATACGTGTACTCGACGTATCTGCTCGAGGCGGCCGAAGCTCGCGGTGCGCGCGTGTTCAACCGGCCGCGGGCGCTGCGCGACTACAACGAAAAGATGGCGATCGCGCGCTTTGCCGAGTTCATCGTGCCTACGCTGGTGACCCGCGATCCGGAGCTGCTGCAGGAGTTCATCGAGCAGCACGCGGACGTCATCGTGAAGCCGCTCGACGGCATGGGCGGCGAATCGGTGTTCCGCGTCGGCGGGCGGGACCCGAACCGCAACGTGATCGTGGAGACCGTCGGCCGTCACGGCGCGCGCACGGTCATGGCGCAGCGTTTCATTCCCGAAATCGTGAACGGCGACAAGCGCGTGCTGGTGATCGCGGGCGAGCCGGTGCCGCAGGCCCTGGCCCGCATCCCCAAGCCCGGGGAGACCCGCGGCAACCTGGCCGTGGGCGGTCGCGGCCTCGCGCGGCCGCTCTCCGCACGAGACCGGGAGATCGCGCAGAGCGTCGGGGCGAGGCTCTGGGCCGAAGGGATGCTCGTCGTCGGTCTCGACGTGATCGGCGACTATCTCACCGAGGTGAACGTCACCAGCCCGACCGGATTCGTCGAGATCGCGCAGCAGACGGGATGCGACGTGGCGGGCCGCTTCGCGGAAGCGCTCGTCGTCGCGTGCCGCTAGTATCCGATTTCCGAAAGCCGCTCGATCGTCCGCGGCGAAACCGCGTCGGGACTCGAGCCGCCGGTCCTAAGCCATTCTGCTAAGATGACTCGGTGGGGGCCATGATCCCATGATCGGCATCCTGATCGTCTGCCACGGGTCGCTCGCGAGCAGCCTCGCCGCCGCCGTGACGCACGTGCTGGGGAGCCGCCCGGCGCAGTTCGAGACCCTCTCCGTCGGGGCCAAGGACGATCCTTCGCTGCTCCTGCCCAGGGCCCGCGAGATGGTGCAGGGCCTCGACACCGGCGAAGGCGTGATCGTCTTCTCCGACATCTTCGGCGCCACGCCCTGCAATCTGGCGAGCAAGCTGCTCGTCGCCGGCCACGTCGAGCTGGTCGCGGGCGTCAACCTGCCCATGCTGGTGCGGGCGCTCACCTACCGCGACCGTGATCTCGATACGATGATCAAGAAAGCGATCAGCGGCGGGTGCGACGGCGTCCTGCGCGTCGAGGTTGACCCTCTGTATGCGGCAACAAGAAGTTGAGATCGTCAACAAGCTGGGATTGCACGCCCGAGCGTCGGCCAAGCTCACGCAGCTCGCCGCCAAGTACCAGTGCGACGTATCGTTGGCGCGCAACGGCCGCAAGGTGAACGCGAAAAGCATCATGGGGGTGATGATGCTCGCGGCCGGAAAGGGCAGCCGCATCACGCTGGAAACCGATGGGCCCGACGAAGGCGAGGCGATGGCGGCGCTCGTGACGCTCATCGGCGACTGCTTCGGCGAAGGCCAGTGAGCTCGCGCGCCCTCGCGTCCGTGGTCGCCGATTGGCGACACATTAAATTTGCCCGTGCCCGGAACCAACCGCCCGGCGCCTCGCTCAATGGAACTGGCGCGCCGCATTCAGCGCCGCTGTTCGTTGCGGGCACGTCATTTGCGGACTATGCAGACACGCCAAGTCGAGCTCACCAACCGCTACGGCCTCCATGCCCGGGCCTGTGCGAAGATCGTGCAGGTCGCCTCCCAATTCCGCTGCAGCATTTCGCTGGTGTGCAAGGGGCGGCGCGCGAGCGCCCGCAGCATGCTCGCCGTGATGCTGCTTGCCGCGAGCGTGGGCGCGACCATCAAGGTGGAGACGAGCGGCCCGGACGAGGCGGAGGCGATGAAAGCGATGGTGCAGCTTATCGCGGACCAGTTCGGCGAGGAGCAATAGCGCCCGCGCGCTGGGAGCCAGCGGGCCCATGACCGCCGCTCGGGCATCGCGCCCGCCGGACGCGCATCGACTCCGTGCGCGGAGTCGCGCGTGAGCTTCGTCCTGCACGGCATCGGGGTGTCCGGCGGCATCGCGATCGGACGCGCCCAGCTCGTCTCCCACGCCACGCTTGAGGTCGCCCACTATTCGATCTCCCCCGATCAGGTGCCGGCGGAGATCGAGCGTCTGACGCAGGCGATCCGCACGGTCCAGAAGGAGCTCGAGAGCCTCCACGGCACGATGACCGCCGGCGACGCGCCGGCGGAATTCGGCGCCTTCCTCGACGTGCACTGGATGATCCTCACCGATCCCACGCTGCACGAGGCGCCGAAGCGCACGATCGCCGAGCAGTTGTGCAACGCCGAATGGGCGCTCACGCAGCAGCTCGGCGTGCTCGTCGAGCAGTTCGACGCGATCGAGGATCCGTATCTTCGCGAGCGCAAGGCCGACGTGGTCCATGTGGTCGAGCGCGTGCTCAAGGTGCTGATGGGCAAGCCCGGCCGGCTGCGGCCGGCGCAGGACCATACGATCCTGGTCGCGCACGACCTCTCGCCGGCCGACGTGATCCAGTTCAAGAACCAGCCCTTCGCCGCCTTCCTCACCGATCTCGGCGGCGTCACCTCGCACACCGCCATCGTCGCGCGCAGCCTCAACGTGCCGGCGGTCGTCGCGATGCACAACGCGCGCGCGCTCATCCGCGAGAACGAGCTTTTGATCGTCGACGGCGGCCGCAACGTCGTCATCGTCAATCCTGACCGCTCGGTGCTCGCCGAATATCGCCTGCGCCAGGAGGAGCTGGAGCTCGAGCTCGCCAAGCTCAAGCGGCTGCGCACAACGCCGGCGACCACGCTCGACGGCTGCCGTATCGAGCTCATGGCCAACATCGAGTTGCCGGAGGACCTCGAGCCGGCGATCGAGAACGGCGCGAGCGGCGTGGGGCTCTTCCGCACCGAGTTCCTCTTCCTGAACCGCGACGGTCTTCCATCCGAGGACGAGCAGTTCGAGGCTTATCGCACGGTCGCGGCCGGAATGAAGGGCAAGCCGGTGACGATCCGCACCTTCGACCTCGGCGCCGACAAGCACAAGGAAGGGCTCGACGGGTTGACCCGCGTGGCGCCCAATCCCGCCCTGGGCCTGCGCGCGGTGCGCTTCTGCCTCGCCGAGCCGCGGCTCTTCCTCACGCAGCTGCGCGCCATCCTGCGCGCTTCGGCCCACGGCAAGGTGAAGATTCTCCTGCCGATGCTCTCCTCGGTGGGCGAGATCGAGCAGGCGCTGGCGCTCATCGCCCAGGCGAAGGAGTCGTTGCGCGAGCAGAAGGTCGAATTCGACGCCGGCATCGAGGTCGGCGGCATGATCGAGATCCCGGCCGCGGTGCTCTCCATCGGCGCCTTCACGCAGCGGCTCGACTTCCTTTCCATTGGCACCAACGATCTGATCCAGTACACGCTGGCGGTGGACCGCGCCGACGACGCGGTGTCGCAGCTCTACGACGCGCTGCATCCGGCGGTGGTGAAGCTGATCGCGCTTGGCATCGCCACCGCGACCCGGGCCGGCGTGCCGATCGCGGTGTGCGGCGAGATGGCCGGCGACGTGCGCTTCACGCGGCTGCTCCTCGGCATGGGTCTTCTCGACTTCTCGATGCATCCCGCGCACTTGTTGAGCGTGAAGCAGCGCGTGCTCAAGAGCGACATGCGCTCGGCCAAGGCGCTGGTCGCGCGCATGCGCAGCATCGACGAGCCGGCAAAGCTCTCCGCGCTGCTGGACAAGCTCAACGCCTAGACGCGTGGGCCGATGCCGCAGCCCGCGCGATTGACAGCGCGGCGCGCGGCGCTAAACTACGCGACGACGCGCCGATTTGACGATCAGGGTGCGACCGAGAAGGTCGCGCCACCAAGGGCACTCCTCTGAGAGTCCGGTGTTCTAGCCGGGCTGTGGCGTGGCGAAAGCCATGCCAGCAATGGTTCCATCGCTCCTTGTGAGCGAGACGGAACCGACTATTCGACTGGTCGTAGCCTAAGGGCAGTGCGTGACTGGCAACGGTTGCGTGCGAAGCGCCCTGACAACGCCTCATCGATGGAGATACTCAGTCGCGTGAGGGATTGGGATGCGTTCGCGTGCTGCACGCGGGCAAGGGGTCAGGCTCAACAGCAGGGTCAACGCAAGTGAATTGCTGATAAACACCGTTATCAAAGCCGGGCGGAAGCAGCAGAGCCGCCCCGACCAAAAGGTAAGTGGCCGGATGCCTCTTTCTGATACAGGGACACGTCGACGCAAGCGCCACCGGTGGAGAGGCAGGACCTAACCTGTTCGTGTTGCTGGTATGGAACTGGGTAAGCCCGTATTTCCGCCTGCGAGGGAAGTTTCCTCGCAGGCAAGCCGATCGCAAGAGAGGCCGACGGAAGTGCGGGTAGAGGATGGTGGAGAAAGCGAACGCCGGGCTGTAACGGTCCGGATAGGGGTTTGAACGTCACCCCGCGCGAAAGCGGGCTGGCTTCCACGTGGTCTCTACGGGCGAATTGCCTGTAGAAGTTTCGATGAATCTCCCCTGCGGGAAACGCGATGATCCCCGCAGGGGGAGACTTGCGTCTTCTTGCTGGGGTTTTACTTTCAAGGAGACAGCAAGTGAGCCTGCCTGCAGTTCGACGACAGGAAGCATCTTGTCGAGCGACTTGTATCTGCGTCTTCGGCAGACCTGATCGAATGGCACGGCATCGACTGGGCCAGGGTGAACAGGAATGTTCGAAACCTGCAGATACGAATCGCCAAGGCAACCAAGGAGCGGGACTGGCGCAGGGTGAAAGCCTTGCAACGGTTCCTGACTCGCTCGTATTGCGGCAAGGCATTAGCCGTACGACGAGTGACCGAGAATCGCGGACACAAGACTCCGGGCGTGGAGAATGTTGTCTGGTCTACGCCTGCGTCGAAGGTCCGTGGGATTACCGAGCTCAAACGGCGCGGGTGGCAGAAGCTGGCAGTTGGCAACCAAGCCACCGCAGGCGCGTAGTCCGACGACCGGGATAGGAGCACGGCCGGAGGATGTAGCACGTAGCACGAAGCACCTAGCACTTAGTACCTAGCACGAAGTCGCTTGGACAGCAGCAGAGTGCAGAGCGAATGCTAGCGAGGACCAACCGCTGCCGCTGCGGCGCGTGTACGTCCCGAAGTCCAACGGCAAGCTGCGGCCATTGGGGATACCGACGATGAAGGATCGCGCGATGCAAGCGCTCTACCTTCTCGCGCTGGAACCCGTGGCCGAAACGCTGGCCGATCCGAACAGCTATGGGTTCCGACCCTACCGCTGCACAGCGGACGCGATCAAGCAGTGCCGAACGGCATTGTCGCAGCGGACGAAGTGCAGTGTGGATTTTGGAGGCGGACATCGAAGGCTGTTTCGACCACATCAGCCACCCGTGGCTGCTCGATCACATTCCCATGGATCGAGAGGTGCTGCGGAAGTGGCTGAAGTGCGGGTATATGGAGTCACAAATGCGGTATGCGACGGAAGCCGGAACACCTCAGGGCGGCGTGATTTCGCCGACCTTGGCCAATATGACGCTGGATGGTCTGGAAGCGCTGCTCAAGAAGCATTTTGGGAAGCGCAACAGCAACAAGGTCAACTTGGTGCGGTACGCCGACGACTTCATCATCACTGGCGCCTCGAAAGAGTTGCTGGAAGAAAAGGTGAGGCCGCTGGTGGAGGGGTTCATGGCGCAACGCGGTCTACGTCTTGCATCAGAGAAGACGAAGATCACGCATATCGACGACGGTTTTGATTTCCTGGGACAGCATGTCCGCAAATACAAGGGCAAGCTGATCATCAAACCGGCCAAGAAGAACATCAAGAACTTCTTGGACAAGGTGCAGGGAATCATCCGGGAGAACAAAGCGGCGAGGACCGTCAACCTGATAGGTTTGCTCAATCCGGTCATCAAGGGCTGGGCGGAATATCACAAGACCATCAACGCCAAGACAAACATACTCGCACGTGCATCAACGCATATGGCGGGCACTGTGGCACTGGGCGAAGCGGAGGCATCCGCGGAAGGGTCGACGCTGGGTGAAGGATCGTTATTTCGCCCGGCTCCGCACTCGTCGGTGGATACTCGACGACGTCGCAGTCACACAGCATGGCAGGACGATCGTCGTCAAGCTTTATGCGGCGATCGACACCAGGATCATCATCCACAAGAAGGTGGAAGGGGACTTTGAATCCCTTCTTGCCCGAATGGGAGCCGGCGCTCGAAGCACGAGCCACGCTCGGGAGGATCAGCAAGCTGAAGGAGCGGAAACGCCTTCTTCGCTTGTGGCTGAGCCAGGACGGAACCTGTCCGGTGTGCGAGCATCCGATCACCATGGATCAAGCGTTTCACGCGCATCACATCTACCCGAAGCAGTTGGGCGGAACGGACCTGTTATCCAACCTGGTTCTCCTGCATCCGAACTGCCATAGCAAGTGCACTTTGGATGAGATACGGTACTATTGCCGGCTGATCAGCGGATCGGCTTAGTAGGGGCTTGAGCCGGGTGCTGGGAAACTCGCACGCCCGGTTCTAAGGGGGGATGGCTCGGTGACGGGCTGTCCCTACCCGACCTTGCGGGCGCGAAGGAAGTTCTGCAGCGGTGCGGGACTTTCCGACAAATGCGGCTAAAGCGGCGAGGCTCTTGCGGTTGCGACCGACCCGATTAGCGCCAAGCTGATCGGGTTTTTGTCGCCCATGAACCTCGCCTCGAGCGCAGCCCCCGGATCCGTCGGCATCGTGCAGCCACAGCGCGCCGCGTTCGCGGAGCCGCTCAAGCTCTCGTCCGGCGCGGAGCTGCCGGCCTTCGAGCTGATGTACGAGACCTACGGCGCACTCGACACCGCGCGCGCCAACGCGATCCTCGTCTGCCACGCGCTCAACGCGTCGCATCATGTCGCGGGAAGATACGCGGGACGCGAGGACAGCGAGGGCTGGTGGGACAACATGGTGGGCCCGGGCAAGCCCGTGGACACCGACCGGTTCTTCGTCGTGGGCGTCAACAACATCGGCAGCTGTTTCGGCTCGACCGGCCCGGCGTCGGTCAATCCGGCGACCGGAAAGCCATGGGGCTCGGACTTTCCCATCGTCACGGTCGAGGATTGGGTCGACGCGCAGGTGCGGCTCGCGGATCGGCTCGGGATCGAGCGCTTCGCGGCGGTGATGGGCGGCAGCCTCGGCGGGATGCAGGCGCTCTGCTGGGCGATCCGTTATCCGGAGCGCATCGCCAACGCGCTGGTGATCGCCGCGGCGCCGAACCTCTCGGCGCAGAACATCGCCTTCAACGAGGTCGCCCGTGCGGCCATCCTGACCGACCCCGATTTCCACGACGGCCACTACTACGCGCACGGCGTAAAGCCGGTGCGGGGCCTTCGGGTCGCGCGCATGATCGGCCACATCACCTACATCTCCGACGAGCAGATGGGGGAAAAATTCGGCCGCGCGCTGCGCGAGGGACTCAACTACTCCTTCGCGCCGGAGTTCGAGATCGAGTCGTACCTTCGCTACCAGGGCGAGAAGTTCTCGGAGTACTTCGACGCCAATACGTACCTGCGCATCACCAAGGCGCTCGACTACTTCGACCCGGCCGCCGCCGCCGGCGGCGACCTCACGCTCGCGCTCGCGCCGGCGACCTGCCGCTTCCTCGTCATCTCGTTCACCACCGACTGGCGGTTCTCGCCCGCGCGCTCGCGCGAGATCGTCAAGGCGCTGGTCGACAACCGGCGCGACGTCTGCTATGCCGAGATCGTCGCGCCGCACGGCCACGACGCCTTCCTCCTCGATACGCCGCAGTATCACGCGGTGGTGCGCGCCTATCTGGAGCGAGTGCCCCGATGACCCGCATCCTGCGTCCGGATTTCTCGACCATCGCCGGCTGGATCGAGCGCGGCGCCCGCGTGCTCGACCTGGGGTGCGGCGACGGAAGCCTGTTCGCCTACCTGCGCGAAGCGCGGGGCGTCACCGGCTACGGCATCGAGATCGACGACGCGGGCGTTCTCGCCTCGATCGGCAACGGCGTGAACGTCATCCAGGGCGACCTCGAGACCGGGCTCGCCGGCTTCGACGACGCGAGCTTCGACAGCGTGATCCTCTCGCAGACGCTGCAGGCGATGCGCCACACCGAGGACATCGTGCTCGAGATGCTGCGCGTCGGGAGCGAGGCGATCGTCACCTTCCCCAACTTCGGCCACTGGTCGCACCGCAGCCAGGTGCTGCTCGGGCGCATGCCGGTCTCCTCGAGCCTGCCATACCAGTGGTACGACACGCCCAACGTGCACTTGTGCACGGTCGCCGACTTCGACGCCTTCTGCGCGGTGCACGGCTTCGACGTGCTCGAGCGGGTCGTGCTGCACGACGCCCGCCGCGTGAGGTGGCTTCCGAATCTGTTCGGATCGCTCGCGATCTACCGCTTCCGTCGGGACCCGGGGCGCGGCGCAAAGTAGTGTCGCGCCCATAGCCTTAACAGGCCCTAAAATGCCGCGCATGAACGGCTCGCCGATCGGCTGGCGAGCGGCGCTGCTGAACCGGCGGATGCTGATCTGCGTCTTCACCGGCTTCAGCTCCGGGCTGCCGCTCTACGTGCTCCTCAACCTCCTGCCCGCGTGGCTGCGCTCCGAGGGCGTCAATTTGAGCGCGATCGGCCTTTTCGCGCTGATCCAGCTCCCGTTCACCTGGAAGTTCGTCTGGTCGCCTCTGCTCGACCGCTACGTCCTGCCGGTGCTCGGGCGGCGGCGCGGCTGGATGCTCGCCACACAAGCGCTGCTGCTCGTCTCCATTCCATGGTTCGGCGCGCTCTCGCCCAAGCTCGATCTGTGGGGCATCGCCTATCTCGCCGCCGCGGTCGCCTTCTTCGCCGCGACCCAGGACATCGTGCTCGACGCCTATCGGCGCGAGCTGCTGCCCGACGAGGAGCTCGGGCTCGGCAACGCGATCCACGTCCAGGCATACCGCATCTCGAGCCTCGTGCCGGGCGCGCTCGCGCTGGTGCTGGCCGATTTCCTGCCGTGGCGCAGCGTGTTCGCCGTGACCGCGCTGTTCATGCTGCCCGGGATCGTGAACACGCTGCTCGTATCCGAGCCGAAGCTCGCGCGGCCGGCGCCGCGCACGCTCAAGCAGGCGGTGGTCGAGCCGTTCCGCGAATTCATCACCCGCTCCGGCGTCGCGCAGGCGCTCCTGGTGCTGGCGTTCATCTTTCTCTACAAGCTCGGCGACTCGATGGCCACGGCGCTCGCCACGCCGTTCTACCTCGACATGGGCTTCTCCAAGTCGGAGATCGGGGTCATCGCCAAGAACGCCGGCCTGTGGGCGAGCGTGATCGGCGGGCTGCTGGGGGGCCTGTGGATGCTCAAGCTCGGCATCAACCGCGCCCTTTGGCTGTTCGGCGTCGTGCAGGTCGTCTCGATCCTCGGCTTCGCCTGGCTCGCGTACGTGCACCGGCCCGACCGGGCGCTGCTCGCGGGGGTCATTGCCTTCGAGGCGCTCGGCGTGGGTCTGGGGACCGCGGCGTTCACCGCCTTCATCGCCCGGGCGACCGATCCGCGCTATACGGCCACGCAGTTCGCGCTGTTCACGAGCCTGGCCTCGGTGCCGCGGGCGCTGGTCAACGCGTCGACCGGCTGGACGGTCGAGCAGACCGGTTGGTTCGCCTTCTTCCTGCTGTGCACGGCACTGGCGTTGCCGGGCATGGCGCTGCTCGTGCGCGTTGCACCCTGGGGCGATAACGGTCCTCCCGCGGCGCCGGCGCAGGTGTGACGCGGCTGGACTGCGCGCGGCGGGTATGCTCTGATCCGGCCTGGTTTTTTGTCGATTGTTCTTTGCCTTGAGCCCGGGGACACGAATGAGCGCCGCCCGCTTCGCCGGCGCTTTTGGCGCTCGCTGGATTTCTTCGCTGCTCGCCGCGCTGGTGCTCGGCGCCTGCGCGAGCCAGCCCGGCGCGCCGGACACTGCGCTCGCGGATCTTTTCATGGTGGAGCGCGGCTTCGCCAAGGATGCGACCGAACGCGGCATTCGCGCCGCCTTTCTCGAGCATTTCGCGGCCGACGGCATAGACTTCCGGCCCGGACCGGGCGTGATGCGCGAGCGCCTGCTGGTGCGACCCGCGCCGGCGGATCCGCTGGCGCTCATCCTCGACTGGTCGCCGCAGGCCGGCGCGGTCGCGCGCGCGGCCGACCTCGGCTACACGACGGGTCCGTACTCGCTCGCCAATGCGCGCGATGCGCCCGCGCCCGCGCGCTACGGCTACTACTTCACGGTGTGGAAGCGCGACAGCGGCACATGGCGCGTGGCGGTCGATGCCGGAGTCGCCACCCCGTCGGCGCCGGCTCCCGGTTCGCTAGGGCCAGCGAGCGATCGCGCGCCGCGCACGCCCGGTTTGCTGTTCGCGAGCCTCGGCGGGCGAGGCAAGGAGGCGCTGCTCGCGCTCGAGCGGAGGGGCCGGAGCCTCGATCCGGATCCCGGCGACGCACCGTCGTACTTCGAGCTCCTCGCCAGCTCGGTGCGCATTCTGCGGGACGGGAGCTTCGCGCTGGTGGGCGCGGATGCGGCGCGCAAGGCGCTCGCCGCGACCGGCCGCCGCGTGGTGTGGACGCCGGCAGGCGCGGGTGCCTCGATGAGCGACGATCTGGGCTATACCTACGGCCGCTACGTGCGCTTCATCGGCAGCGCCGAGGAGGCTTCCGGCTACTACGTGCACGTGTGGCAGCGCGACGCCGCCGGCGCGTGGCGCATCGCCGCGGAAGTGCAGCTGCCTCCGGAGTGATTGCCTTGCCCTGCAGGTCGGGATTCATCCCAACCCCCGGTGCGAGCGAGATTCGCACCTACGAGCGCTCGATCTCTTCGAGCTGCGACTGGAGCTCGAGCCACGCGGCTTCCGCGCGAGCGAGCTGCCAGTTGAGGTCGCCCTGGCGCTCCAGCGCCGCGACGAGGCTCTCCTTGCTCGTCTCCGCGTACGCATCCTCGGTGGTAAGCCACGCCTCGAGCTCCTGCTTTTCGCCGGAAAGCGCTTGCATCTCCGCTTCGACCGCGGCGATCCGCTGTTGCAGTGGATGCTTGAGCTCGGCCAGGCGTGCCCGTTCGGCGGCCTGGGCACGGCGCCGGGCTTTGCGGTCGGTCGCGGGCGCAGCGGGCGCAGGCGCATCGTCGGCGCGCCGCCGGCGCGCCCATTCGCGGTAGTCGTCGAGGTCGCCCTCGAACGGCGAGAGCGATCCGTCGGCCACCAGCCACAGCTCGTCGGCGGTCGCGCGCAAGAGGTGCCGGTCGTGAGCGACTACGATCAGCGCGCCGGCATAGTCCTGAAGCGCCTCGGTCAGCGCTTCGCGCATCTCGATGTCGAGATGGTTGGTGGGCTCGTCGAGCAGCAGCAGATGCGGCCGCTGCCGCACCAGCAGCGCGAGCGCGAGGCGGGCCTTCTCGCCGCCGGAAAACTCGGCCACCGGCGCCGCGACCCGGTCGCCCCGAAAATCGAAGCCACCCAGGAAGTCGCGCAGCGCCTGCTCGCGCGCCTCCGGGTCGAGCCGCCTGAGATGCCACAGCGCGTCGTGCTCAGGCCGAAGCTGCTCGAGCTGGTGCTGCGCGAAATAGCCGATGGAGAGATTCTGCGCGGTGAGGCGCCGGCCGGCGATCGGCTCGAGCTCGCCCGCGATCGCCCGGAGCAGCGTCGACTTGCCGGCGCCGTTCGGTCCGAGAAGGCCGATGCGCTCGCCGGCGAGGATGGACCAGTCGATGCCGCTCACGACCGGCGCGCCGCCGTAGCCGACGGATGCGTGCTCGAGCCGGACGAGCTGGCGGTCATGGATCTCCGCCGATGGAAAGTCGAAGGAGAAGGGACTGTCGACATGCGCTGGGGCGATCGCCTCCATCCGCTCCAGCGCTTTGATCCGGCTTTGCGCCTGCTTCGCCTTGGTCGCCTTGGCGCGGAAGCGGTCGACGTACGCGCGCAGGTGAGCAATGGTTTTCTGCTGCCTCGCGTACGCCGCCTGCTCGCGCGCGAGCGCCTGCGCGCGCTGGTTTTCGAAGGCGGTGTAGTTGCCGTTGTAGACGCGGAGCGTGCGCGCGTCGAGGTGCACGATGGTCGTCGCGACCGCGTCGAGAAAATCGCGATCGTGCGTGACGAGGATGAGCGTCCCGGGATAGCGCTGCAGCCACTCCTCGAGCCACAGGACGGCGTCCAGGTCGAGATGGTTCGTGGGCTCGTCGAGGAGCAGCAGGTCAGAGCGCGTCATCAGCGCCCGCGCGAGGTTGAGCCGCATGCGCCAGCCGCCGGAGAAGCTCGCGACCGGGTCGGCGTGACTCGCCTCGGCGAAGCCCAGACCGGCGAGGAGCTTCGCGGCCCGAGCGCGGGCGCTGTAGCCTTCGATCGCCTCGAAGCGCTGGTGCAGCTCCGCGAGCCGCTCGCCCGATGCGTGAGGGTCGGCTTCCGCGTCGGCGAGCGCGCGCATCGTCGCGCGGAGCTCCGCGTCGCCGTCGAGCACGTACTCGATCGCCGGCGTGACGGAAGGGGCCGTTTCCTGCCTCACGTGGGCGATCACCCAGGAAGGTGGCAGCGAGACTTCGCCGGCGTCGGCGTCGAGCTCGCCGACGAGCAGCGCGAGGAGCGAGGACTTGCCGCTGCCGTTGGCGCCGACGAGGCCCACGCGCTCGCCCGCCGCCACGGCCAGGAAGGCGCCTTCCAGCAGCCGCTTGGCGCCGCGGGCAAGCGTGAGATCGGCAATCCGGATCATGCGGGGCGGGTTCGCGACGGCAGCCAGAGAGCGCTTGGTCGGCGTCGCGGCGCCAGCCGGCTCACTCGATCTCGTAATCGTAGTCGACGACGACCGGCGCGTGATCGGAAAAGCGCCGGTTCTTGTAGATCGACACCGCGCGCGCCTTCGCCGCGATTTTCGGCGTGGCCACCTGATAGTCGATGCGCCAGCCGACGTTCTTCTTCCACGCCTGGCCCCGCGTCGACCAGAACGTGTAGTGCCCCGGCTCCCGGTTGACGCTGCGGAAGACGTCGACGAAGCCGATCTCGTCGAACACGCGCGTCAGCCACGCCCGCTCCTCGGGGAGGAAGCCGGAGAGCTTCTGATTCGCGCGCCAGTTGGTGAGATCGATCGGCTGGTGCGCGATGTTCCAGTCGCCGCACAGGATGATCTCGCGCCGGCGCCGGCGGAGCTTCAGGAGGTGCGGCAGGAAGGCTTCCATGAAGCGGTACTTCGAGGCCTGCCGCTCCGGTCCAGCCGAGCCCGAGGGAAGGTAGACGCTCGCCACGGCAAGCTTGCCGAAGTCGGCTTCGAGATAGCGGCCTTCGGTGTCGAACTCGGTCGACCCGAAGCCGGTGGTGACTTTGGGCTGGCGCTTGGCGTAGAGGGCCACACCGGCGTAACCCTTGCGCCCCGCGGCGAGGAAGAAGCCGTGCGACCGGCCCGGCGCGAGCAGCGGGCGCGGCACCTCGTCGGGCGCCGCCTTGATCTCCTGCAGGCACACGACGTCCCACGGCTCGATGCGCTTCAACCACCGCGACAGACCTTTCTTCTCCGCCGCGCGGATGCCGTTGACGTTGAGGGTGACGATGCGCACGGGTTGCGCGGCCGCGGGTAGAATTCCGAGCCGATGAGCGGCTTCCGGCAGGATTTTCTCGCGTTTGCCCTGTCGCGTGGCGTGCTGCGTTTCGGCCGCTTCACGACCAAGGCCGGGCGGGAAACGCCGTACTTCTTCAACGCGGGACTCTTCAACGACGGCGAGAGCCTGCGCACCCTGGGGCGGTTCTACGCCGAAGCCTACCTCGCCTCGGGTCTGGCCTGCGACCACCTCTTCGGACCGGCCTACAAGGGCATCACCCTGGTCGCCGCCACCGCCATCGCCCTGGCGGAAAAAGGGCACAATCTGCCCTACAGTTTCAATCGCAAGGAGGCGAAGGACCACGGCGAGGGCGGGCGGATCGTCGGGGCGCCGCTTGCGGGCCGGGTCATGATCATCGACGACGTCGTGACCGAAGGCGGGGCAAAGCGCGAAGCGATCGAGCTCATCCGGGCGGAAGGTGCCGAGCCCGTCGGCATCCTTATTGCATTCGACCGGATGGAACGGGGTCGGGGAGCGCGATCGGCAGCCCAGGAACTGACAGAAGAGTTCCGGCTGCCGGTCTTCGCTATTGCTTCGCTGGACGACCTGCTCGGCTTCCTGACGAGTCGCCCGGAGCTCGCGGGCGAGGCGGCGGAGGTGATAGCCTACCGCGGGCGGTACGGCGCCGCCGCGCGCGACGCGGCGCCGGCAGGAGCGGCTCCATGAACGACGACACGGATCGGACGATGCGACATCTCCCGCGTGCGCTGTGGGCCGCGGCGCTACTGAGCCTTGCCAGTGCGGCCGGCGGGGCCACCTACAAGTGGACCGACGAGAACGGCAAGGTCCACTACAGCGACAAGGCGCCAGCCGATGCACCTTCGGGCACGACGGTGCTCGACAAGCAGGCGCGGCCGGTGAAGAAGATCGAAGCGCCGCCCACTCCCGAGGAGCTCAAGGCCAAGGCCGAGCAGGAGCAGCAGGCGCGCACGGAGGCGAGGGAGCGCGAGGAACAGGCGCGCAAGGATCGTGCGCTCCTGCAGTCGTACACCAGCGAGAACGAGATCGACCTCGCGAAGAGCCGGGCGGTGTCCACGCTGCAGGCGCAGATCGCCTCGGCGCAGGCGTTCCGCGAAGCGCTGCTGCGCCAGCAGAACGCGCTCGCGGCGCGGAAGAAGACCTACGAAGGCAACCGAATCCCGATCGAGCTCGAGCGCGAATCGGTCAGTGTGGATGCCGAGCTTTCGCGCCAGAACATCCTGATCCGCCAGAGACAGGAAGAGCTGGCGATGGTCACCCAGAAGTACGACACCATCAAGCAGCGCTGGCGCGAGATCGTGGCCGACAAGGAGCGCGCGGCGGCGGCCGAGCAGCCGCCGAAGCCCGATGCGCCGGCCAAGGCGCCCGCCAAGCCGGGAAAGAGCGCGGGGAAGTGACGTTTACGACGTAGCCGCAGTGAGCGCGGGCGAACCCGGCGAGGCGGCCGGCGCGAATCTCGAGTTACCGACCCGCCGCCTCAGCCCGGGCTTCCTCTACCGAGCGTGCTCGGCGGCGCTCTTCCAAACTGAGATAATTGCCGGCTCTTCGTCTCCGCGCCGTTCCCGATGGCTCAGTACGTCTACACCATGAACCGGGTGGGCAAGGTCGTGCCCCCCAAACGGGTGGTCCTGAAGGACATCTCGCTTTCCTTCTTCCCCGGCGCCAAGATCGGCGTGCTGGGGTTGAACGGCTCCGGCAAGTCGAGCCTGCTCAAGATCATGGCGGGCGCGGATCGCGACTACGACGGCGAAGCCACGCCGATGCCGGGATTGCGCATCGGCTTCCTGCCGCAGGAGCCGCAGCTCGATCCGCAGAAGACGGTGCGCGACACCGTCGAGGAGGGCATGGCGGACGTGCTCGCCGCGAAAGCGCGGCTCGAGGAGATCTACGCCGCTTACGCAGAGCCCGACGCGGATTTCGACGCGCTCGCCGTCGAGCAGGCCAAGTACGAGGCGATCATCGCGGCCTCGGGCGCGGACTCCGACGTGCAGATGGAGATCGCCGCCGATGCGCTGCGGCTTCCCGCCTGGGACGCGAAGATCGCCACGCTCTCGGGCGGAGAGAAGCGCCGCGTGGCGCTGTGCCGGCTGCTCATCTCCCGGCCGGACATGCTGCTCCTCGACGAGCCCACGAACCATCTCGACGCGGAGAGCGTGGAATGGCTCGAGCAGTACCTGCAGAAGTTTCCGGGCACGGTGATCGCCGTCACCCACGATCGCTATTTCCTCGACAACGCGGCCGAGTGGATCCTGGAGCTCGACCGCGGCTACGGCATTCCGTGGAAGGGCAACTACAGCTCGTGGCTCGAGCAGAAGGAGAAGCGCCTCGAGGTCGAAGCGAAGCAGGAGGCGGCGCGCATCAAGGCGATGGCGAGGGAGCTCGAATGGGTGCGCGCCAACGCCAAGGCGCGGCAGGCCAAGAGCAAGGCCCGGATCGCACGCTTCGAAGAGCTTGCGTCCTACGAGCACCAGAAGCGCAACGAGACCCAGGAGATCTTCATCCCGGTCGCGGAGCGGCTCGGCGACGCCGTGATCGAATTCAGCAACGTGAGCAAGGGCTACGGCGAGCGCGTGCTCGTCGACGATCTGTCGTTCAAGGTTCCCGCGGGCGCGATCGTCGGCGTGATCGGTCCCAACGGCGCCGGCAAGACCACGCTCTTTCGAATGATCGCGGGCAAGGAGAAGCCCGACCGCGGCGAGATCGCGATCGGGCCGACGGTCAAGCTCGCGATCGTCGATCAGACGCGCGAGGCGCTGCCCAACGACAAGACCGCGTGGGAAGCGATCTCCGGTGGCCAGGACATCATCGCCGTCGGCAAGTTCGAGATGCCTTCGCGGGCGTACCTCGGCCGCTTCAACATCAAGGGGCCTGACCAGCAGAAGCGCGTCGGCGACTTCTCCGGCGGCGAGCGAGGGCGGCTCCACCTCGCGGCCATCCTGCTCAAGGGCGCCAACGTCCTCCTGCTCGACGAGCCGTCGAACGATCTCGACGTGGAGACCTTGCGCGCGCTCGAGGATGCGCTCAACGAGTTCGCGGGCAGCGCGCTCGTCGTCTCGCACGACCGCTGGTTCCTCGACCGCGTCGCCACCCACGTCCTCGCCGCCGAGGACGAAGGCAAGTGGGTGTTCGTCGAAGGCAACTACCAGGACTACGAGGCGGACAAGCGCAAGCGCCTCGGCGAGGAAGGCGCGCGGCCGCACCGTCTGCGGTACAAGCCGCTGATGCACTGATGCCCCCGAGAATCGGGTGGCGTCGGCGCGCTCCTCGGCTAATCCTGTCCGCCCGGAAACTCGATCACCTCCAGCGCCGCCTCGATCACGCCGTCGTTGGTCATGCCGAGTTTACGCGCGGCCGCGAGAGAGACGTCGGCGATGCGGTCGCGCACCGCGGGACCGCGGTCGTTGACCCGCACCTCGACGCTCCGGTGGTTCTCCAGGTTCGTGACGCGCACGCGCGTGCCGAACGGCGGCGTCCGGTGCGCCATCGTGAGCGCGGCAGGATCGAAGCGCTCGCCGCTGGCGGTCTTCTTGCCCGCGAAACCGGCGCCGTAGAGCGAGACGCGGCCGATCTCGATCGGAGAGGACGGCGTTTCCCGCGGCGGCGCGGGTTGAACCGGAGCAGGCGCGGCAGGTGGCGCGGGCGCTTTGGGAACCGCGGGGTACGGAGCGGCCGGTGCGACCGGCTGTTGCGCGCAGCCGGTAGCGAGCAGCGCGACCAACAGCGCTCCGGCACAGCCGCGGAACGGGACGCCGGCGTGCTTAGGCGTCAACGAGCTTGCGCCTGAGGATCGCGTTCACCTGCGCCGGATTCGCCTTGCCGCGGGTCACCGCCATCACCTTGCCGACCAGCGCGTTGAACGCCTTGTCCTTGCCGCTTTTGTATTCGGCCACGGTGGCCGCGTTGGCGGCCAGCACCTTCTCGACCACGTTCTCGATCGCGCCAGCGTCCGAGATCTGCCTCAAGCCGCGCTGGTCGATGATCGCGTCCGCGCCGCCCTCGCCCGCCCACATCGCGTCGAACACCTCTTTCGCGATCTTCCCGGAGATGGTCCCGTCCCGGATGCGCGCGAGGAGCGCGCCCAGTTCGGCGCCCGAGACAGGCACATCGCCCGAATCGATCCCCGCCTTGTTGACGGCGGCGGAGAATTCGCCCAGCACCCAGTTCGCCGCCTGCTTCGGTTCGGCACCGGCCCGCACGGCATCCTCGAAGGTATGCGCAAGAGCGTCGGTCGCGGTCAGGCCGGCGGCTTCGCTCCGGGAAAGCAAGAGCTCGCTGACGTAGCGCTGCTGCTTGGCCGCCGGCAGCTCCGGCATCTCGGCGCGAATCCGCTCGATCCACGCCTCCTCGACCACGAGCGGTGGTAGGTCCGGGTCGGGGAAGTAGCGGTAGTCCTGCGCGTCCTCTTTGGTGCGCATCGGGCGGGTCTCGTCGCGCTCCGGATCGTAGAGCCGCGTTTCCTGCTCGACGGCACCACCGTCCTCGATCAGCGCGATCTGCCGCCGGATCTCGAAGGCAAGCGCGTGCTGCAGGAAGCGGAAGCTGTTCAGGTTCTTGATCTCGCAGCGCGTGCCGAGCTTCGGGTCACCGCCTTGGCGCACCGAGACGTTGGCGTCGACGCGGAAGCTCCCTTCCTGCATGTTGCCGTCGCAGATGCCGATCCAGCGCACCAGAGCGTGCAACGTCTTCGCGTAGGCGACCGCCTCCTCGGCGCTGCGCAGGTCGGGCTCGGAGACGATTTCGAGCAGTGGCGTCCCGGCGCGATTGAGATCGATCCCGGTCATGCCGTGGAAGTCCTCGTGCAGGCTCTTGCCGGCGTCCTCCTCGAGATGCGCGCGGGTGAGCCGCACGCGCACGTCGCCACGGGTGGGCGACTGGATCGCGACCTCGCCGCCCTGCACCACGGGGATCTCGTACTGGCTGATCTGATAGCCCTTCGGCAGGTCCGGATAGAAGTAATTCTTGCGGGCGAAGACGCTGCGCCGGTTGATCTTGCCGCCGACGGCGAGCCCGAAGCGGATCGCCCGCTCGAGCGCCCCCTTGTTCATCGAGGGCAGCACGCCCGGGAGCGCGATGTCGACCGCCGAGGCCCGCGTGTTCGGCGCGGCCCCGAACGCGGTCGACGCGCCGGAGAAGATCTTCGAGCGGGTGGAGAGCTGCGCGTGCGCCTCCAGGCCGATGACGGCTTCCCAGGCCATCGCGGTCCTCACAGGAAGACACCGAGACCCGGAGATAGAACCAAAATCGGCTTTCTCACAGGCTCTGTATTTCTCTGTCAAACACCGGTTCCGGCTCGCGGGTGTGCCAGTCGGTCGCCTGCTGATAGCGGTGCGCCACGTTGAGGATCACGCTCTCGGCGAAGGCGTCGCCCTGGATCTGGAGCCCGATCGGCAGCCCCGTGCGATCGAAGCCGCAGGGAATCGAGATCGCCGGCGCCCCGGTCAGATTGCCCGCGACAGTAAAAATGTCATTCAAATACATCTGCACGGGATCATCGGCCTTGGCGCCGATCGGGAACGCCGGCGTCGGTGACGTGGGCCCGGCGATCACGTCGCAGTCGCGGTAGGCGCGCTTGAAGCCCTCGGCGATGAGGCGCCGCACCTGCTGCGCCTTGAGGTAGTACGCGTCGTAGTAGCCGTGCGAGAGCACGTAGGTGCCGACCAGGATCCGGCGCTTGACCTCGGCACCGAACCCTTGCGAGCGCGTCTTCTTGTACATGTCGGTGAGATCGGCGTACCTGGCGGCGCGGTGCCCGTAGCGCACGCCGTCGAACCGGGCGAGGTTCGACGAGGCCTCCGCCGGCGCGATCACGTAGTACACCGGCACGGCCAGCTCGACCTTCGGGAGCGTCACTTCGACCGCCGACGCGCCGAGCTTCTCCAGCTCGCGCACCGCCGCCTGCACCGCCGCGGCGACTTCGGGGTCCACGCCGGGACCGAAATACTCTCGGGGCAGACCGACGCGCAGTCCTGCCAGGGGCTTCGCGCCCGCCGCGGCGGCCAGCAGCCGGCTGTAATCCTCGACCGGCCGGTTCAAGCTCGTCGAATCGCGCGGATCGTGTCCGGCCATCGCGTTCAGGAGCAGCGCGCAGCCTTCGGCGTCGCGCGCGAACGCCCCCGGGGTGTCGAGGCTGGAGGCGAAGGCGACGAGCCCGTAGCGCGAGCACGCGCCGTAGGTGGGCTTGATCCCGCAGACGCCGGAGAGCGCCGCGGGCTGACGGATCGAGCCGCCGGTATCGGTGCCAGTGGCCGCCGGAACGAGTCCGGCGGCCACCGCCGCCGCCGATCCGCCGGAGCTGCCGCCCGGCACGCAGTCGAGATTCCACGGGTTGCGCGCCGGGCCGAAGTACGAATTCTCGGTCGACGAGCCCATCGCGAACTCGTCCATATTGGTCTTGCCGACGAGCACCATGCCGGCCAACGCCAGCCGCTCGACCACGAAGGCGCTGTACGGCGCGACGAAGCCCTCGAGCATGCGCGAGCCGCAGGTCGTCTTCCAGCCCGCCGTCATCAGCACGTCCTTGTGCGCGACCGGGATGCCGGTGAGCGGCGTGGCGCGCCCGGCGGCGCGCTGCGCGTCGGCGGCGCGGGCCTCCGCCAGCGAGCGCTCGCGGTCGCGGGCGAGAAAGGCGTTGAGCCTCGGATCGATCGCCTCGATCCGGTCGAGGAGCGCCGTGGTCAACTCGACGCTCGAGAGCCGTTTGGTGGCGAGCGCGCGGCCGAGCTCGGCGATGGAACGGGCAATCACGTGCGCTATTCGACTACCTTGGGTACCAGGTAGAGCCCGCTGTGCACCGCCGGCGCCACGCTCTGGTAGACCTCGCGCCGGTCCTCCTCGGTGACCACATCCTCGCGCAGCGGCAGCACGACGTCCTGCGCGTGCGCCATCGGCACGATGCCCGTCGTATCGATCGCACGCATCGTCTCGATGAGCGTGAAGATGCGATCGAGCTTCTCGCGCACGTCCGCCGCCTCTTCGGGCGTGATCTCGATCCGGGCGAGATGGGCGATGCGCTGGACGTCGGCCGCCGATAAGCTCATCTAAAGTGCCATTTTCAGCGCTTGATGCGAGCTTTTCGCCTGCAAAGCGGTGTAGAGGCGAAGCATATTAGGTTATCATATCCGGCGCTTGCCCGAGCCGGCCCGAGAGGTTCCGAAGGCCGCTCGGGCGTATTTACGAAAAGTGCGCGGAAGCCCCCGATGTTCGAGTCCTTCAAGGGTTACTTCTCCAGCGATCTGGCGATCGATCTGGGGACGGCCAATACCCTGATCTACGTGCGCGGCAAGGGGATCGTGCTCAACGAGCCCTCGGTCGTGTCGATCCGCCAGGAAGGCGGCCCGAACGGCAAGCGCGTGATCCAGGAGGTGGGGCTCGCCGCGAAGCAGATGCTCGGGCGCACGCCCGGCAACATCACCGCCATCCGGCCGATGAAGGACGGCGTGATCGCCGACTTCACCGTGACCGAGCAGATGCTCAAGCAGTTCATCAAGAAAGTCCTCGACTCCAAGCTCTTCAGCCCTTCGCCGCGGATCATCATCTGCGTGCCGTGCGGCTCGACGCAGGTCGAGCGGCGCGCCATCCGCGAATCCGCGCTCGGCGCCGGGGCCTCGAAGGTGTACCTGATCGAGGAGCCGATGGCCGCAGCGATCGGTGCCGATCTCCCGATCTCGGAGGCGACCGGATCGATGGTGGTCGACATCGGCGGCGGCACCACGGAAGTCGGCGTGATCTCGCTCGGCGGCATGGTGTATGCAGGCAGCGTGCGGGTGGGCGGCGACAAGTTCGACGAGGCAGTGGTCAACTACATCCGCCGCAACTACGGCATGCTGATCGGCGAGACGACCGCCGAGCAGATCAAGAAAACGATCGGTTCGGCCTTCCCGGGCTCGGAAGTGAAGGAGATGGAGGTCAAGGGCCGCAACCTCGCGGAAGGCATCCCGCGCAGCTTCACCGTCTCGTCGAACGAGATCCTCGAGGCGCTCACCGATCCCCTCAACAGCATCGTCTCGGCGGTCAAGAGCGCGCTCGAGCGCACGCCCCCGGAGCTTGGCGCCGACATCGCCGAGCGCGGCATGGTGCTCACGGGCGGCGGCGCCTTGCTTCGCGACCTCGACCGGCTATTAATGGAAGAGACGGGGCTGCCGGTGATCGTCGCCGACGATCCGCTCACCTGCGTCGTGCGCGGCTGCGGCAAGGCGCTCGAGAACATGGAAAAACTCTCCACCATCTTCACGTCGGACTAAGGCCGGGGGACCGTAAGCCCGATCAACCGGGATGCGATTTTGAATACGGCTTTCGACGCAGGACCGGTCCTGGCGATCCGGCCTGGGTGAGCGATGCGCCATATTCCGGTCGACCCGCCGCCTTTCTTCCACCGCGGACCAGCGCCCGCCGCCCGCCTCGCGTTCTTCGCACTGGTTTCGGTGGCGCTGCTCTTCACCGATACTCGCTACCGCTATCTGGAGAGCGTCCGCCATGCGGTGGGCGCCGTGCTCTATCCCGTGCAGCGGGTGCTCGAGCTTCCCGCCGACGCGGTCCTCTACGTCGGCAGCTATCTCGCGTCCAACCGCGCGCTGGTAGTGGAGAATCGCGAGCTCAAGGATCGGCTTCTGGCGCAGGCACCCGCCGTTCAGAGCTACCAGAACCTCGAGCAGGAGAACGCGCGGCTGCGCGCGCTGATCGAGGTGGGCGCGCGCTTCGCCGGCGCGGCCACACCGGCGGAAGTTCTCTATTCCGGGCGCGATCCGTTCACGCAGAAGCTCTTCGTCGACAAGGGCGAGTCGTCCGGCGTTCAAGCGGGTCAGGCGGTGATCGACGAGGCGGGCGTCGTGGGACAGGTCACACGCGTATTTCCGTCGATGGCCGAAGTGACGCTGGTCACCGACAAGGACCAGGCCGTACCGGTGAAGATCGAGCGCAGCGGCCTGCGCAGCGTCATGTACGGCTCGGGCGGAGGGCGGCTTCCGGAGCTGCGATTCCTCTCGCCCAACGCCGAGGTCCGGGCCGGCGACAAGCTCGTGACCTCCGGCATCGACGGCACGTATCCCGCGGGGCTTGCGGTGGCGCAAGTCGTGTCGGTGGAGCGCGACCCGGGCCAGATCTTCGCGCGCGTGCTGTGCAGCCCGCTGGCGGGCGTGGATCGCAGCGCGGAGATCCTGATTCTGGGCGCGGCTGCCGCGAGCGCCCCGCCGCGGCCGGAGGAAGCGCCCGAGTCCGACGCGCCGCGCAGGGGCAGGGGCAAGCGGCGGCCATGAGAGCGCCGGCGAGCACGACGACGCGCGCGGCTGCGTGCGCCACACGCACGCCGTCCGAGCGGACAAGCTAAAGCCGCCCATGCCGCAGCTTTCCACCTTCGCGCCCGCCCGACCCGAGGAGATCCTCCTTCCGGTCCAGCCGTGGTTCGTGCTGCTCTCGCTTCTCGTGGGCCTTCTGCTCAACCTCGTTCCCGCGGGTGGGCTCACGCAGACGCTGCGGCCGGATTTCCTGGCGCTGGTGCTGCTCTACTGGTGCATTCGCGAGCCGCGCATGATCAGCGTCGGCATCGCCTGGTGCCTGGGCCTGCTGATGGACGTTGGCGACGCCACCGTCTTCGGCCAGCACGCGCTCGCCTATGCCGTCCTCGCCTACGCCGCGGAGTACCTCCGGCGGCGGGTGCTGCGCTTTCCGCTCTGGCAGCAGGCGGCGCAGGTCGCGATACTGCTCCTGTTCTGCAGCGCGCTGGTGCTGGTCGTGCGCGTGGTCGGGGGCGCGCCGATGCCGCGCTGGACGTACGTCGTGGGGCCGCTCGTGGGCGCGCTGCTCTGGCCGATCGTGACCGTGCTGCTGCAGGCGCCGCAGCGCCCGCGCCGGTCGAAGAATCGCGCCGTCGTCCCCTAGCCCTATGCGCCGTCTGTTCGCTCGGCCGAAGGATTCCCTGCCCGCGTTCGGGGCGCAGGAGCTGAGGAATCCCGAGCGCGAGGTGTTCCTGTTCCGCCGGCGGCTGGCCGTTGCGGCGACGCTGATCGTGGTCGGCTTCGGGGGGCTTCTCGGTCGGTTCGTCTATCTCCAGGTCTATCAGCACCGGCACTACCAGACGCTCGCGGAGAGCAACCGGATCGCAATCGTGCCCATCGTGCCCAATCGCGGGGTCATCACCGACCGCAACGGCGTCGTGCTGGCGCAGAGCTACTCGGCGTACACGCTGGAGCTTACGCCCTCGAGGATCAGGAACCTCGAGGCGACCATCGACGGGCTCGCCGAAGTGGTCGACGTGCAGCCGCGGGACCGCAAGCGCTTCAAGCGGCTTCTGGAGGAGACGAAGAATATCGAGAGCGTGCCGCTGCGCACGCGCCTCTCCGACGAGGAGGTGGCGCGCTTCGCGGTCAACCGCTACCGCTTCCCCGGCGTGGAGATCAAGGCCCGGCTCTTCCGCCAGTACCCGTTCGGAGCCCTCGCCTCGCACGTGATCGGCTACATCGGGCGGATCAACGACAAGGACGTCGAGCGCATCGACGACTGGGGCGAGACCGCCAACTACAAGGGTTCCGACTACATCGGCAAGGTCGGCCTCGAAGCCTCCTACGAGCGCGAGCTCCACGGGGCGACCGGTGTGGAGGAGGTCGAGGTCGACGCCAACGGCCGAGCGGTGCGCACGCTCTCGCGCACGCCGCCGATCTCGGGCAACAATCTCAAGCTCTCCCTCGACATCCGCCTGCAGCAGGCGGCGGAAGCCGCGTTCGGCGAGCATCGCGGCGCGCTGGTGGCGATCGATCCGACCAACGGCGAAGTGCTCGCCTTCGTCTCCAAGCCCGGATTCGACCCCAATCTCTTCGTCGACGGCATCGATCCGGCGAACTGGGAGGCGCTCAACGCCTCGCCGGACAAGCCGCTGCTGAACCGGCCGCTCCGCGGCGCGTATCCGCCGGGCTCGACCATCAAGCCCTACCTCGCGCTCTCGGCGCTCAACTCCGGCAAGCGCACGACCACGCAGACGATCTTCGATCCCGGCTTCTTCCAGATTCCCGGCAGCACGCATCGCTTCCGCGACGACAAGCCGGGGGGGCACGGCACCGTCGACATGATGAAGTCCATCATCGTCTCGTGCGACACGTATTACTACATGCTCGCCAACGACAGCGACATCGACGTCACCCACGATTTCCTGGCCCAGTTCGGTTTCGGCGAGGAGACCGGCATCGACATCGAAGGCGAATTGAAGGGCGTGCTGCCCTCGCGCGACTGGAAGCGCAAGCGCTTCGCCGGCGCCAACTACCGCGAGGAGCAGCGCAAGTGGTACCTCGGCGACTCGATCTCCGCCGGCATCGGCCAGGGCTACAACGCCTTCACGCCGGTGCAGCAGGCGGTGGCGATCGCCACCATCGCCAACGACGGCCACGCGCTGTGGCCGCACCTCGTGCGCTCGATCGAGAACGTGCGCAGCGGCGAAGTGCGCGCGATCGAGGCGCGCGAGACCCGCGTCGTGCAGGTCAAGCCCGAGTACCTCGCGTTCATCAAGACGGCGCTCGCCGGCGTGCCGCGCGAAGGCACGAGCGCCAAGGCGTTCGCGGGAGCGCCCTACGCGTCGGCGGGCAAGACGGGGACGGCGCAGCTCTTCACCATCAAGCAGGGCGAGAAATACCACGCGGGCTCGGTCGACGAGCGGTTGCGCGATCACGCCTGGTACGTCGCCTACGCGCCCGCCGATCACCCGCGCATCGCGCTGGCGGTGCTGGTGGAGAACGGCGGCTTCGGCGCGCAGGCCGCGGCGCCCGTGGCGCGCGCCGTGTTCGACTACTACCTGCTCGGCAGGCTCCCGGGCAAGGATGGCGCGGCGGACATCTCGCGCGCCGGCGACGACGAGTCCGACTAGTGCGCTGTGCCGCAAATTCGCGCGATAGTTCGCGGCGCTCATTCGCCACTGAGCGGCCGCCAGGCGGCGTTGCTCGGCCTCACCGTACCACGCGGTACGTCTTCGGCCTCGCGCCTTGCCTGGTGGCCGATTTCGTCCGCTCCTTCATCTTCGGAATTTACGGGACAGCACACTGATGCGGCGCCTGTTCGAACTGTGCACGCGGCTCGGCGAGATCCTCTCGCGCCGGGTCGACAGCTTCCTGATGGTCGCGGCGCTGGCGATCGTCGGCGTCGGGATGGTGACGCTGTTCTCGGCCGCCGACCAGAGCATCGCCCGCGTCGTGAGCCAGGTAACCGCGCTCGGCCTCGGGCTGGTGCTCATGTGGCTGGTCGCGAACGTCGCCCCGCAGCAGCTCGGCCGCGCGGCGGCCCCGCTCTACGCGCTCGCGGTGCTGCTGCTGGTCGCCGTCGCGCTGGGCGGGACGGTGGTCAACGGCTCGCGTCGCTGGCTCAACCTCGGCATCGGCCGGTTCCAGCCCTCGGAGCTCATGAAGATCGCGCTGCCGCTGATGCTCGCCTGGTACTTCCAGAAGCACGAGGGACGCATCCGCCTGGTTGATTTTCTCGTCGCCACGACGCTGATCGCGGTTCCGGTGTGGCTCATCAAGCGCCAGCCCGACCTCGGCACCGCGCTCATGATCGGCGCCTCGGGCTTCTTCGTGCTCTATCTCGCCGGGCTGTCGTGGAAGATCATGGCCGGGCTCGCGGCGATCGCCGCATTTGCCGCGCCGCTGGTGTGGCCGCACCTGCATCACTTCCAGCAGGAGCGCATCCTCACCTTCCTCGACCCGGAGCGCGACCCGCTCGGCGCGGGCTATCACAGCACGCAGGCCTCGATCGCGCTGGGCTCGGGCGGGGTCATCGGCAAGGGCTGGCTCAACGGCACCCAGACCCACCTCGACTTCCTGCCGGAGCGGCACACCGACTTCATCTTCGCCGTGTTCGGCGAGGAGTTCGGGCTGATCGGCGAGATCGTGCTGCTCGTGCTCTATCTGCTGCTGGTGGCGCGCGCGCTGGTGATCACTGCCAACGCCTCGACGCTGTTCACCCGGCTCCTCGCCGGCGCCATCACGCTGATGTTCTTCACCTACGCCTTCGTCAACATGGCGATGGTGAGCGGTCTCCTGCCCATCGTGGGGGTCCCGCTGCCGCTCATCTCGTACGGCGGCACGGCGCTGGTCAGTCTCTTCGTCGGGCTCGGGATCCTCATGAACGTGCAGTCCAACCGCAAGCTCGTGAAGACGTGAACGCGGCGTTCGTCGCCGCTCGCGCCGCCGCCGTCCTCGCTCTCGCCGTCGCGGCCTGCACCACCCAGCCCAGGGCGCCGACGCCCGCGGCGACGGTGGCCGCGCCGTCCACCGTCTCGCCGCCGGCCGGAGGGCGCTACTACAAGGACGACGGCCCGGGCGAGCACCCGCCCGACAACCTCGACGCGCTGCCCGACGCGGTGCCGCGGCTCGAGCCGCTCAACCGCTTCGCGAACCGGCCCTACTCGGTATTCGGCCGCGACTACGTTCCGGCGACGAGCCTGCGGCCCTACAAGGAACGGGGCATCGCCTCGTGGTACGGGCGCAAGTTCCACAACCAGCGCACGTCCAGCGGCGAGATCTACGACATGTACGCGATGACCGCGGCGCATCCGACGCTGCCGCTGCCCTCGTACGCGCGCGTGACCAACGTCGCCTCGGGCAAGAGCGTGGTGGTGCGGGTCAACGATCGCGGTCCGTTCCACGCGGGGCGCATCATCGATCTGTCTTACGCCGCGGCGTACCGGGTCGGCATCGCGGGCCCGGGCAGCGGCGAGGTCGAGGTCGAGAGCGTGTTTCCGAGCGGCGCGCCGCCGCAGCCGGTGCTGCCGCTGCCCACGGTGGCGACCGCCGCCGTCGAGCCGTCCGGGCCGATGCCGGTCGGACGCGCGCCCGACGGCTTCGTCGTGCAGCTCGGCGCTTTCGCCAACAACCTGAACGCGCGGGCTTTCGTCGATCGCGTGGCGAACCAAATCGCTGCGCTGGGCGTCGAAGCCAGCGTGCACGAGCAGGGGGGGCTGTACCGCGTGAGCGTAGGACCGTATCCAAGCCGGGACGACGCCCGGCGAACCGCCGACCGGCTGCGCGCGGCGCTCGGACTCGACGGCATGATCAAGCCGCAATGACCGCAACGCCCAACCCGGATCGGGACCCGCCTTCGTTATAATGGACGAGCCTCAAGTCCCGATGATCTCCCTGCGTCGCTTCGTCTCGCTGCTCGTCGCAGCCACCGTAGTCCTGCTCGCCACCGCCGCGCGCGCCCAGCTCACGATCGAGATCATCGGCGGCGGCGGGACGACGATTCCGATCGCCATCGTGCCGTTCGCCGGAGAGGCGACCTATCCCTATCCGCTGACCGAGATCGTCGCCGCCGACCTGCAGCGGAGCGGCCTGTTCCGCCTGGTCGACTCTTCGGGCGTCAACCCGCGCCCGGTGCGCACCGAGGACGTGCGCGTCGGCGACTGGACCGCGCGCGGCGCCGACGCCGTGACGGTGGGCAGCGTGACGCCGCAGGGCGACGGGCGCGTCGAAGTACGCTTCTTCCTGGTCGACACGGTCAAGGCCACGCAGCTCGCCGGGTACTCCTACGTGGTGGCGCCGAACCAGTTTCGCGCCACCGCGCACCAGATGGCTGACGTGATCTACGAGAAGCTCACCGGCGACCGGGGCGTGTTCTCCACGCGCATCGCCTACATCACCAAGCAGGGGCCTCGCTACGAGCTGCTGGTGGCCGACGCGGACGGCTACAACCCCCAGGGCATCGTCGCCTCCAACGAGCCGCTGCTCTCGCCGTCCTGGTCGCCGGACGGCACGCGCATCGCCTACGTCTCGCTCGAGAACCGCAAGCCCGTCGTCTACATCCAATCGCTCACGACGGGCAAGCGTCAGCTGCTCGCCAACTTCCGAGGCAGCAACAGCGCGCCCAACTGGGCGCCCGATGGCAGGAAGCTCGCGGTGACGCTGTCGCTCGACGGCGGATCGCACATCTTCCTCATCAACCCCGACGGCACCGGCGCGCAGCGCGTGATGAACTCTCCCGGCATCGACACCGAGGCCAACTTCTCGCCGGACGGGCAGGCGATGCTCTTCACGTCGGACCGCGGCGGCGGGCCGCAGATCTATCGCTACACGTTCGGCAGCGGCACGGTGGAGCGCATGACCTTCGAGGGCAACTACAACGTGTCGCCGCGGTATCTGCCCGACGGCAAGGGATTCGTATTCGTGCGCCGCGAAGGCGGCCGCTTCAATCTGGCGATCGAGGATTTCGCGACGCGCCAGGTGCAGGTGCTCACCCAAGGCGAGCTCGACGAATCACCGTCGGTCGCGCCGAACGGCAAGCTGATCCTGTACGCGTCCGAGGTTGGAGGCCGTGGTATATTGGCCGCGGTCTCCAGCGACGGTCGCGTGAAGCAGCGGCTCACCGCCGCGGCGAGCGATGTGCGCGAGCCCGCATGGGGCCCGCTCACGAAGTAGCGCCACCCTCGCATTCGCGAGCACACAAGAACTGGAGATCGACGATGAGCAAGTACCATTGGATGAGCAGCAGGCCGGCGATCTGGACGGGCATCGCGCTCGCCGTGCTGCTGGTCGGATGTCAGCAGAACCCGCCCGCCGAGAAATCGGCGACCGTCGAAGAGCGCAACGTGGCCGCCGGGACGACTCCCGGCGCTTCGACGTCGGGCACGACGGCCGGCAACGTCGCCGGCACGCAGACCGGGCAGGGCAACCCGCTGCACGACCCGCGCAGCATCCTGTCGAAGCGCAGCGTCTTCTTCGACTACGACAGCTACGCGATCAAGGACGATTACCGGCCGCTGATCGACGCCCACGCCAAGTATCTGCAGAACAACCGCTCGGCCCGGATGACTATCCAGGGCAACTGCGACGAGCGAGGCAGCCGCGAGTACAACATCGCGCTCGGGCAGCGCCGCGCCGACGCCGTGAAGCGCATGATGCTGCTCGACGGCGCGACCGATCAGCAGATCGAGACCGTGAGCTTCGGCAAGGAGAAGCCGCGCAATGCCGGCCACGACGAGACCGCGTGGGCCGAGAACCGCCGCGACGACTTCGTCTACGCGGGCGAGTAGGTGCGAATTCATTCGCACCTACGGTGCGGGTGGGCAGGATCTCCATGCGTCGTGCGCTGATACCCGCGCTCTGGGCGGCCGCGCTGGCCGTGCAGCTCGCCGCGCCGCCCGCGCGCGCCGCGTTCTTCGAGGACGACGAGGCACGGCAACGCATCGAGCAGCTGCGCGGGCGCATCGACCGGCTCGAAGGCTCGGTGCAGGAGCGTCTGCGCACGCTCGAGGATACGGTGAAGGGCCAGGGCCTGGTCGATCTGCTGCGCGACGTCGAGCAGCTCAAGAGCGATCTCGCCAAACTCCGCGGCCAGTACGAAGTGCTCGCCTACGAGCTCGAGCAGGCGCAGAAACGGCAGCGCGATCTGTACCTCGATCTCGACGGCCGGCTGCGCAAGCTCGAAAGCGCCGCACCGGCCGCCGGCGCGCCGGGCGCTCCCGCAGACAACGCACAGCTTCCGGGTAGTCCTTCGGGGCCGGGCGGGACGCCGCCGGCGGGGGCTGCGCCACCGGTGGGGCTTGCGCCACCGGCGGGGACTGCGCCGCCGCCCGGTGCGCGAGGTGCGCTCGCGTCGGCTGCGGACGTGGTCGTCGAGCAGCGCACGTACGATGCGGCGCTCGACCAGTTCAAGAGCGGCAACTACGCCGCGGCGGTGACGAGCTTCCAGACCTTCGCGCGGGCGAATCCGAAGAGCGCTCTCGCGCCGTCCGCGCTGTACTGGGCCGGCAACGCGCAGTTCGCGCTGCGCGACTACCGCGCGGCGATCGCCACCCAGCGACAGATGATCGCGACCTATCCCGACAGCCAGAAGGTGCCCGATGCGCTGCTCAACATGGCGAGCTGCTATTCCGAGCTGCGCGACAACGCAGGGGCGCGCCGGGCGCTGGAGGAGATCGTCGCCAAGTATCCCGGCAGCGAAGCCGCCGGCAAGGCTCGAACCCGCCTCTCCGGTCGCTAGATCCGGTTCCCGATCGGGTCGCACTCTTGCCACCGAGCTTCGCATCGCGCCTGATCGCGTGGCAGGAGCGGCACGGCCGGCGCGACCTGCCGTGGCAGGCGACGCGCGACCCGTACCGGATCTGGATCTCTGAGATCATGCTGCAGCAGACGCAAGTCGCGACGGTGATCCCGTACTACGAGCGCTTTCTCGCGGCGTTTCCGGACGCCGGCTCGCTCGCCGCGGCGCCGGTGGAGCGCGTGCTCGAGCGCTGGAGCGGCCTCGGCTACTACCGCCGCGCGCACCTCGCGCACCGCGCCGCACGCACGATCGCCGACGAGCACGGCGGGGCGTTTCCGCGCGAGGTCGAGGCGATCGCGCGGCTCCCGGGCGTCGGCCGCTCGACCGCGGCGGCGATCGCCGCGTTCGCCTTCGGCACGCGCGCGGCGATCCTCGACGGCAACGTCAAGCGCGTGCTCGCGCGCCACGCCGGGATCGAGGGCTATCCGGGCGAGCCCGAGGTCGCGCGCGCGCTCTGGCGCTGCGCCGAGGCGCGGGTCCCGACGCACGGAATCGAGACCTACACCCAGGCGCTCATGGATCTCGGAGCGACGGTATGCCTGCGGAAGCGTCCACGCTGCGACGTCTGCCCGGTCGCGCAGGATTGCGTCGCGCGGGGCGAGCATCGCGCCGACGCGCTCCCGGCGTCGCGGCCGAGGAAGGCGCTGCCGCGGCGCGCCGTGTCCTTGCTGCTGCTCGAACGCCACGGCGAGGTGCTGCTCGAGAAGCGACCGGCGACCGGCGTGTGGGCCGGCTTGTGGAGCCTGCCCGAGCTCGCGCCGGAAGCCGACGTCGTCGAGCACTGCCGAATGCGCTTCGCCGCCGAAGTCGCACCCGAGGCGCCGCTGGCGTCGATCGAGCACGGCTTCACGCATTTCCGTCTGACGATGCACCCGCGGCCGTGCCGCGTGCAGCGCTGGCCGCGCGTCGAGGAACCGGGGCTGCTGTGGCTGCCGCTCGCGGACGCGGGTTCCGCGGCGCTGCCGGCGCCGATCAAGAAGCTGCTGCGCGCGAGGGCCGCCGCGTGATCCGCCGCTTGTTCGTAGGCTTGCTCGCGATCGCGCTCCTCGCCTGCGCCGCTCTCGCCCAGGCGCAGGGTTACCCGACGCGGCCCATTCGCGTCGTCGTGCCCTTTTCGCCCGGCGGCGCGGTCGACGGTCCCATGCGCGTGGTCGCCCAGGCGATGGCGAAGTCGATGGGTCAGCCGGTGGTGGTCGAGAACAAGCCCGGCGCGGGCGCGACCATGGGCGCCGACGTGGTGGCGAAGTCGCTGCCCGACGGCTACACGCTGCTGCTCGCCTCGCAGACCAACGTGATCAGCGCGTCGCTCTACTCGAAGCTTCCGTACGACGCGATGGAGGACTTCGCGCCGGTATCGCTCATCGGCCGCGAGCCCGGCGTGCTGGTCGTCAATCCGTCCGTGCCGGCGAAGACCTTCCCGGAGTTCGTCGCCTACGTGCAGGCGCGGCCCGGAAAGGTCGACTACGCCTCGTCGGGCAACGGCAGCGGCCAGCACCTGTTCATGGCGCTGCTCGCCTCGACGCTGGGACTCAAGATGAACCACGTGCCGTATCGCGGCAGCGGCCAGGCGACGACCGATCTGATCGCCGGCGTGGTGCAGGCGTCGATCCCGGGGACGGCGGGCATGGTGGGACACATCCGGGCCGGCAAGCTGCGGGCGCTGGCCGTGACCGGCGCGCAGCGATCGCCGCAGTTGCCCGACCTGCCCACGCTGATCGAATCCGGCGTGCCGGGCTATGAGGCGTACGTGTGGATGGGATTGATGGCGCCCAAGGGCACGCCCGCACCGATCGTCGACAAGCTCAACGGCGAGGTTCTGAAGGCGCTGGCGACCGACTCGGTCAAGACCTACATGGCGAACGCGGGCATCGAGATCGTCGGCTCGTCGGCGGTGGCGTTCGGGACGTTCTACCGCGCGGAGAAGGAGCGCTGGGCGAAGGTGATCAAGGAGACCGGCGCCAAGGTGGATTGAGGGTCATCCGGCGAACGCCGGAATCGGTAGCTGCGAATCCATTCGCACGCGCGAATTCGTTTGCGCAACACCCGGCCGGATAAATCCGTCCCTACGGGGCGCGGCCAGCGCGGCCCGCGCCGGGGCGACGAAGAGGTGGGACGATGGGCAAGCCAACGCAAGTCACCGGCGTCGAGCACTGGGCCCGCAAGCCGACGCCCGACGGGGAGGTGCGGCTCTTCCTCTGGGAGAAGTACGTCGATGCGCCGGACGGCAAGCCCACGATCCTGTTCGTGCATGGCTCGTCGATGGCCTCCCAGCCGACGTTCGATCTTACCGTCCCGGGCCGTCCGGATTCCTCGGCGATGGACTGGTTCGCGCAGCGCGGCTTCGCCTGCTGGGGCGTCGACATGGAAGGCTACGGGCGCTCGGACAAGCGCCGCGACATCACCTGCGACATCGCCAACGGCGCCGACGACTTGCAAGCGACCACCGACTACGTGACGGTCAAGCGCGGCGTGCACGCGTTTCTTCTCTACGGGATCTCGTCCGGCGCGCTGCGCGCCGCGCTTTTCGCGCAGCGGCATCCCGAGCGCGTGGCGCGGCTCGCGCTCGACGCCTTCGTGTGGACCGGCGCGGGCTCGCCTACCCTCGATCAGCGACGCAAAAAGCTGCCCGAATTCCTCCTGGCCAAGCGCCGGCCGATCGACCGCAAGTTCGTCTATTCGATCTTCGAGCGCGACCATCCCGACACTGCCGACCGCGCGACCGTCGACGCCTTCGCCGATGCGATTCTCGCGCTCGACGACTCGATGCCCAACGGCACCTACATCGACATGTGCTCGAAGCTCCCGATCGTCGACCCGGAGCGCATCGCCGTGCCGACGCTGATCCTGCGCGGCCAGTACGACGGCATCGCCGGCTTCGACGATCTGATCGAGTTCTTCAAGCGCCTGCCGCATCCCGACAAGCAGTTCGCGGTGATGGCGGGGGTCGCGCATGCGAGCTTCCAGCAGAAGAACTACCGCACCGTCTATCACATCCTGCACGCGTACTTCACGCAGCCCAAGCCGGCGTACGTCGGCCCTGCCCAGTGAGCGCCGCCGCGAGCGCTACTTCTGCGTCCCGCCGTCGCGCAGGTCGGGCGGTAGCAGCGCCTCCGCCCGTTCGCCGTAGGCCGCGCGAAAAGCGGCGAGCTCCTTCGCCGCGGCCTCGCGCTCGCCTCGGGCGCGCAGATCGCGGATGCGCGCGATCCACGCCGCCACGCTTTCGCCGCCGGCCTCCTTCGCCTTGAGCGCATCGAGCGTCTTGAGCGCGGCGGCCGGCGCGGCCATCGCGCGCCGTTGTACGTTCCCGGCCGCAGCCGCTGCCGGCTGCGGCTCGGGGAGCGGTGCCGCGACGCCTGCGTCGCGCGCGCGCTCTTGCGCGGCGATCGGCGCATTCGCCGGCGTCCCGCTCGCGGAGCTTGGCGCAGGCGGCGGCGAAGCGAATCGTTCCTCATGCGAAGCATCGTCCGCGCGCGCCGCTTTCTTCGGCGATAGCGCGTTCGCGGCCGGCGGCGGTTGTCCCGCAGGTGCGATTCGTGGCGCCGGCGCGGGCGTTGCGGGCGCGACCGGTGGTGCGGCCGGCGCGGTGGACTCCGCCGGCGCGCTCGGCGCCACGGCCGAGTGGCTCGCGAGCGGCTCGACCTCGTCGCGCGAGGTCATCTGCGCGATGCCGAAGGCGAGCAGGGCCACGGTCGCCGCGGCTGCCGCCGGATAGCGCCAGGCGTGCCGCGGACGCGCGCCGGGCGCTGCCTCGACCGCGCGCCGAGCTTCGGTGCGAACGGCATCGTCGAGCGCCGCCGGCGGCTCCTCGCGGCTCGCCGCGCGCCACGCCGCGTCGAGCTCGCGATCGGGTTCGATCTCGCTCATCCCAGCTCTTCCCGCAGGCCGCCGTCCAGGTCGCGCAGCTCGCCGGCCAGCGCCTCGCGGAGCTTGGCGAGCGCGTAGCGGATGCGGCTCTTGACCGTCTCGGTTCCCACCCCCGTGAGCTCCGCGATCTCCGCCAGCGAGAGCCCGCCTTCCTGCTGCAGGAGGAAAGCGTCGCGCTGCGCGGGCGGGAGCGCGGCCACGGCCGCGCGCAGCCGATCGCCCAATTCCTTCGCCTCCGCGCGCGACTGCGGCTCGTCGGCGCGTCGGGCCGGAAGCGCCGCGAGAGCGTCCCGCTCCGGATCGTCGTTGGCGGATACGAGCTTCAGATGACCGTCGGCGCGAAGCTGATCGATCCAGCGGTTGTGCGCGAGCCGATACAGCCAGGCGGTGAACTTGGCGGTCGGCGCGTAGCTCGCGCGGGCGCGAATGAGATTCGACCACACGTCTTGGAAGAGCTCGTCGGCGATGGCGCTGCGCCGGCAATGGCGCAGCAGATAGCGATAGACGCCGCCCTTGTGCCGGGCGTAGAGCACGTCGAACGCCGCGGCGTCGCCCGCGGCGTAGGCGAGCATGAGCTCTTCGTCGCTGCGCGGGGACGCGGACATGGCCCGCCCAGTATGCGAGGCGGGCCATGGAAGGGCAAGGTGCGAGGGCGTTGGCCCGAATGAATTCGGACCTACGGATGGGGCACGAAGCGGCCCGAATCGGGAAACGGGTCCGGACGGTAGCGCGCGATCGGCGCGACCGGCACGCCCTGCGCGAGCAGGTTCTGGTACGAGTCGTAGTAGATCGCGATCGTCTCGACCGGCGTCTCGCTCGCGCGCTCGAAGCGGGTATAGCTCGCGTACGAGGTTTCGCTGCGCCCGTAGCCTGTGCCCAGCTTGGCCGTCTGATCGCGCAGCGCACCGGCCTGATTGGCGGGCGCGGCGGGTGCAGCTTCCACCGTCTTTGCGTCCGCGCGCGCGGCCTCCTTGCGCCGCAGCTCGTCGAGCACCACCGGAGGCGGCCGCTCGGCGAAGATCGCCACGCCGATCACCCCGACGTCGTCCGGGCGTCCGGTGCGCGCCGCGTACGAATCCGCAAGCGACGTGAAATAGAACGCCGCGGTGCGCGAAAGGCTCGTGCGCCAGCCCGCGATCTCCGCGTTCTCGTAAGGCGCGAGGACGTAGCCGGACTGCTGCGGTGAGGTGGTGTCGCCGGTGATGACGTTCACGCCATCGACGCTCAGCACCGCCAGCACGCGGCCGGCGCCGCCGTTGCGCACCCGGATTGCGTATTCGTTGCCCGGCTTGCCGACGACGAAGCGCCGGCCCTCGTGCCAGTAGATTGGCAGCCCGCGGCCTTCGGTGCGGTCGTAGATCTCCACCGCCGATTGGGCGACCGTCGGGGCGTGCGCACAGGCCGCCGCGGGCGCGCCGGCGAGCGTCAGGGCGATGGCGAAAAGACTGCGGAAAGGCTTCATGGGTCTCCTCCGGGGGGTTGAATCGTTCCTAGAAACGGAGCGGCGGAGGCTTCGGGGTTGAACTCGGGCCGGCCACATCCACATAAGTGTCGCGATCCGGCCGCGCCCGGTAGGCTACACAGGGAACTCCGCCGCGCCGGGCTTGCATTGGCGCGCCGAAGTACCCAATACTGGCCGCTCGGGATAACGGCACCATGATCGTCTACGACCTCATTTGCGCAAGACAGCACCGGTTCGAGGGCTGGTTCGGCTCGGCGGCGGATTTCACTCGCCAGCGCGACGACGCGCTGATCCGCTGTCCGCTGTGCGACGACGCGTCGATCCAGCGGCGGCCTTCCGCCAACATCCAGGTGGGGCGGGCGCCCGAAGCGCCCGCAGCGCAGAGCGAACCGAAAAGCGAAGGCCACGCCGCGCAAGCTGCCGGCGGACCGATGACCGGCGGCGACGCCGCGCAAGCTGCCGGCATGCCGATGACCGCCGGCGACGCGAAGGTTCTGGCGCTGTTGCGCAAGCTTGTCGCCGAGACCGACAACGTCGGCCGCGCCTTCGCCGAGGAAGCGCGCAAGATCCATTACGACGAAGCGCCCAAGCGCGGCATCCGCGGCCAGGCCACGTCCGAGGAAGCCGACGCGCTACGCGAGGAAGGCATCGATTTCATGTCGCTGCCCGCGATCCTCACCCGCGATCTGAGCTAGCGCTTTTTGCGCGGCTCCTATCGAGCCGCTATAATTTTTCGTGTTGCGGCGGGCCGTTAGCTCAGGTGGTAGAGCAGCGGACTTTTAATCCGTTGGTCACTGGTTCGACTCCAGTACGGCCTACCAGTGTCCGAAGGAAAGACGCGCGCCCCGCGTGTGAAAGCGATCCTGAGCCCCCGAGCTCCTGCAGATCTGCGGGACGCGATGCATACGAGAAAGGTGCGCCGCCTGCTGACGGAGCTGCGGCTCGGCCGCCACCGGGTCGGTCGACGTGAGCGTGGAGGGAAGGGAACCGACGGCTCACGCTTTCGCCGGTGGGTGCGTCGACACCGAAGCTCGTCCGCGGTTGACGCGAGGCTGACGCCCGCCACAAGGCGCCGTGAACGTCGCACTGTCGGTACGGCTCGTCGTCCTGCTGCTCCGGCTTCCTCTTCCGCACGTATTTCCGCTGCGCTGCTCGGGGGTCTCGACCCTCGACGCGCGTTATCTCGATCTGCCGCCGTAGCTATAAGCGCTGTGCAGGCGCGCTCGAGCGACGCCGCTGCGCGGGACGTGCCGGCGCGGGCATGCTGCAGCGCATCGAAAAAATCTTTCACGGAATCGTTTCGCATGCCTTCGGTCGAAGCGTGAATCGCCGCCGGCGTCACACGCGGGTCATGCGAAAACGGGCATAATGGCGGCGGGGGCAAACCGGAATTTGCAGGTGGTTGGAGGAAGGGTGACAGTGCGCATCAACATCGAATCCGTGTTCGAGCAGTTCGACAGCCAGCTTTCGGCGGCCATGGCGAAGGCCGCTCTTCAGACGGTGCCGGGCATGACGACGAAGACGGCGCTGCGTCTTTATCGCACGTTCCGTCGCAACGCCATCGTCGCGCTCTCGCCGTGGGAGCAGCTGCCCGCGGCGGCGCTGAGCGGCGACACCATTCCCGGCGGGGTGCCGCCGGCGGATCGCATCACGCTTCCCGACGAGTCGAAGTCGCGTCGTTAGAGCGGGGAAACGGCATTGCGCTGTCGCGGCACGCGCCAGCGATCGTCGCGTTGCTCCGGCCGCGGCTGGAGTCGGCAACTCTCCTACAGGCAAATCGGACCGAGACCGATAGCGGGTCGGGCGGATTTGGCCGATAGTCGGCGAAGCATTCGGATGCCGAGCACAACGGCATCGAACCCGCCAAGACCTGGAGAGGACCATGACACGTCACCGTTATCCCACCCTGATCGCCGCCGCGGTGGCCGCGGCGTTCATTGGGGCAGCAGCCGCGCAAACGCAAAGCAACGACACGTCGCGCATGCCCGCGAACAAGGGCATGTCGAAACCCGAGCAGGTGCAGCCCTCGAACGACCAGAGCTCGAAGGTGCAGGGCCAGAGCCAGAGCAAGGGTCAGACCAACGAAGACCGCGCGCAGAGCAAAGCGGCGAGCGCCAACGAGCCCAGCACCGCGGCGAACGCCAGCAACGAGAAGAGCGCGGCGAACGGCGCGGACGAGAGCAAGATGGACAAGGCGCAGAAGGAGCAGATGAAGAACAGCACCGCGATGGCCTCGGGTCACGAGGCGACATCGAACGCAAAAGCCGGAACCAAACAGGCGTCCGGGCAATCGGGCATGCAGCATCAGGCGATGAACTCGCACAAGAGCACCCGGCACGCAGGCCAGTCGAAGCGCCAATCGGAACAAGCGATGGCGCCCGAAGAAAAGGCCTACCGCCAGGCACTGCGGGACTGCGTCAAGGAACAGAGCGACAGCCAGCGCGACAGCTGCCTCGACAACGCCATCGAGCGCTACCACAAGAACGCCTGAGCCGCGAACCTACCCAGCCTCGACCCCGCGCCTGAAAGCGCGGGTTTTTTTCGCGCGCACCTGCGGCTTTCGCGCGGGACGGGAAGAGGGTAGGCTTGCCGCTCCATGTTCGCGCCTCTCCGGTCGCTCCTGCGCTTCTTCGCCTGCGCTGTCGGGCCGCGCGATCTGGAGTCGCGGAGCACGCGAGCGCCGTGGGTGCTGCTGCGCGCGATCGTCGTCGCCGCGCTCGTCGCCTGTCCGGCAGCAGCCGCCGCGCAAGGAAGCGCCGCGCCGCCGGTCGCGGAGCGAGCGCCGCTCGCGCACCAAGGCGACCCCGACGCGATCCCGAAGCGCGGGATCCTGTACGAGGCCCGGTTGGGCGCCTCCACGCTGTATCTGTTCGGGACGCTGCACGTCGGCAAGCCCGACTTCTATCCGCTGGACGCGCGCACCAACCAGGCGTTCGCCGCCTCGAGCGCGCTCTACCTGGAGCTCAACCTCGCCGACGCGACGCTCGCGAAGACGGCGACCGACCTGGCGGCCTATCCCGAGGGCACGAGCCTCGACCGCGCGCTGCAGCCCGAGCTCATGAGCCGCGTCGATGCGGCGCTCAAGCGCTATCAGATCCCGCGTGAAGCCGGGATCAGGATGAAGCCGTGGATGCTCGGCCAGACCTTCCTGCTGCTCCAGGCGGCGCAGGACGGCTACAACCCCGCGTTCGCCACCGAGATCCACCTGCTCGGTCTCGCCGCCGCGCAGGGCAAGGAAGTGCGCGGTCTCGAGACGCTCGCGGAGCAGTTCGCGGTCTTCGAAAGGCTGCCGGAATCGGGCCAGCAGCGCTTTCTGGCCGACATCCTCGATGCGCTCGACGACGCGCGGCTCAAGCAGCACCTCGATTCGCTGGTCGGCGCCTGGGCGAGCGGCGACGCGCACGCGCTCGAGGAGGAGCTCGCGCGGGAGCGCGGCGAGGGCACGGCGTTCGCCCGCGACGTGCTCCCGCGGCTGGTCGACGACCGTAATCAGACGATGGCGCAGAAGATCGCCGCGATCGCAACCTCGGGGCAACCCGCGTTCGTCGCGGTCGGGGCTCTGCACCTCGTGGGACCTAAAGGCATCGTCGCGCTGCTGCGCGCGCGCGGGTTCAGCGTCAGGCCGCTGTAACTCGGGGGCTACGGTATAATTCGCGGCCGCCTCTCCCGCTCCGGCGGCGCCGAAACAAATCGAGAGAACCTGCAACAGCGTCGACACACCGCCAGCCGAGCCTTCCGCTTGAATGTCGACGGTGAGCGTCGGCACATTCGCCTTTGGAGATCCCGATCATCCTGCGCCGCCTGCTGACCGTCCTCGTCTGCCTCGTCGGGGCGGCGCTGCTCGCGAGCTGCAACGGTGGCGGCCAAGGCGTCGGCGCCACGCCGATCCTCACGCGAATCCGCGTGATCAACCTGGTGCCCAACGCGCTGTCAATCCAGGTGCAGCTCGACACCGATCAGCCGTTCGTCGCCGGACTCGCGTTCGAGCAGGTCACACAGTATCTGGAGGTCGACCCCGGCACGCGCGAGTTCAAGGTGAGCGCCGATGGCGGACAGACCAACATCATCGACGTCAGCCTGCCGCTGGCGAAGGCGACCGACTACACCTTCGTGGTGTACGGCCCGGTGGAAGCGGTGAGCCAGTCGCTCATGCTCGACATAAACACGCTCATACCCAACGGCGGCACATTCGACGTCCGGGTGCTCAACGTCGCGACCGGTATCCAGGCGGTGGACGTCTATCTCACGCAGCCGGGCGTCGATCTCTCGGTGACAGGACCCAACATCAGCGACGCCTCCTTCAGCATCCCCACCGGCTTCTTCCCCGTGGACGTCGGCAATCTCGAGCTGCGCATCACGCCGCACTCGAGCAAGGAAGTGATCTACGACGCGCAGGTCGGCGCGTTCGCCGACAAGTCGCTCGCCGAGATTATCCTCTTCGGCAAGGGCAGTGCGAGGCTGGTCAACGCCGCGGTGCTCAACATCGACAGCGCCGGTACCGGACAGGTCTACCCCAACACGCTGGCGGAGTTCAAGGTGCTGAACGGCACGTCGGTCGGAGCGCCGCTCAACGTGTTCGTGGACGGGGCGCTCGCGTTAGCCAACGTTCCGTTCGCCGGCGTCTCCAATTACCAGACGGTGCCCACCGGGACGCGGACCATCACCGTGGAGTCGGCGGCGAGTCCCGGCGCAACGCTGCTCAGCCTGATGGTGGACCTGCCTCCGGCAACCGACACCTCGATCGCGGTGAGCGGACCCGCGGGCGCGCTGCGCTCGCTGGTGCTGCAGGACGACAACCTGCCCTCGGCGGCGAACCGGGCGCGCGTGCGCTTCGTCAACGCCTCGCCCGATCTCGCGGCGATGGACGTCTACGTGAACTTCGCCAAGGAATTCACCAACGTGGCTTCCAACACCGCGTCGCCCTACGCCGAGCTCGTCGCAGACGCGACCGGCACCGTGTACGAATTCGACTTCAACGTCGCCGGAACGACCACGCCGGCGCTCATGCTGCCCGGCGTGACGCTGCTGGCCGGCAAGACCTACACCGTCTACGTCGTCGGTCCGGCCGCCTCGCCGCAAGGCGTGGTGTCGCAGGACGACTGACCCGAACGAGCATGCCGAACATCCGCCCGTGGAGACAACGATGAGCTCTCGCCGCGCTTTAGTCTTCGTGCTGTTCCTGGTCTCGGTTGCCCTCGCGGGCTGCTCCAAAAGCGGCGGCAGCAGCAGCGCCCGCCTGCGCATGCTCAACGCCATCCCGGACGCCAACTCGGTGAGCCTCTCCTTCGACACCAACCCGCCGGTCATCAGCGGGCTCGCCTTCGAGCAGACGACCCAGTACACCGGCATCGACACGGGCTCGCACGAGTTCAAGGTGAGCGCGAACGGCGGCGCGTCGAACGTGATCGACACCACGCTCAATGTCGGCGGCGCCGACTACACCTACATCGTCTATGGCCCGGTGTCGGCCGCGGTGGCCCTGTTGCTGCAGGACAGCGGCTTCACGCAGCCCAATTCGGGCAATTTCGGCGTGCGCTTCATCAACACCGCCGCCGGCGTCGGTTCGCTCGACCTCTACCTTACCGCGCCGGGCGTGGACATCAACACCACGTCGGCCACCGTCTCCAACGTGGCCTACGGCAACGCTTCGGCGTTCGTGACGGTGCCCAACGGGACGTACGAGATCAGGCTGACGGCGGCGAACACCAAGGACGTCGTCTTCGACACCGGAGCGCAGCCGTTCACCGACCAGTCCCTGTCGAACATCGTGGCGATGACCAAGGGCAGCGCGCGGCTGGTCGACGTCGCGGTGCTCCACATCGACGACGCCGGCACCGGGCAGGTGTTCCAGAATCTGCTCGCCGAGTTCAAGGTCGTCAACGCCACATCGGTGCCCTCGCCGCTCAACGTCTCGCTCGACGGCGAGCTTAAGCTGTCCAACATCCCCTACACCGGCGTGTCGAACTACACGACCACGACCGCCGGCACGCACACCTTTACGGTGCAGGCCACCTCCACGCCGGGCGCCAATCTCACCTCGCTCATCGACACGCTCAATCCCGCGACCGACACGTCGTTCGTGTTCTCCGGGCCGGCGGGCGCGCTCCAGGCGCTGGTGCTGCACGACAACAACCTGCCGCCGGCGGTGGGTCACGCGCGCATCCGTTTCGCCAATGTCTCGCAGGACTTCCCCGCGCTCGACGTTTACGTGAACTTCGCCAAGCAGGTGTCGAATCTCGTGAACCAGTCGGCGTCGGACTACGTCGACGTCACCGCCGACATCACTGTTGGCACGGCGTTCGAGTTCGACTTCAACACCGCGGGCACGGTGACCCCGGTGCTCAAGATGACCAACGCGGTGATCGTCGGCGGGCACACGTACACGGTGTACGTGATGGGGCCGGCAGCGTCGCCGGTGGGCGTGATCACGAAGGACGATTGAACCGGCGGCCTCCGCGGCAAGATTCACCTCTCCCTTTGGGGATCGGTGAGGGCGGGTCGGCTCCACCGGGTCGCGTTGCCCGCTCTGCAGCCACCGACGTATAATTCGCCCTGCCGCCGGCGCACCATTCAGGACGCCGGCGGCGCCTGCAACAGCGCCGCTCCCGTGGGTCGTTAGCTCAGCTGGTAGAGCAGCGGACTCTTAATCCGTTGGTCGAAGGTTCGATCCCTTCACGGCCCACTCCCATGGGGCTTCCAGCGATAGCGTGTACTAACAAACACCGCGACTGTTTAATATTTTTCTAGGAGCGTTAGCGAGCGCTATCGCTGGGGACGCGCGAATGCGCCAGCTTTGCGCGGGTTGATTCCCGCGAGCAACGGACTCAAGCGAGCAAGAATCTCCATCTGCGCGCCATCGCAAGTCGCGAGATCCGAGCAAGGCAGCCTGCTACCGCCCGTACGCAGTGATGCCTCCAACGAGGGACAACACCACTCGCGGCCGACCACTCACCGACGACGTCGAGAACTTTCGGCGGCGTTCAACAGCCGACCGACGAATCTGGTGGGAAGCGACTGCTGACAACGGTCAATCGTTGCGGCGCACATCGTGCGGCGGCAAACGTGGGCTGTGCGAGAGCCGCGCCAAGCCGGCTGCCGTCGACACGACGCGATGCCCGAGAAGCGCGACATCGTCGACGGCTAGGCACCTTCGGCATCGGCGTCAACCACGCCGCCGCGCGTAGCCCGTAGTCGCTCGAGGTAAAGCGCTCGAACACGCTCAGATCAGAGTGGCTATCGTGCGTCCAGAAACCTGACGTTCGCGAATCGCGGCTGTCGGCCACTTCCCGACATCGGTTTACTCTGAAGCCGACGGTGGCTACGACCGGATTCAAGGTGGAGCCGACAG
>DATJBM010000046.1:0-22376 GCA_035515295.1 Casimicrobiaceae bacterium | reverse complement strand
GGGGCGGGCGCGGGGGCGGGCGCGGGGGCTTTGTTCTCGCTGCAGGCGACGAGCGCCAGGGACACCACCGCAGCGGCGATCAGAGACTTGGTCATTGTCGTTCCCTTGGATGAATGGTCCATCGATCGAAGCGGATGGACGGATTGAAAGTGGGCGACTTCTCCGTCGGCTGCGGATCGACAGCCGACCGGTGTCGATTCTAGCACGAACGCGACTCGGGCTCGGCAGAGCGAACGCGCTACAAACCGAGCACGGTGGCGTTGACGCCCGGCTCGCCGGTCGCCCAGATCTCCTCGTAGCGCATTGCGAGCGGACGCGTCCGCTCCGGGTGATGGACGGCCATCGTCGCGCGCGGCTGCTCGAAGTGATAGCGATGCAGGTAGTGCGCGTCGTCCACGATGACCAGCGGGTCGCTGGCATGTCTCGCCTCGGGGCCGGTGCGGTAGATCGTCACGGCGTCGCTATGGGCGCGCAGCAATGCGACAAGGCGCGCGCAGGATCGCTCGAGGTAGCCGGTGTCGTGCACGATGATGTCGAGGCGACGACCGCGCAAGCCGCGCAGGAAGGCGCCGAGCCGCGCCATGCGCTCGGCGTCGTTCCATCCGGTCTCCGACAGATCGCGATCGAAGACGCGGATGCGCCGCTGCGCCAGCCCGATCAACTCGTCGATCGCCGCGATCTGCTCGGCGATCGTGGTCAGCGTGACCGTGCGCGGCGCCGGCGTGTTTGGATCATCGGACGTGGAGGAAACCATCGCGATACCAGCGGTAGAGAAGATCGGCGGCCGGCGCCGCGATCGTTCCGGGCGCGAGCTCGCGCGCATTGGCGAGCCGCCGCAACCCGGTCCATGCGCCGGCCGGCGGCACGAGCACCTGCCCGTTCACGAACAGATGTGACGCATCGTAGAGCAGTTGCGTGCGGCTGTCCAAGCGCAGCCCCGCGCGCGCTCCGCGCGAGACGAACGCGCGCCGCGACAGCGCCCGGCGCGGCGGCGAGAAGGCGATCGCCGGCTTGGGCTCGGTGAGTGTCACGCCGAGGAAACGGCCGAGCGAGCGGCGGTCCCAGTCGATCCGCGCCAGCGTGGCGCTCGCATAGTCGATGAGATCGCGCCCGATGCGCGCCGGCTCGCGCGTCACCGCCAGATCGGGATCGCGATAGCGGCCGTCGAGGGCGAGCGTGTCGCGCAGCCAGTCGAGGAACGCGGTCGCGAGATCCTGCGCGGACGGCGCGCGAAAGCCGATCGAGTACGTGCTGCAGGCGTCCAGCGCCACGCCGTCGTGGGCCATGTCCGGCGGCAGGTAGAGCATGTCTCCCGACTCGAGGACGCAGTCGTGCTGCGGGTGGAAGCGCTCGAGGATCCTGAGCGGCAGCCCCGGCCGGAGCGCGAGATCGCGCTGCCGGCCGATGCGCCAGCGCCTCCGTCCATCGCCCTGGAGCAGAAAGACGTCGTAGGAATCGACGTGCGGGCCGACGCCGCCGCCGGGAGCGGCGTAGCTCACCATCACGTCGTCCAGCCGCGCCCAGGGCACGAAGGAGAAGCGCCTGAGCAGCGCGTCGGCGGCCGCCACGTGCAGGTTGACGCCTTGCACGAGCAGCGTCCAGTTGCGCGCGGGAAGCGCTGCGAGATCGCCCCGGCGGAACGGGCCGTGCACGAGCGTCCAGCGGCCGCGCTCGCGCCGCACGAGGCGCGACTCCACGTCGTCGCGCACCGCGAGCGCGACCAGGTCCTCCCAGGACAGAAGACCGCGGAAGCCGGGAATCGCCTGGCGAACGAGCAGCGGGCGCTTCTGCCAGTAGCCCGAGAGGAAGCGCGCCGCGGCCGCGCCACCGAAGAGCGCACGTCGCATGCGGGTGATTATAGAGTGCCGATTCCTCGCCGGCCGCGCCGCCGGAAGCGCGGAGTACAATGGCCGGATCGACCGCAGGACGAATGAGCGACCGCCCGGTCGATCGGAGAAAGATGGTGCGCATCGAGGACGATACCGTCGTGACGCTGACTTACCGGCTCTACGCCGCTTCGGGCGAGCTGATCGAGGAGACCAGCGAGCCCATCGTCTACCTGCACGGCGGACATCACGGCATCTTCCCGAAGATCGAGACCGCGCTCGACGAAAAGTATCCCGGAGATTCCTGCTCGGTCACGCTCGAACCGGACGACGCTTTCGGCGAATACGACTCGGAGCTGGTGCGCGTCGAAGCGCAGGAACGCTTCCCGGACGACGTCAAGGTCGGGATGCAGTTCGAGGAGAGCGCCGACGGCGACGAGACCCGCGTCTTCACGGTGACGGACATCGCATCGGGCAAAGTCATCGTCGACGGCAACCATCCGCTCGCCGGCCAGCGCCTGCGCTTCGACTGCACGGTGGTCGACGTGCGGCCCGCGACCGCGGAGGAGCTCGCGCACGGCCACGTGCACGGACCAGGCGCGCACCACCATTAGTGCGCCACGCTGGCGCGTGACGCACTAATTCGCCGCGTTGGACCGGACGCTGCGCGCCGGTCAACGCGGCGGACCCATGCGACCCACCGAACCGGCTACTTGCCAAGCAGCCGCTTGAGGTCGTAGAGCGCAGCGTGCGCGTCCCGCGGGGTGAGCGCATCGGGATCAAGGGCGGCGAGGCGCTCGAGCGCCGGCGAAATAGCGGACCCACTCGCGGACTCGGTCGCGGCGTCCCCGGCGAACAAATCGCCGTGCGCGTCGCGGCGAACGCTGAAGCGGTCGATGCGCGAAAGATACGAGCGCGCCTGCCGGATCGCATCGGCCGGCACGCCGGCGAGCTTGGCCACCTGCAGCCCGTAGCTTCGGTCCGCGGGTCCCTCCGCGACCTCGTGCAGGAAGGCGATGCCGTCCTTGTGCTCGACCGCGTCGAAGTGCACGTTGGCACAGCCGTCCAGCTCCGAGGCGAGCGCGGTCAGCTCGAAGTAGTGGGTCGCGAACAGCGTCAGGCTGCGGTTGGCGAGCGCCAGCGCGCGGGCGATCGCCCAGGCGAGCGCCAGGCCGTCGTAGGTCGATGTTCCCCGGCCGATCTCGTCGATCAGTACCAGGCTTCGCGACGTGGCGCGATGGAGGATCGTCGCCGCTTCGGTCATCTCGACCATGAACGTCGAGCGGCCACCGGCGAGATCGTCGGCGGCGCCGATACGCGTGAAGATGGCGTCGAGCGGCCCGATCTCGGCGCTCTTCGCCGGCACGAAGAAGCCGCAGCTCGCGAAGAGCGCGATGATGGCGGTCTGGCGCATGTAGGTCGATTTGCCACCCATGTTCGGCCCGGTGACGATCAGCAGCCGCCGCGCCGGGTCGAGCGCGAGATCGTTGGGAATGAACGTCTCGACCTGCGTCTCGACCACCGGATGGCGGCCGCCGTGGATACGAATGCCCGGCTTCTCCGCGAAGGTCGGACGCGCCCAGGCGAGCGCCTCGGCCTGGGCGGCATGCGTCGCGAGCACGTCGAGGCCGGCGAGAGCGAGCGCGGCGCGTTGCAGCGCCGGGATCGCGGTGGCCAGCTCGGCGAGGAGCTGCTCGTAGAGCATTTTCTCGCGCCCGAGTGCCCGCTCCTGCGCCGAGAGCGCCTTGTCCTCGAAGGTCTTGAGCTCCGGGGTGATGTAGCGCTCGGCGTTCTTGAGCGTCTGGCGGCGGCGATAGTCGTCCGGGATGCGCGCGACGTGGGCGTGCGTGACCTCGATGTAGAAGCCGTGCACGCGGTTGAACTCGACTTTGAGGCTCGAGATGCCCGTGCGCGCCCGCTCGCGCGCCTCGAGATCGACCAAGAAAGCGCCGCAGCTCTCCTCGATCCCGCGCAGCTCGTCGAGCTCGGCGTCGTAGCCCGGAGCGATCACCTTGCCTTCCCGCAGCACCGCGGCCGGCTCCGCGGCGATCGCGCGCTCGAGCAGCGCCTGCCAACGCGGGTCCACGGCGAGCGCTTCGGCAGCATCCGCGAGCAGTGCCGCGCCAAGCCCGGCGATCGCGCCGCGAAGCACGGGGAGCCGCGAGAGCGTGTCGCGCAATCCCGAGAGATCACGGGGCCGGGCGTTGCCCAGCGCGATCCGGGACGCGACGCGCTCGACGTCGACGGTGCGCTTGAGCGATTCGACGAGACGCCGGCCTGCCGCGGGCGCTGCGGCGAGCGCCTCGATCGCTTCGTGTCGGCCGATCGCCGTTGTCCGACCGCGCAGCGGCTGGGTCAGCCACTGGCGGAGCTGCCGGCTCCCGGCGGCGGTCGTGCACTGATCGAGCAGCGAGAGCAGCGTCGGCGCGGCTTCGCCGCGCAGCGTCTCGACGATCTCCAGGTTGCGGCGCGTCGCCGCGTCGAGAGCGATGTGCTCGCCGTCATGCTCGACGGCGAGCGAGCGCACGTGCGCGAGCGATCCGGCGACCTGCTGCGTGGCCGACGCGTAGGACAGCAGGGCGCCGGCGGCCTGCACCGCGAGCGGCGCGTCGCCGACGCCGAACGCGGCCAGATCGTGGGTCCCCAGCTGCGCTGCGAGCCGCCGGGTGGCGGTGTCGGCATCGAACTGCCAAAGAGGCAGGGTGTGCGCCGGCGCGCCGTCGAGCACGATCGGGGGCGAGCCTTCCGGGTAGAGCAGCTCGGCGGGATCGAGCCGCTCCAGCTCGGCGCCGAGCTCGCTCGCGGCGACGTCGCGAAGCCGCATCCGGCCCGCCGCGAGATCGAGCCATGCCACGCCGGCACGCTGGCGCTCGCGCTGCACGGCGACCAGCAGGCAATCGCGCTTCGCCTCGAGAAGGCCCGCCTCGGTCAGCGTCCCGGGCGTGACGATGCGCGTGACCTTGCGCTCGACCGGGCCCTTGGCGGTCTCCGGATCGCCGATCTGCTCGCAGATCGCCACCGATTCGCCGAGTCTCACCAGCCGCGCCAGGTACTGCTCGACGGCGTGATAGGGCACGCCGGCCATCGGGATCGGCGCTCCGGCGGAGGCGCCACGCGCCGTGAGGGTGATGTCGAGGAGCTTCGCCCCGCGCTCGGCGTCGTCGTAGAAGAGCTCGTAGAAGTCGCCCATGCGGTAGAGCACGAGCTTGTCCGGATGCTCCGACTTGATGCGGAGGTACTGCTGCATCATGGGCGTGTGGGCGGCGACCGGCTCCTGAGGCGTGATGCCTTTTCCCGTCATTTCCAGCTTCCCTACCAAGCGCCCACCTCACTCCGACGTTGCCAAAGCGACCCGCACCGTTCCATCGATTGGCGCAATCGCCAGCCTCGATTGAGCATCGATTCAGAGCCAAATTTGACAGGAGGATGGAACGCGCACTCGCGCCAGCGGCAATCGCCAGCCTTCGCGCCGGCGATTGTCTCTCGGACGGTCGCGTCCGGTGCCTTCGCGTCGTAGTCTGCGGCTCCGGTAAGAGCTTCGTGTATCGCTGCGACCAAATCGGCAACGACACGCCGCCCCAGGTGACGATCGGCGACTCGATCCGCCTTGCGCTTGCGATGCTTCCAGGCTTCAATATGCTTCATTGCGTCTGCCAGAGTTGCGATTTACTGGGCTTTGCGGCTGGTCGTTACTCCAGGCAACTCGTCGGCACGCAGGAGCGTCGACAGCGGACCGCCGACATCGGGGGCGCCTTGGCGGCCTTGAAGTTGATCGCGCCTCAAAAGCTCGACCCACGACATTCGGCGAAATTCGTCGAGCATGGGCCTGTGTTCCAACGTCTCACCTCTTATGCAACGCCCGCTGGACAAGCCGCGACCGTCGCCTGTCGATAATCCGTGCGAGATCCGACAACTCGAGGTGGGCAAAGAACTCTTCGATCGGCAGATCGACGCCAAACGTCTTAGCAATGCGGCTGAGGGCGTGAAAGACCGCGATGGAATCGCCGCCCAGATCGAAGAAGTGCGCCGAGCGAGCGACCGAAGCCACCTTCAACACCTCTCGCCATATGCACGCCAAAGCGGTTTCCGTCTCGGTCGCATAGCTGGGGTGCTCGCCGGGTCGCTCTACGGCGACACCGCATTGCGCCATGAGGTTCGCGCGGTTGACCTTCCCACCGGGGAGCCGCGGTAGCGTCGGCACCCGCACGAACCTACTGGACACGACTCGCTCCGGCACAACCGAGGAGACGGCTTGGCGGAGCGCCGCAGCGGAGGCCGGTTCGGCCACACGCGGCACGTAATAGACCACGATTCTCGCAGTGTCTCGCGACATTGGCTGATGGACGGCGACCGCCTCGGCGACGCCAGGCACAGCAGCGACCGCTCGATCGATCTCGCGAAGATCGATGCGCTTTCCGTGCACCTTGACAACGAGGTCGCGGCGTCCGACAAGAAACACGCGCCCGTCGGGAAGCCGATAGCCGAGGTCGCCCGTAGCGAAGGGACGGTCGAACGGCTGTGCCTTGCCACTGCGCGGATCCCAGTAACCGGAGGCGATCATCGGGCTCGTCACCCGGACTTCGCCGAGCGCATCGGTGACTGGGATGCCTTGTTCGTCGCACAGCGTCACATCGACTCCCCTCACCGCTACGCCGACGGGAATGCGGCCCGCGACGATCGGCGTATCGCGATCCATGACATACTGGCAGATCGTATCGGTCTCCGTAGCGGCGTAGCCGTTGGCCAGCAGGCAATCGGACGCAAAGTGCCTGCGGAAGCCGGTTAGGTCCTCCGGTTGTACCGGCTCTCCGCCGAGGCGGAGGACTCGCACCGTGGGAAAGGTTTCCGCGGTCAAGGTTTCGATGAAGGCACGGAACAGTGTGGGAACGGCGTAGAGAACGCTGATCCGATGTGCGTTCAACCAGCTCGCCATGGCAGCGAGTCCGCTCCTGCGAACGTCGTAGAAAGCGAGCGTGGCGCCGGCCAGCAGCGCGCCGAAGATCTCGCGCACCCCGGCGCTGACCGCGTAGGACTGCAATAGGGCGACGCGGTCGGTCGGTCCGAGACCGTAGTCCGTGGCGTAGCGCCCCGATCGCTCACGAATGGTAGCGTTGGTGAGAGCAACTCCTTTCGGCTCGCCGGTCGAGCCCGATGTAAACAGCACACAGGCGAGATCGGCAGGCGGGCGCGCCGGGCACTGCCGGCCAGGCAGCACCTCGATCTCCTCGAGGCAGATCACGCTGGCGGAATGGCCCGCCAGCGCTCGAGCCCGGTGCCGCTCCTCGACCGTCGTCAGCACGAGATTCGCACCCATTGCCGCGATGATGCTCTGCAGCCTCGCAGGCTGCAGATACGGATCCAACGGCAGATAGAATCCGCCGGCGCGGATGATGCCGATGAGGAGAGGAAGAACTTCGAACCGGTGGCCGCACAGGACCGCCACCGGACGTGACGCGTCGAAACCGCGGCGAAGCAGCTCTCCGGCAACCTGTGCGGCGAGCTGGTCGAGTCGACCGTAGGTCAGCGAACGGTTCCCGTCGAGCGCGGCCGGTTCCATCGAACGCTCGCGTGCAACATAACTCAGGCGGTGGCCGATCGACTCGTCCGAGTGCGCTTCGTAGCAGGGAACGGCGAGCTCCATGCGCGCAATTGGTTGCTGGACGCTGCCGCGACCGTCGTGGTCCAGTGATGCCGGGGCGAACGTCCTCTGCTCCGGTCCTACCACGCACTCCAGCTTGAACGCCGGCAGGCTGTTGGCGATTCGATCGACCCGCTTTATGGTTATCCTGTCGACCATCGCCGACTTCTGCGTCAGCAAGCGGCGGAAGGCCGCGTCGATCCACGAGTCGAGCTCGTGGGCTGACTGGTAGCGAATTTCCACGTGGAAGGGACTATGTGCGACGAACTGGATCTTCTCGATGGCGGGGATTTCCAGCTGCGCCAATTCGTAGACTTCGATCGCGCTCGTGCTGCCGTCGGCAAGTCGAATGGGCAGGGCATGGTGGGTCTTGCCTTCCAGTCTGCGCAGGCTTTCGGCGCCCATGCGCGCCCTGCCCAGAATCGCGAAGTCGTGCAAATCGAAGCGAATCATGGGCAGCGTGTAATTGACTAGGCTGGTCATGAGCACGCGTCCGCGTGTGCCTGGCTGTACCATGCGGTTGGCAGAGTCCACGACCTCCACCACGTTCGATGCCGTAAGCACCGCATACTCGTCCTCCCCCGGACACTGCACCGCCATGCAGATCGACTCGCAGGCGCCGTACAGGTCGTAGACGTCGGCATTCCAGGCCGCCTTGACCTGCGCCCGGATGGCAGGGGTGAGCCGGTCGCCGCTCGATAGCACCGAGCGCGGGGCGACTCGCAGCTTGCCTTGCAGCGCCCACTCGGCAAGCCAGCTCAGTCCGCTCGCGTAGCTCGTCAGGCGCTCCGGGCGAAAGGCATTGAGCCGCGCGCAGACCTCCTCTGCCGGATCGAAGACAGACAGGCTTAGCACTTCGTGCGCCGACGACGAGGCGAACCGGGCGCTGGTGGCGCCAACGTAGTGACCCGCTGTCCAGAAATAAAAGGCACTTCGCAGCGGCTTGGGCGTGCTCCGGTCCAGCGGCAGCAACAGGGGAGCGGCTGCGGTCATGGCTTGGTTCCACGCTTCACGCGTGTACGGCACGTAGCTGTAGATCTTCGTTCCGCCGGAACCGTGAACGATGATGTAGTCGTCCAGGTACAGATTCAGTGGGTCGACATCGTTGCGCAACCACTGCTCCAGATCGGATTTGCGCAGCCGTGGATCGGTGACGGCCTCGTCGAACCGCACCATGAGATCAGCCTTGGACACGACAGGCAGATCTTCGAGTGCGATGCGGTACAGGTCCCTGCGCCCGATCCCGTGGGCCGAGTAGACCTCATGGTAGAACCGCGAGCGATCCCAGGCATGCACGAGGAGATCGCGAAGACTTGGTTCCGAAGCCGGCGCGTGAGCCTTGCAACTGTCGTGGGCCATCAGGAGCGACGCTACCGAGATCGACCGGGTTCTCAATGCGGCTTCAGGTCCACGTACGGCAGGACCGAATACAGGAAAGGGTGCACCTTGTGGCCCAGCACCCACGGCTGCAAAACGACGATGCGCTGGGGATAGGCGCCGAGGACCCAGGCGGTGTCGGCCTCCATCTGCCGGGTCATCGCCGCGAACAGGCGATTGCGCTCCTCGCCGTCGGGAAGGGCTGCGGCCTGCCGGTACAGACGATCGTACGCTGCGGACTGGTAACAGCCGGGATTGCTCTCGAAGCTGTTGGGCCCGTAGAGGAGCTGCATGAAATTTTCGCCGTCGGGGTAGTCTGCGAACCAGTTCCAGCTGAACAGCATCGTCGTGCACGTCGTCGAGCGCTTCGCGGTCTCGGCGCCCGTGAGCGTCTCCATCCGGATGCGCAGACCGATGCGCTCCATGGACTTCTGCCAGATCAGATCTTCGTCCCGGCCCGTTCCGCCCGTGTAGGTGTTGCGCACCAGTACCAGCGGCCTTCCATCGGGAAGGCTCCGGAAGCCGTCGGCGCCGCGCCTGTAGCCAAAGCGGTCGAGAAGTCGGTCGGCGAGCTCCGGATCGTAGCCGTTGTTGCTGCGGTACGCCGGGTCGTATCCGGTGACGCCCGGCGGGATCGGCATTTGCGCGCGCTCCGCCTTGTCGTTGTAGACGACGTGCACGAGCTCCTGGCCATCGTAGGCGAGCGCGATCGCCCGCCGCAGTGCGTTCTTCTCCGGCGCAAATCCTCCGACGACCGGGTCACGAAAATTGAAGGCGGTGAAGCCGGCGGCGGGCGGCGTGGCGCTGTACGTCGAAAGCCCTTTCGCGGCGAGGTCGGGTGCGAGCTTGCCGCCGACCAGCGCCTTGGCCTGGAATCGGGGCAGCAGGTTCACCACCTCGAGATCGCCGCGCAGGAAAGTGAGCCAGTAGGTCGTATCCTCCTCGATGATCGAGAGCTCGATGTGGCCGATCTGGGGCATGCGCTTGCCCTGCATCTGCGCCACGATTTCCCGGTCGCGCGGGTCCGAGCCTGGAGCAAAATCCCACGTGAAGCCGCGGTAGTCGGGATTCGCGTCGAGGACAGCACGCGTTCCCGGCGTCCAGCTCGTCAGCATGTACGGTCCCGTTCCGACCGGGTGGCGGCCGATGTCGACGCCGTAGGCCTCGACGACTTCCCGGGCCACGATGCCGGCGGCCGTGTGCGCAAGGAGGTATCCGAAGCGATAGTCGGACGCGACGAGTCGGAAGCGGACGGTGTACCGACCGAGTGCGTCCAAGCCAGGAATGCGCGCGTCGTAATCGAACCGGCCGCTCTTGGGCGCGCGCGCCAGAGCATCGAGCCCGACCAGCTTGTTGCGCATCAGGAACTGGTAGGGCGAACGCTGAGCCGGATCCATGAAGCGCATGAAAGTGTAAACGACGTCCTGCGCGGTCAGCTCGCGACGGCGGTCCTTGAAGGCCGGGTCGGGCGCGAACGTGACGCCCCTGCGGACCTTGACCGTCCAGGTCCTCCCTTCGTCGGAGATCACGGGCATCGCTTCGGCGAGCATGGGAACGAGCTTGGCGGGGCGGGCCAGGTAGTCGTAGGTCAGGAGCCTTTCGAAGATGAGCTCCTCGACGGCGGCGGCCGAGGTATTCGTGGGTCCGGACGGATCGAAGCTGGGGACGTCCTCCGGCAGAATCCCGTGCCAGCGCTTGCCCGGGTCGGCGGCGTGGGCCGGCGTAACGGCGACGAGCATCGCGACCAGCGCCAGTCGGCTCGAATGGAGCCCCAAGGCATCAAGGGACGGAAGGCTAAGCATGGGGCGTATTCTAGGGCCGTTGGCTCATCGGTTTCGCTCCGCGGCCAAGCGGTCTCTAGGAAGAAGTACCATGGAGCGGAAAGATTTACCGGCGGCCGAGGGCTGCCCCGAGACTTGCGTGCCCCGGGCGCAGGCGGCACGGATCCTGCAGCACTCGGCGAGAATGACGCCATGACCCTCCAGCGCTATCGCGAGAAACGCGATTTCCGCAAGACACCCGAGCCGCGCGGCGGCGAGGCGCACCGCACGAAGGTGGGCTTGCGTTTCGTCGTCCAGAAGCACGCGGCGCGCACGCTGCACTACGACTTCCGCCTGGAGTGGGGCGGGACGCTCAAGAGCTGGGCGGTGCCCAAGGGACCGAGCCTCGATCCGAAGGACAAGCGACTCGCGGTGGAAGTCGAGGATCACCCGCTCGAGTACGGCGACTTCGAAGGCGTGATTCCCGAGCACGAATACGGCGCCGGCAAGGTGGAGATCTGGGACCGCGGCACGTGGACCCCCGAGGGCGATGCCGAGCGCGGGCTGCGCGAGGGCCATCTCGCGTTCACGCTGTCGGGCAAGCGGCTCTCCGGCCGCTGGGCTCTGATCCGGATGAATCGGCGCGACCGGGGCGGCAAGCGGCCGTGGCTGCTGATCAAGGAACGCGAAGCGCGGCCGGGCGCGACGGATGGCGTCGTCGCCTTGCCGACGCGGCCGGTCGCGGCCAGGCGCACGAGGGGTTCGGACCCGGACCCGGCGGCGCTGCCGGCGACGCTCGAACCCGAGCTCGCGACGCTGGTCGCCGAGGCGCCGACCGGGCCGGGCTGGATCTACGAATTCAAGTACGACGGCTATCGCATCCTCGCGCGCATCGACGGCCGCGACGTGAAGCTGGTCACGCGCGGCAGCCAGGACTGGACCGGGCGCTTCCCGCGCATCGCCGCGGAGCTCGCGGGCAAGAACCTCGGCCCGGCATGGCTCGACGGCGAGGTGTGCGTGCTCGACGACCGGGGGCGCTCCAGCTTCTCCGCGCTGCAGCGCGTGCTCTCGGGCGAGTCGAAGGCGCAGCCGCTGTACGCGATCTTCGACGCGCCGTTTCTCGCAGGCCGCGACTTGCGCGCTCTTGCGCTCACCGAGCGCCGCGCGGCGCTGGAGCGAGCGCTGGGAAAGCCTCGTCCGGGATCGAGCCTCGCCTTCTCCGCCGCGCTCGCGGGCTCGGGTGCGAAGCTGCGCGCAGCGGCCTGCAAGCGCGGCCTAGAAGGGATCATGGGCAAGCGGGCGGACAGCGCCTACCGGCACGCGCGCACCCGCGACTGGATCAAACTCAAGTGCCGGCAGCGGCAGGAGTTCGTCATCGGTGGGTATTCCCCTCCGCAGGGCTCGCGCGTGGGCCTCGGCGCGCTGCTCCTCGGCGTGCAGGAGGAGGGAAAGCTGCGCTACGTGGGACGCGTTGGAACCGGCTTCGGCGCGGCGATGCTGACCTCGCTCGAGCGCAAGCTATCGCGCCTCGCGATCGCCGCGTCGCCGTTCGATCCCGCGCCGAAGGGTGCGCTCTCGCGCGGCGTGACATGGGTCGAACCCGACCTCGTCGCCGAAGTGGCGTTTGCCGAATGGACGCACGACGGTCACGTGCGCCAGGCCTCGTTCGAGGGACTGCGTGAGGACAAGTCGGCGCAGGACGTCCGCCGCGAGCGCGCCTGAATCCGTCGCGGGGCCGCCGCCCGCGAAGCGCTGGCGCACGCGGGCGGTGGGCAATGTATGGATCACGCATCCCGACCGCGTCGTGTATCCGGACGTGGGGGTCACCAAGCTTATGGTCGCCGAGTACTACGCCGCGGTGGGGGAGCGAATGCTGGCCTTCGTCGCCGGCCGTCCGCTCGCGATCGTGCGCTGTCCCGACGGGCTCGCGGCGCAATGCTTCTTCCAGAAGCACGTCGGCCGGTACGCCATTCCCGGCATCGACGTGGTGCAGGTCGACGAGAGCACGGGACGCAATCCGTACGCGGTGGCCAACCGTATCGACGCGCTGGTCGGGCTCGCGCAGTGGAATGCGCTCGAGCTGCACGTGTGGGGCGCGACCGCGCCGGAGATCGAGCGGCCCGACACGCTGGTGCTCGACCTCGATCCCGATCCGGCGCTGCCCTGGAGCGCGCTGGTCGAGGCGGCGCGCGAGACGCGCGCGGTTCTCGAAGCGCTGGACCTCGAATCGTTCGTCAAGACCACCGGCGGCAAGGGCCTGCACGTGGTCGTGCCGCTCGAGCGGCGCTCGTCCTGGGACGAGGTGAAGGCGTTCGCGCGCGGTGTCGCCATGCGGCTCGTGCGCGGCGCCCCGGAGCGCTTCACCGCCACCATGGGCGAGGCGAACCGGCGCGGGAAGATCTTCGTCGATTACCTGCGCAACGCCCGCGGCGCGACCGCCGTGGCGGCGTATTCGCTGCGTGCGCGGCCCGGCGCGACGGCATCCGCGCCGCTGTCCTGGCGCGAGCTCTCGGCGTCGACGCCGCCGTCGGCGTTCACCGTCTCCACCGTGCCGAAGCGGATCGCACAACGCACGGACCCATGGAAGGACTACGGCGCCTCGCGCCAGCGCTTGAGCCCGAAGGCGCTGCAGGGGCTGCGCTGACGCCGAGGCAGCGTGCCTTCTGGCACAATCGCCCGCGCAGGGTCGACTGCCATGACGGTCCAACTCTCGCCGGGTCGGCTGACGCTCCAGTCGCTGCGCGTCGCGTGGCGAGGTCCGCTCGCGATCGCGCTTCCCGACGCCGCGCGCGAGCGCGTGGAGGCGGCGGCGAAGGTCGTCGCCGAGCTGGCGACCGAGGGCCGCGTCGTCTACGGCGTCAACACGGGCTTCGGGCTGCTGGCGCGCACGCGGATCGACGCGGCGCGGCTCTCCGAGCTGCAGCGCGCGCTGGTGCTCTCGCACTCGGCCGGCACCGGAGCGCCGCTCGAGGACGCCGTCGTGCGACTCGCGCTCGTGCTCAAGGTCGCCTCGCTCGGGCGCGGTTTCTCCGGCGTGCGCTACGAGGTGGTCGACGCTCTGGTGCGGCTGGTCAACGCCCGCGTCCTGCCGGTCATTCCGAGCCAGGGCTCGGTCGGCGCGTCGGGCGACCTGGCGCCCCTCGCGCATCTCGCCGGCGTGCTGATCGGCGAAGGCGAAGCGCGCATCGACGGCGCGACGCTGTCCGCCGCGGTCGCGCTGCAGCGCGCGGGTCTGGCGCCGCTGACGCTCGGACCGAAAGAGGGGCTCGCGCTCGTCAACGGAACGCAGGTTTCGACGGCCCTGGCGCTCGCCGGGCTCTTCGCCGCGGAACGCGTGCTGGCATCCTCGCTCGTTTCGGGCGCGCTGTCGGTCGATGCGTGTCTCGGCAGCGACACCCCCTTCGACGAGCGGATCCAGGCGCTGCGCGCGAGTCGCGGTCAGGCCGACGTGGCAAGCGTGCTGCGCCGCCTGCTCGTTGGCAGCGCGATCCGCGCGTCGCACCGCGACTGTCCGCGCGTGCAGGATCCCTACAGCCTGCGCTGCCAGCCGCAGGTGGCTGGCGCATGCCTCGACGCGATGCGCCACGCGGGCGGCGTGCTGCTCACCGAAGCCAATGCGGTATCGGACAATCCGCTGGTGTTCGCCGGCGCGCGCGAGGTCCTCTCCGGCGGCAATTTCCACGCCGAGGCGGTGGCCTTGGCCGCCGACCATCTCGCGCTCGCGATCGCCGAGATCGGCGCGCTCGCCGAGCGGCGCGTCGCGCTGCTGATGGACGCGAATCTCTCCGGACTGCCGCCGTTCCTCGTGCGCGACGGCGGGGTCAATTCAGGCTTCATGATCGCGCAGGTCACCGCCGCCGCGCTCGCCTCGGAGAACAAGGCGCTCGCGAGCCCCCGCAGCGTCGACTCGCTGCCGACCTCGGCCAACCAGGAAGACCATGTGAGCATGGCGACCAACGCGGCGCTGCGCCTGGCGCCGATGGTCTCGAACGCTGGCGCGATCGTGGCCATCGAGCTTCTCGCCGCAGCGCAGGGCGTGGAGTTGCGCGCGCCGCTCGCGACGTCCGGCATCCTGCAACGAGCGATCGCCCGGGTGCGCCGAGAAGCCGCATTCTGGGAGCGCGACCGAGCCTTCGCGCCCGATCTGGCTCGGGTGAAGGCGCTGGTCGAAGCCGGTGAGCTGAGCGAGCTGACCGGCGAGCTGCTCGCGACGGATGACGGTTCATCCGCCGCGCGCGACAATGCCTGATCGGCTAAGGAAACCTCTGAAATACCCCCCGCGGATTGCGCTGCGAGCAAAATGCGGACGAATGCCAGACGCTCGACGAGGGCAATAGTCGATCCCATGCCCGAGGAGATCCGCGACGCAGGCGCCGGATTTTGCCGCAGCCCTGTGGGACGGCCGCGTAGGGATATTTCAGAGGCCCCCTAAGGAGCGACGATGCATCGCGACGATCCCCGGCGTCTCTCCCCCAGCGGGGCGGCGCGCGTGATCCGCGCCCCGCGTGGCCCTAAGCTCACCGCGAAGAGCTGGACGACGGAAGCGCCGCTGCGGATGCTCATGAACAACCTCGATCCCGAGGTGGCGGAGCGACCGCAGGACCTGGTCGTCTACGGCGGCATCGGCAAGGCGGCGCGCAACTGGGCCTGTTTCGACGCGATCGTCGAGGTGCTTACCCGCCTCGAAGACGACGAATCGCTGCTCATCCAGTCGGGAAAGCCGGTCGGCGTGTTCAAGACTCACCCGGACGCGCCGCGGGTGCTGATCGCCAACTCCAACCTGGTGCCGAAGTGGGCCGACTGGGAGCACTTCAACGCGCTCGACCGCAAGGGCCTGATGATGTTCGGCCAGATGACCGCGGGCTCCTGGATCTACATCGGCAGCCAGGGCATCGTGCAGGGCACCTACGAGACCTTCGCCGAGGCGGGCCGGCAGCACTACGGCGGCGACCTCGCCGACAAGTGGATCCTCACCGCGGGCCTAGGCGGCATGGGCGGGGCGCAGCCGCTCGCCGCGACGCTCGCCGGCGCATCGCTGCTGGCGATCGAGTGCCAGCCCTCGCGCCTTGCGATGCGCCTCGAGACCCGTTACCTCGATCGGCAGGCGCGCGACCTCGACGACGCCCTGGCGGGGATCGAGGAGGCGTGCGCGCGGCGCCGGCCGGTTTCAGTGGGGTTGCTCGGCAACGCCGCCGAGATCCTGCCGGAGCTCGCGCGCCGCGGCGCGGCGCCGGACCTCGTTACCGACCAGACCTCCGCGCACGATCTCGTCTATGGCTATCTGCCCGCGGGTTGGACGCTCGAGCGCTGGCGCGTGGCGCAGGCCGACGCGGCGCAGCACGCGGCGCTCGCGGACGCGGCTCGCCGGTCGATCCGAACCCACGTCGAGGCGATGCTCGCCTTCCACGCCCGAGGCATTCCGACCGTCGACTACGGGAACAACATTCGCCAGGTCGCCTTCGATGCGGGGCTCAAGGATGCCTTCGCGTTTCCCGGCTTCGTGCCGGCGTACGTGCGACCGCTGTTCTGCCAAGGCAAGGGTCCCTTCCGCTGGGTCGCGCTGTCGGGCGACCCGGAGGACATCCGCAAGACCGACCGCAAGGTGAAGGAGCTCTTTCCGGACGACGCGCACCTCCATCGCTGGCTCGATCTCGCGGACAAACGGATCGCCTTCCAGGGCCTGCCGGCGCGTATCTGCTGGCTGGGCCTCGGCCAGAGGCACAAGGCGGGGCTCGCCTTCAACGCCATGGTGGCGAGCGGCGAGCTTGCCGCGCCGATCGTGATCGGCCGCGATCATCTCGACGGCGGCTCGGTCGCGAGCCCCAACCGCGAGACGGAAAGCATGGCCGACGGCTCCGACGCGGTGTCGGACTGGGCGTTCCTGAATGCGCTGCTCAACACCGCGAGCGGCGCCACCTGGGTTTCGATCCACCATGGCGGTGGCGTGGGCATGGGTTATTCGCAGCATGCTGGAGCGGTGATCGTTTGCGACGGAACGCCGGCTGCCGCGAAGCGCATCGAGCGCGTGCTCTGGAACGATCCGGCCACCGGCGTGATGCGGCATGCGGATGCGGGGTATGCGCGGGCCCTCGAGGTGGCCGCCCGGGAAAAGCTGGACTTGCCGATGCTGGGGTCCTGAGCCGGCTCGCGGCCGTATAATCGAACCGCCGGGTCGGGAAGGGGTCCTACCAGAGCGGTGCGTTGCGCTGCCTGGACCCAAAAAAAGGAGGAAATATGAACCAGTCTGGTCGGACCGGAGCCCGGTCCTTTCTGATCGCCGCCATTGCGTTTTGCCTCGCGGCCGGTCCCGCCTTCGGCGCCGACGAAGACACGCTCACCATCGGTTTCACCGTATCGCAGACCGGTGCGCTCAATCTCGACTCGATCGCCCAGCTCCACGGCTTCGAGATGTGGCGCGACGACGTCAACGCCGCCGGCGGCATCAAGGCCGGCAACAAGCACTACAAGGTGCGGTTCGTGAGCTACGACGACCAGTCGCAGCCGGGGCGCGTGCAGCAGCTCTACACGCGGCTCATCACCGACGACAAGGCGCAATTCCTCTTCAGCCCGTACTCCTCGGGTCTGGTCGCGACCGCCACCGTGATCTCCGAGCAGTACGGAAAGCTCATGATGAGCATCGGCGGGGCGGAGGGCAAGACCTACCAGCTCGGCAACAAGTACCTGTTCCAGACCTACACGCCCGCGGACCACTACTTGAGCGGCGCCATCGAGCTGCTGAAATCGAAAAATCCAGGGGCGAAGATCGCGCTCGTGTATTCCGACGATCCGTTCTCCAAAGCGGTCTCGATCGCCGCTCGGGAGCAGGCGAAGCAGGCGGGGATGCAGATCGTGCTCGACGAATCCTATCCGCCGGCGCAGACCGACTTCAGCGCGATCATCAACAAGATCGTGTCCTCGGGAGCCGACACCCTGCTCGGCGGCGGGCACTATCCGGACGGCGCGACGCTCGCCCGCCAGCTCTACGACCAGAAGGCGAACCTCAAGTGGGTGACGCTGCTGGTTGCGCCGGACAGCCCGCAGTTCTCGACCCTGGGGCCCGCGGCGCAGGGCATCTCGGTGCCCTCGCAGTGGGCGCCGCAGGTGACCTACAAGCCCGACTTCGGTCCGGCGCCGGCGGAGTTCGCCAAGCGCTTCAAGGCCAAGTACAACGTCGATGCCGGCTACCACGCGGCGGGCGGCTACGCCGGAGGGCTGCTCTTCCAGCACGCGATCGAGGAGGCCGGCTCCATCGACCCGGACAAGGTCGCGGCGGAGCTCAACAAGATGGACGTCACCACCCTGTGGGGCAAGACCAAGTTCTCGACCGATCCGAAGAGCCACGGACTGCAGCTCGCCCATCAGATGGTGCTCACGCAGTGGCAGCAGAAGGACGGCGGGCTGGAGAAGGAAGTGATCTGGCCGACGAACGCCGCCACCGCGCCGGTGAAGTACCCCTACCGCTGATTTAGCGCCAGGGCGAGGAACGGGCCGCGCGCGCGGCCCGTTCTTTTGCGCGGAAAACCATGTTCGGCATCATCGCCTCGATCGTCGACGGGGTGCTGGTGGGCTCGGTGTACGGGCTCGCGGCGATGGGCCTCACGCTGATCTGGGGCGTGATGAACGTCATCAACCTCTCGCACGGGGCGATGATCGTCGCCGGGATGTTCGGACTCTTCTACCTCGCGGGCGTCTTCGGCGTACCGACCTACGCGGCGATTCCGCCCGTCGTGATCGCCGGCTTCGCGGTCGGCGTGGGCCTGTACTGGATCTCGGTGCATCGGATGATCGGCCGTCCGCCGCTCATGAGCCTGCTCGCGACGTTCGCGGTCAACATGGTGCTCATCGGGCTGGGCACGACGGTGTGGGGAACGGTGCTCTTCAACGTGCCGGTAAGCCTGCCGGGCGTGACGCTGCACGGCTACACGTTCACCGGCACGCACATCATGGCGGCGATCATCACCGCCGTGATCGCCGGCGGGCTCTATCTCTTTCTCTACCACACGCGGCCCGGCAAGGCGATCCGGGCAGTCGCGAGCAACCGCGAGGCCGCGGAGCTCAACGGCATTCCGACGCGGCAGGTCCTATCGTTCGCCTTCGGGCTTGGAATCGCGCTCGCCTGCGCCTCGGGTGCGCTGATCGCCACGCTGTTTCCGTTTACGGTTCTGTCCGGCACGGCATACCAGCTCAAGAGCTTCGTGGTCACGGTGCTGGGAGGCCTCGGCAATCCGGCTGGCGCGCTCTTCGGCGGCGTGGCCCTCGGCCTGCTCGAAGGACTGGTCACGCCGTTCATGCCGGTGAGCTGGACCCTGGTCATCGAGTTCGTCGTCTTCGTCATCGTGCTGATCGCCTTCCCCGGCGGTCTGTTCAACATCCGCCGGCGCAGCTGACTCTCCCGAGCCGATGCGCGCCGCCGGCCTGCTGAAACGTCCGACCTTCTGGCTGATCGTGGCTGCCACGGCTGCCTTCGCGGTCGCCCCGCTCGTCGGGAACAACGTCGGGTTGCGCGAGGACCTGCTGCTCGCCGCGATCTACGTGATCCTCGCCACCAACCTCAACCTGATGATCGGCTACGCGGGTTACGTCAACTTCGGCAACGTCGTGTTCTACGGGCTCGGCGGGTATCTGTGCGTGTGGCTGGTCAATTCCTACGCCTGGCCGCTGGTCGCAGCCGCCCTCACCGCGGGGATCGTCGTGAGCTTCGCGGCGCTGCTCTTCGGCCTGGGCATCCTGCGGCTTCGGGGCGCGTATTTCGCGCTGGCGACGATCGGCGTGAACGAAGGCGTGAAGGCGTTCGTCGTGAACTTCCCGCCCTGGGGAGGATCGACCGGCATCTACCTCGCGATCGAGGCCTATCAGCCGCTGGGCGGACCGGCGCAGGCACTGTGGATCATCTACTTTCTGATGGTTGGAGTGATGGCGCTGTCGCTGCTCCTCTCCTTCGGGATCAAGGGCTCGAAGTTCGGGCTGGGCCTGAGGGCGATCGGCCAGAACGAGAACGCCGCGCTGGTCCTGGGCGTGCCGACCCGGCACTACAAGGCGCTCGTCTACAGCGCCTCGGCCTTCCTGCCGGCGGTGGCGGGCGCGCTGTTCTTCTTCAAGAGCGCGTTCATCCAGCCCGACGACGCCTTCGACCTCGTGCTTTCGACCGAAGCCATCGTGTCGGTGATGCTGGGCGGGCAGGGCACCGTCGTCGGTCCCGCGCTCGGCGCGTTCCTCTACGAGGAGCTGCGCTCGACGCTCCTGACCTCTCAGGCCTTCTCCAGCTTCCAGCTGGTGATCGCCGGCGTGCTGCTGCTGGTGATCGTGCTCTTCGTTCCGGGCGGGCTGATGGGCTGGATCCACCGCCGCTGGCCGCGCACGCAACGCATCGTCGAATGAGCCCGATCCTCGACGTGCAGGACCTGGGCAAGCGCTTCGGGGGCCTGCAGGCCGTGGCCGACCTGAGCTTCACCGTTGGCGAAGGCGAGATCCTGGGCCTCATCGGCCCGAACGGCGCGGGCAAGTCGACCGCGTTCAACCTGATCAACGGCGTGTTCCGTCCCGACCGTGGCCAGGTGCTGTTCCGGGGCGAGGACATCACCGGCCTCGCGCCCAATCGCGTGGTGCGCCGCGGGCTCGCGCGCACGCACCAGATCGTCCAGCCGCTGGCCACCCTGACGGTGCTCGAGAACTGCGTGGTCGGCGCCTGCTTTGGACGCGAGGATCTGCCGCTCGCTGCGGCCGAAGCGGTGGCGCGCGAGGTGGCCGAGTTCGTCGGCCTTACCGCACGGCTCGACGAGCCCGCCGGCCAGCTCACGATCGCGGGCAAGAAACGGCTGGAGCTCGCGCGCGCGCTGTGCGCGCGGCCGGTGCTGCTGCTCCTCGATGAAGTGCTCGCCGGGCTCAACCCGGCCGAGATCGCCCGCATGATCGGCGTGATCCGGGCGATCCGCGAGCGCGGCGTGTCGATCCTGATGATCGAGCACCTGATGCAGGCGATCATGGGGCTCTCCGATCGGATCGTGGTGCTGAGCTACGGCCGCAAGCTCGCGGAAGGCGCGCCCGCCGCCGTCGCCTCCGATCCCGTGGTGATCGAGGCTTATCTCGGCGACGCGTCGCTCGCCGGCGAGCTGCACAGGAAAGCGTGATGAGCGAAGCGCTGCTCAAGATCGAGGCGCTGGAGGCCGGCTACGGGGAGGTGCAGATTCTCTGGGGCATCTCGCTCGCCGCGCACACCGCGCGCCTCACGACGATCATCGGCGCGAACGGCGTGGGCAAGACGACCACGCTGCGCGCGACGGTCGGGAGCATCCGGCCGTGGGGAGGGCGAGTGGTATTCAAGGGCGAAGACGTGACCCAGCTCTCGCCGCACGCCAAGGCCGCGCGCGGGCTCGTGCTCGTGCCCGAGGGACGGCAGCTCTACAACGATATGACGGTCGAAGAGAACCTCGAGATGGGCGCGTTCTCGCGCCGCGCGTCGCGCAAGCGCGCCGAAAGCCTGGACCGCGTCTACGCGCTGTTTCCGCGGCTCAGGGAGCGCCGTCGCCAGCCGGCGGGCACGTTCTCCGGAGGCGAACAGCAGATGCTCGCCATCGCCCGCGGCCTCATGTCCGATCCCGAGATCCTCGTGATCGACGAGCTCTCGCTCGGGCTCGCGCCCGTCGTGGTGCACCAGCTCTTCCTCACGCTGAAGGAGCTCAAGGAGCGGGGACTCTCCATCCTGCTGGTTGAGCAGAACGTGCACCTCGCCTTCGTGCTCAGCGACTATGCCTACGTGATCGCCGAAGGAAGGCTGTTCACCGAGGGCACGCCCGCCGAACTCGAGACCCGGCCCGACATCCGGCAGGCTTATCTCGGCCTGTAGCCATTGGTGGTGCCTGCCCGAGCGTGCGATGGCGGTGAGTTGTCGACCCGGTGCAGGCGGCGATGGCCTCGCGCCGACGAGCAAGGAGTAGAAAGCAGCGACTCGAGATCACGACAAACGTCCGTTGTGCCGTCAACACCGGATATGCGTAAGCCTCGTTCTACTCACCCTACCGACCCGAAGCGGCTATTCATAGCGTTACAGAAGCGGACGCTCGAGGGCTTCAGAAGGCTTCAGACGCTCGGCGCCTAAGAGCATGGGACCGGCTGGCGAATCGCTGATTGCGACGCGGCGGGTCTCAAGGGCGGATCGCTGGCCGCCGCGTCCGCTGACGTTTGTCGCGGATGTGTACATAGGCCTGCACAAGCGCCACGAACGACAGGAAAGCCAGCAGCGGGTAGACGAGATAAAGTGGCGACCGTTTCGTGCATGCGTCGCCGCTGCAGAATACACCGGCGTGCATACCGAGTTCGTAAACGAGGTACCCAATCCAAGCGGCCGTTGCCACCCATGCGGTGCGCGAGTGAATCCATAGCCCGAGTCCTGCGAAAAAGATGATCGGGCCAGCGATCAGAACTGGGTAGTTGATCAGGAGGTAGAAAAACTCGGGCATATGCCGCACGGGGCACGATCGCGTACCTGATCCGGAATCGTAACTCCTGATCACGGCCGGTGACAACGATGCCAGCGCGACGGCTTTAGCTTTCGACGCCACGATCGACGTCGCCGCGCTCCGCTTGGCCGTGAGATCGCCGAACGTCTGCTCGTGGCGTGCGCCGTGACAAGGCGGCGCTTTTCCCGTGGGTGCAAGGGCCACCCGGCAACCGGGCGCTCGATACTTACACTGCTGCGCGGTTGCGCCGGTGGTTGCGCGTCAAGCACAAGGTCAGGCGACGTCGGGGCGGGACGTATCCACTCTCGCACCTCTACGG
>DATJBM010000045.1:0-39192 GCA_035515295.1 Casimicrobiaceae bacterium | reverse complement strand
CCGATACGCCGAATCGGTTACGCTTGCCAATCTCAGCATGGGGGTGACGAATCGACACACGTTCGTTGCTCAATTCAATGAGCGTGTCCAGGTAGCGCCGCTCGAGCGATAAAAGTTCTTAGTCCTGGCATGCGCCGTTCGCTCATCAACAGCACTGGCGATTTTTGCGAAAGCGGCGGCGACGCGCGCGCGGAGTGTAAGTCGAACCAGTTTGCGCACTCTGTTAGCGATCCTCATTCTGCAGCTCCTTTGATGAGATCCAAACCACAAGCGCGACTGTACTCGCCGACCGTCGCCGAGTAATTTCATAGCGCGGCTGAAATTGTTTCGTTTGTTTCTGACCTTCGACAGACCGACAACGGTCAGTCCCAGTCGCTAATCGGCCAGAATAGGGCGAGCTCACCGGGCACGCGCCTTGCAAACACCCGCCAGAGCCCACTACTCAACGGCAGCTTTAGGTAGCAACGAACAGCCGGTGTGGGTCGATACCGCGCTGTTGCGCGTGTAGATAGCCGCCGGTCAGCCGCGATTCCGCATGTATTACCGGTAGGCGGCCGCCGATGACCGCTCTCATTGGGTTCTGGCTTTCGCGACGAGTTCAGCGAACGGCAGCTCCCCAAGTACACCGGCCGCTCGACCCGAAATTCGCCAAGGACGGCTCAGGGTCGGGCACGGCCTCTCGGTCCCCGGCGATGACGGGCGGTTCTACGATCTACACCGGCCGTTCACGCCTCGATGGCCGGTGTGAGTTGTGCAGCGGCCGTTCGTATCGGAAAGGTGGAAGTCTCTGACCGGCCAATAGCTGACTTTGGCACCCTACTTCCGCGAGCGTTAGTTGGCGGAAGCGAGATCCGCTCTACCTGCCGTGGCGTCGCAATCCCAGTATTACGCAGATACCCATCACGAGGGAGAGAATCACCACGCTCCACGGGCCAAGGGCCGGGACGGGGGCAACCACCGTCTTCGTCGGGAAGAAGCTCGCGCAAACAGCGGGTGCGGGTACGGGATTGCTCCAGTTCGTCACTTGGGTGTCGTTGGCGACGTTGGTGAAGCTGATCTCGCCCAAGTCGAAGTCTATGACGCGGTTCGTGCCATTCAGTATCCAATTACCGACGCCACCGGTCACCCCGGTAATATTGGTTAGGTTGGGAGCGGTAACCGGATCGGACTGGTCTTCCCAATCGATCGTGCCCGTCTGAAGCTGACCCGCTCCATTCGTGGTGAAAGCGCCGGTGGTGGCCGTCGTGAACGACGCGGTCGCATAGTTGATGGCTGCAAACCTGTCGCCGGCATTGTTGAACGTAAAGATGACGCACTGAACGTTCGCCGCGGTCCATGTCTGGGTGGCGGTCGAGGTGCCGCCGTTGTCGAACACTATCTTGACCTGCGCCTGTTGGCCAGTATTGATGTCAGTGAAGAGACCGGTGAAACCACTGATGGTGTCCGTGTAGGTCACCGAAAACGGTGCAGCGCCGGCGATCGAGGTGGCGGCGAGCGCGATGGCACAAGTTACCCAAGCGGAAACAGGTTTCTTCATCGGCTTTCTCCCTGAGCTTTGGCCACTTCCCCAGCGGTCGGCCAAACGACTCATCTTGTCCATTTTCTTATTGCTCCCCGACACGATTGTTCTTTGGTGGGCGCAGTGTGATGGGCCGACAAGCATATCGTCAAGATTCGCAAACAATATGAAACAACTAAGCGCGCGCCCTTGCTTGTCGCTGACGTACTGCTTACCGATCACTTACAATTAACCGCGTGATTTGTCCGTTGGCAGCGCGATGAGGTCCTGCCAACGAATCAGATTGGGCACATTTCAACTTGCGTGGACCGACAGGAATGGAATCGGGCATCTCACTGGGTCGCTACCGAGCTACGTCCGCGGTATTGGTCTGCAGCTAGGCGGTCGCGCATGGCGTTATGGCGGCCGGCGACTCTCGGTTCTTTGAAACAACTGCTTTGGAGAGGACTGCCAGGACCTGCTTCGGGTCGCGCTGGGACTTCGCTGACCGGCCGAGGTTGTGTCAAAACGCGGAGGTTGCCTAAACGAAGAAGTTTTCTACACTGAAGCAACGGGTTTCTTCGGGGCGGCAGCAGACAAGGTCACGCCGACGAAGTAATCCACAGAATTGCGGAACGCGGCTGGTTTTGCGGAACGAAAACGCAACTACGAAACCCGCCGCGCCCTGCACGTAGATTGAGTAGCGAGGGAGGGACTTGAACCCCCGACCAAAGGATTATGATTCCTCTGCTCTAACCAGCTGAGCTACCTCGCCGAAAGGGGCAGAATTATCGGCGATCCGCGGCGAGACTGTCAAAAGCACGCGGCCGGCGCGACGCGTCGCGCCGGCCCTTCGCCGCTACGGCGCCGTCGCGCTACAGCGGGGCGGCGCCGGTGCCAGCGATCTCCGCGTACGCGGAATGGTTGTGGATCGACTCGAAGTTCTCCGAGGCTACGCGGAAGCGCCCAATGCGCGGATCGCGCTTGAGCCGCAGCGCGATGTCGCGGACCAGATCTTCCACGAACTTCGGATTGTCGTAGGCGCGCTCGGTGACGAACTTCTCGTCGGAGCGCTTGAGCAGCCCGTAGAGCTCCGAGGACGCCTCCTCCTCGGCGATGCGCGCGAGCTCCTCGAGCGAAAGCTCGCCGCCAGCCAGCTCGACGCGCACGGTGATATGCGAGCGCTGGTTGTGCGCGCCGTAGTCGGAGATCTTCTTCGAGCACGGGCACAGGCTGGTGACCGGCGCGACCAGCTCGATCGCCACGCGCGTCCGGGTGTCGGCTCCGGTCTCGATCGACCAGCGCGCGTCGTAGTCGAGGAGACTTTCGACGCCCGACACCGGTGCGGCCTTGCGCACGAAGTACGGAAACACGAGGTCGATGCGGCCGGTCCTCGCGCCGAGCCGCTCCAGCATGCGCGCGTGCATCGCCCGCAGCGCAGGCAGGTCGAGCGGCCCACGGCGCTCCTCGAGCACCTCGATGAAGCGCGACATGTGCGTGCCCTTCACGTCATGCGCCAGGCCGACGTACATCCCCAGCTCGGCGATGGTGTGCTGCACGCTGCCGTCCGCCTCGCGCAGCTCGAGCGGATAGCGCAGGCCCTTCACGCCCACGCGCTCGATGGGCAGCTCGCGCGCATCGGGCAGCGACTGGGTATCGGGCAGCGGCAGGTATTCGGGCGCGTTCAAGTGGGTTCCTCGGTGTTCGATTTCCGCGTTCCCATCAGATGCGTCATCCACGGCGTACGTTCCGCCAAACCATATGCCGGCAGCCCCGGACGTTTCAACCCTGCGGCTCTGCGGGTCTATCGGCGAGCAGCTTTTCGATCAGCGCCACGAGCTCGCGGTCGTTCGGCTCGACCCGGCTCGCGAAGGTCGCGACCGGATTGCCGTTGCGGTCGACGACGTACTTGTGGAAATTCCACTTCGGCCCCTGGCCGGTGCGGGCCACCAGATCGGAGTAGAGCGGATTGGCCGCGAGGCTCTTCACGGTCGTCTTCTCGAACATCGGGAACTCAACACCGTAGGTGAGCCGGCAGAACTCCGCGATCTCCTTGTTGCTCCCGGGCTCCTGCGCGCCGAAGTCGTTTGTGGGAAAGCCGAGCACGACCAGGCCGCGAGCCCTGTACTTGCGGTACAGCGCCTCGAGTCCTTCGTACTGATGCGTGTAGCCGCAGTAGCTCGCCGTGTTGACGATCAGCAGCACCTTGCCGCGGTACTGGCACAGCGACTCCGGCTTGCCGGTCTGCAGCCGGTTGAATTCGCGGTCGAGGAGCGCCGGACAAGGCGTAGCCGCAGCGACCTGGCTCGAGTCGGCCACCGCGGGCTCGGCGGCCCACAGCATCATCGCGGACAGCGCGACGGCGACGGTATACACAGCTGCCTGGGGAGTCATCGGACTTCTCCTCGGAACCTAAAAGTATAGCATCGCCGTTTGTCTTGGACAGGGGCTCGACAGCTTCCACCGGCGTCGTGCTAGTCTTGAACTGGGTACCGAACGAAGAGCTATGGCGAACGAGGAAACGCTGTTCAACATCAGCGCCGTGGAGCGCGAGACCGGCCTATCCAAGGACGTGCTGCGCATCTGGGAACGACGCTATGGCTTCCCGCGACCCGGCCGCGACGAGAACGCCGAGCGCCAGTACACGTTGGAGGAGCTGGCGCGCCTGCGCACCATCAAACGGCTGATGGACACCGGCTTGCGGCCCGGCAAGCTCATCCGCCAGTCGCTCGAGGAATTGAGCGCGCTCGCCGAAAAGCGTATCCGGCCGCGCCGCGATGCGGCCGCCCCCGCGGTGGAGAGCGACGTGCTGTCCTTGCTCAAGGGTCACGACGCGGCTGCGCTGCATGCCGGTCTGAGCGGCCTGCTCCTGCGCCATGGCGTGCAACGCTTCGTGCTGGAGACGGTCGCTCCCCTCAACCGCGCCGTCGGGGAGGCGTGGATGCATGGCGACCTGCAGGTGTTCGAGGAGCATCTCTACAGCGAGCATCTGCAGCTCGTGCTGCGGGGCGCAATCAATGCCATGCCGCGAGGCCCGGCGACGCCGAGAATTCTGCTTACGACCGTGCCGGGCGAACAGCACGGGATTGGACTTCTGATGAGCGAAGCGCTGCTCGCCTCCGAAGGCGCCCAGTGCGTCTCGCTGGGCACGCAGACGCCCTTCGAGGACATCCGCCGGGCGGTGGTCGCGTACAAGACCCAGGTGCTCGCCGTCTCGTTTTCGACGGCGTTTCCGCTGCGTCAGGCCGGCGACGCCATCGCTGCGCTGCGCCGAGCCGTCGCCGCTGGCATCGGCCTCTGGGCCGGGGGCGCGATCACCCGTCGGCTGCGCAGAACGCCTGCCGGCGTACGACTGCTGCCGGATATCGCAGACGTACTGCCGGCGCTGCAGGCTTGGCGCGCCGACGCGGGCGCTTCGGGCGCGCGCTGATCGACTCGCCCTGTGACCGCGTTCCTGCTCATGCTGGGGCTCGTGGTGGGCACCGGCGCCTACGTGCACTGGGCGCTGGGTTGGGTTGACCATGGTGCGTCGGCCGTATGGTTCCTGCTCGGCGCGCCCGTGGCCTATTTCACGCCGGCATTGGTGTTGGTGACGCTGTGGTTCGCGATGGCCTGGATCTGGCGCAGCCCGCGGCCCGCGGGCGCGCGCATCGGGCTCAAGGCGACGCTGCGCCTTTACTGGACGGAGGTCTGGGTGATCGCGATCTCGTGGCCGCTCATGGCGCTTCACCGCGCGCTGATCCGCGATCCGTCGCCCGCGCCGGCCGTGCGGCCCGTGCTCCTTGTTCACGGCGTGTTGGTGAACGACGGCGTCTGGCTGTATTTCCGCCGTTATCTCGAGCGCCAGGGCATCCGCCCGATCTACACTATCAACTACGGCCCGCCGCTCGCCGATATCGAGCTCTTCGCCGAGCAGCTCGACCGGAAGATCGAGTCGATTTGCGCCGCGACGGGTGCGCAGCGCGTCGTGCTGATCGGCCACAGCATGGGCGGCCTCGTCGCGCGCGCCTATCTCAGGCGCTTCGGCGGCCGGCGGGTGGCGCATCTCGTCACGCTTGGCACGCCCCATCACGGCAGCGTGCTGGCGTACCTTTTCCCGGGCCGGAGCCTTGCGCAATTGCGCCCGGGCAATCCATGGCTCGCCGCCCTCAACCGCGAGGAGAACGCTCCCGCGCCGGCGCCGATCACGTCGATCTGGTCCTGGCACGACAGCATGGTCGCGCCCCAGGTCAGCGCGGTCCTCGATCAGGCCGATAACGTCGCGCTGCTCGGCGTCGCCCACAATGCGCTGCTGGCGGATGCGGCGTCGAGGCGCTGCGCGCTGCGCGCGATCGGCAACTGCACGGCACCGGCACCCGAAGGTAGACTTGAGCCGACGTGAGCGCGATCGATCAGGACAGCGGCGTGCCGTCGCTCTCGGGCGTCACGACCTTTCTGTTCACTGACATCGAGGGCAGCACCGGGCTGTGGGAGCGCGAGCCCGGGCGGATGCGGCCGGCTCTCGCGCGTCACGACGCGGTGGTGCGCACCGCGGTCGAGAGTCATCGCGGGGAAGTCGTGAAAATGAGCGGCGACGGCGTGCATGCCGCGTTCGCTGATCCGGCCGATGGGGTCAGCGCCGCGATCGCGATACAGCTCGATCTCGCCCATGCCGCCGCCCGCGGCGCTATTGATCTTGCGGTGCGCTGCGGGCTGCACGCCGGAGTGAGCGAGCGCCGGGACAAGGATTTCTTCGGCACCGCGGTCAACCGCGCGGCGCGCATCATGAGCGTGGCGCACGGCGGTCAGGTCCTGGTCTCCGAGGCCGTGGCGGCGCTCGTGCGCGAGCGTCTTCCCAGCGGCGTTTCGCTGCGCGACCTCGGCTCGGTGCGCCTGCGCGACCTGGCGCAGCCGGAGCGGCTCTACCAGGTCGTGCACCCGAATCTGCGGCAGCAGTTCCCGGCGCTGCGCTCGCTCGAGGCGATCCCGAACAATCTTCCCCAGCAGGTCACGTCGTTCGTCGGCCGACAGCGCGAGCTCGCCGAGGCGGGCAAGCTCCTGCGGGACAACCGCTTGTTGACGCTGGTCGGACCCGGCGGCATCGGCAAGACGCGGCTGTCGCTGCAGATCGCCGCCGATTCCATGGAGGACTACCCCGAAGGGGTCTGGCTCGTCGAGCTCGCGCCGCTCAGCGATCCGCGCCTCGTCCCGCAGGCAGTGGCCTCCGCCCTCGGCGTCAAGGAAGAAGCGGGGCGGCCGGTGAGCGAAGCGTTGGCCAAGTTCGTGCAGGACCGCCGCATCCTCGTGATCCTCGACAACTGCGAACATCTGCTCGATGCCTGCGCGGAACTTGCGAAGCAGCTGCTTCAAGCCGGAACGGGCCTGAAGATCATGGCGTCGAGCCGCGAGCATCTGCGCCTCGCCGGCGAGGCAACGTATCCCGTGCCGGCGCTCACGGCTCCCGATCCGTATCAGAAATTCATTCATACCGCGCTCACCGATTACGAAGCCGCCCGCCTGTTCATCGACCGCGCGATCGCGGTGCAGCCCGCTTTTGCCGTATCGGAGAAGAATGCCGCGGCGGTTGCCGAGGTGTGCCACCGCCTCGACGGGATCCCGCTCGCGATCGAGCTTGCCGCCTCGCGTACGCGGGCCTTGCCGGTCGAAACGATCGCCGCCCGGCTCGACGATCGCTTCCGGCTGCTCACGCGCGGCGACCGGACCGCCCTGCCGCGGCAACAGACGTTGCGCGCGCTGATCGACTGGAGCTACGACCTGCTCACCGAGAACGAGCGGGCGCTGTTCCGGCGGCTCGCGGTGTGTGCCGGCGGGTGGACGCTCGATGCGGCCGAAGTGATCGGCAGCGGCGGCAGCATCGCCTCCGGCGACGTGCTCGATCTGCTTACGAACCTGGTCGAGAAATCGCTCGTAGTCGCTGAACCGGGCTGCGGCCGCTATCGAATGCTCGATACCGTTCGGCAGTATGCGCTGGAACGTCTCGCCGACTGTAGCGAAGAGAGCGCGACCCGAGACCGCCACCTTGCGCACTACCTCGCGCTCGTCGAGAAGGCGCGGCCCGAACTGTTCGGACCTTCACAGGCCGTGTGGTTGGCACGACTGGATCTCGAGCTCGAGAATCTTCTGAGCGCCCACGGTTGGTGCGATCACGCCGTTGATGGAGGCGGGTCGGGGCTCCGGTTGGCCTCGGCAATGAAGCGATATTGGTTGAGCCGCGGGATTCTGGAGTTGGGATACCGCCTGACCGCGGGAGCGTTGGCGCGGAGTGGGGCGGAGCTTCGTGGCCTGTCCCGTTGCAGGGCGCTGTTCGACGCCGGTCAGCTGAGTTTGTCGATGGGTCGCTACGCCGAGGGGCAGGTGCACCTGGCGGAAAGTCTCGCGATCGCCCGCGAAATCGACGATAAAGAGAGGATTGCCGCCGTCTTGCAGCCGCTCGCGCTCGCCTTGCTTGGTCAAGGGAACCTGGCTGCGGCAAGAGAATACCTGCAGGAAGCGCTTGCCATGGCTCAGGAGCTGAATGACGGCCGCTCGATCGCCGCGGCTCTCAATGCGCTGGCGCAGCTTCACCGATTGAGCGGAGACCTCGATGCGGCAGAACCGATGTATCTCCGCGTCCTGGCGCTGGCGCGCGACATCGGTGATCGTGAGAGCGTGGCGATCGGGCTGCTCAACCTCGCGATGGTATCGATCGAACGCAACGGCTTCCCCGCCGCGCGTAGCCTTCTCATCGAGGTCCTGGAGATCGCCGACGAAATCGGCTCGAAGCCGACTGGGCAAAGCGCCTTGGAGGTGTCTGCAGGCCTCGCTGCATCGCACGGGGAATGGAGCGTCGCGGCCAGGCTCTACGGAGCTGCCGAGGCCCAAGCGCTGCGTACGGGACTGCGCCGCGACCCGGCCGACGAAAGCTTCCTCATGCCAAGAATCTCGCAGGTCCGCGAGAAGCTCGGCGCGCAGGCGTTCGCCGCCGCGGAGGCGGCGGGACGCGAGCTGAGCTATGCCACCGCGATGGTCGAAGCGAGCGCGTGGCTTGGGAGTCAAGCCGGCCGGATCGCGCTAGGAACGGATCCTGGTGCGACCCCGGGCGCCGACTGACGCGGATTCCGCGTCAGTCGTTGTAGATCCAGGGATCGAGCGCGTGCTGGTGGCCGGACCGATCGTAGAAGATGATGGTGTAGCCGTAACCTGCTTCCGGTCGTGGCACGCTATTCACGCCGGTCCAGTGGAAGTAGGCGTGCGTTCTGCAGTCACGATGGGAGGGCCCGGGAGGTGCGCCGTCGGGATCGTCGGTAGAGTACATGCTGCTGAACTGCTCGTCGTTGGCTCCCTTGAGCACCACGCCACCGTCGCTGACGTACCGGTTGCAAAACGCGTGACCGTCGGGCAGATGCCACACGATCGAGACGTTTCTGCTGCCGCGGGCGAGATGGATTTCGTCGAACTCGGCGGCAAATTTGCACTGTCCGAAGGCGCACTTCTGCACGATCCCGACGCGGCAACTCCGGGTGCATTCGACATGGCTCGCGGTGGGGGAGGACGTCCCGATGGTTTGAATCGTGAGCGCCGGCGTGCATCCCCAGAGCACCGCCCCTAAGATAGTGGCGCAGAGCAACGTTCTCGATGGCATTGAGTCGCTCCCCTTGTCAGTCGAATCTCTTGTTCCCGCGGGCCGTAGAAGAAGGCTTACCGACGCCGCGATTCGTCGATCATACAATGTTTTGCGAAGTGCAGCTGGCGCGCGGCGATTGCCGGTTCGCGGATCTGCCGGCGCGTCCTCCGCCCGTGAGAGTGTAGTGCGCGCGCCCGCCGGGTCGGCGAGCCTGTTCGAACGCGGCGTCGGTCACGAGCCGGGTCGGCTTGCGCGCGCACTACCGCGCGACGCGCGTCGTGTCAGCAATGCGTCGCATGTGACAGGCCTTTCAGCGCAGCGGCGGGACGTCGGCCAGCTGCCTTTGGAATTGCTCGCGCCAATGAGCGGTGGCCGGGAAGTCCCGCACGGCCGGCGCTGGCGCGGATCGCGGCCGACCCAGGTGAGCGAGCAGCGCCTGCGCATCGGCCCTTTTCATGTCGACGTATTTGCGTTCGAATCGATCGGCGAGTCGCCCGCCCGCTTCGCTGCCGAGGAGCAGGCGCGCATGCTCCCGCAGCGCCTCGCGCGTCCGCTCGGAAAAATGCCGACCCTTCAGGTGGCGGACCAGCTCCGATTCGGTCTCGCGGTCAACGTTGTGCTCGCGCCGGAGTCTGCGCAAGGTGAAGCGCACATTGGCCATCGTCTCGGAGAGCGGCCGGTGATCGAGCTCCTCGCCGGCGTGAAGCACGGCGACCTCGTCGTCGTCGGTCCACAGTCCGCTGCGAAACAATCGGAAGATCCTGCCGATCCCGACCATCCCAAAGGCTGCAAGTTCCGCGGCCCGCAGCGCCCCCATGCTGGCGGCGCCGACCACTTCGACACCTGCGGAAATGGCGTAGAGGATTTCCTTGTGCCATACCGAAGGCGCGTTCCCGAACTGCCCGTCGACAATGCCGATGCGCGGGCACCCGGCTTCCACCGCGCGAAACACCGAGCCCATGGCCGCGGGTCCGTAACGGCGAACACCCCGGGGCCAGGGTTCGCGATACAGGGTGGGACCCGCGAAGACGCAGCTGTTCACGACGGGAGCCTGATCTTCAGCAACCGCTGCATGCGCGGGCCCGGCGTGTAGCCGGGCTCGCCGATGATCCCCTCGAGCCCCGGCACCGTGACATGGACTACCGGAACGCCGATATGCTCCTGCGTGAGATCTACCACGATGGCCTGCGTGAGCCCGGCGGCCTGCAACGCTGCCAGCGTCCACTGCAGCATTGCCTCGATCGTCGCCAGCGCCGGTGCCTCAGGAACATCGTCGAAGCAGGCGTGGCTTGCCTCGGCTTCGAGCGCCTCGGCCCATGCGCGGCCGCGATCGTTGTCGACGGGGAGCATGTCGCGGTAGTACGACCAGAACATGTCATCGCGCCCGCCGGCGATGAGCGCCAGCCGGCTCTGCAGCGCTTCCGCAATCGCCCGCGCCAGCGCGATGCGGCGGTATGGATGGCAGCCGTATCCGGACGCGCGCGCCGGATAGAGCGTCTGGCCGCGGTGGTCGAAAACCGCGCAGGTGAAGCACGGCACCGGTATGTCGGAGCTCGCGCAGGAGACGACGACGCGCAGTCCCGCGTCGCGGCACTTGCCGAGCAGCCACCGGCAGGCTTCGTCCGTCACGGACTCGGCGGCGATATGCACAGGGGCGGCGTGGGGGACGAAGCGCTGGCGGGCCTGCCATAGCGACGTCTGGTCGCGCTCGATGACTTCGCAGAGCGCGTGCAAAGTCGCCTCTGCTTTCGTGTTGCCGGATCCCAGCCCATTGGATGAGGCGACGAACAACCTTGGCTGCGCGCGCTTCGAAACGCTGTCGAGATCGATGCAATCACGCGGGACATACATCGGGGCGCCGGAAAGCAGATCGACGCCTTCGATCCAGTCCGTCGCGGCATCGTCCGCCACGTGCGCGTTGGCCCGCACCGGGAGGAGCAACGGGTTCGCGTAGCGCGCCTCGCGCGCGGCCGCGCGCAGCGAGCGGCGATGCCCGCGCGGCGTGAAGTGCTCCGCGTGGTGCAGCTCGATGCTTTCCATGACACCGGAGGCCTGCGCGAGCGCATCGGTCAGGCCTTTGCCCTGCGAGACGGTCAAGGATCTCGCGAGCGGTCGCACCACCTGCCACATTGGGACGCGAACATGGTCGAGCCCTGTCACGTTGCCGACCCGAGTGATCCCGACCGTGCGCAAAACCGGGCGCAGCCGGGCGAGCGTCTCGTCCGCGGCGGCAACGCGAATCGTCCCTCCGAGGTCGAGCGCGCCGGGACTCCGCGCCACCTGCAGATCAGTCAGTCGTCTTCCTCGAGATGGATCGTCCCCTTGGGATTGACGATCACCCCGAGCTTCTCCAGAAGTTTCGTGATGTCTGCGCCCAGCTGCTGGCGTGCGCGGACGAGCTCCAGAACGCGGTCGGCCTGACTCTGGCTGAGCGTGGTGGTCTCGCCGGTCTTGCCCGAGACAACGGTAACTCCGCCTTTCGGACCGACGAAGAGATAATTACGCCGTTCGTCCTTCCCCCGCTGACCGCCTCGTTTGGTGTCGGCCATACGTCTCCCTCCCCCGGAAAGCACTGGTTCACTACCGATTCAAGACCGACCGATCATGCGCCGCCGCGCAACGGCGTGTCAACGGCGCGCGACGGGTTCATCGAGCACGAGCCTGCGAGCGGCGCGCGACTCGAGAGCGCCGCCGCGGCCGCCTGCTCCTCGTCCCAGGCGGCCCCCTCTGCCATGAACCTCGTCTTGTCGACGGGCGCGAGCGCCGCGTCGAGCTGCGCCATGAGGGTCTGCCACAGCCGTTGCTCCACCTGCTCTCGGGGAATGTCGCCCGACCGATGCCTCTCCTCGCAATACCCAGCGAGACGCGCGGCCCGCGCCGCGTCGCCCGCAAGCGCCGCGGCGAGCGTCAGACGCTCCAGCACCCCGCTGACCCAATACGCGTCGCCGTGCGAGCGCGCGCGAAGCAGCGCCTCCTCTCCGCTATGGCGCGCGGCGTCCACATCCCCGACGGCGAGCAGGTATCCGGTGAGATTCCCGAGGGTGACGAAGAGGAAGTATTCGTTACCGCTTTGGCGGCTCGCGACCTCCGCTTCGCGCGCCTTCGCGATGGCCGCCTGGTAATGGCCGTCGATAGCCTCAATCTCCGCCTGGTGGATGGTCGTGGCTTCGATCAGTCGTCGATAGCCTACGGCCCGCGCGAGCGTCAGGCATTCGTCGAAGAGCTTGCGCGCGCTCACGGTATCGCCCGCCCAGAACCCGCGGGTGAGGGCCTTCGAGGCGAGCACGCTCGCGAGCTGCTTCGTCGTGCCGAACGGCCGCAACAGCGCTTCGGCTCGCTGATAGTAGGCTTCGGCCTCCGCCGTATCTCCCGGGCGCAGGAGCGCGTCAGCGACGACGGCGAGCGCCCAGGCCTGGTTCTTTGCATCGCCGAGGCCCCCAAAGATCTCGGCCGCCTCAAGCGCTTGTGCCGAACCCTTGCGCTGCCGCGGATTGGCGCCGACCGACAGCGCGATGCCGAGCTTGACGCGTGCGACGAGCGCGGCAGGTACCGTCTCGTCGAAGCTGGCCGCCGCAATCGCGAACCACCGCTGCCGTTGCGCCCGGCTCCGCCACTGCACCAGATGCAGCGTGTACCCGACGAGCGCGATGCCCAGCCGCGAATCGCCTTCGGGGCCGAGCATGGCCCAGGCCAGCGTGGTGCGCACGTTCTCGAGCTCGGGCTCGTACGCGTCGTACCACTGCGTATCGGAGGTCGTGTCCCACTGCCGCTCCGCCTCCTGAAAGGTGCGTATAAGATATTCGCACAGGAGCCTTTGCCTGCCGGTGTCTGCGCTCTCACGCAGCCGATCGAGTCCGAATGCTCGCGTTGACTCGAGCAGCCTGTAGCGCGTGGTTCCGCTCGGCCTGGCGACCGCCACGACTAGCGACTTGTCGACCAGCGCTGCCACGAGATCGAGTACGTCGCGCGCATCGATCGGCGCGTCGCCGCATACCGCTTCGGCGCTGTCGATGGTGAAGCTGTCGGGGAATATGGCAAGACGTCTCAGGAGCGTCTGCTCCTGCCCGCTGAGCAGCCGGTAGCTCCAGTCCGTCGCCGCAAGCAGCGTCTGCTGCCGGGGAAGCGCGGTGCGATCGCCACCGGTAAGGAGCTGGAACCGCATATTGAGCCGCTTGAGCAATTCCTCGGGCTTGAGGATCTTCAAGCGCGGCGCAGCCAGCTCGATCGCCAGCGCGATCCCGTCGAGCCGCTTGCAGATCGCCGCCACGACCGACGCCGTTGAATCGGTGAGAGCGAACCGACCTAGGGCGGCTTCCGCGCGCGAGACGAACAATTGCACCGCGCCGTAACGCATTGCCTCGTCCGCGCTGACGGACTCGGGTTGCTCGGGGAAGGCCAGGGGTTGCACGCGCCAGACGTGCTCGCCTTGAACCGACAGGGACTCGCGGCTCGTGGCGAGAACGGTTACCTCCGGGCATGTCCTCAGGATCGCGTTGATCAGGCGCACCGCCTCCGCCAGGACGTGCTCGCAATTGTCGAGAATCAGAAGAAGCTGCTTGCGGCGCAGGCAACCGAGCACGGCCTCAATCGCCGAGGACTCCCCGCTGTCCGCGCGCGCGAACATCGAGGCGACCCGCTCTGCGACTTGCCCCGGCGCCCCCACCGGAGCCAGGTCGGCGAACCAGCTCCCGTCGGCAAACGCTCCTTGGAGCTCGGTGCCGACCTGAAGCGCCAGTCGCGTCTTGCCGATGCCTCCCGACCCTACGAGCGAAACGAGGCGGTGCCTGATGAGCAGCTCTTTGATCTGCCGTAGCTCCTCCTCGCGCCCGACGAATGACGTCTGCTGAGACGGAAGATTCGTCCGGACCGGCTCATCCGCGCGCAGCGGTGGAAAGTCCTTGGTGAGCTTCGGATGCTCCAACTGATAGAGGTGCTCTGGATGGCTCATGTCGCGAAGCCAGACCGAGCCGAGATCTCGCAGCGACGTCCCCGGCAGCAGCCGATCGCGCACCAGTTCGACCACCGCCTGCGAGAGCACCACCTGTCCACCGTGCGCGACGCTCATGATACGCGCCGCCCGGTTCACCGCGCGGCCGAAAAAATCCTGATCGCGCCGGTCGTCGACGCCGGCGTGCAGTCCGCAGCGGACCCGCAGGCCGACGCCCTCTGTGGCCAGCGGATCGGCGAGCGCCTGCTGGAGCGCGAGAGCGGCGGCGAGCGCATCCAGCGGATCGACGAAGCTTGCGTGCAGGCCGTCGCCCGTGGGCTTCACTACAGTGCCGCGATTGTTCTCCACCGCCGCGCGGGCTAGCACGTCATGACGCGCCATCGCCATGCGCATCCGCTCGGGCTGCTGCTCCCACAACCGCGTGCTGCCCTCGATGTCGGTGAACAGATAGGTTACGACGCCAGGAGATGGCGGCATTTCGCGGCTCGCGTCCCAGGGACGTCGAGCAGTGTATCGCACGCATCGAGCTCTGGAGCGCTACGTCCCTATAAAGCCTCCGCGTATGCCTGCCGATCGAGACGGGCGGCAGAAGGCAGCTCGCAGGACCCGAGGGGCCAACATCGACCGGGCTCGCCGGATGCCGATGGGGCGGGCATCAGCGCGCGATCATGGAATCTGGTTGCCCCGCCGATGCGATTCCGCGATGGCTTCGATCTTCGGCTCGAGCACCTGACGCTGCATCGACGCCGCCGCCGTGTCCGGATCCTGGGGGATGAGCGTGACGATCAGGCCGGCGAGCGCGACGGTCGCGATGGCGATCGCGATCGCGGCGATGAGCAAATAGAGCTTTCCCGTCCTCATGGCCCCCAATGTACCGGTCGGCACCGACGACCGCTGCTTACAATTCGGCATTTCGCCGGCGCACAATTCGGCGGGCGCGGCGCGGCGATCGGAACCGGGCTACCAGTGAATGCCCTGCGTGAGCTGCGCGAAAGCCATCTGCTCGGCCGTGAGTGCCTGCGGCTCGCCTTCCTTCTTGCCGGTGGCCGCCGGCGAGTCCGGGAACATGTTGAAGGCGGTGTTGAGCAGGATTTGTGTGAGCTTGGGCGCTATCGCGTGGGCGACCGCGCCGAAGACGCCGAGCCTCGTGGCGATGCGCACCGGCTTGTAGACGATCGCCTCGACGACCAGATCCGCGGCCTCCTCGGGCGCGAGCGTCGGGACGTTCTCGTACATCCTGGTCGGGGCGATCATCGGCGTGCGCACCAGCGGCATGTTGATCGTGGTGAAGCTGATACCTCGGTCGAGGAATTCGGACGCGGCGCACGCCGAGAAGGCATCCAGCGCGGATTTCGAGGCGACGTAGGCCGAGAAGCGCGGTGCGTTGGAGAGCACTCCGATCGACGAGATGTTGATGATGTGCCCGGCCTTCTGCTCGAGCATTTTCGGCAGGAACCCCATGATGAGCCGGAGCGACCCGAAGTAGTTGAGCTGCATCGTGCGCTCGAAGTCGTGGAAGCGGTCGAGCGAGTTGACGATGCCGCGCCGGATCGAGCGGCCGGCGTTGTTGACCAGATAATCGCAGGCGCCGTGGTCCTTGAGGATTGCGGCGACCAGCGCGTCGGCGGCGGCCATGTCGGAGAGATCGCAGGTGTACGTCCAGGCCTTTCCCCCCGCGGCCTCGATCTCCTTCTTCGTCTCGGTGAGCTTTTCCTCGCCGCGCGCGACCAGCATCACCTTGGCGCCCGCCGAGGCGAGCTTGAGCGCGGCCGCCTTCCCGATGCCGGAGGAGGAGCCCGTGATAACGACGACCTTGTCGCGGACGCGGCCGGAGAGGCTGCGATCGATGAACAGATCCGGGTCGAGGTTGCGCTCCCAGTAGTCCCACAGCCTCGCGGCGTAGGTCTCGAGGTGCGGCACCTCGATGCCGGAGCCCTTCAGCGCCTTGGCCGCCTCGCGGTTGTCGTAGCGCGTCGGCCAGTTCACGAACTGGAACACGTCCTTCGGGATGCCGAGATCCTTCAGCACCGCGCGGAGCATGCGCTTGACCGGCGCGAGCGAAGCCACGCCGTACAGGATCGGCGCGGGGATGAAGCCGAACATCCGCGCGTTGATGCGCATGGCCATCTGCGGCGCGTGGGCTGCCCTGGCAAAGATGTTGAGCACTTCGCCGATGCGGTGCGGCGCGGGGTCGGTAAGGTGGAAGCACTTGCCGTCGAGCCCGCGCTTGTGCGCGAGATGGTCGAGCGCCGCGGCGACGAAGTCGACGGGAACGATGTTGATGCGCCCGCCTTCGATGCCGATCGTCGGCACCCACTGCGGCAGCATCCGGCGCATCCTCTGGATGAGCTTGAAGAAGTAGTACGGACCGTCGACCTTGTCGATGTAGCCTGTCTGCGAGTGGCCCACGACCAGCCCCGGGCGATAGACGCGCCAGGGCCGCTTGCACTCGCTGCGGACGATCCCTTCGGAGAGGTGTTTGGTCCTGAAGTACGGATGCTCCAGCTCCTCGGCCTCGTCGAACATGTCCTCGCGGAATGTGCCCTCGTAGAGCCCCGCCGCGGCGATGGAGCTCACGTGATGGAAGCATCCGGCCTGAACGGCCTCCGCGAAGTGGACCGCGTTCCGCGTGCCGTCGATGTTGGCGAGCTCCTGCGCCTCCGCGCTCGCGGTGAGGTCGTAGACCGCCGCGAGGTGAAAGACGTGATTCACCTTGCCCTTGAGCTTCGCGACTTCGGCCGGCGACGCGCCGAGGTTCGGCTTGGTGAGATCGCCGACAACCGCGATCACGCGGGCGCCGTCGGCGCCCCAGTTCTCGCGCAGCGTCGCGAGCTTCTTCTGCGAGCCCTTGCGGACCAGCACGTACACCGGCTCGCCGCGGCGAAGCAGCTTCTCGATCAGAAAGCGACCGATGAAACCGGTGCCGCCGGTGACGAAGTAGGCCATGGCGATTCCTCCTTGAAGCGCCTGGCGGACGGCGGAAGCGGCCGACCGCGTCTGCGGGGACAGCGCTCGACTCGCCGCGCGCACGGTGGCGCTTGTTCGAGCGGAAGCGAAGGGCATTATACGGCGGCGGCCCGCCGCATCCCGCGGGCGTTTAGTATGATTGCTCTAGCGCATGGGCTTAGAATCGGTGTCGCGTCGTGGAGCGAAGGAGAGAAAGATGCTCAAGCAAGCGAAGGCCGAGCTCGCCTCGGAGCACAGCCGAGACACGAAAGGCTTGGCGCAGGCGATTCGCGAATCATCGCACCAGATCTGGCTCGCCGGTCTCGGCGCGTTCGCCAAGGCGCAGGGCGGCGGAATGAAGGTCTTCGAGACGTTGGTCAAGCAGGGGGAAGGACTGGAAGCGAAGACCCGAGTCGCCGCGGCGCAGACCGCACAGGCTGCGCGGGGCGCGGCGCAAGCCAAGGCGAAGGAGATGCAATCGATCGCCGGCGACACCTGGGACAAGCTCGAGCAGGTCTTCGAGAAGCGCGTCGCCCGCGCACTCGGCCGGCTTGGCGTCTACTCGGCCGCGGACGTGGCGCGCTTGACCGAGCGCGTCGACGCGCTTTCCGAGGCGGTCAACGCGCTGCTCAAGGCGCAGGGTGGCAAGCGCGCGGCGGTCGTCGCGGCGAAGCGAGCCAAGGGCGGGCGCGCGAAGGCGAAGGCCGCGGCGAAGTCGCCGCGGGCCCGCAAGGTGCGCGCTAGGCCCGGTTCAAGCGCTCCACCTGCTTGATGTAGTTCTGCATCGCCTCGTCCTTGCTCATCCCCTTGAGCTTGGACCAGGCGTCGTGCTTGGCGCCACCCACGAAGTCGAAGCCTCCGGGGCGCTCTCCCTTGACGTCGCCGTCGGTGGCCTGCTTGTAGTACGAATAGAGCTTGAGCAGCGTCGCGTTGTCGGGACGCTTCTTGGTCTGTTTGGCGGCGGCGGCGGCGGCTACGAATTGCGCCTCGAGGTCCTTCGGTGCGGCGGCCATGTCCCCTCCTCGCGGTGGCGCGCGGCCGTCTTCCCGGCGCCGCGCGCTTCTATGCTACTTTAGCGCGACCCGCGAGGCGCCGGCAAACCCGAACCGCCATGGCCGATACGAAGCGCGAAAGCATGTCGAGCGTCGACATCGCTTGGCTGCGCATGGACCGGCCAACCAACCGCATGATGATCTCCGGCGTGCTGCTGTTGCGCGAGCGCGTCGGTTTGGCGGCGTTCCGGCGCACCATCGCGGCGCGCTTCTTGCGGTTCGACCGTTTCCGGCAGCGGCCGGTGCCGACCCTGACCGGCTTCGAATGGCAGACCGACGCGCGCTTCGATCTCGCGCACCACGTGCGCCGCGTCGAGCTCGGGCGCGGCGCCGGCGACACGGAGCTTGAAACCTTCGTGAGCAAGCTCGTCTCGACTCCGCTCACCGCCGATCGGCCTCTGTGGCAATTCCACCTCGTGGCCGGCTACAAGGGCGCGTGCGCCGTGGTTCTGCGCATCCATCATTGCTACGCCGACGGTATCGCGCTGATCCAGGTGCTGCTGTCGATGACCGACCCGCAGAGGCGCGCCGCGGAACCCGCTCCGTCGGCTCGGAGGCCGAAGCGCGGCGCCGGCGAGGAGGATCCCCTCGCGCAGCTCATCGCCCCCTTCGCCGGTGCGCTGGACGCCGCGACAAGAGCCGGCTCGACGCTCCTCGACAAGACCGCGGGGCTGCTGCGCGATCCCGCGAAGGCGGTCGCGCTCGCCGAGCAGGGTGGAGCGCTCACCGCCGAGCTCGCGCGACTGGCGCTGATGGGCGAGGATTCGCCGACGCGCTTCAAGGGCAAGCCCGGGAGGTCCAAGCGCGTGGCATGGGCCGATCCGATCGCGCTGGACGAGGTAAAGGCCGTCGGGAAGGCGCTCGGCGCCTCGATCAACGACGTGCTGCTTGCGTGCGTCGCCGGGGCGCTGCGCGCCTATCTCGTGCGGCGCGGCGATCCCGTCGACGGCGTGGTGATCCGCGCGCTCGTCCCGGTGAACCTGAGATCGACTGCCGACGTGCAGCGTCTCGGCAACAAGTTCGGGCTCGTGTTTCTCGACTTGCCGATCGGTATCGCCAACCCTGTGGAGCGTCTGTACGCGGTACGCGCCAACATGCGAGCGCTCAAGGGTTCGTACCAGCCGGTGATCGCGCTCGGGATCCTCGCCGTCATGGGCGCGGGCCCGCACGCCCTGCAGGAGCAGCTCCTCGCCATGCTCGCCAGGAACGCGACCGCGGTGATGACCAACGTGCCGGGCCCGCGCGAGCCACTGTACCTGGCGGGGGCCAGGCTCGACCGGCTGATGTTCTGGGTTCCGCAGTCGGGCGATATCGGCATGGGCGTGTCGATCATGACCTATGCCGGTGAAGTGCAGTTCGGCCTGATCACCGACCGCTCGCTCTGCCCCGATCCCCAGCGGGTGATCCGGAGCTTCGCACCCGAATTCGAGAAGCTTGCGCTCGTCACGCTGATGTCGCCGTGGCCGTGGCGGGAGCCGCCTTCGGCAGAGGCCATCGAGCGCATGGCGCGCGCATGAAGCCGTTGCTCGCGGCGCTCGTCGCGCTGGTGGCCTTGATGCTGGGCGCCGCCGCGGCTGCCGCGCCGAAGCTCACCCGCGAGCAAGCGTTGGCCGCGATCGATCAGGCGGATCCGGCCCTACGCCGCGACGCGATCAACCGGCTCGCGAGCGTCGGCACGATGGCCGACGTGCCGCGGCTCGTGGCTGTGCTGCGCGATCCCGATCAAGATGCGCGCGACGACGCGCAGCAGGCGCTCTGGGACATCTGGGCCCGTTCCGGCGACCGCGAGGTCGATCGGTTGTATCGGATGGGGATCGAGGAAATGAGCGTCGGCCAGCTCGACGATGCCATCGCGACGTTTAGCCGAATCATCGAGCTCAAGCCCGACTTCGCCGAAGGCTGGAACAAGCGCGCGACGCTGTACTTCCTGACCGGCGACCTCTCCAAGTCGCTCGCGGACTGCGACCAAGTGATCAAGCGCAACCCGTATCACTTCGGCGCGCTCGCGGGCTACGCCCAGATCTACATCCGGCTGGAGCGGTACGACCGCGCGCTCGACTATGCGCGCCGGGCGCTCGCCGTCAACCCGAATCTGGACGGCATGCGCCGCGACGTCGAGCTCCTCGAGCACCTCATCGAGGAACGGCGCAAGCGCATGATCTAGCGCCCCGACCGGGCGGCGAGCTTGACGCTGCCTATTCGAGCTCGCTCTTCGCGAGCTCCACGTCCAGCCGCTCCATCGCGTCCATCGGCTTGGCTTTCGCGGCCTGCTCGTAGAGTTTCGTGGCCTCGCCGAGCCTCTCCTTGCCGAAGAGCAGAATCAATCCGTTGGCGTATTCGATGCGCGCGATCGCCGAGTCGGGATTGAGCTCGAGCGCCTTCTGGAAGTGCTCGAGCGCGGACTCCTTCTTCGCGCCGTAGGTCATGCCCGCCACCAGAGCGCCGACCTTGGCGACGACCTCGGCCTGGTAGGCGCCGTAGGCGAGGTGTGCGTCGGCGTGCGACGGGGCAAGCTTGATCGCGGTAGCGAGCGCATTCTTGATCTTGCCACCGAAGCCCTGCGCGAGCGCCTTGACCACCGAGATGCCCTGCCCGTAGCGGCCGAGCGCGTAGGCGTAGAGGTAGTGCGCGTTGGCGTCCCGGGGCGCGCTGCCGCGCCGCTCGTCGGCCCAGCCGGCTGCTTCCTCGAGCAGCGCGAGCTTCGTCTTCTCGTTTTTCTCGAGATAGTTCGCGTAGATCGCCTGCGCCTTGACCGCGGCATTGATGGCGGATCCGCCGGTAGCGATGCCAGCTTCCACCGCCTCGCGGAATTCGCCGGCATGGTAGTGGCGCCAAGCATCGAGCATGGCGGCGTCTTTGGGAAGCGGCTCGCAGTCGCCCCGATGCAGGCGTTCCCAGTGCTTCCTGAGCGCCGGACCGTCGTAGGCGTACGCCTTGTCCGGGTGAGGAAACTTCGTCCATGCCTTGGCCATCCGGACCCCCGTTGTCAGCCTGTCAAACGTAATCGCGGCTCAGGCGCTCGAGCAGCGCACGTGCGTCGCCCAGCAGGAAGGGCGCGATGAGCGACAGCACCTGGTAGGCGGCGCGATCCAGGTCCGCCCGCCGCTCCGAGGGCTGGCCGCTCGAGATGTTCTGGTACGAGATCCAGTAGGTCGCGACCAGCGCCACGTTGTCGGCGAGCGCCGCCATCTCGCGCTCGGAGGCGCGCATCGCGCCGGCGGCCACGAGGGCACGGCACAGCTCGATCACCGTGCGCACGCCGCGGCGCAGGATGAGCGCGAAGCGCGACGCAAGCCGGTGGTCGCGGGAGACGATCTCGTCCAGGTCGCGGAAAAAGAAGCGGTAGTCCCACATCGCCTCGAACAGCAGGTGCAGCACCAGCCACAGATCCTCGACGCCGGCCATGCCTCCGGGGGGCACGAGCGGCGCGTCGAGCCGGCGCTCGAACGCGCCGAAGAGCTCGCCGATGATCTGATTCTTGTTGCGGAAATGATAATAGAGGTTGCCCGGGCTGATGCCCATCTCGGCGGCGATGTCCGCCGTCGTGATGTGCGGTTCGCCGAAGCGATTGAAAAGCGCCAGCGCGGTCTCGAGGATCCGCTCGCGGGTGCGGCGCGGGCGCTTGCGCTCGGCCATGGTTCCGCGGAAGCGAGCGCCAACGCCGGCGCCGGAGCGCCGCCGCTACGCCGCGGCGCTCCGGCGCCGCGGCGGCGCCGCGCGACGCAGACAGTCCTCGAGAGCGTCGAGCGTGCGCGACAGCGCGCGCGCCGCCGATTTCACGCTGGGGCGCTCGAGCAACAGCGTCCGCGGATCGGACAGCGCCGCGCGCAACGGATGGTGCTCCTCCTCGAGTCGCGCAATGTCCAGAGCAATGCCGTGGCGCGCCAGCAGCGGCGCGAGCGAGCCGGCTTGCGCGAGCAGGCGCTCGCGCGTGTTGCGGTAGGCGGTCGCGCACAGATGCGCCCGATGCGTGTAACTGAAGATGTTGGCGAAGAACATGTCGGCATCTTCTCGGTCGGGCTCGAACAGCAGCACGTCGGCGTGCGGGTATTGCTGGCGGTACTTTTCCATGCCGACCCGCATCCGGGAATGGATGATGGCGCGGAAGGTCTGGGCCAGCACGAGCGGCAGGCCGCCGTGGTCGATCTTCTCCACGGTCAGGTGGCGACGCCGCGCCGCTGCGCTCGCGTCGAAGGGAACGAGCGGGTTCACGCAGAGCAGCAGGTCCACGCCGCAGTCCAGGGCGGCGGAGGCGTGCAGCGTCTTGTTGAGCGCCCCGTCGACGTAGTGCTCGCCGTCGATCTCGACCGGCGGGAAGAGCCCGGGCAGCGCGGCCGAGGCTGCGATCGCCTTGTCGATGGGCACGTGATCGAAGCCCGGCGATCCGAACGTCACCGAAGCGCCGGTATCGAGATTGGTGGCGACCAGGAGCAGCTTGTGCCGGAGCTTGCGGAAGTCGTTGCTGCGTCCGCTCCTGTTGAGCAGGCGGGTGAGAAAGGCGTGGATCGCGCGCTGATCGAACAGCCCCGTCGGCACCGCACGACCGAGCGCGGCGAAGGACTCGAGCGCTCCGTGACGCAACGGATCGCGCAGGAACGCGCCGAGCGAGGCGGTGGCGAGCCGCGGCACCGAGATCGCGCGGCGCCAGAATTCGCCGAGCGCGGGCCGCAGGAAGAGGGCCGGCGGCAGCGCGGCATCGCGGCCTTCGGCGATGAACAGCCGGTACATCTGCGCCGGCGAGATGCCGTTGGCGAGCGCGGCCGCGACGAATCCGCCCGACGACACGCCGACGTAGACGTCGAGATCGTTCAAGTCGACGCCCTGCAGCGCTTCGCCGAGCGCCAACAGTGCGCCGACTTCATAGATGCCGCCCAGCGGACCGCCGCCGGCGAGCGCGAGGCCGATGCGCGGGCGCGCGGCATCGCGCCTCCGGGACGCTGCGCTGAAGCTCGCGGCCCGGGGCCGCGCCCCTACCGGCATGCTGTTCCTTTCGTCGTGGCGTCGGGCGGGGCGATGTTACACCACCACCGCTCCGCGACTACGACGTCTTGCGCGCCGAACGTCTGGCGGTACGGGCCTTTCGCGCCTTGGCGGGGGAGCGGCTGGCCTTCGCTGCGCCCTTGGCGATCGCCGGCGTGCGCAGTCTGGGCAGCGCCGCTGCGGCGGCGTCGACCCAGCCGTTGACTGTGGTGAGCGCGCTGTGACGGGCGCTGTTCCAGGCGCCGGTCGCGAGCGCGAACGAATTGCCCACTTGCTTGCCGATGATCCGCCGCGCGCGGCCTTCGACGACTGCCCCTTCCTTGACGAGCGAGCGGAACACTTCGCCGGCGTCGTTGACCGCCCACTGGCGGGTCACGGTCGCGGCGCCGAGACCGGCGAGCCAGACCTGGCGCGAGGCGAAGAGCGCGGCATCTCTCACGCGTGTGGTGTTGAAGCTTCCTGCGGCTGCTTTGAGCATTGATGGCTCCTTGGTGAAAAAGGATGACGCGCCCACTGTAGCGCGGAGCGTTAGAGCAATCGCCCTAATCGTCAGCCGGGCAGGGCGGCCGCGAGGGCAGTCGCGAGCTTGGCGACGATGGCGTAGATCGAAAGCTGAGGGTTGGCGCCGATGCTCGTCGGAAACAGCGAGCCGTCGAGCACGTAGACGTTGTCCAAGTGATGGTAGCGTCCGCTCGGGTCGACGGCGCTGCGCCGCGGATCCCGACCCATCGGGCAGCCGCCCATGACGTGGGCGCTGAATACCGGCGTAATCAGCGGCTCGAGGGCGAGCCGCGGCAGCCCGGCCTTCGCTTCGCTACGCGTGCGGTAGCTGACGCCCGAGCCGTGAACGGGCATCACCTCGGTCGCGCCGGCGGCCAGCTGGATCTCCGCCATCGTCGCGAAGGCTCGGCGAGCGCCTTCCCAGAAGTAGTCGGTGAGGGGGTAATCGAGCACCGGTGTGGCGTCTTCGCGCAGCCCGACCGCGCCGCCCGGACTCGCGGGGTGAAACCCGTCGCGCAGCAGCGCGATGAGCACCTGCATGTGCGCGAGCTCGCGCATCCAGCGCGCGTGCGCAGGACCGTGACCGGGCAGCGTGATCGCCGCCAGAACCGGATGAATGGGCGGCACCTCGAGCTTGTAGCCCATCGGACCGCTCGGATCCGCGGAAAGAAAATGATCGGAGTAGATCGCCTGCGGCGCGCCGGAAAAGCCGTCCACCCGCTCGGGCATGCGCGCCACCGATATGACCGTGGGATGCAGGAACGTGCGCTTGCCGACGGCGCCGTGCGGGTCGGGCACCTGACTGCGCAACAGCAGTGCCGGGGTGCCGATCGCGCCTCCCGCGGCGATGAAAGTCTTCGCCCGCACCGCAATGCGGCGGGCGGTGGGGTCGGTGCCGCGCGCATTCAGTGCGACGCAATCGAGGACGGCCGCGCGGCGCCCCGAGCATTCGAGCGCTACCGCGCGCGTCCGCGTGAGCAGCGTCGCTCCGCGCGCGAGCGCGGCGGGGATCGTGGTGACCAGCATCGATTGCTTGGCGTTCGTCGGACAGCCCATGCCGCAGTAGCCCAGGTTCCAGCAGCCGCGGACGTTGCGCGGGATCGAACCGACGTGGATGCCGAGCGCCTGACCGCCGCGGCGAAGCACCTCGTTGTTCTCGTTTGGCGCGACCACCCAGGGCGCGATGCCGAGCTGCTGTTCCATGCGCTCGAACCACGGGGCGAGCCCGGCTTCGGTAAGCTCGGTTAGCCCGTACTCGCTTCTCCAATGCTCGAGCGTGGCCGCCGGCGTGCGGAAGCTCGACGTCCAGTTGACGGTCGTGCCGCCGCCGACGCAGCGGCCCTGCAGGATGTTGATCGCCCGGTCCTTGGTCTTGCGCGCTGCGGATTCCTGATAGAGCTGCGGATAGGCCTCGCTCTCCAGCATGCGGAAATCCGCGGACGAGGCGAGCGGCCCTTCCTCGATCATGACCACGCTCAAGCCCGCGCTCGCCAGGATCTCGGCTGCCGTTCCCCCGCCGGCGCCCGTGCCGACGATTGCGACGTCCGCCTCCACCTTGCGGTCGGCCGCAAGCGTCGAGGCGTCGATCACCTTCCAGCCTGCGGCCAACCCGGCGCGGAACGGATCGCCGGGTGCCGAATCGGTTGGCCGATCGTCGGTCATCGTCCCGGCAGAACCGGCGGCCCGGGGTAGCCGATCGCGGGCCAGGCGCGCGGCTGCGCATACCAGGCGGCGAAAACCAGCTGGTGCAGCGCTGCGTAGGCCGACCGCAAGAGCGCGAAGCGGCTCGAGCGCCAGCGGTCGAGAAAAGCCGCGATCGCGTCGGGTGTGGCCTGCGACCAGGACGACCAGATGCCGGTGGCGATCCAGCGCGACGGCGCGAAGGCGAGCAGAGAGAACAGACCTGCCAGCTCGTCACGGCTTGCCGGCGGAAGGCCGGCGATCGCCTCTTCCACCGCCGCGAGCGTCTGCGCGCGCGCATCCGCGGCTTCGGCGCCGGTCGGCAGCGCACCGTCGAGAAGCACCGGAATGACCGAGGCGAGCATGGCCCGAGCGTCCCGACCGATCACGGGCCGAGACGCCGCCGTCGCGGGCGTCGAGGCGCTCAGCGTGCGGGCGAGAACGAGCATCGCGGCGCCCGCGATCCCCGTCTTGAGGAAGCTCCGGCGGCCTGCGGCGAAGGGAAACGGGTCGGGATTGGGCACGGGGCGCAAGTCGCAGCAAGGCATGCGATCAGCCAATGTAGTCTGCGGCGCTAGACCAAACAACCTAGAGTGGGGCGCCAGGCGGCCGCGACGCGCAACAGCGCCTTGGCCTTATGATGGCGCCGCCCATCGCCCTCAGCCACGCCGCCCATGGTCACTTCGGCGGAAGACGCGCTCCTGCGGCAGCTCGAGCGCGCCCGCACGCTGCACGAAGAGCGCGCGGCTTCGCCGCGGCTCGCCGCGGCGCTCGACCGGCTCGCGCGCTGGCAATCACGGCGGCTCCGCGCGACCTACGCCGATCTCGCACGCGACGAGCGCTACGCGGAAGCCATCGCCTTCTTTGGAAGCGACCTCTACGGGCCCGGCGACTTCTCGCGCCGCGACGCCGACCTGGCGCGTGTGGCTCCGCTGATGCGCGCGATGCTGCCCGAGGCCGTGCTGGCCACGGTGGCGGGAGCGATGGAGCTCTCGGTCCTCTCCCAGGAGCTCGACCGGGCAATGCTGCAGCGACTCGATCCGGCGGCGCCGCTGTCGGTCGCGCGTTATTGCCAAGCCTATCGCGCCCTCGACGATCGCGCCTCCCGCGAGCGGCAGATCGCGCTCATCGTGGGCGTCGGACGAGCGCTCGACCGCTACGTCGGCAAGCCGCTGGTCCGGGCCGCGCTGCTCGCGATGCGCCAACCGGCCCATCTCGCCGGTTTCGGTGCGCTGCAGGATTTCCTCGAGCGCGGCTTCGGCGCCTTCCGCAGCATGCACGGCGCCGAGGCGTTCCTGGCCACCGTCGAGCGACGCGAGACCGAGTTGATGCACGCGATCCTGGCCGGCGATTCGGCGCCCTTTTCCGATCCCGGCGAGGCTGCATAGCAACGGCCGGGACAGGGGCTGGGTGCTTGCTGCGCTACGCCTTCTTGAACAGCGTATCGAGCTCGCGGTGAATAGCCTGCTCGATGGGGCCCTTGAGGGGCGTCAGCAGGAACGAAAGCTGAGCCTCGAGGCTCACCTCCTTCTTGCCCACCCGGAGGATCCCCGACAGGCCCGGCCGCCGGAATGCGATGTGATCGCCCTCCCACGCGTAATCGAGGTCGAAGCGGGACTTCAAGTCGCGCGCGACCTTGTCGGCGGCGCTCTTCGCGTGCTTGTGGTCGAGGCTGTGGCGGCGCTTGATGGAGATCGTGGACATGGCGATAGGCTCGAGCGGGTCGACGCCAGCGCGAGTATAGCGAAACCGTCTGCCGCGGCGCCGGGCGGGGGAACGATGGACCGAAGCGCCGCGCGGAGGCAGAATCGCCGGGCAGGCGCCCGCGCGAGGCGCCGTGAGCGGGAAGCTTCGGAGGGAAGCATGGCCAATCTGGGGGACTACTTCGCCCAACATCTCGCTACGCCCGACAAGGTGCTCTATCGCCATTTCGAGGGCGAGCGCTGGTCCGATGTCCCGGTCAGCGAGCTCGCCGCGCTGATCGGCCGCTGGCAAGGCGCGCTGCGGCATCTCGGTTTCGGCCCCGGCGACCGCGTCGCGGTGTGCCTCCGGAACGGCATCCATTGGGTTGCCGTGGATCTTGCGACGCTGGGCATGGGGCTCGTCGTCGTACCACTCTACGTCGACGACAATCCGGACAACGTCGCCTGGTGCGTGGCGAATGCCGAAGCGAAGCTGCTCGTCGTCGAGACCGGCAAGATGGCCGCAGCGCTGCGCAGGACCGGCGCGACGCTGCCGCCGATCTACGTTTTGCGTCCCGATCCGGCCGACCCGGCTCCCGCGGTCGCTTCGCTCCTTCCGCCCGCGGCCGAGCCGCCGGCGTTCGCCGCGGTGCCCGACAGCGCGCTGGCGACCATCTGCTACACGTCCGGAACCTCCGGCCGCCCCAAAGGGGTGATGCTCTCGCACGGCAACATCATCGCCAACGTGCGCTCCTGCCAGGAGACCGCGATGGCGCATCCGACCGACGTCTTCCTGTCCATCCTGCCGCTGTCGCACATGTTCGAGCGCACCGGGGGGTACTACTTCCCGCTCGCGCTCGGCGCCAAGGTCGTCTACGCGCGCGGCATCGCGCAGATCGCGGAGGACCTCGCGTCGCAGGCGCCGACCGTCATGTTCGCCGTGCCCCGTGTATTCGAGCGGTTCAAGTCGCGCATCGACCAGACGCTCGCCGAGTCCACGCTCAAGCGCTGGCTGTTCGAGCAATGCACCACGCGAGGCTGGCGCCACGAGCAGCGACGCGGCGGAGCGCTCGACGCGCTGGCGGTATGGGCGCTGCGTCCGGTGGTGGGCAAGCCCATCCTCGCCCGTCTCGGCGGGCGGCTGCGGCTGGCGGTCGTGGGCGGAGCGGCGCTCGATCCCGACATCGCGCATACCTTCATCGGGCTGGGGCTGCCCATGTTGCAGGGCTACGGCATGACGGAAGCCTCGCCGGTGATCTCCGTCAATCGCGACGACGACAACGATCCGGAGTCCGTCGGGCCGCCGCTTCCCGGCATCGAGGTGAAGATCGGGGAAAACAGCGAGCTCCTCGCCCGCGGCGGCAACGTGATGCGCGGCTACTGGCGCAATGACGAAGCCACCCGCGCTTCGGTCGACGCCGAAGGCTGGCTGCACACCGGGGACATCGCCGAACTCCGTGACAACCGCATCTACATTCGCGGAAGACTGAAGGACATCGTGGTGATGTCCAACGGAGAGAAGCTGCCGCCGCAGGACGCGGAATTCGCGCTGCTGCACGATCCGGTGTTCGAGCAGGTCATGCTGGTGGGGGAGGGCCGTCCCTTCCTCGTGCTGCTCGCGGTCACCCGCGAGACCGACGAGAAGGTGCTCATCGACCGCGCCAACGAGCGGCTAACGGCGTTTCCGCGGTGGGTGCGGGTGCGCCGCGTGATCGCCACCACCGACCCCTGGAGCATCGAGAACGGCCTCCTCACGCCCACGCTCAAGCTCAAGCGTCCGCTGGTGTTCGCCCGTTTCAAGGCGGCGATCGAGGCAGTCTACGCCGAAGAGTTGGAGCGCCGGCCGCTAGCGGCCTGAAGCCGAGCATTGACCTGCGGGCCCGGGCGGCCTAAGATCGGGCTCATGTTCAAACGGACGTTTGAATGAAGCTTCCCGGCATGGGCGCCAAGTCGGCGATGCGGGGCCGCGTCATCGCCTTCGAGGCTTCGCGCAGCTCGGCCACCAAGTTGCGCATCCTCGACGCCGCCGAGACGCTGTTCATGGAGCACGGATTCGAGGCGACGACGCTGCGCCAGATCACGGCCGCGGCGGGGGTCAATCTGGCCGCCGCGCATTATCACTTCGGCAGCAAGGAAGAGCTGTTCGAGGCCGTGCTCAAGCGCCGGCTCGATCCGATGAATTTCGAGCGCGTAGCCTTGCTCACGCGGTTCGAAAGCGAATCGGCGCCTCGGCCGCTCTCCTGCGAGAAGATCCTGGCCGCGATGTTCATCCCGGCACTCAAGCTCGCGCGCGATCCGGAGCGCGGAGGCAAGAACTTCCTGCGCCTGCTCGGCCGAGCCTACGCCGACCCCGCGCCGTTCATCCGCCGCTTCCTCTCCGAGCAATACGCCGTGATGATCGCGCGCTTCAAGGCCGCGTTCGGGCGAGCGCTGCCGCGGCTTCCGAAGCGCGAGCTCACGTGGCGACTGCATTTCGTGATGGGTGCGCTGTCCTTCACGCTGGCCGGCACCGACGCGCTGAAGTTGATCGCCGAGCTCTCGCAGGGGCGTGCCGTGAGCGATGAGCTCTTGCTCCGGCGACTCGCGCCTTTCCTCGTGGCGGGACTGAAGGCGCCGCTGCCCGATCTTTCCGAGCTCGACGGCGAATCTGCCGGCACGCTCGACCGCTAGGAGGAGGAAAGCATGCTCACCATCCTCTGGCTGATTGCGCTCATCGTGGTCTTCGTCATGCTCGCCTACGCCAGCGCGTCGGGCTTGTCATGGCTCGGCGCCATCACGCTGGCGCTCGGACTCGCGTGGATCGGTCGTTTGCTTCCTTCGCCCGTGCTGATCGCGCTGGAGGCGATTGCCCTGATGGTCGCGATCCCCCTCAACCTGCCGCGGTTGCGGCGCGCGCTCGTGAGCGACGCGGTGCTGGCCCTGTTCCGCAAGATCCTCCCTGCGATGACGCCGACCGAGCGCGAAGCGATCGAAGCGGGCACGGTGGGCTGGGACGCCGAGCTGTTCTCCGGTCGTCCCCGATGGGTGAGACTGCTCGCGCTGCCGGCGCCGCGGCTCACCGACGACGAGCACCGCTTCCTCGATCAGGAATGCGAGCAGCTGTGCGCGATGGTAAGCGACTGGGAGACCACGCACATCTACAAGGACCTGCCCCCGGCCGTGTGGCAGTTCATCAAGGACGCCGGCTTTCTGGGGATGGTCATCCCCGAGCAGTACGGCGGACTCGGCTTCTCGGCGTACGCCCACTCTCAGGTGATCGCGAAGCTCGCCTCGCGCTGCAGTGCCACGGCGGTCTCGGTCATGGTCCCGAATTCGCTGGGGCCGGGCGAGCTGCTGCTGCATTACGGCACCGAGGAGCAGAAGCGCCACTACCTGCCGCGGCTGGCCAAGGGACTGGAGATCCCCTGCTTCGCGCTGACCAATCCGCACGCCGGATCCGACGCCGCGTCCATTCCCGACGTCGGCATCGTCTGCCACGGCGACTATCAGGGCCGTCCGGTGCTGGGCCTGAGGCTTACCTGGGAGAAGCGCTACATCACGCTCGGCCCCGTGGCCACGCTCCTGGGGCTCGCCTTCCGCGCCTTCGACCCCGATCACCTGCTCGGCGATACGGAAGACCTGGGCATAACCTGCGCCCTGATTCCGACCAATCACCCCGGCGTCAACATCGGCCGGCGGCACATGCCGCTGAATGCCGTTTTCCAGAACGGTCCGAACTGGGGCAAGGACGTTTTCATCCCCATCGGCTGGGTGGTCGGCGGACAGGCGATGATCGGCAGGGGCTGGCGCATGCTCATGGAGTGCCTGGCCGCCGGGCGCGGCATCTCGCTGCCGTCGTCCTCGACCGGTCTCGCCAAGCTGGTCGTGCGCGCCACCGGCGCCTACGCGCGCGTGCGTCGCCAGTTCAAGACGCCCATCGGCAAGTTCGAGGGCATCGAGGAGCCGCTCGCGCGCATGGGCGGATATCTCTATTCGATGGATGCGGTGCGCAGGCTGATCGCGGGCATGGTCTCATCGGGTGAGAAGCCGGCCGTGCTGTCGGGCATCGCCAAATACCACCTCACCGACCGCGCGCGCAGCGTCGTTACCGACGCCATGGACATCGCTGGCGGCAAAGGCATCTGCATGGGACCGTCGAATTTCCTCGGCGCCGCCTACATGCAGATGCCGGTGTCGATCACGGTCGAGGGCGCGAACATCCTTACCCGCAGCCTCATCATCTTCGGCCAGGGCGCGATCCGCTGCCATCCCTATGTGCTCAAGGAAATGGCGGCGGCGCACGACCCGGACGCGCGCGCCGCCTCCGTCGCGTTCGATCGGGCGCTGTTCGGGCACGTACGCTTCGCGCTCTCGAGCTTCGCCCGCACGCTGGTTCTTGGCTTGCTCGGCTCGCATCCGGTGCGCGCGCCCGAGGTCGCGCCCGAGACTCGCCGCTATTACCAGCAGCTCACGCGCTTCTCGGCGGCGCTCGCCTTGCTCGCCGACGTGTCGATGGGCGTGCTCGGCGGCTCGCTCAAGCGCAAGGAGAAGCTTTCGGCGCGGCTCGGCGACGTGCTGTCGTACCTTTTCATCTGCTCCGCGACGCTCAAGCGCTTCGAGGACGAAGGCCGACCGGCTACCGACGCGCCGCTCCTGCACTGGGCGATCTGGGACGCGATGTTCAAGACGCAGACCGCGCTCGAAGGCGTCATCTCCAATTTTCCGAATCGGTTCATCGCGGCGTTGATGCGCCGCACGGTCTTCCCGCTCGGCCGGCCCTACGTCGTGCCGTCCGACCGGCTCGGGCACGAGGTCGCGAGGCTGCTGATCGAGCCATCGGCCACCCGCGACCGCCTCACCGCGGGCATGTACTTGCCGAAGGCGGACGGCGACCCGGTGCGCGCGCTGGAAGCGGCGCTCGAGGCGGCGCTCGCGGCGGAACCGATCGAGGCCCGGATCCGCGAGGCGCAGAAGGTCGGGCGCTTGGCGGTCAAGGGCACCGAGGAAGCGGCCGCCGCGGCGCTGGCGGCGGGCATCATCACCGGCGACGAGCTGAGCCTCGTGCGCCGGGCCGCGCGGCTGGTCGATGGGGTGATCCGCGTGGACGATTTCGCGGCCGATCTCGGCGTCTCGGAGACGCGTCCCGCCGGCACGCCGGGTCAGGCTGCCAGCGCGGTGCGCAAGGTCGCTGTCTAGAAGCGCGGGCAACGCGCGCTTCGTGCGCACGGGGCCCGCGGGAATCGAATCGAGAACGTCATGGCTGAACCGATCTTCGTCGTCGACGGCGCACGGACGCCGTTTCTGAAGGCTCGCAACCGCCCAGGCGCCTTCGCCGCTTCGGATCTGGCCGTTCAGGCGGGCCGGGCCTTGCTGCTGCGCCAGCACTTCGCGCCGACCGATCTCGACGAGGTCATCCTCGGCTGCGCGAGTCCGTCTCCGGACGAGGTGAATATCGGCCGGATCGTGGCGCTGCGCATGGGCTGCGGGCAGAAGGTGCCTGGCTGGACCGTCATGCGCAACTGTGCCTCGGGCATGCAGGCGCTCGACTCCGCCATCGCCAACATCCGCCTCGGGCGCTCCGACCTCGTGCTCGCCGGCGGCGCCGATGCGCTCTCCCGCGCGCCGCTGCTCTATTCCGAGAAGATGGTGCTGTGGTTCGCGCGCTTCTCGGCCGCGAAGGGGCTCGGCGAAAAGGCCTCGGCGCTGCTCAAGCTCAATCCCGCCGCGGCGCTGACTCCCGTGATCGGCATCATGAAGGGGCTGACCGATCCCATGGTGGGCCTGCTCATGGGCCAGACCGCGGAGAACCTCGCGTTCCGCTTCGGGATCACGCGCGCCGAGATGGACGCGTTCGCTGCGCGCAGCCACGCTCGCGTGCTGGAGGCGCAGCGATCCGGCCAGTTCGCGGGCGAAATCGCGCCGCTGTTCGATCGCGACGGCAATCTCTACGAGGCCGACGACGGCGTGAGGGAGGATTCGACGCCCGAGAACCTCGCCAAGCTCAAGCCGTTCTTCGACCGCAAGTACGGCAACGTGACGGCCGGCAACAGCTCGCAGATCACCGACGGCGCGGCGTGGCTGGTGCTCGCCTCGGAAGCGGCGGTGGGGAGATACGGGCTGCCGGTGCTCGGCCGGATCGTCGACAGCGAATGGGCGGGGCTCGATCCCGCGCAGATGGGCCTGGGGCCCGTCCACGCGGCGACACCGCTGCTCAAGCGCCACGGGCTCGCGCTCCGCGACCTCGACACCGTGGAGATCAACGAAGCCTTTGCCGCGCAGGTGATCGCGTGCCTGCGGGCCTGGAGCGACGAAAGCTACTGCCGTGACGAGCTGGGCCTCGACGGCGCCCTCGGACCCGTCGACCCGTCGCGGCTCAACGTCGACGGCGGCGCCATCGCGCTCGGGCATCCGGTCGGCGCGTCCGGAGCCCGGATCGTGCTCCACGCGCTCAACGTGCTCAAGCGCACGGGAGGACGGCGCGCGCTCGCGGCGATCTGCATCGGCGGCGGCCTCGGCGGCGCCATGCTCCTCGAGGCGGCATGAACGACGTCGCGAAGTCCGCCGCCGCGACCACCGACTGGGCGCTCGACCGCGACGCCGATGGCGTCGCCTGGCTCGTCTTCGACAAGGCCGGAGCGTCGACCAACACGTTGTCGGCCGCAGCGCTCGAGGCGCTCCGCGGCATTCTGGGCGAGCTCGCGGCCTCGCCGCCGAAAGGACTGGTGATCCGCTCCGGCAAAGACAGCGGCTTCATAGCCGGTGCCGACATCGAGGAGTTCGAGCGCGTCAAGACGGTCGAAGACGCGCTCGCGATCGTGCGCCGCGGCTGGGACGTGTTCAACGCGCTGGCCGCCGCGCCGTATCCGACGCTCGCGCTGATTCGCGGCTTCTGCCTCGGCGGCGGGCTCGAGCTCGCGCTCGCCTGCCGCTATCGCGTCGCGGTCGACGAGCCGTCGACGCGCCTCGGCCTGCCTGAGGTGATGCTCGGCATCGTGCCCGCCTGGGGCGGCATGCGGCGCCTGCCGAAGCTCATCGGCGCGCCGGCGGCCCTCGACCTGCTCCTCACCGGCCGCACGATCGACGCCCGACGCGCCAAGAAGCTCGGGCTGGCCGATGAGAGCGTGCCGCCCCGCATCATGATCAATACCGCGAGAGGCGTCATCCTCGCCTCGCCACCGCCGCGCCGAGCGCCGTTCCCGCTGTCGCTCACGCTCAATCGCTGGGTGCGGCCCCTCCTCGCCGCGCAGGCGCGCAAACAGGTCGAGCGCCGCGCGCGGCGGGAGCATTATCCGGCGCCTTACGCGATTCTGGACATCTGGGTGAAGCACGACGGGGACGCGCTCGCCGTGCCGGCCTCCGACCCCGCTTCCATCGCCCGGCTCATCCAGACCCCGACGGCGATGAACCTCATTCGCGTGTTCCGGCTCCAGGAGCGGCTCAAGTCCTTCGGACGGGAGGGCGCTTTCCCCGCCAAGCACGTGCACGTCGTCGGCGCCGGGACGATGGGCGGAGACATCGGCGCCTGGTGCGCGCTGCGGGGCTTGACCGTGACGCTGCAGGACCAGAATGCCCAGCGGCTCAAGCCCGCGATGCAGCGTGCAGCCAAGCTCTTCGCCGAGCGGCTGAAGGATCCGCGCCGCGTCCGTGACGCGCTCGATCGGCTCGTGCCGGACGTCGCCGGTGACGGCGTCGCGCGCGCCGACGTGGTGATCGAGGCGATCTTCGAGAACCTCGAGGCGAAGCGAAACCTCTTCAGGACGCTCGAAGCGAAGGCTCGACCCGAGGCGCTGCTGGCGACCAATACCTCGAGCATCCCGCTGGAGCAGATTGCGACCGCGCTCTCCGATCCGACCCGCCTCATCGGCCTGCACTTCTTCAATCCGGTGGCGCGCATGATGCTCGTGGAGATTGTCGTCGGCGCCGCCACGCGAGCCGAGCTCGTGCCGCGCGCAGCGGCGCTGGTCCGGCAGATCGACAAGCTGCCGCTGCCGGTGAAGAGCGCACCGGGCTTCCTGGTGAACCGCATTCTCGCGCCGTACCTGAACGAGGCCATGCGCTGTGTCGACGAGGGCGTGCCGCCGGAGACGATCGACCGGGCGGCGGTTGCGTTCGGGATGCCCATGGGGCCGATCGAACTGGCCGATACGGTCGGCCTCGACATCTGCCTCGAGGTCGGAAAGATGCTCGATCCGAATGCGACACCGCCGAAGAAGCTCGCCGAGCTGGTTGCCGCAGGGCAGCTTGGCCGCAAGACGAAGCGCGGCTTCTACGACTGGTCCTCCGGCCGGGCAGAGAAGGGGAAGGCTGCACCCGCCCCCGCGGGCCTGGGCGAGCGCCTGATCGGTCCCTTCGTCACCGAGGCGAAGGCTGCGCTCGCGGAAGGTATCGTGTCCGACGCCGATCTGGTCGACGCCGGGGCGATCTTCGGCACAGGCTTCGCCCCGTTTCGCGGCGGGCCGCTGCACTACGCCGCGAGTTCCGGCGTCTGATCCCGTCTGCTAGCATAGCGCCCGAACCACCGGGGCGAGTCGGGCGGGGAGGAGGATGGTGGACAAGATCTGGCTGAAGTCGTACCCGAAAGGCGTACCTGCCGAGATCGACGTCGACGCCTACGCCTCGATACGCGAAGTGTTCGATCGCGCCGTGGGCCAGTTCGGCAGCCGCCCTGCCTATACCTGCATGGGGCGCTCGATCAGCTTCACGGAGCTGGACGCGAAGTCGGCCGCTTTCGGCGCCTTCCTGCAGGGACGCGGGCTCGAGAAGGGCGCGCGCGTGGCGCTGATGATGCCGAACATCCTGCAATACCCGGTCTGCCTCTTCGGCGTGCTGCGCGCCGGCTGCACGGTAGTCAACACCAATCCGCTATACACGCCTCGGGAGCTCGAGCACCAGCTCACCGACAGCGGCGCGGAAGTGATCGTCGTGGTGGAAAATTTCGCGCATACGGTCCAGGAGATCGTGGCGCGCACCGCCGTGCGCCAGGTCATCGCCACCAGCATCGGCGAGATGCTCGGCCTGAAGGGCCGGCTGGTTGACTTCGTTCTGCGCCGGGTGAAGAAGATGATCCCCGCCTGGAGCCTGCCGGGATCGATGCGGCTCGCCGCAGCGCTCGACGAGGGCCGGCGGCGCGCGCTCCAGCACGTTTCGATCACCCACGACGACCTCGCCTTCCTGCAGTACACGGGCGGCACCACCGGCGTGGCCAAGGGCGCGATGCTGCTGCACCGGAACATCGTGGCCAACCTGCTGCAGGCCGGGGCATGGGTGAAGCCGTTCCTGGGCGGCGAACGGCACGTGATATTGACCCCGCTGCCGCTGTATCACATCTTCTCGCTCACGGCTAACTGCCTCGTGTTCATGACGCTTGGCGCGGAAAACGTGCTCATCACGAATCCGCGCGACATCCCGGGGTTCGTCAAGGAGATGCGCAGGCATCGCTTCACGGCGCTCACCGGAGTCAATACGCTGTTCAACGCACTGCTGAACAACCCGGATTTCAGGAGGCTCGACTTCTCGAGCCTCAAAATGGCGCTCGGCGGCGGGATGGCGGTGCAGAAAGCCGTGGCCGAGCGCTGGAAGCAGGTGACCGGGACGCCGCTGATCGAGGCTTACGGTCTGACCGAGACGTCCCCCGCGGCGACCATGAACCCGCTGGACCTTCCCGAGTACAACGGCGCCATCGGGCTGCCCGTTCCGTCTACCGACATCGCGATCCGCGACGACAGCGGGCGCGAAGTTCCGCTCGGATCGCCGGGCGAGCTCTGCATCAAGGGACCGCAGGTCATGGCGGGCTACTGGCATCAGCCCGCGGAGACGGCCAAGGTCCTCGACGCGGAGGGCTGGCTCGCCACGGGCGACATCGCCACGGTCGACGAACGCGGGTTCGTGTACATCGTCGACCGCAAGAAGGACATGATCCTGGTGTCCGGATTCAACGTGTACCCGAACGAGATCGAGTCGGTGGTCGTCATGCACGGCGGAGTCCTCGAGTGCGCCGCGGTGGGCGTGCCCGACGCGAAGTCGGGCGAGGCGGTGAAGCTCTTCGTCGTCCCCAAGGATCCGGGGCTCACCGCGGACGCGTTGCTCGCGCACTGCCGGTCGCACCTGACCGGCTACAAGTGTCCGCGCGAGGTCGAATTCCGCACCGAGCTGCCGAAGTCGAACGTGGGCAAGATCCTGCGCCGGGAGCTTCGCGATGAAGCGCGCCGGAAGGCGGCGTGAGGCGACCGCACCACGGTTCCCGGCCGCTTTACCGATTTCCGACGGCAACCTGGTATGGCTACCAACAGCGACGACGACGTGCTTCTTCCCGACCAGGAGCCAGCGTTGCGGGTGGTTCCCATGCCCGCCGACGCCAACCAGCACGGCGACATCTTCGGCGGCTGGGTGATGTCGCAGGTGGACATCGCCGGCGGCATCGTTGCGGCGCGCCGCGCCCGAGGACGGGTGGCGACCGTTGCGGTCAACGCCTTCGTGTTCAAGCAGCCGGTATTCGTCGGCGACGTGGTGAGCTTCTACTCGACGATCACCCGCGTGGGCCGGACCTCGATCACCGTCGACGTGCAGGTCTACGCGCAGCGCAATCCCGGAAAGATGATCTGCGTCAAGGTGACCGAGGCCAGCCTGACGTATGTTGCGGTGGGGCCGGCCCGCCGGCCCGTGCCTCTGCCTGCCGAATAGGCACGCCGGGTCGCGGGAGTGTATAGTTGCCCGCGCATCTTCGGCAGCGCCGCGTCGGCCGGACGACACCAACAACCAAGGAGCGGAGGAACATGAGAGCGAGCGCGTTTCGTCGTACGCGGGTCGCGGCTGCGGTCGGCGCCGCGTGGTTGTGCCTGGCCACGGGTCAGGCGTTCGGAGCCGCATTCGGGCTGCAGACTCAGAACGCGAGCGGGCTGGGCCACGCCTACTCGGGCGGAGCGGCAGCGGCCGAGGATGTCAGCACCATCTTCTACAACCCCGCGGGGCTCGTGCGCCTGCATTCGACTCAGGCCGTCGTCTCGGGCAATCTCGTCTGCCCGTCGATCAAGTTCCACGACAACGGCTCGCAACCGGCGATGTTTCAGCCGCTCGGCGGCACCGGCGGCGATGCGGGAAGCTGCACCATCCTGCCGAACGCTTACCTCGGCGTCCCGTTCACGGACAAGTGGTCCTTCGGGATCGGGGTCAATGTGCCGTTCGGGCTCGAGACCGAGTACGACAGCGACTGGCTCGGGCGCTTCCAGGCCGTCAAGTCGAAGCTCGAAACGGTCAACATCAACCCCGTGTTGTCATGGGAGCCCACGCCGCATCTGACCGTGGGCGGCGGCGTCAGCTGGCAGCGCGTAAAGGCGACGCTCACGCAGAAGCTGAACTATGCCGGCCTCTTCGCGCAAGGTGTGGGCAGTCTGGTTGCCGCCGGACAGGTCCCCGCCTCCGCGGCATCGGCTTTGATCGGCTCGGCCGGCGGCCTGGAGTCCAACGCCGACGTCTCCGGCAACGACAGCGGCTGGGGCTGGAACGTCGGAATTCTCTGGCAGGCGAACGACCAGACGCGCATCGGCGCCGCCTACCGGTCAAGGATCAAGTACGACATAACCGGTTCGGTCAACTTCACCAATCCAACCGCCTCCTCCCTCGGCCCGCTGCCGCCGGCGCTCGCGCCGGCCGGCGCCTTGCTCGTCGGCGGGGTCAACGGATCGATCTGCACCGGCGTCCAGGGCGGCAATGCCGTGACCGAAGCGGGTTGCAGCCAGGACGTCAGCGTTTCGCTCAAGATGCCGGACATCGCCAACGTATCGGTCTTCCATCAGTTCAACAACCGCTGGGACCTGATGGCCGACCTCCAGTGGATCGGCTGGAGCTCCGTCCAGGAGCTGAATATCGTGCGCAGCACGGGCGTCGAACTGGAGACCTTGCCGCTGCACTATCGCAACACTTGGCGCATCTCCGGCGGAGCGAACTATCGCTACAGCGACCAGTGGACCTTCCGCGGTGGTATCGCCTACGATCAGACCCCCGTGCGCAACGAATTCCGCGAACCGCGGCTGCCCGACAACAGTCGCACCTGGTTTGCGGCGGGCGTGCAGTACCGATTCTCACCCAACTGGGCGATTGATCTCGGGTATGCCTACGAGTACATGCACGATCCAGGCATCAACAACAATGCTGGCAGCACTGCCGCCAACGGTTTGATCAGCGGCTCGTACAAGAACGGCGTGAACATCGTCGGTCTGCAAGTAACCTATACGGCCAGATAACTCCATGCGGTGAGAACGGTCGCGCGCCGCAGTTACGCTGCGGCGCGACCGTTTCAGCCCGGCGCAAAAGGCAATCTCGAGGGA
>DATJBM010000044.1:0-93762 GCA_035515295.1 Casimicrobiaceae bacterium | reverse complement strand
GGATCGCGACGTCGTAGCCGCGCCGGGCTTCGCGTAAAATCGACGTCCACGGAGAGGTGGATGAGCGGTTTAAGTCGCACGCCTGGAAAGCGTGTTTAGGTGATGAGCCTAACGCGGGTTCGAATCCCGCCCTCTCCGCCACGGACCCGGTATGCCGATCACGCTCGCTGCTCTGCGCCGCTACGCTGTCGCGCGCAGCCTCTTCGAGCCGACCACGCTTGCGCAGGCCATGGACCGGCTGGGCTTCGTCCAGGCCGATCCGATCCGCGCGCCGGCGCGCGCTCAGGACCTCACACTGCGCCACCGCGTCGGCGGCTATCGCGCCGGGGACCTCGACCGCGCCTACGCTGAGCTCGGCGTCGAGGAGGACTACTTCGTCGTCTACGGGTTCCTGCCGCGACCGATCCAGGCGCTGATGCATCCGCGCGAGCGATTGGGCATGCCGATCGGAACCGGACGTCCCTGGAGCGTCGCGCGGCGCAGGCGCGCGCAAGCCCTGCTCGATTTCGTGCGTGAGCGCGGCGTCGTGCACCCGCGCGAGGTGGATGAGCGCTTTTCGCACGGACGGGTGATCAATTACTGGGGTGGCTCGTCCAACGCCACCACGCAGCTGCTCGACGCCATGCACTACCGTGGGCTCCTGCGCGTGGCGCGGCGCGAGCGGGGCGTGCGCCTCTACGCGGTCCGCGAGCGCGTCGCCGAGCCGGAGGGCGGCGCCGAGCGACTGCGCCGGATCGACACGCTGGTCGACGTGGCGGTCGGCATCTACGCGCCGCTGCCGGCGAAGTCGCTGCACGAGCTTCTGCGCCGGCTGCGCTATGCTGTTCCGCAATGGCGCGGCGAGCTCAGGCAAGCGGTGGAGCGTGGCAAGCGGCGGCTTGCCTGCGCGCGTATCGAAGGAGACGATTGGTACTGGCCCGCAGGCGAAGATCCGGTGCGCGCCGAGCCGCCTAGCGCGGTGCGCTTTCTGGCGCCCTTCGACCCGGTCGTGTGGGACCGCGCCCGGCTGGAGCGGCTTTGGGGCTGGCGCTACCGTTTCGAAGCGTACACTCCGGCGGCGAAGAGAAAGCTCGGCTACTACGCGCTGCCGATGGTGTGGCGCGACCGCGTCGTGGGCTGGGCCAACGTCTCAGTAAACGACCGCCGGGTTCGGGCCGAGACGGGCTACGTCGCCTCGCGGCCGACGGAGCGCGCCTTCAAGGGCGAGCTCGGCGCCGAGATCGATCGTTTGCGCGCCTTTCTCGGGCTAGAATCCTGAAGCGTTATCGGGCGCGCGCCGCGAGCACGGGCGGCCAAGCGGCGCCGCAGCGGCATACGCTTGCGCCGACGTAGCCGACACGCATGGGGAGGGCGGTGGGGATCGAGGTCCGTAAGGTCTCGCTGTGGGATTTGCTGCGCCTGCAGTGGTTCGTGAGCCTCCCGGGATTCTTCCAGGGACTGGTCGCTCCGAACCGCGGCTTTCTTTCGTGGCGATGCAGGCATGGAGCGGGACGGTCGACCGTTCTCTTCTTTCGCAAGCTCCGGGAGAAGTACCGCTGCGAGCACCTGTGGGTATGGTTCCCGTTGCGCAGGACGCTGCTGGTTTTCGCGCCCGAGACCATCGAGGCGGTCCTTTCTTCCGACGCGAACGCGGCCGATCCGTTCCTCAAGAAACGCGCTCTCTCCCGGTTCGTACCGGAAGCCCTGGTGATCTCTAGCGGAGACGAATGGCGCGATCGCCGGCGGTTCAACGAAGCCGCGCTCGATACCGGGAAGCTCCATCGCCACCACGACGCCTTCCTCGAGATCGCCGCCGCGGAAGCGGAGCGGTTGACCGGCGAAGGGCGCGATGAGCTTCGGTGGCCCGATTTCCAGACACTCGGGCAGCGCATATCGCATCAGGTGATTCTCGGAATGCACCACGTCAGGCCGGAACTGGCCGCTCAGCTTGAACGCATGGTGCGACTGAGCAATCTCACGCTGAGGGATCGCGCCTCGTTCGCCGGCTTCTACGAGGCGATCGAGCGCTATCTCACGCGCAAGGAATCGATGGCTACGGCGTGCCTGATGAACGACAGCGCGACGGCGCGCGAAGCTGCGGACGCGTCGAAGGTGACGTCTGTCCCGACCCAGATCGGCTTCTGGTTCTTCGTGCTCAAGGACGCCGTGGAGCTTCACGTCGCGCGCACGCTGGCGCTGATCGCCGCGCATTCCGACGTCCAGGCTCGGGTGCGCGAGGAGATCTTCCGCGCCGGCGCATTGACCGCGCAGGCGATCGACTCTCTGGCCTATCTCGAGGCCTGCATCGCGGAGCAGCTGCGGCTGTGGACGCCGGTTCCCATTCTTCTGCGCCGGGCGGTCACGTCCTTCTCCCTGCGCGGCGAGATTCCGCTGGAAGCCGAAGCGCAGATCCTGATCCACACCGGCTTCTATCATCGCGACCCCGGCGTCTTCGGTGCGCGCGCGAACGGCTTTTCTCCGGACGCCGCGCGCGACGGCGCCCCGAACCTCTACGTCTTCAGCGCCCACCGGCAGAGCTGCGCGGGTCGATCGCTGATTACGTTCGTTCTGAAGGCGACGCTCGCGTCGTTGCTGCGCCGGGCTCGCTTCGAGCTCTCGGGTCCGGCGATCGAGCCCGGGCGGATTCCGTATCTGTACGATCACTTCGAGGTGCGGCTCCGGAAGGTGTCCGATGCCTAGCCGCAACGCGGTCGCGCGATGGCGAAGCGCACGACGATGCGCACTCGCCTCCCAATCTGCGGACCTCTCGCTCCCATGACCGGTACGCATCCCGCCGAGCGGCGCCATCTCACGGTGATGCTCTGCGATATGGTCGCGTCGACCGCGCTGTCGTTGAAGCTCGATCCGGAAGAGCTGGCGGAAGTGATCCAGAGCTATCGTCAGCGCTGCGCCGAAGTGATCGCCGATTGCGGCGGCATCGTGGCGCGCTACGTGGGCGACGGAATCCTGGCCTACTTTGGCTATCCGCGCGCGCACGAGAACGACGCCGAGCGGGCGATCCGGGCGGCTCTCGGCATCGCCGAGACGCGCTGGCCCGTCGCGGGCAGCGAGGATGTGCGCGTGCACATCGGCATCGCGACCGGGCTGGTCGTCGTCGGCGATCTCTTCCAGGGCGGCGAGGAGCTGGCGGCGATCGGCAGCGCATTGAACCTGGCCGCTCGACTGGAGGCCCTCGCCGAGCCGGGGGCGGTCCTGGTATCCGAGGAGACGCGCCGCCTGGCCCGCGGCCTGTTCGAGTACAGCGATCTGGGGCGGCACGATCTCAAGGGCTTCGACAAGCCGATGCCGGCGTGGCGGGTCATCGGCGAGCGCAGGCTGGACAGCCGTTTCCGCGCGCTTCGCGCGCCGGCGCTGACGCCGCTGGTCGACCGCCAGCAGGAGCTCGACACCCTCCGCGAGGCTTGGAATGGGGCCCGCACGGGGCGCGGCCAGGCGATCCTGATGGCCTCCGAGGCTGGCGTCGGAAAGTCACGGCTCGCTGACGTTCTCGCCCGGCGCATCGTCGATCCGGCAGCGCTGCGGCTTTGGTATCACTGCTCGCCGAATCTGCAGGCGAGCCCGATGGCGCCGGTCATTCGTCAGCTCGTGCGCGCGGCCCGCTTCGCGCAAGGCGACGACGACGACGCGAAAATGCGCAAGCTGGAAGCGCTGGTTCCCACGGAGGCGACCGAAGCCGGACAGACCGTGCCGCTGCTGGCGGATCTGCTGTCCGTTCGCCACCAGGGCAACGACCCTGCGCTCGGCATGTCGCCGCAGCGGCGCAAGCTGCGGCTCTTCCAGGTGCTGATGCGCTTGCTCGAGGCCTTCGCCGCGCGTGCGCCCGCGCTGATCATCGTGGAGGACCTGCATTGGATCGATCCGTCGTCCGACGAGCTGATCGGCGTGCTCATCGAGCGATTGCGGGATCTGCCGATCCTCGCGGTCCTCACCGCCCGCCTCGAGTTCGAACCGCACTGGCCCGAAAGGCCGTATCTGCACCATCTTGTTCTGAGCCCGCTGGGCCGGCGCGACACATTGGCGATGATCGGGCTGGTTTGCGGCGATCGCAGCATTCCTCGATCGGCCGTCGAACAGATCGCGGACCGGACCGACGGGATGCCGCTGTTCATCGAGGACCTCACGCGCGAGGTCCTCGAGAGCGCGGCGCTGAGCGAAACGGATGGCAGGCCGGGTGGCATCGACGTAGCCCTCGCGATTCCAGCGACCCTGAGCGACTCGCTCATGGCGCGCCTCGATCGCCTCGGTTCGGCGAAGCGGGTCGCCGAGATCGGCGCCGTGATCGGTCGGGAATTCTCCTACGAGCTTCTCGCCCGGGTCTCGGACCTGCCCGAAGCCGAGCTTCGGGACGAGCTGCGCCGGCTGGTCGATGCGGGCCTGCTGAGCACCCGTCGCCCGACGGCCGCGCTGAGCTACGCGTTCAAGCATGCGCTCGTGCGCGACGCCGCGTACGCGAGCCTGCTCAGGAAACGGCAGGCCGCGCTCCATGCGCGCATCGCGCGCACGCTCATCGATCATTTTCCGGAGACCGCGGAGCGGCAGCCGGAAGTGGTGGCCTATCACCTGCAGTCGGCCAACGAAGTCGGTGATGCGGTCGACTACCTCGTCCGGGCGGCCAAGCTCTCGGCGCGACGCTCCGGGTTCGCGGAAGCGATCGCGCAGCTCGAAAGCGCCCTGGCGCTGCTGCGCGGGCAGGCGCGCTCGAAGGAGCGGTTGCGCCTCGAGCTCGACGTGCAGCGCACGCTCGGCGGCATCTACGCGGAGTACCGCGGTTTTTCTTCGACGGAATGCGGGCGGGCGTACACCACCGCGCTCGATCTGTGCCGTGAGCTCGGCGACGCGCCCGAGATCTTTGCGGTGCTCTCCGGGCTCGGCTCGTACGAGATCACCCGCGCGGGATTCGCCCGTTGCCGGACGCTCGCCGAGGAATGCCTCGCCCGCGCCGCCGCTCAGTCGTCCAAGCCGCCGTTCGTCATGGGACATCTTCTCCTGGGCGGCACCTTGTTCCTGACCGGAGAGCTCGCCGCGGCTTGCGAGCATCTCGAGGAAGCGATCTCGCTCTACGATCAGGATCAGCCCGCGCGCCGGCCCAGGCAGGTGCTCTACGTTCAGGACCAGAAATCCACCGGCCTCTGCTACCTCGGTCTCGCGCTCACGATCATGGGCCGGCTCGAGGACGGCTTGCGGGCCGCCGAAGCGAGCCTCGCGCATTCCCGGAGCCTGGGCGGGCTGCATACCGTCAATTTCTCCCTGTGCTATCTCGCCGCGGTTCATCACATCCGCGGCGATGCCGCCGCGGCATTGCAGCGCGCCACCGAATCGCTGGAATCGGCGCGCGAGCAGGGCTTCGCCACCTGGATCGGGATTTCCCAGACGATCCGCGGCGCTTCGCTGATCGCAGAGGGACACATCGAGGACGGGCTGGCCGAGCTACGCCAGGGACTCGCGGCCCACCTCGCGATGGAGGCCACGACCTACGAGCCGTTCGCGCGTGCGCTCGTTGCCAAAGGCTTGATCGCGGCGCAGCGCAGCGGCGAGGCGCTCGACGAGCTGGCTCGCGCTCTCGCCGTCAGCGAGGCGTCGGGCGAGCGCTTCTACGCCGGCGAGCTGCTACGTCTCAAAGGCGAGGCGCTGGCGGCCGCGGGGCAACGTACGCCCGCCGAGCAATGCTTGCGCGAGGCGATCGAGGTATCGCGACGCGGGAAGGCGAAGCTCTTCGAGCTCCGAAGTGCGCTCGGTCTCTGCCGTATTCTCGACGAGCCTCGCCGGCGTGCCGCGGTGGCGGAGCTCCTGGCGCCGATCTGTGAAGGCTTTGCCGACACGCGCTGCGCTGACGTCCGGGACGCGCGGCTGTTCGTCGAATCGGGGATCGCAGGAGGACCCCATGCCTGACGAAACTTACGACTACATCGTCGTGGGCTCCGGCGCCGGCGGCGGCACGGTCGCGGCGCGGCTTGCCGAGGCGGGCCACAGCGTGCTCGTGCTCGAAGCCGGCGGCGACCCCCGGGCCTTGCAGGGCGGCAACGCTCTGCACGAAGGTAACTGCCTGCCGGAAGACTACGACGTGCCCGCCTTCCACGCCTGCGCGACGGAGAACCGGGCCATCGCATGGGATTACTTCGTCCGCCATTATGCGAGCGACGAGCAGCAGCGGCGCGATCCGAAGTGCCGTCTCGAGGAGGGCCACATCAAAGGCGTGCTCTATCCGCGCGCCGGCGCGCTGGGAGGCTGCACGGCGCACAACGCGCAGATCCTGATCTGCCCGGACAACGAGGACTGGGATCGGATCGCGCGCGAGACCGAGGACGACTCCTGGTCTTCGGGGCGGATGCGGAAGTGGTTCGAGAAACTCGAACGCTGCGATCACCGGCGTGGGCAACGGCTGCTTGGCGAGTCCAGCCCGACCCGCCACGGCTGGAGCGGCTGGCTGCGAACGGAGAAATCGGTGCCCGTCGAGATCCTCGAAGACCTGCCGCTGCTCGAAGTCGTAGCCGACGCCGTAGCCCAGGCCTCGCGGCGAACCGGAGGGATCCTGGCCACGCTCGATGATCTGGTGCAGGACCACGGCGATCCCAACGACTGGCGGCGGATCGCGAACGCAGACGAGGGCCTGTTCTATACGCCACTTACGACCTGCGGTGCCCGGAGGGGGACGCGCGAGCGGTTGCTCGACGTTGCGTGGGACCACCCGCTCGCGATCGAGCTCGATGCGCACGCCACGCGTGTCCTATTCGATGGCACGCTCGCCGTCGGGGTCGAGTATCGCAAAGGCAGAGGACTCTACCGGGCGTTCAAGGCACCCAGCGGGTCGAGCGGGGAACCGCGGCGCGCGTTCGCAACTTCCATTACTTCCAGGAAGGATCGGCGGGCTGGGAGGAAGACCTTGTGTCGGTCATGGCGGGCGTCAAGTTCGTGCGCGAAATCATGGCCAAGCTGATCCGCGATGGCTGCGTCGAAGACGAGGTGCCGCCGCGGGTCGCGGAGCTCAGCGATTCAGAGCTCGCCGAGTTCGTTCGCGCCAACGCCTGGGGCCACCACGCTTCGTCGAGCTGCCCGATCGGCCATTCGGCGCAGGGCGGCGTGGTGGATTCGCGATTCCGGGTTCACGGCTGCCGCGGGCTGCGGATCGTCGACGCCTCCATCTTTCCGCGGATCCCGGGACTCTTCATCGTGAGCGCGGTCTACATGATCGGCGAGAAGGCGGCCGACACGATGCTGCGCGACGCGGCGGCATGATCCGCCACCGCAGTACCGGTCAGTCGAACCGGGCGGAATCGGCGGGCTCGACCCGCCACACCGGACCGTCGGCGACGACCGGGCCTTCGAATTTGATGAACGCCGGCACCTCGCCGCGCAGGATCCAGACGTGCATGTCCGGGGGTTGCTTGCCCAGGAGGCCCGCGAACCATCCCGCGATCCCGCCGATCTTCACCTTCACCACGTAATGCGTCGCCTCATGGCGCGCGTTCCCGGTCGTGAACGACTCTTCGCCGCGCGGCGTGATGGTCAGCGTGACGAGCCGCGGTTTGGGCGTCACGGCGAGTTCCGGCACGGTAGTCTGCGGCTTCCCCGGATCGATGTGGCGGAGCAGCGTGAACAGCAGCCCGTTGGCGAGGTCTTCGGGGAGCCGCATGCTCTCGTCGATGGTCTTCTCCTTGCCGTCGTCGTCGGTGTAGCGCACCGTGACGCGGCCGCTCGCGGCGTCGACGAGGCTCTCGAGGTGGTGCTTGAACGACGGGCCCTTCTGCACGAGATGATCGCTGCGCAGCCGGAACGTGCCGTGCTGCGTGAACGTCGCCTGCTCCTCGTAGAGCGATCCGTCGGTGAAGTGGAATGTGAGGTGGCTGCGGATCAGATCGCCATCGGCGATCTGCGTGATCTCTCCGTCCGCGATTCGCTTACCGTCGAGGGTGCGCACCGCGAGGAAGCCGTGCACGAGCCCTTCGGAGTGACGCACGCGAACTTCTTCGGCCCGCGCCGGCGGCGCTGCCGCGAGCGCGGCGCACTCGATCAGCGCGAACAGCAGGAGCATCCGTCGTCGAAACGATCGGGGCTCTTTCCGGCAAGGCGCGATGCTGAACACCGATAGAGGCGTAGCAGTATCCATGCCGAGCCGCGGTTGCGCATCGGGGCCATCGGTGCTCTGGGCTTTGCGCGCATCCGGCATCGCTTGCCCGCATCACGCGCGGCAACGTTTGCAGGGGCCGTGTAAATCCTTCGGCCATCCGCGCCGGCTCCGAGCGCACGGCGTCTTGGCACTACCGCGCCAGGGCGTCAGCCGGGTGACGACATTCGCCTTCATGCCGCTGAACCTGCCCGGGTGCGCGGCATAATGCGGGCATGATCGTTCATCTGGTGGACGGCACGTACGAGCTGTTCCGCCATTTCTACGGCCTGCGCCGCTTCACCAAGGGAAAGGACCGGCCGTATGGAGCGGTGGTCGGCGTGCTGCAGACCGTGCTGCAGATGCTCGAGAAGGGCGCCACGCACGTCGGCGTCGCGACCGATCACGTCATCGAATCGTTCCGCAACGCACTGTGGCCGGGCTACAAGACCGGCGATGGCGTCGAGCTGGCGCTGCAGGCTCAATTCAAGCCACTCGAGCAGGCGCTTGCCGCCATGGGTGTGGTCGTCTGGCCGATGATCGAGCTGGAGGCCGACGATGCGCTCGCCTCGGCGGCGCGGATTGCCGCCGAGGACCCAACGGTGGAGAAGGTCTGCATCTGGACGGTCGACAAGGATCTCGCGCAGAGCGTCCGCGGCACGCGCGTCGTGCAGATGGACCGGCGTGCGAACCGGATGCTCGACGCCGAGGCCATTCGCCTGAAGTTCGGCGTCGAGCCGGCGTTGATTCCCGATTACCTCGCCTTGGTCGGCGACGCGGCCGACGGCTATCCCGGCATCGGGGGAATCGGCCCCGTCACCGCGGCGCGGCACCTCAATCGTTACGGCGCGATCGAGCGCTTTCCGCGCGCGATCCTGGGCGACCAGCGCGACCGGGCGCTGCTGTTCAAGCGGCTCGCGACGCTGCGCAGCGACGCCAAGCTTTTCCGCGACGTGGGCGCTCTGCGCTGGCGCGGCCCGACCCCCGCGTTCGCCGCGTGGGCGCAGCGCATGGACGCGCCGCGGCTCATCGAGCGCTCGGAGAAGTTGCGGCGCCTGTAGACCACGCGCTGTGGCCGACGCGGGGATGCGGCACGAAGCTTGCAGCGCGCACTGGGCCATGAAGGAATACGCAGCCGGGATCAAGCTCTCCGAGCTGCGGCTGGTCGAGGCGCCGGGGGGATCGGCGCGCAGTGCTCGACCCGCCGACGGCGCAGGCGAGCATTCCGGCGAACATCAGAATCCAACGGTCGGCGGCACGGGCGATCCCGGCGATCCGAACGCCGCGGGTACGTTTGCGCCGTCCAGCGGCAGCGCCGCCAGCGACGCCACCGTCGCCACCGTCGCGCCCGGGACGGCGTTGACTGTCGATCCAGCGCCGGCCGTCGTCCGGCAAGACGCGGCGAAAGCGTCGCCGCCGCCTTCCGACAAGTTTCTGACGGCTGCCGCGAAGGAGTTCGAAGCCGGGATCGTGGATCAACCGCTGTGGAAGCGCGCCATCGACCAGAGCGGCGGTGATCGGACGCTGGCGACGCAGCGGTATCTGCGCGCCCGGGCGACGGCTCTACGCGTCAGCAAGCGCGACAAGCGACAGGAGCGCTCGGCGCGGCGCGCCCGTGCCATCGACGAGCTGGCGCGTCCGGGGGATGACGGGGCCGCTGGCGCGACGCGAGCGAGGCCGGACGCAAGGGTTCGATGGAGCCGTCGTCCGCGCGGCAGGCAGGTGGTGTGGATCGGCGGTGCGCTCGCATCGCTGTTCGCCCTCGCGCTGCTCGTGACCGTGCGCTCCGAGAGCGGCTCGGCGCAGCAGCGCGCGGCGGCGAAGCACCCGGCGGCGACGGCAACCGCGGCGAAGCGTTCGACCGCCGAGACCGCGATCGCAAGCGCCGGCGAACAGGCCAGCGGGGCTGCGCTGACCGACAATTTCGCCGAGCGCATACCCGCGCTCAAGAGCGCCGGAAACTGGAATATGGTCGTGCTCTATGCGGTGGAATGGACCCGCAAGGAGCCCGAGAATCCCCTGGCGTGGAAGGAGCTGGCCACGGGCTACAGCAAGCTGCGCCAGTACCGCGAGGCGCTCGATGCAGCCACCCGTGTCGTACAGCTCGCCCCGGACGACGCGTCCGGCTGGCAGAGCCTGGGCCAGCTCAACGTGATCGTGCAAAGGCCCGTCGACGCGCTCGCGGCGTTCGAGCAAGCCGTCGCGCGAAACGACCGGGACGCCTCGAGCATCGTTCAGATGGGATTGCTCAATACCCAGCTCGGGCGCTTCGCCGACGCACGGGTCGCCTTTGACCGCGCGCTCGCGCTCGACGGCAACGACGTCGACGCGCTCTGCGGGGCCGCGGCGCTTGCCCAGAAGGACGGCCGCGCCAAGGATGCAGAGGCGTTGGCGCGGCAGGTGGCCGCGCTCGATGGGCGCTGTCGCGACGCGAGCCGGGGCGAGAGCGTGCGCGTGGCCGTGGGCGCCGCTGCCAACCCGCGCCCCAACTCGCGCCCACCACCCGCGCGCTGACCCCTCCAACGCGGGCGCGCCGTAGCGCTTCGTACGGTCCCGGGCCGGAGCGAATCCGAGCACAGCGAGCAGAAGGCTGTCGCTTGCCTTCGCCGATCGAGGCGAGGGCGATACAATGGTCGTTTCGCCCTCCGCGCACACCCTCCGGACGATGGCGCCGGAGGCCGTCCATGAACGGCGTCGCCGATACCGAATCGGGGATCCTCCTTTCCACTTTGCGGCCGAGCCCGCGGCAGCAGCGGCTGGCGTTCGCTGTCGCGCTGATCTCACTCACCGTTTTCGCCGCGCTGGTGCCGTTCGCCAAGCTGCAGCTGCCGCAGATCTGGCCGTTCATTCCGGTCTACCAGTCGGCGGTCGTGATCAACGATCTGATCACGGCCGCGTTGCTGTTCGGCCAATACGGCATTCTGCGCTGGCGGGCGCTGCTGGCGCTGGCGACGGGGTATCTGTTCACCGCGTTCATGGGCGCCGCGCACATGCTGAGCTTCCCCGGCCTTTTCGCGCCGTCCGGCCTGTTCGGTGCAGGGCCCCAGACGACGGCGTGGCTCTTCATGTTCTGGCACGCGGGCTTCCCTCTGGCCGTCATCGCTTACACGCTGTCCGGGAGGCCGCCTTCGCCGGAGTCGCAAAGCCGGCCGCGCGCGGCCATCGCGGGCAGTGTGGTCGGCGCGTTCGCTGCCACATGCGCCGCGACGCTGCTCGCCACAGTCGGCCACGACGCGTTGCCCGCGATCATGAGCGGCAACCGCTACACCGACATCTTGATCTACGTCGTAGGTTTCGTGTGGGCGGCGAATCTCCTCGCCCTGGTGGTGCTCTGGCGGCGGAGGCCCCGCTCGGTCCTCGACCTGTGGATGATGGTCGTGCTGTGCGCGTGGCTGCTCGACATCGCGCTGTCGGCGGTGCTCAACGCCGGCCGCTTCGACCTGGGGTTCTACGCCGGGCGCCTCTTCGGGCTGCTGGCCTCGACGTTCGTGCTGCTCGTGCTGCTGTTCGAAAGCGGGGCGCTTTACATGCGGGTGGCCAGGGCCCTCGACGGTGAGCGACACGAACGGCGGCGCGCGGAGCAGAAGACCGAAGAGCTCAACAGGCTCGCCGCTTCGCTCGAGAGCGAAGTCGAAGAGCGCACGGCGGAGCTCGAGACGATGAACGTGGAGCTGCAGGCCGAGATCGCCGAGCGGGAGCGTGCCGAGAGCAGCGCGGACGAGGCGCGGCACAGGCTCGCCGGCATCATCGATTCGGCGATGGACGCGATCATCACGGTCGACGATCGTCAGCGCATCGTCGTGTTCAACACCACGGCCGAGGCGCTCTTCAGGTGCGTGCGCGCGGAGGCCCTCGGGGCATCGCTCTCGCGCTTCATTCCCGAGCGCTTCCGGAAGGCCCATGCCACGCACATTCAGCTCTTCGGCGAGGGCGCCATCGCCTCGCGGCGCATGGCCTCGCAGCGCATCGTCACGGGGCTGCGCAGCGATGGTTCGGAGTTTCCGATCGACGCCTCGATCTCGCAGCTCGCGCTCAATGGCCGGAAGTACTACACCGTTATCGTCCGCGATGTGACCGAGCGGCTGCGCGCTGAGGAGGCGCTGCGACGGTCGAAGGAGGACCTCTACGAGATGGCGACCGTGAGCGCCACCGCCCGCGAGCAGGAGAAGAGCCGCATCGCGCGCGAGCTGCACGACGAGCTCGCGCAGTCGCTCACCGCGCTGCGGATGGACGTCGCCTGGCTCGGGCAGCGCGGGTTGGCGGCGGACGCGCCCTCGGCGGCGAAGCTCGCGGCGATGGAGACGATGCTCGATCGCATGGTCGCGGCGACGCGCCGGATCGCCGCCGACTTGAGGCCGCTCATGCTCGACGATCTCGGCCTCGTCCCGGCCGCGCAGTGGCTGGTGGAGAACTTCAAGGAGCGCCATGGGGTCGCCTGCGAGATCGACGTCGCGCCGCCCGATCTTGAGCTTCAGGATCCGCAGGCCACGGCGGTGTTCCGCATCATGCAGGAGTCGCTGGTCAACGTCGCGCGGCACGCCCAGGCATCGCGCGTCGAGATCACGCTCGCGCGCGTCGACGGCGAGATCCGCCTGCGCGTCGCCGACGATGGCCGCGGCTTCGACCTGAGCGAGGCGCGCAAGGACAATTCGTTCGGCCTCGTGGGGCTGCGCGAGCGCGCTCACCTGGTCGATGGGCAGATCACCATCGACAGCGCGCCCGGTCGCGGCACGATCGTGGAGGTACGCATACCGCTGCCGCGCGTGGAGCGCCCCCTGGACCAGTACGGAGCTCTGCGACAGGCGGCGAGCGGTCCGTAGCCTGGGCTGCGGCTCGCGCCCGACGCTAGCGCTTCGGAGCGACCACCCAGGTCTCGTTGGCGTGAGCGAGCAGCGTCGGGTCGCCGCGGCAGCGCTCGACGAACTGGCGGATTTCCGGCGCGCGCCACGCCCGGCGATACGCGTCCCACGCGGCCTCGAGCGACGTGCGGCGCAGGTCGGCGGCGGCGAAGGGCAGCGCGTTCAGGAGCTTCACCTTGCCGTTCGGCACCACGAGCAGCATGGCCTGAGGATGCTCGAGCCGCGTGACCATCTCGGTCACGACGTCCCACGGATAGATCGAAAGCGCTACGCGGCCCGAAGCGGCGCGCTCTTCCAGCGCGACAACGGCGCGCGCCCACTGCTCTTCGCTCACCGCCAGCCGCTGCCAGTCGGCGGCCGCGCGGCCGATGCGCATCAGCGGCCCGGTGACGAACGCCGCGCAGCCGAGCCTCTCCGCCAGCTCGAAGGCAGCGGGCATCTCGCCGATGTTGAGTCGCGTGGGCGTGAACACGAGTTGGGGAGCGTGCCCACGCTGGACCAATCGCTCGATCGCTGCGAGCGCGGAGGCGAAACTGCCTCCGGGGCGCAGGCGCTCGTGGGTGGCGGCGGTCGCGCCGTCGACCGAGATCTGCACGCAGTCGAAGTCGAGAGCCGCGAGCCGATCGGCCGCGGCTTCGTCGATCAAGCTGCCGTCGGTCTCCAGCTTGAGCGAGACACCGCCGGCCGCCAGGATGTCGAAGATCTCCCAGCAGTGCGCGACGCCGAGCGGCTCGCCGCCGCCGAAGGCGACGTAGGCGATGCCGAACTCGACGATGCGCCGCGCGAGATCGACGGCTTCCTCGTGCGAGAGCTCGTCACGCCACGCCTTGTCGGGACCGGATTCCTCGCAGCAGGCGAGACAGCGGGCGGCGCAGCGGTTGGTCAGCTGCCAGGCAAGAAAAAGGGGCGCACGGTACTCGTCGACCGTGCGCCCCGCGTTCAAGGATAACGGGGATGTTTCAGGTGAAGCGGATATAGGGCTGGGCCATCACCTGCTCGGAAACATCCTCGAGCTTGGGCGTCTCCCACGCCGGCTTCTGCGCGGGTTTGGCCTTTTCGGTCTTGATCTCCTCGGCGGGCTTCGCCGTTTCGATCGTGACGTTCACATCATTCATGCTCCCCTCCTAAAAGGTCAAAAGGGCACGACTACCAGCGATTGCCAGGTGTTGGCTTGCGCGTGCCGCGACGCATCCGCGACCGCACCGCGTACCAGCCCGGGTACTGTATCACCGCTCCAGGCGCCGCGGTAGGCCTGCCAGGCTTCGGCTAGGCTCTCCCGTCGCAGGTCGGCGCAGATCTGCGGCAGCGCGGCGGCGACCTTGACCCAACCGTTTGGCAGCACGAGCAGCGTGGCCGGCGGCACGGCGAGGCTGGTGCGCAGGCCATCGGCGACCGTGAACGGCTCGTAGCACAGTTCGAGCCTGCCGGCGAGCGAGCGTGCCATGCGATCGAGGAGCGCCCGGAACGTCCCGTATTGTAACGGAGAGGGTTCCAGCCGCTGCCACAGCCTCGCCGCAGTGCCCATGCGCATGAGCGCGCCGGTATTGAAGCGGAAAGCGCCGAGCGCAACGGCGCGCTCGATCACCCTTTCGGCCTCGTCGATATTGAGGCGCGTCGGCGCGAACGTCACCTCCAGCGGCAGTCCCGCGTCGCGGGCGGCGCGGCAGGCGGCGTGAGCCTTGGCGAGCGAGCCGCCGGGACGCTGGCGCGCGTAGACCTCCTGAGTGTCGCCGTCGAGGCTGACCTGGATCGAGCGGACGGGCAGCGCGGCGAGGCGCCGCGCCGCCGCGGCGTCGAAGCGCTGCCCGTTGGTCTCGATCTTGAGCTGGACGCCGGCGCCGCCGAGGCGCTCCGCGACGGCGAGGAAGTGCGGCACGGTGAACGGCTCGCCGCCGCAGAGCATCACGTACGGCACGTGCTCGGCGATGATGTCGTCCGCGAGGCGCAGCGCCTCCGCGGCGTCGAGCTCATCGGGCAGCCGCTTGCCGGGTGCCGAGTCCGTGCAGCAGTGCAGGCAGGCGAGGTCACAGTCGCGCGTGAGCTGCCAGGACACCAGCAGCGGCGCCGCGAGCGCGTCGATCCGGTTCATGCGGCAGCGAATCCCGAGACGAGGACGCCGAGCGTGAACAGCAGCACCGCGACCAGGTAGCAGGTGACGATGCGGCGCACGGCGGGAACGAAGGCGCGCGGCGTCTCGTAGGTGTCGCGCGCCGCGCGGGCGCTGCCCGCGAGCAGCGGCAACGCGAGCAGAGCGGCGGCGGAGGTCCACGGAAAGATACCGGCGGCCGCGCCGACGAGGACCACGGCGAGCCCGCTTGCCGCGAGTGCCAGATAGAGCACGACGGCTCGCCGTCGGCCCAGCCGCACGACCAGGTTGCGTTTGCCCACCAGCCGATCCTGGTGGTAGTCGGGGATCGCGTTCACGACGGCGAGGGCCATGATGAGGCAGCCCGGAACCAGCGAGGCGAGGAACGCGGCCAAGCTCAGCCGCTGCGACTGCAGGTACACCGTCCCCAGCACCATCCACGGACCGTAGGACAAAGCGATGACCAGCTCGCCCAGGCCTCGATACGCCCAGCGGATCGGCGGCGCGACGTAGAAGATCGCGGCCGCGCCGCCGAGGAAGGCGAAGGCGAGGATCGGCCAGCCACCGCGATACGTGAGGTAGAGCCCGACGGCGAGCGCGCCGGCGAACGCGGCGATGCCGAGCCAGAGCACTGCGTCGGACATCGGCGGCAGATCGTCCGGATCGAACACGCGGTCGGTGCCCATGCGGGAATCGAAATATTCGTTGAACGCCTCGACGCCGATTACCGACAGCACCACCCCGCCGAAGCCGCTCCAGAACAGCGCGGCATCGAAGGCGCCGAGCCGCGCGTAGGCCCACGCCGTGCCAAGGAGGTACGGCAGCAGCCCCGCGTAGAGGAAGAAGCGGTAGCGAACCATGCTGCACACGCGCAGCAGCCGCTGCCACGGCGACGGCGAGGGCATGGGCTGCGCGGAGGCGGCCGTCACAGGTAGATCCACTCGTGCAACCCGCGCGTTCGGCCCGGATCGCCGGCAAGCTCGTCGACGAACGCCGCGACCCGCGGATCGTGCCAGGCGCGGCGGAAGTTGGCCCAGATATCCGCGAGCGACTGGCGGCGGAAGTCGCCGCAGATGAAGGGCAGCGCATTGATGAGCTTGACCAGCCCGTTCGGCAGCACGATCAGGAGCGCCGCCGGGTGCTGCAGTCGGTAGCGCAGTTCGTCGAGCAGTCCCGCCTCGTGGAAATAGACGCGCATGCGTCCGCGGTACTCGTCCGCCTTGGCACGCAGCGCGTCGAAGAATCCCTCATATTGCTCGTCGGAAACCTCGAGGTGGCGCCATGCTTTCACGGCGTTGCCGGTGTACATCGTGCGCCCGGTATAGAAGCTGTAGGCGCCGAGCTCGTGCGCGAGGTCGACGACCGCGCCGATCTCGCTCACGTTGAACCGGGCCGGCGAGAAGTTGACTTCGATGGGCACGCCGGCCGAACGCAGGTTCCGGATGCCCTCGACCGTCGTGTCGAACTGCCCGCGAACGCGCATCCGGTTGAAGCTGGCCGCGGTCGCGCCATCGAGGCTTACCTGCACGGCCTTGACCCCGAGCCGCTTCAGTCGCTCGCAGTTTTCAAGCGACAGATAGTGGCCGTTGGTCTCGATCTTGAGCTGCGCGCCGCCGGTGCACAGATGCTCCACCATGCGGTAGAACTGCGGATGCAGCATCGGCTCGCCGCCGGAGAACGAGACGTACGGCACCTCGTGCGCGAGCAGCTCGTCGAGCACGGCGAACACTTCCCGCTCGCCCAGCTCATCGGCGAAGGCCTTGCCCGGACCGCTCTCCTCGATGCAGTGCAGGCAGGCGAGATTGCATTCGTTGGTGATCTGCCAGGCGACGTACAGCGGCGCGGCGAGATCCTCGGATTCGGCGGCGGGCGATTCGACAGCCGCGGCGCCGCGTTCGGTGGCGAGCTCCGCCACCGCTTCAGCCCTCGATCAGGCCGCGCTGCCGCAGGTCTGCGATCAGCGCGGCGACATCGCGCTCGATCGCGCCGCTGCCGTCGTCGAAGCGGTCCTTGAGTCTGCCGACGATCGCGCGCTCGTCGCCTCCAGCCTGGATCTCGCGCACCACCGCGGTGGCGGTCGGATTGAGCGTGAACACCTTCTCCGACCGCGTCTCGAACAGCACGCCTCCGAACTTCTCCTCGCGGAACTTCACGTACTTCGCAAGCTGCATGGCAGGCGCCTCGTCCTGTTTCGTCCGGCTGCACCGGGGCGGCGGGAGGCGGGAGTTTAGCATCGAAATCCTCGCGGCCGAGACCTCGATCAGGCACTGGCGTGAGAGCGCCGCCCCCGCTCCCGGAGACTGTTGACCTGCGTCAAGATGGGCGCCGGCCGCGCGGCCACAATGCCCCATGGAGGAAGCGCGCCCGCGTGGGCGCGCCATCGACGCGCGGCAACGGAGCGGCAGAAGCATGTTTCAGATTCGGCTTCACGGCAGAGGCGGGCAGGGTGTCGTATCGGGGGCGGAGATGCTCTCGGTGGCCGCCTTTCTCGAGGGCCGACACGCGCAGGCGTTTCCAAGCTTCGGATCGGAGCGCATGGGCGCGCCGGTGATGGCCTTCTGTCGCATCGACGACAGGGAGATCCGGTCGCGCGAGCCGGTGCTGCATCCCGATGCTGTCATCATCCAGGACCCGACGCTGCTGCATCAGGTGGACCTGTTCAGCGGCCTGCGGCCCAAGGGCTATGTGCTCATCAACTCGACCCGCAGCTTCGACGAGTTGGGCCTGACCGGCCTCGCCGCCGGTTCGCGGGGGTTCGTGCTCTGCTCGCTGCCCGCTACCGAACTCGCGCTCAAGCACGTCGGCCGCCCCTTGCCCAACGCGGCGCTGCTCGGCGGCTTCGCCGCGGTCACCGGCCGCATCACGCTGGCCTCGGTGCTCGAGGCCATCGCGCAGAAGTTCTCCGGAGCGATCGCGCAGAAGAACGTCGCCGCGGCCAGGGAAGCTTTCGAGCTGGTCCGTCCGCGGGAGGCGCTCCATGCTTAAGCAGACCGAAGGCTCGCGCGCCGTCGCGGAAGCCATTGCGCTGTGCCGGCCGCAGGTCATCTGCGCCTATCCGATCACGCCGCAGACGCACATCGTCGAGGGCCTGGGCGAGATGGTCAAGGATGGCGAGCTGGTGGGGTGCGAGTTCATCAACGTGGAGTCGGAGTTCGCCGCGCTGTCGGTGGCGATCGGCGCGTCGGCGGCCGGCGCGCGCGCCTACACGGCGACCAGCAGCCAGGGCCTGTTGTTCATGGCGGAGGCCGTCTACAACGCGGCGGGGCTCGGGCTGCCGATCGTCATGACCATCGGCAACCGTGCGATCGGCGCACCGATCAACATCTGGAACGACCACTCCGACAGCATGTCGATGCGCGACGCCGGCTGGATCCAGCTCTACGCCGAGACCAACCAGGAAGCGCTCGACCTGCACATCCAGGCCTTCCGGCTCGCCGAGGAGCTGTCGTGCCCAGTGATGGTGTGCATGGACGGCTTCATCCTCACGCACGCCTACGAGCGCGTCGACGTGCCGACGCAGCGCGACGTGGACGCGTTCCTGCCGCCGTTCGAGCCGCGCCAGATCCTCGATCCGACGGAGCCGCTGTCCATCGGCGCGATGGTGGGCCCGGAGGCGTTCACCGAGGTGCGCTATCTGTCGCATCACAAGCAGCTGCGCGCGCTGCGCCTCATTCCCGAGCTTTCCGAGGCGTTCCGGCGCCAGTTCGGACGCGACTCCGGCGGCTTGATCCGCGCCTACCGCACCGAAGACGCCGACACCATCGTCGTCGCGCTCGGCTCGGTGAACGGCACGATCCAGGAAGTGGTCGACGAGATGCGCGCGGAAGGCACGCGCATCGGCTCGGTGTCGATCTGCTCGTTCCGCCCGTTCCCGCTCGCGGCGCTGCGCGAGAAGCTGCAGCACGCGAAGCGCGTGGTGGTGCTCGAGAAGTGCCTCGCGGTAGGGTTGGGCGGCATCGTCTCCGACGGAGTCAGGAAGTCGCTCTCCGGGATCGTGCTCAACGGCTACACGGTGATCGCCGGCCTCGGCGGTCGGGCGATCACACGCGAATCGCTGCGCAAGCTCTTCGAGGACGCCGAGCGCGACGAGCTCGACCAGGTGACGTTCCTCGATCTGAACGCCGACCTGGTGAGTCACGCGCTCGAGCGCGAGAGCGCCACGCGGCGCACCGGTCCCACGGCGGAAGCGCTGTTGCGCCGCCTGGGCACGGTGGCATCGCGCATCGGCTGACGGATACGCTCATGGACCAGCCCGTCAAGTTCTACCAGACCGGCACCTTCACCGTCGGCAACCGGCTGCTCTCCGAGAAGCAGCGCTCCGTGCAGGCTGACATGCATCGCACCAACTCGCTCAACTCCGGTCACCGCGCGTGCCAGGGCTGTGGCGAGGCGCTGGGCGCGCGCTATGCGATCGACGCGGCGATGCGCGCCACGGGCAACCGGCTCATCGCGGTCAACGCCACCGGCTGCCTGGAGGTGTTCTCGACGCCGTACCCCGAGACCTCCTGGCAGATTCCGTGGATCCACTCCCTGTTCGGCAACGCGGCGGCGGTCGCCTCGGGTGTCGCGGCTGCACAGCGCGCGCTGGGCCGCAGGGACGTGCGGGTGATCGCGCAGGGCGGCGACGGCGGAACGACCGACATCGGCTTCGGCTGCCTCTCCGGCATGTTCGAGCGCAACGACGACGTGCTCTACCTGTGCTACGACAACGAGGCGTACATGAACACCGGCGTGCAGCGCTCGAGCGCCACCCCGCCGGCGGCGCGCACCGCTACCACGCCGGCCGTTGGGGCGCTGCCGGGAAACGCTTTCGGCACCGGCAAGAACGTGCCGCTGATCGCGATGGCGCACCGGATTCCATACGTGGCGACGGCCAGCGTGGCGAACCTGCGCGACCTCGAGCGCAAGGTCGCCGACGCCATCGCCATCGAAGGCGCGCGCTACATCCACATCCATGTTCCGTGCCCGCTGGGCTGGGGATCGGCGCCGGAGAACACGATCAAGGTTGCGCGGCTGGCGGTCGAGTCGGGCCTATTCCCGCTGTTCGAAGCGCACCACGGCGAGCTCACCTCGCGCACGCCGATCCGCGCCCAGGTTCCCGTGACCGAATATCTGAAGCTGCAGAAGCGCTTCGCGCACCTCTTCGGCAATCCGCCGCAGGACCAGCGCATCGCGCTCATCCAGCAGATCGCGGACCGCAACATCGCGCATTTCGGACTGCTCTCCTAGCGACGCGCCGTGACGAAGCCCTTCGCCATCACGCTGGACGTCGGCTCCAGCCTCGCCAACAAGACCGGGTCGTGGCGCACGAGCCGGCCGGTCTACCTGGACCGGCTGCCGCCGTGCAATCACGCGTGCCCCGCGGGCGAGAACATCCAGCAATGGCTCTATCACGCCGAGTCCGGCGACTACGAGGCGGCGTGGCGCGCGCTGGTCGAGGACAATCCCCTGCCGGCGGTCATGGGCCGCGTGTGCTACCACCCGTGCGAGAGCGCCTGCAACCGCGGCAAGCTCGACGAGGCGGTCGGCATCAATTCGGTGGAACGGTTCCTCGGCGACGAGGCGCTCAAGCGCGGCTGGAAATTCACCCCTCCCGCGCGCCAGACCGGCAAGCGGGTGCTGGTCGTGGGCGCCGGGCCTTCGGGGCTGTCGGCGGCGTATCACCTGCGCCGGCGCGGACACGCGGTGCGGATCGCCGAGGCGGGTCCGCTCGCCGGCGGCATGATGCGCTTCGGGATTCCCAAATATCGCCTGCCACGCGCCGTGCTCGACGCGGAGGTGCAGCGCATCCTCGATCTGGGCGTGGAGCTCGAGCTCAACACCAAGGTCACGAACATCCTCGAGACCATGAAGGCGGGCCGCTTCGACGCCGCGTTCCTCGCCGTCGGTGCCCACATCGCCAAGCGCGCCTACATCCCCGCGGGCTCCGCGGCGAGGATGCTCGACGCCGTGTCGGTGCTGCGGGCGATGGAAGGCGAGGACAAGCCGCTGCTCGGCCGCCGCGTCGTCGTCTACGGCGGCGGCAACACCGCGCTCGACGTCGCCCGCACCGCCAGACGGCTCGGCGCGGCGGAATCGATCATCGTCTACCGGCGCACGCGCGAAAAGATGCCGGCGCACGACTTCGAGGTCGAGGAGGCGCTGCAGGAAGGCGTGCTCATCCGCTGGCTCTCCACGATCCGCAACATGGCCGACGAGGGCACGCTCACGGTCGAGAAGATGGCCCTCGACGACAAGGGCTTTCCGCAGCCGACGGGAGAATTCGAGACGCTGGAGGCCGATTCGCTGGTGCTCGCGCTGGGACAGGACGTTGACCTCTCGCTCCTCGAGGGGGTGCCCGGGCTCGCCGTCAAGGACGGCACGGTACAGGTCGACGCCAACATGATGACCGGATATCCGGGCATCTTCGCTGGCGGCGACATGGTGCCCTCCGAGCGCACGGTCACCGTGGGCGTCGGCCATGGTAAGAAGGCGGCGAGGAACATCGACGCCTGGCTCGTCGGCCGCACCCGCGCCGAGGCGAGCAAGCACGAGCTCGCGAGCTTCGATCAGCTCAATACCTGGTATTACAGCGACGCGCCGAAGATGGTCCGGCCCATGCTCGACGTCGCGCGCCGCACCTCGACCTTCGAAGAGGTGGTGGCGGGCCTGGACGAGACCAACGCGCTGTTCGAGGCGCGCCGTTGCCTGTCGTGCGGCAACTGCTTCGAGTGCGACAACTGCTACGGCGTGTGCCCGGACAACGCGGTGATCAAGCTCGGTCCGGGCAAGCGCTTCGCGTTCAACTACGACTACTGCAAGGGCTGCGGGCTATGCGTGTCCGAATGCCCGTGCGGGGCGATCGCGATGACGCCGGAGACGATCTAGCCTTTTCGGCCGGAGCGATCGACCAGGAGGAAACACCATGCCATATGCCGAACAACGTTCCGCCGGCGCAGCCAAGCTGCCGCGGGGGTTTGCCCTGCTCCAGGATCCGGCCCTCAACAAGGGCACCGCGTTCGACGAAGCCGAGCGCGACCGACTGCACCTGCGCGGACTGCTGCCTCCGCACATGCTCTCGCTGGAGCAGCAGCTCGAGCGCGTGCTTGAGAACCTGCGGCTGGTCTCCACCGATCTCGACAAGTTCGTGGCCCTCAGAGCGCTGCACGACCGCAACGAGACGCTGTTCTTCCGGCTACTGACGGACTATCCGGACGAGATGATGCCGATCGTGTACACGCCGACGGTGGGGCTCGCCTGCCAGCGCTACGCCCACATCTATCAGCATCCGCACGGGTTGTTCGTGAGCGCCGCCGACCGCGGGCGCGTGGCGGAGCTGCTGGCCAACTGGCCGCGCCGCGAGGTCGCGATGATCGTGGTGAGCGATGGGGAGCGGATTCTCGGCCTGGGCGACCTCGGCGCCAACGGCATGGGGATCCCGGTCGGCAAGCTGGCCCTCTACACCGCGTGCGCCGGGATCCATCCCAATGCCTGCCTGCCGGTGCTCCTCGACGTCGGCACCGACAACGCGGAGCTTCGCAATGATCCGCTGTACCTGGGTCTGCATCAGCCGCGGCTGCGCGGCGAAGCCTACGACGCGCTGGTGGACGAGTTCATCACCGCCGCGCGAGCGCGGTTCCCCGGCGTCGTCATCCAGTTCGAGGATTTCGCCACGGCGAACGCCTTCCGGCTGCTCGGCAAATACCGCGATCGCATTCCCACGTTCAACGACGACATCCAGGGCACCGCCGCCGTGACGCTCGCCGGGCTGCTGTCCGCGCTGAACGTCACCGGACGCAGCCTCCGCGAGCAGACGCTCCTGTTCCAGGGCGCGGGCGAGGCGGCCACGGGCATCGCCGATCTGGTCGTCGAGGCGATGGTCGCGACCGGCATGGAAGAGCCGCAGGCGCGGCGGCGCTGCTGGCTGTTCGACTCGAAGGGGCTCGTCGTCGCCGAGCGGACCGGCCTCGCGCAGCACAAGCGGCCGTACGCGCACGAGCATCCGCGGGTCGATGCGCTGCTCGGAGCCGTCGAGGCGCTCACGCCCACGGCGATCATCGGCGTCGCCGCGGTTGGCGGCGCGTTCGACCAGAAGGTCGTCCGAGCGATGGCGTCGATCAACACCCGCCCGATCGTGTTCGCGCTCTCCAATCCGACGTCGAAGGCGGAGTGCACGGCGCGGCAGGCCTACGAGTGGTCGGGCGGCCGGGCGATCTTCGCCTGCGGCTCGCCGTTCGACCCGGTGCAGATCGATAGCCAGACGCTGGTGCCGCGCCAGGGCAACAACTCGTACATCTTCCCCGGCGTCGGGCTCGGACTGATCGTCTGCGGGGCGAGCCGCGTCACCGACGAGATGTTCATGGCCGCCGCGCACGCGCTCGCCAACATGGTCACCGCCGAGGATCTGCGCCAGGGCAGCATCTATCCGCCGCTCGCCAGCATCCGCGAAGTCTCCGCGCGCATCGCTGCCGCGGTCGCGACGGTGGCGTACAAGCGCGGGCTTGCCACGGGTCCGCGGCCGACCAACGTGCTGGCGCTCGTCAAATCGCGGATGTACGAGCCGCGCTACACGAGCTACGCTGCGGCTTGACGCGACCCCATCAACCACGGAGCCAAAGGATGACGGAAAGCGTTCTGAGCGTGCTGCAAAGACATCCCTTCGTCGAGAAGTTCGCCGCCGGGGACGTGGAAAAGCTTGCGGCCATGGCCACGCGGGTGCGCTTCGACCGCGACCAGATCATCTTCCGCGAGGGCGACGACTGCTCGGACTTCTTTCTCATTGTCTCCGGGCTGGTCGCGCTGGAGGTCACCGAGCCGGGCCACACCTTCCGCGTCCAGACGCTCTCGGCGGGCCAGGAATTCGGCTGGTCGGCGCTGCTCATGGGCAGCGGCAAGCACTTCCAGGCCCGCGCGCTGGAACGCGCTGAGGCGCTCGCGCTCGACGGCGGCGAGCTGCTCACCGCGTGCAAGCGCGACCCGGCTTTCGGCTTCGTGCTCATGCAGCGGCTGCTCGGCGTGGTCGCCGAGCGCCTTCAGGCCACGCGGCTGCAGCTGCACGACATGTACTCGCCGGTCGCCAAGCGGGCCGGCGCGTGACCGGATAACGGGTTGAATCCAGGTGGACAAGCCGCGGCCGCCGCCGACGGCCGCAAGCGTCCACCTACGGGTGCCCGGCGCGGCTTCCCTCGCGCACCCATGGGCTCGGTCGCCGCGTCACCCGTGACGGCGGACGCGGCCTAATGGCGCTCGCCGCGGCTTGCCCACCTGACTTCGGTGCGGGATGAACCCGGTCGCCATCACGCTGCTGCTCGCCGCCGCGCTCGCCGGCTTCGCCGCGCTCGCCTGGCGCAAGCTCGCGATCGTGGTGGCGCTCGCGCCCGAGCCGCGCTTCGACCGGCCGCTCGGACGTTTGCGCTCGGTGCTGCGCAACGGCTTCCTGCAGTCCCGCATGGTGCGGCGCGAGTGGAAGCCTGGGCTCATGCACGCGGTGATCTTCCTGGGGTTCGTGACGCTGCTCGCGCGCAAGGTGGAGCTGCTCGTCATCGGCTACGACGCCGATTTCGTCTACCCCGGGCTCGCGGGCGGGGCGTTCGCCGCGCTCAAGGATGCGGTCGAGCTGGCCGTGCTCGCCGCCGTCGCCTACGCGCTCTGGCGGCGATTCGTGCAGAAGCCGGCGCGCCTCGAGCGCAATCGCGAGGCGGTCCTGATCCTCGGCTTGATCGCCGCGATCATGGTAACCGACTTCGCCTTCGACGCCTTCCGCTTCGCGCTCTTCTCCGCCGACCATGCCGCGATCGCGCACGAGCGCGGCTTCGCCTTCGCCGGCGACGCGCTGGCGCGACTCGTCGCCCCGCTCGATGCGGGCGTGCTTAAGGTAGGCCACCAGGCGCTGTACTGGGTCCAGATGAGCACCGTGCTCGCCTTCCTGGTGATCCTGCCGCTGGGCGAGCATTTTCACATCGTCACCGCGCTTCCCGCGCTGTACTTCCGCCGCGGCGGCCCGGCCAACCGCGTGCCGCCGCTCGATCTCGACAGGATCATGGGCGAGAGCGAGGCGAGCGACGAGGCGGCGATGAAGATCGGGGTGCGCACCGCCCGGGACCTCACCTGGAAGGACGGGCTCGACGCCTTCACCTGCACCGAATGCGGCCGCTGCAAGGACGCCTGCCCGACGTTCCTCACCGGCAAGCCGTTGTCGCTCAAATGGGTGCACGACGGCGTCAAGCGGCATCTCGTCGCCGAGCGCCGCGCGATCCTGGCCGGAGAGGACGAGAAGCTCCCGCCGCTCGTGGGCGGCGTGGTGAGCGAGGATGCGCTCTGGGCCTGCACGACCTGCGGCTATTGCGAGGCGGCGTGCCCGATCGAGCTCGAGCACCTGCCGCGCTTCTATCGCCTGCGCCAGCACCAGGTGCTGATGGAAGGCGCGTTTCCGCGCGAGCTCAAGGCGGTGTTCGAGGCCTACGGCGTGCAGAGCAATCCCTGGGGCCTTCCGGCCGAGTCCCGCGGCGAGTGGGCCACCGGGCTCGACGTGCCGGTCGTCGAAACCGCCGAGGATGTCCTCGGGCTGGATTATCTGTTCTACGTGGGCTCGGCCGAATCCTTCGATCCGCGTGCGCGGCGCATCGCGGTCGCCTTCGCGAAGGTCCTGCGACACGCCGGCGTGCGCTTCGGCATTCTGGGCGCGCGCGAGACGTCCACCGGCGAGTGCGTGCGGCGGGCCGGGAACGAGATGCTGTTCCAGCAGCTCGCCCGGTCGCTCGTGGAAACGCTCAACGGATTAGGCGTCACACGGATCGTGACCTGCGATCCGCACGCCTTCAACACGCTGAAGAACGAATACCCCGAGTTCGGCGGCCGCTACAAGGTCGTGCACCACACGCAGCTCATCGCCCGGCTGTTGCGCGAAGGCAAGCTGAAGCTGGCGCGCAGCTTCGAGCGCGTCATCTACCACGAGCCGTGCTATCTCGCGCGCCACAACGGCGAATACGAGGCACCGCGGGCCGTGCTCGCCGAGCTCACGCGCGACGCGCCGCTCGAGTTCGCTCTCCGCCGCGAGAAGGCGATGTGCTGCGGCGCCGGCGGCGGGCGGATGTGGATGGAGGAGAAGATCGGTAGCCGGATCAACGTGCTGCGCTTTTCTCAGGCCCTCGCGTTCGAGCCGCGCGTGGTGGCGACCGCCTGCCCCTACTGCGCGACGATGATGGACGATGCGGCGAAGACGCTGGGCCGCGACGCGATCGCGACGCGCGACATCGCGGAGCTGGTCGCCGAGGCGCTCGAGCCGCCGTCCCGCCAGCCCGGGCGCGAGGGTCGCGCCATGAAAAGCGCCCGCTAAAGCCGGCCGCTCAGTTGCGCCGTCGCGGCCGTGCTCGGTTGGGTGCTCAGTTGCGTGATGACCGAGCCGGGAAACACCGACAACAGCAGCACCGCCACGAGGCACAGGAGCGAGGCGCTTCGGGCCAGCCGCTCGAGCGGGCCCAGCACCACGCGCGGCGCCTCGGTGCTCATGAACAGATACTGGATCACGCGCAGGTAGAAGTAGATCCCGAGGTAGCTCGCGACCAGGCCGGCGACGCCGTAGACGGTGTAGCCCGCCGCGATCACGTTCTTGAACACCAGGAACTTGGCGACAAAGCCGGGCAGCGGCGGGATGCCCGCGAGCGAGAGCATCGCCACGGCGATCATCAGCGCGGCGTAGGGCTGGCGCTGGAACAGGCCCTTGAAGTTGTCCAGATTGTCGCGCGCGCGATCGTCGTCGCTCGTCGGCAGCGACGCGAACGCGAGCAGGTTGGTGAGCCCGTAGGCGAGGACATAGAAGGCGATCGCCTGGAAGCGCCCCGGCCCGGCGCCGAGGAAGGCGTAGAACAGGTATCCCGCGTGCGCGATCGACGAATACGCCATCATGCGGCGGAAGCTCTGCTGGCGCATCGCCGCGAGGTTGCCCCAGACGATGGAGGCGAACGGAAGCGCGGCGAGAAGCTCGGCCAGCGGATGACCGACCGAGACGGTCCCGAAGAGGCGCACCGCGGCCAGCAGCACGCCGGCCTTGACGATGGTGGCCATGTAGGCGGTGACGGGAACCGCCGCGCCCTCGTAGGCGTCCGGCGCCCAGGCATGGAACGGCACGATGGCGGCCTTGAGGAAGAACGCCACGACGATCAGCACGACCGCGGCGCCGGCGAGCGCATCCGAAGCGCCGAGCGCGTCGGCGAAGGCCGCGATCCCCAGCGAGCCGCTGCGCCCAAAGAGCAGCGCGACACCCATGAGCAGCGTGGCGGTCGCAGTGCCCGAGAGCACGAGGTACTTGAGCGCGCCTTCCGCGCTTTCAGGGCGGCGGAACGCCAGTACGACCAGCGTGTAGACCGGAATCGACATCAGCTCCAGTCCGAGGAACAGGGTGAGAAAGCTGTCAGCGGAAAAAAGCAGGCACACGCCGTAGAGCGAGGAGAGCACGAGAATTGGGAACGCCCGCTCGGCCGCTTCCGAGCGCGCCATCAGCAGCACCGGGACCGCGAGCGCGAGCACGATCGCCTTCGCGGCGAGCGACGTCGGGCCGACGGAGAAGTGCCCGGGGAAAGGCGCGTACGAGAAGCCGATCGTCCATTGGAACGCGGCCGTCAGTGCGGCGACGGCGACCGCGGTGATCGCCAGCGCGAGCTGACCCCGGTCTGCGGGCTCACGACTCAGAGCGAGCGCGGTGAGAGCGACGATGCCGATCAGCAGGATGTGCTCGGGCAGCATCGCGAGCGCGATGGCGAACCAGTTCATGGCGTGCTCCGGGAGGCCTGCCGGACGAAGGCATCCGCGGCCGGCTCACCGCTCGCGAGCGGCGCGGTCGCCGTGCGGGCGACCAGTTCGCGATACTGCCTCGCGGCGAGCTCGGTCTTCTTCATCGGCTCGTCGGGAAAGAGACCCAGGGCGAAGACCGCGGCCAGGATCGACACCAGGATCGCTTTCTCGCGGAAGCCGAGATCGACGAGGGGCTGGTGCGGCGCCTTCACCGCGCCGAACAGAAAGCGCTGTGCGAACCACAGCATGTAGAGCGCGCCGAGGACTACGCCCAGCACGGCGCTGGCGCTGGTGACGAGCGGATACGTCGCGCCGGCGAGGTACTGCGGCCAGGCCGCCTTGAACGCGCCGAGCAGCACCAGGAACTCGCCCGTGAATCCGCTGGTGGTCGGCAGTCCGATCGCAGCCAGCGTGAGCAGCGCGAAGAACACCGAGTAGAGCGGCAGGATCTTGGCGAGACCGCCGTACGCAGCGAGATCGCGGGTGTGGCAGCGCTCGTAGATCATGCCCACCATCAGGAACAGCCCGCCGGCGACCAGCCCGTGACTCACCATCTGCACGATCGCGCCCTGGATGCCGATCAGGTCGAGCGTGACCAGGCCGAGCATGACGTAGCCCAGGTGGCTGATCGAGGAATAGGCGATGATCTTCTTGATGTCGGTCTGCACCAGCGCGAGGCACGCGCCGTAGATGATGCTCACCACGGCCAGCGTACCGAAGAACGGAGCCAGCAGTCGGGCCGCGTCGGGGAAGAGCGGAAACGCGAGCTTCATGAAGCCGTACGTCCCCATCTTCAGGAGAACGCCGGCGAGCACCACCGAGCCCGCAGTGGGCGCTTCCACGTGCGCGTCGGGAAGCCAGGTGTGCAGCGGCACGATGGGGACCTTGATCGCGAAGGAGAGCGCGAACGCCGAGAGCAGCACGATCTGCGTATCGAGCGGAAGCTGCGATTTGTACAGGTCCGCGAAGGCGAACGACGTGATGCCGGTCGTCGCGTTGAGCGAGTAGACGAGGTAGATCACCGCGGCCAGCATCACGATGCTGCCGAACGCGGTGTAGAGAACGAACTTGAGGGTGGCGTAGATTCGCCGCTCGCCGCCCCAGATGCCGATGATCAGGAACAGGGGGATGAGCATCGTCTCCCAGAAGAGGTAGAACAGGAACAGGTCCTGGGCGACGAACGTGCCGATCATCGCGAACTGCAGCGCGAAGATGAGCCCGTAGAAGAGCTTGACGTCGCGGGTGATGGCGGTGAATGCGCCGGCGACCACGAGCGGACCGAGGAACGCGGTGAGCAGCACGAGCAGGACGTTGTAGCCGTCGAGCCCGATCTGGTAATACACACCCCAGTCGGCGATCCACGGCAGCCGCGTCTCGAACTGCAAGCCGGGCAGCGTCGGGTCGAACTGCAGGTACAGCCACGCGGCCGCGGCGAGCTGCAGGAGCATCGCGCCGAGCGAGAGGCGGCGCACGGCCTCGTCGCGTCCCGCCGGCAAGGCGAGGATGCCGGCGATAGCGGCGACCGGCAGGTAGAGGACCGCGTTGAGGATCAGCGCGTCAGCCATGGCGGGCGCTCCAGACAAGCGCGGCGACCAGCCCCGCGAAGACGAGCAGCGCGTAGCGCTGCAGGTTGCCGTTCTGCACGCGGGAGAGGCCTGCGGCGGTGCGCCGGCCCAGGTTCGCCAGGCCGTGCAGCGAGCCATCGATCAACGCCCGGTCGCCGAGCCTCAGGAAGACACGATCGGAGATCCAGAGCAGCGGACGACCGATCAGCGCGTCGTAGGCCTCGTCGACGAAGTATTTGCCGGACAGCACGTGGTGCAGGCGCGGGAAGCGGTCCTTGAGCCGCTCGCCGCGCCGGCCGTCGCCGCCGTAGACGAACGCGGCGAGCGCGAGACCGACGAAGGCGACCACCACCGAGCCGACGACCAGCGGCGTCTCGAGATGCTCGAGCGCCGGCGCGACCTCGGGCAGCGGCAGGAGCGTGCCGAGGAAATGCGGGATCGAGAGGAAGCCGCCGACCGCGGAGAGGACCGCGAGCACGATCAGCACGCCGGTCATCGACGCCGGCGACTCGTGCACGTGGTGCTCGACCTCGGCGCTCATCCGCGAGCGGCCGAAGAAGGTGAGCCAGAGCAGGCGGAACATGTAGAAGGCGGTCAGGAGAGACGTGGTCACCGCCACCGCGAAGAGCAGCGGCGAGCCGCCATGCTCGCTCGCCAGGGCGTACCACACGATCTCGTCCTTGGAGAAGAATCCGGCCAGCGGCGGAATGCCGGCGATGGCCGCAGTGGCGATCGCGAAGGTCGCGAAGGTCACGGGGATCCGGCGCGCGAGCCCGCCCATCTTGCGAATGTCCTGCTCGCCGCCGAGCGCGTGGATGACGCTGCCCGCGCCTAGGAAGAGGCAGGCCTTGAAGAAGGCGTGGGTGTAGAGATGGAACACCGCGACCCCGTAGGCCCCCACGCCGGCGGCGACGAACATGAACCCGAGCTGCGAGATCGTCGAGTAGGCGAGCACCTTCTTGATGTCGGTCTGCGTCACCGCGATCGTCGCCGCGAAGAACGCGGTCGCGACGCCTATCGTGGCGATGACGGCGCTCGCCTCCGGCGCGTGCAGGTAGAGGCCCGAGAGGCGCGCCACGAGGTACACGCCGGCAGTGACCATGGTGGCCGCGTGGATCAGCGCCGAGACCGGCGTAGGCCCCGCCATGGCGTCGGGCAGCCACACGTGCAGCGGGATCTGCGCCGACTTGCCCGTCGCGCCGATGAACAGCAGGATGCCCACCAGGCTCGCGGACACCGCCGGCGGCACGGGCGCCATGAACGCGGCGTTGATGCGGTCGGCGTCGAGCGTGCCGAGGGTCTGGTAGAGCAGGAACATGCCCAGCAGGAACCCGGCGTCGCCGACGCGGTTGGTGATGAACGCCTTCTTGCCGGCGGCCGCCTTCGCCGGATCCTCGAACCAGAAGCCGATCAGGAGATAGGAGGCGAGCCCCACGCCTTCCCAGCCCACGAAGAGCACGAGCAGCGAGCGGCCGAGCACCAAGAGCAGCATGAAGAACAGGAACAGGTTCAGGTAGGCGAAGTAGCGCGCGTAGCTCGCGTCCTCCTTCATGTAGCCGATGGAATAGACGTGGATGAGCGAGCCTACGCCGGTGACGATCAACGCCATCACCGCGGTCAAGTCGTCGTAGTAGAACGACACCTCAAAGGCGCTGCCGCCGATCACCGCCCATGTGTACGGAGTGTCGAGGAGCGGCGATCCCGCCGCGCGCAAGAGGAACAAGCACTTCACCGCCGCCACGAAGGCCAGGATCGGCAGGCCGCAGCCCACGACCGAGACGAAGCTCTTGCCGAGGCGATTGCCGGCCATCCCGTTGGCGAGGAAGCCCAGGAGCGGCAGGACGACGATGAGGGTCAGCGGATGGCTCACGGCTCTAGCCCTTGAGGTCGGCGTACGCGTCGAGGTCGAGCGCGTCCTTGCGCCGCACCAGCAGCAGCACGATCGGAATGGCGATCGCGATCTCCGCGGTGGCGACCACGAAGACCAGCAGCACCAGCACTGCGCCGGCTGCCGAGGCGGTCTCGCGCGCGAAGGTGACGAGGCTCAGGTTGACGCCGTTGAGCATGAGCTCCATGCACATGAGCATGACCAGCACGTTCCGGCGCACGATCACGCCCAGAAGCCCGAGCGCGAAGAGCGCGGCCGAGGTCGCGAGCAGCATGTGGACGTTATCCACGACGCCTCCGTCCCGCCTGCAGCACCGCCAGAGCGGCGACCACCGCCGCGACCAGCAGCACCGAGACCAGCTCGAAGTGCAGCCAGTAGTCGTTGAGGAAGGCCACCGAGAAGCGCTTCAGACCGAACGGGCTCGCGCCGGCGGTGACGAGGGAATTGTCGGGGGCGTGCCACGCGGCGTAGGCGAAGACCGCGACGAAGAGGGCGGCGGCGGCCACGCCCGGGATCGCGAGCCGCGAGAAGCTCCGCCGCGCCGGCCCTTCGCGCAGCTCGAGCAGCATGATCGCGTACACCATGAACACCATCACGGCACCGACGTAGATCAGGATCTGGAACACCGCGATCACGTGCACGCCGAGCAGCCCGTAGACGCCGCCGAGGGAGATCATCGTGGCAGTCAGCGCCAGCGCGACGCGCATCGGGTGCCGGAGCACGAGCATCAGCACCGCGCCGGCAAGCGCAGTCGCGGCGAAAAGCCAGAGCAGGACGGTCTCGATCATGGGTTCGCCTTCGATTCGGCGACGCCCTTCGCCGGATACGGCTTGGCGACGTCGCGCTGGGGATTCCAGGTGAGGAGCTCGTCGAGCGAGAGCCACATGCGCTCGCGGTCGTGCGAGGGCAGCCCGGGCACTTCCTTCACCATGCGGATCGCGTCTTCGGGGCAGGCCTCCACGCAGAGGCCGCAGAAGATGCAGCGCGAGTAGTCGATCTCGAAGCGCGTCGGATATTTCGGATGGGCCGGATCGTCGGGATCGAAGGCGGCCTCGATCTCGATCACCTTGGCGGGGCAGACGGTCGCGCACATGTTGCAGGCGACGCATTGCGGCCGTCCGTCGGGACGCTGCGTCAGCACGTGCTTGCCGCGGTTGTGGCGCGCGTAGTCGGCCCGCATCTCCTCGGGGTAGTAGGTCGTGAGCGCGCCTTTGCGGAAGGTGAGCCACCGGGCCATGTTCTTAAGGAACACGCCGCCGGTGATCGCCAGGCCGCGGACGATCTCGGGCAGGTACGCCTTCTCCCACCAGCCCATGGCGGGACGGTTCCAGTACTGGCGGCGTTTGTAGGGCTGGCTAGTCATCGCTTCAGCCCTGCACTGCCCACAGCCACACGGCCGTGACAGCGAGATTGACGAGCGCCAGCGGGAACATGAACTTCCAGGCGAAGACCAGGAGCTGGTCCCAGCGGAAGCGCGGCAGCGTCCAGCGGATCAAGATCTGGAAGCTCGCCATGAACAGCACCTTGCCGAGGAAGGTCAGGAGCTGGATGACGACAATCGCCGTGTGACCCAGCGGCACGGCATGGCCTCCGGGCAGGACGAAACCGTCATCGTTCATGAACGGCAGGTTGTAGCCGCCGAGGAACAGCGTGGTGAAGAGCGCGGCGACGATGGCGATCTCGATGAACTCCGCGAACATGAACAGCCCCATCTTCATCGCGCTGTACTCGGTGAAGTAGCCGGCGATGAGCTCGGATTCCGCCTCGGGCAGGTCGAACGGAATGCGCTTGTTCTCGGCCATCGCGGCGGTCAGGAACAGCGTCGCGGCGAACGGCTGCAGGAAGATGCCCCAGGCGGGAAGGAAGCCGAAGAGCACGCCGGATTGCTGGCGCGCGATGTCGTTCAGGTTGACCGTTCCGTAGATGAGGATCAGGCCGAGGATCGAGAGCCCCATGATCAGCTCGTAGGAGATCATCTGCGACCCGGCGCGCAGGGCGCCCAGGAGCGAGAACTTGTTCGACGACGACCAGCCGGCGAGCATCGCGCCGATGATGGTCAGCCCGGCGAAGGCGAATACCACCAGCAGCCCGGCGTCGAGCGGCGCGATCTGCATCGGATACGCGCGATCGCCGAACCACGCGGCGGCCTCCGGTACGCCGTGCAGCAGCTTGCCCGGCATCAGCGTGCCGCCGAACGGAATGACGGCGAAGACCAGCAGCACCGGCGAGAACACCACCCACGGCGCGAGCGCGTAGGCGAAGCGGTCGTAGGCGTTGGGTCGCCAATCTTCCTTGAGCATCATCTTCAGCCCGTCGGCGAGACCGTGGAACAGGCCCCACCAGACCAGCTTTACCTGGGTGAAGGGAATGCGCACGTAGGCGCGGTTGGCGCCGATGCGATCGGACATGATCGCGGCCTGCTTGCGCTCCACCCAGGTGAGCACCGTGCCGAAGAGCAGCAGCACGGCCACGGCGTAGCCGATGAACACCAGGTAGACGACCAGATCCTGCATCATGCGATCGCCTCCGCCCGCACGGTCAGCGCGGCGAACACCGCCTCCGCGTCGACGACGCCGGGCTTCTTCGCGAAGCACGGCTCGAAGGCGCTCACAACGCCTTCGCAATTCGTGTAGTGGCCGGCTCTCTCGGTCTGGGTGCTGATCGGCAGGAAGACGTCGGCGTGCCCGTTCTCGGGCTGCAGGTAGGAATTGAGAAAGATGATTCGTGCTTGCCTCGGCAGCCGCGCGAAGTCGAAGCCCTCGCCCCAGACGAGAACGAGATCGGCGTCGGCCGGCAGCGCATTCGCGCCGTCGTCGGCGTGCGCAAAGAGCGCCAGCGCCGCCTTGGCGTTCGGATTCTTGTCCGGGCGGATGAGGAGCTCGTCCTGCAGCCGTTCGCCGGGCTGCGGCGCGTGGTCGCGCTTGACCCGCACGGTGAAGCGCCGGCCGAGCGCTTGCGCAAACGCGTCGAGCTCCTCGTTCGAAGCCCAGCTCGAGACCAGCGCCAGCGGGTGCCGGGACTCGTCGATCAGGCGCCGCGCCGCATCGATCGCGGCGTCGGTCGTCGCCGGCCTGCCCTTGAGCATCGCGTTGTCGGCGCGCGGGCGCTCGAAGATCTGCGCCAGGTCACGGCCCTTGTTGCAGATCCAGGGCCCGTTCACGCGCGGGTTGTCGAGCGGCGTCACGCGCTCGATGCGGGTGTTGAGCCGCGGGTCCAGCGCGTTCAACTTCCACTCCGGCTTGCGATGCCAGATCTCAACCGTACAGCCGCGCTCGCACCCCGGGCAGACGGACGGCGTGGCCCTGGTGTACCAGACCCGCGCCTTGTACAGGTTGGGCCGCGACAGCAGCGCCCCGACGGGGCAGAGGTCGATCACGTTGTCCGAGTACGGGTCGGCGTCGAACGGGTGATCCTCGGCCTCTCGCACCAGCGACGTGTCGCCGCGCTGCACGACGCCCAGCGCATTGGACTTCGAGACCTGGCGGGTGAAGCGCACGCAGCGCGTGCACAGGATGCAGCGCTCGTTGTCGAGCACGATGCGCTCGGAGAGCGGATGGAACTTGGTCAGCTGCACCTTGGGGTCGCGCGACTGCGACGGCTCGCCGTTGTGCGCATAGTGGTAATCCTGGAGCTTGCACTCGCCCGCCTTGTCGCAGATGCCGCAGTCGACCGGATGATTGAGCGTCAGGAGCTGGAGGATCGACTTGCGGTACTCCTTGACGATGTCGGAGTCGGTCAGAACCTTCAGGTCCTCGGTGACCGGCATGTTGCAGGCAATCTCCGCCCAGGACCGGCCTTCGACCTGCACCGCGCAGATGCGGCAGTTGCCGGCGATCGAGAGCTGCGGGTGCCAGCAGAAGTACGGGATGTAGAAGCCGTTTGCCAGCGCCGCCTCCAGCACCGACTGCTCCTTCGTCGCCTCGACCGGCTGGCCGTTTATGTAGATGCGAGGCATTCCAGCCTTCCCTCGAAGCGCGAGCGCTTGTGCTCGATGAAGTACTCGAACTCGTCGCGGAACTTGTTGAGGATCCCGACCGTGGCGTAGCCCGCGGCGTCGCCCATGCCGCAGATGGTCGTGCCGTCGTTCCAGCCGGAGACGCGGTAGAGCTGATCGACGTCTTCCCGCCGTCCCTGGCCGGCGACGATGCGGTCGATGATCCGGTGCATCCAGCCCATGCCTTCGCGGCACGGCGTGCACTGTCCGCAGGACTCGTGATGGTAGAAGCGCAGCAGCACCTGCAGGAGCCGCACCATGCATGTGCCCTCGGCGATCGCGACCATGCCCCCAGAGCCCATCGAGCTGCCGGCGGCATTGAGCGATGGGTTGTCCAATGTGAGCGGCTCGATCTCGGCTCCGGTGAGCACCTTGGTCGAGATGCCGCCGGGGATGACGCACTTCAGCGCCTTGCCGTCCGGGACGCCGCCGCAGTCTTCGTAGATGAACTTGCGCCACGGATAGCCATTCTCGATCTCGTACACGCCCGGACGCTCGATGTGGCCGGAGATGGAGATCAGCCGCGTGCCGGGATCCTTCTCGATGCCCACTTTCTTGAACGCCTCGCCGCCGTGGCGGATGATCCAGGCGATGTTCGAGAGCGTCTCGACGTTGTTCACCACGGTGGGCCGCTGGTAGAGGCCGCGCACGGTGAGCCGCGGCGGGCGGTTGCGCGGATAGCCGCGCTTGCCCTCGATCGAGGACAGGAGCGCCGAGGCTTCGCCGCACACATACGAGCCCGCGCCGCGATGGATGACGATGTCGGAGGAGAATTCGGTGCCGAGGATGCGCTCGCCGCAGAGACCCGCCGAATAGGCTTCCTCGAGCGCGCCGGCGAGCCGTCGGTACGGGCCGTCGAATTCGCCGCGGATATAGACGAAGGCGTGGCGCACCTGGAGCGCGTAGGAGGCGATCAGCATCGACTCGATGAGCAGATGCGGCGCGTACTCGAGGATCCAGCGGTCCTTGAACGTTCCGGGCTCGCCTTCGTCGGCGTTGGCGCAGAGGTAGTGCGGCTGGCCGTCGTTCAGGTGCACGACCGACCATTTGCGTCCCATGGGAAACGCGGCGCCGCCGCGGCCCTGGATGCCCGAGGCCGTGACTTCGCGCGAGACGGCCTGGGGCTGCATCGTGGTGAGCGCCTTGTGGAGCGATCCGTACCCGCCGCGCTCGCGATACTCGGCCAGCGTGTGCGACGTCGCCGTCACCGGGAAGGTCATGAGGAGCTTCGTGCTCATGCTTTGCTTAAGGTCGCGAGCAGGGCGTCGACCTTCTGCGGCGTCATGCCCTCGTGGTAGGTTTCCCCGACGCAGATCACCGGCGCCGTTCCGCACGCCGCCAGACATTCAACCGTGGAAAGCGTGAAGCGTCCGTCCGCCGTCGTCTCGCCCGGCGCAATGCCGAGGCGCTTCTCGAGGTGATCGAGGATGCGCTCCGACCCGCGCAGGCTGCAGGCGACGTTGCGGCACGCCTGGATGTGGAAGCGGCCGACGGGCGCGCGCCGGTACTGGCCGTAGAAGCTCAACACTTCTTCGACCTGGATCCGCGGCACGCTCAAGTACGCGGCAAGCTCCGCGATGTCGCTGTCGGCGACGAAGCCGCGGTCCTCCTGGATGCGGCGCAGGCACGGCATCACCAGCGACGACTCGAAGCCGGCGGGATAGCGCGCGCGCAGCTTCTCGAATTCGGGAATGAGGTGCTTCATCGTCCTGTCAGCGATCGCACTCGCCGCCGATCATGTTCACCGAGCCGAAGGTGGGCACGATGTCGGCGAGCTGGTAGCCCTCGAGGAGACGGTGGATGCCGCCCATGTGCACGAAGCTGGGCGAGCGCACGTGCAGCTTGTACGGTGTTCCGCCGCCGTCGCTCACCAGGTAGAACCCGAGCTCGCCGTTGGGCGCCTCGTGCGCGACGTAGACATCGCCCGCGGGGACTTCCGGGCCGTCCATGATCAGCTTGAAGTGGTTGATGAGCGATTCGATCTCGGTGTAGACGAGCTGCTTGTCGGGGAGCGTGCAGCGGCGGTCGTCGACGCTGACTGGCCCGTCCGGCAGCATCTTGACGAGTTGCCGGATCATGTGCACCGACTCGTCCATCTCGCGCATGCGCACGTAGTAACGGTCGTAGTTGTCGCCCTTGATGCCGACCGGTACCTCGAAGTCGAGCTCGGCGTAGGCGAGGTACGGCGTGTCCTTGCGCAGATCGATGGCCGCCCCCGTCGAACGCAGCATCGGTCCGGTGAATCCCCAGTCGAGCGCGGCGGCCGTGGAAAGAACGCCGACATCGCGCATGCGATCGATGAAGATGCGGTTGCGGTCCAGCAGCCCGTGGATGCGGCCCACGAACTCGTCGTACTGGCCGAGGATCCAGTCCAGCCGCTCGAGCCAGCCGTCGGGCAGGTCGCGCGCGAGGCCGCCGATACGGCCATAGGTGTAGGTGAGCCGCGCGCCAGTCAGGTCGGCGAGGTGCTCGTAGATCCAGTCGCGCAGCATCACGAGGTACAGGAACGCGGTCATCGCGCCCAGCTCCATGAGCGATGCCGCCACGCAGGTCAGGTGGTCCGCGATGCGGGAGTACTCGGAGAGCAGCGTGCGCAGGTACTGGCAGCGCGGCGTGATCTCGATGCCCATCAGGGTCTCGACCGCGTCGCAGTAGGCGAAGTCGTTGATCAGCCCCGAGCAGTAGTTGAGCCGGTCGACGTAGGGCATCAGGTTGTGCCAGGTGTGGTCCTCGCACTCCTTCTCGAAGCCGCGGTGGAGGTAGCCGCAGTGGCAGTCGACCCGCGCCACCTTCTCGCCGTCGAGGGCCACGATGAGCTGGATCGTGCCGTGCGTGGCCGGGTGCGACGGGCCGATGCTCACCACGACCTGGTCGTCCCGATCCCCGCGCACGAACGCGGGCCGGATGGGGTTCGGCAGCAAGCTGTCGACGCGGGCTTCCACGAGCGGTCCCGTTACTTGCGATAGGCCACGAGCGGCTGCTCGCGAGTCTTCGGGTAGTCCTTGCGCAGCGGGTGCCCCTCGAAGCCTTCGTAGAGCAGGATCGGGCGCAAGTCGGGATGGCCGCGGAAGACGATGCCGTACATGTCGTGGCACTCGCGCTCCATGAACCCGGCCGAGCCGTAGAGCGGCACGAGCGAGTCGACCGCCGCGTCGGCCTCCGATACGCGGGTCTTCACGCGCACGCGCACCTTGTGCTGCGTCGAGTAGAAGTGGTAGACGACCTCGTAGCGCGGCGTCCGGCCGAGCCAGTCGACCGCGGTGACGTCGAGACAGAGATCGCATGCGAACTCGGTCTTCAGGCGCCGCGCCGTGGCGAACACCGCCTCCGGCGCAACGTTCAGCACCAGCGTCCGATGCGACACGGAGGCCTCGCCGGCCGAGGCCAGCTGCTCCCGCATGAGGTCGAGGATGGGAGGATGCATGATCAGAAGCTCTCCGTGATGATGGGATGATGATCGCGGGCAATCTTGTCCTGCAGCTTCATGATGGCGTCGATCACCGTCTCGGGCCGCGGGGGGCACCCGGGAACGTAGATGTCGACCGGGATGATCTTGTCGATGCCGGGCACGGCGGCGTAGTTCTGGTAGAACCCGCCGCTGGTCGCGCAGGCGCCGAACGCCATCACCCACTTCGGCTCGCACATCTGCTCGTACACCTTGAGCAGCACCGGGGCCTGCTTGTGGGTGATCGTGCCGACCACCATGAGCAGGTCCGACTGCCGCGGCGAGAAGCGCGGCAGCGCCGCCCCGAAGCGATCGGTGTCGTACGGCGTGGAGCTCACCGCCATGAACTCCATCGCGCAGCAGGCGGTGACGAATGGATAGGGGAAGAGCGAGAACTTCCGCGCCCAGCCGACGAGCTCATCCTTCTTGGTCGAGAGGTACTCGAACGCCGGATGGCGGGAATTCGCGGCGCGGATCGGAATCTCGGCCCGGTTCATCGTCACTCGGCGACCATGTCGATCAGCCGCGATCGATACACGTAGAGGAGGATCAGGATCAGCAGCACGCCGAAGATGAAGAACGTGAATAGCATGAAGCCGGTGAGCGGTTGCGCCGCGAGCGCCCAGATGAACAGGAACACCGTCTCCAAATCGAACAGCATGAAGGCGATCGCCACGCCGTAGTACTTGATCGGGACCGCGCGCGTGTTGCGCGTGTCGACGGGGGTCGCGCCGCACTCGAAAGGCTCCAGCTTCAGGGGCGACGCGCTCGGCTTCGGGCCGAGATAGCGGTTCATCACCAGCGTGACGAACACGAAGCCAAGGATCGCGAGCAGGTAGAGCAGGAAGGTGACGTACGGGTTCATGGCGCTGTTTCTCTGCCCGTTACAGTAAGGGGCCAGGGCAGCGCTCTATTGACCCAAGTCAACGCCGCCGCAATTGGAGAATCATCGGGTCGGTTGACCACTCGGCCCGTGAGGGCTTTGACCTGGATCAAACCCGTTCGGCCGGGCGGTGGTAGACAGAACCCCTGGGGATGGAAGAGGGCGCTTCGGGGACGGGGATGTTCGATCGGCTGGTCAAGGAAGTGATGCAGAAGAGCAAGGTGCTCAAGGCTCCACCGGAGACGCTGGTGAGCAAGGCCGCGAAGCTGATGGCCAAGAAGAACGTCGGCGCCGTGATGGTCGTCGTCGGCGAGCGGCTGGTGGGCATCTTCACGGAGCGCGACGTCGTGTTCCGCGTCGTCGCGCAAAGTCGCGATGCGAACGCGACCCGGCTCGCGGACGTGATGACGCCCTCACCGGAAGTCGTCGCGCCGAACAAGCCGCTGGGCTACGCGCTGTCGATCATGCACGAGAAGGGGTTTCGGCACCTGCCGGTTATCGAACACGGCAGGATCCTCGGCATCGTCTCCGCGCGCAGCGCGATGGATCCCGAGCTGGAGGACTTCGTGTCCGAAGCGCGGCGGCGCGAGCATTTCCGGCAATTAGGTTAGCGCATGATGCGCGGTCCCCGTCATCGGCTCGTGGTTACAATGCAGCGGCTCGTCGTGCTCTGAGACCCTGATGAGGCGAGGCGGACGAACCGGGGTCGCTCTGATTTCCGCGCTGGTGACAGGCGCGGTGGCGGGCGCCTACGCGCTATGCGTAGCGGCGCAGGCCGCGAAGGTCGAGGCCGCAAAGGGCGACGATCTGCGCCCGCTGCGTGCCAATGCGGCCGACGTCGCGGACGGCAGGCGAGTCGCCGATACGGCGTGTGCCGGCTGCCATGGCGCCAACGGCATCAGCAGCATGAAAGACGTGCCGAACCTGGCCGGCCAGCGCCCGGTATACCTTTACCTCGAGCTCAAGGCCTATCGCTCGGGGACCCGCGGTACGAGCGAGATGCGCGCCGTCGCCAAGCCTCTGAACGACCAGGCTCTCGTCCAGCTTGCGGCTTACTATGCGAGCCTGGAGCCGGCGCAGCCCGGCGCCGCGCCGCCCGGGAAAGCCGCGCCTGCGAAACCGGACCCTGTCCAGTCCGGCAAGACCGCAGCCGCGGCATGCGCCGGCTGTCACGGCGAAACCGGCGTCAGCAAGATGAGCGGTACCCCCAGCCTCGTGGGGTTCGATCCGCAGTATCTCGTCGCCGCAATGACCGCCTATAAGAACGGTCAGCGCAAGAACGACACGATGAAGTCGATGCTCGCAGGCGTCAGCGAGACGGATATGGGCGACATTGCCCTCTATTACGCCCTGCAGAAGCCCGCCCGTGCGCAAACTCCGTCGGCCGGTGACGAGGTGGCGGGCAAGGCCAAAGCTGCTCCATGCGCTCTGTGCCATGGCGACAAGGGGATCAGCACCAACCCGACGATTCCGGGCCTTGCCGGTCAGGATGCGCAGTATCTCGTAGACGCCCTTCTCGCGTATAAAGAAGGCTCGCGTGCCGACGAAACGATGAAAACCGCTGCGGCGTCGATCGATGACAAGGCCGCCAAGGACATGGCTGCCTTCTACGCGAGCCAGCAGCCCCAGCCGACCAAGGTACGCAAGCCGCTGAGTATCGCGGATTGGGTCCAGCGCTGCGACCGTTGTCATGGGACCAACGGCAACAGCATGGAGCCGGACTTACCCGCGTTGGCAGCGCAGCGCCAGGACTATCTTGAGAAGGTCCTCCACGCCTATCGGACTGGCGCGCGCAAGAACACCGAGATGGCCGCGATGTCGGAGGGACTGACCGAGGCCGACGTCGAGAACTTGGCGGCGTATTATTCGCGCCAGAAGGCACGCTCGGTGGTGTACGTTCTGGTCCCGGGGAAGTGATCTTACGGAGCCGTGCACGGAATTCGCAGCGGCGCGGTGCAGCGTCACCGGCCGTCGTTTCGACAAAGGCCAACCTAAACCAAGGAGCTCGAGCATGAAGCGCACCCTTTTGGCGATAAGCATCCTCGCGTCATTTGGCTTGGCCGCGGCGGCGCAAGCCGCAGGCGACGCCCAGGCGGGCAAGGCCAAGGCTGGCGCATGCGCCGGCTGCCATGGCGCCAACGGCGAAGGGAAAGGCAGCTTCCCGGCGCTGGCCGGCAAGTCCGAACCGGCGCTGGAGCAGGCGATGCACGATTACAAATCGGGCAAGCGAAGCAACGCCATGATGAAGGGTTTCGTCGACAAGCTGAGCGATCAGGACATCGCGAATCTCGCGGCGTATTACGCTTCGCTCAAGGGCAAGTGATCGTGTCCCACGACCCCGATCCCGAACCCGGCTGCGGTGTGAGGCCCCGAGGGGGGCCACAGGTCGGGCGCAAACGCGCTCCGTCATTCGGCCGGAGACGCCGACCATGACCGACGCACCGCTGCACCGCCTGTATCGCCATTACTCGGAGCTGCCCTACAGCCTGAGGGTGCTCTACACCGGCGCGCTGTTGGTGCTCGGCCTGGGCTTCGCCTTCGCCGCCTTGTACCTCTACCACAACTACGCCGGCAGGGCGGGCGGCAACCCGTACCTCGTGTCGTACAAGGACATCATGGTGGCGTACGCGGGCACTGGCACGGGGTCGCGACTCGAATCCGCGCTGCGCGGTCCGATGTCGACTATGCTGCCCGCCGATCAGGCCGATGTCCTCGTCAACTGGGCTCGCGCCGGGGCCGATCAGGCGAAGTACGAGTCCGAAATCAAGCCGATACTCGATCAGCGCTGCATGATGTGCCACGACGGCAGCAACCCGCACATCCCCAGCCTGAACGGCTACGACAATCTCAAGAAGGTCACGGAACAGGACACCGGCACCAACACCTTTACGCTGGTTCGCGTGTCGCACATTCACCTGTTCGGGCTCACGTTCATTTTCTTCATCATGGGAACGATGTACAGCCATGCCTACGTGCGGCCGATCTGGTTCAAGTGCACGATCATCGCGCTGCCCTTTCTCGCCGTGATCATGGACGTTTTCTCCTGGTACCTCACGAAGGTGTATCGTCCGTTCGCGGTCATGGTTTTGTTTTCAGGCGGTCTGTTCGGTTTGTGCTTCGCCATCATGTGGGTGACGACCCTCTACCAGCTCTGGTTCTCCAAGCCGCCGCAAGCGGTCCTGGAGCGCGGGGGCGGTGATCTCTACAACGTGGGCTGATCCAGTGCGCCCATCCAGCTCGGACCGACGGTCAACATCGAAGGCGGTTTGGCGATGACCACCGACAGCGGAACCAGAGGATGCGAATGATTCGAGGCCGGGTACGACGACCTGGGGAGTCGGGCACGGCGCCGAAGCGAACCGTGCTCGTTCTCCTCGCCCCGACCATTGGGATCCTGGCTGGCGCGGGCTACGCGCAGGGCACCGAGCGCACTGGCAAGGAAGTGGTCGACTCGGTGTGCATTGCCTGCCACGGCACCGGCGCCAACGGTGCTCCGAAGATCGGCGACAAAAAGGCCTGGTCGAAGCTCGCCGGGCGCGGCCTGACGGGTCTCTCCGAGAGCGCGCTCAACGGCATCCGCAACATGCCTCCGCACGGCGGCAACATGGCGCTCACCGACACGGAGATCGAGCGCGCGATCACTTACATGGTGAACCAGTCCGGCGGACGCTGGACGGAACCGGTGAGCCGCAGCGCACCGGTGGCCGAACGCACAGGCGAGCAGGTGGTCCGCGCGCAGTGCAGCAAGTGCCACCAGAACGGCATCGGCGGCGCTCCGAAGATCGGCGACCGGGCGGCCTGGGTGCCGCGATTGAAGCAGGGCATTGATCCACTGGTGCGCTCGGCGATCAACGGCCACGGCGGCATGCCGCCGCGCGGCGGGCTGGCCAGCCTGACCGATCTCGAGATTCGCAACGCGATCGTGTACATGTTCAATCCGAAGCTTGTCGTCACCGCCCCGAGGGTTGCCGCCGGCACGGCGGTTGCCGGGCAGGATTTCGCGGTCGCCGGCGACACGACCGTGTACTTCGGCGTGATCGCGGGAGACACGATCCGGGCCCATCCCAAGGAGTATCCGCCAACGACGTACGGGGTCCCGCCGTCGGCGCCTGATCAATACTACGTCACGGTCGCCGTATTCGATTCTGGGAGCGGACAACGGATCGAGGCCGCCGCGGTCAGGGCGCGCGTCGCGACGGCGAGCGGAAGCGGGCCGGAGAAGACGTTGCAGCCGATCACGATCGCCGGCTCGCGAAGCTATGGGAACTACTTCGCGATGGGCGGCTCAGGCCCATTCAAGATCGCGGTCAGCGTCAAGAGGTCGGATTCCGCCGACACGGTGCAGGCGCAGTTCGACTACGCGCGTTGACGAGCACTACCCGCGAGCGCGTCAGCGTACCCTGCCTGGGACCTGAGGGCGTATCGCCTCGCGGAAGATCTGACGGAGAGCGTTTCCCAGGCGGGCGGTCGCCATGTCGGACCGGCGCGATCCGCGAGTTGACCTAAGTCAACGCTCCCGACGTGGACATACCCTATCGTGAGAGACCCTATCCCGGATGCACGGATACGGGGAAAGTCTGTGCAGGCGATTGGCATTCTCCATGCCGAGCACCGCTCGTTGACGGCGGTGATGCACGGCATGTTGTACCTCGTCCGCGAAACGCGCCTTCGAGGCTCGCCCCCGAGGTTCGACGTGCTGACCGCGATGGTCGAATACATCAAGGCTGTTCCGGAGCGCCTGCACCACCCCAAGGAAGAGGCTTATCTCTTCGAGCGCCTTGCCCTGCGCTGCCCGCGCGCCGCTCCGCTGATCGAAACGCTTGAAAGGGAGCATCGGCTCGGTGCGGCGATGGTGGAGGTGCTGGAGCAGGCCCTCGAGCGCTACCGGGACGAAGGCGCAGCGCAATTCCAGGCGTTCGCGGAAGCGGCGGCGAAGTACGCCGCGCTGCACTGGCGCCACATGCGCGCCGAGGAGGACGAGTTGATTCCGCTGGCGCGCGAGCACCTGACGGCGCAGGACTGGAAGGAGATTGACGCGGCCCTTGCCGTTCACACCGACCCGCTCTCCGCTGTCGAAGGCGGGCGCGAATACGAAGAACTGTTTCGGCGAATCGTCAAGCTGTCGCCGCCGCCACTCGGACTCGGCGCCGCCTGAGCCGCGCGGGTCAGCGAGCCGCTGACACACTGCGCGTCGGGCGCCTTAAGGGATCGCCGCGCGCCGCCGATCGCTCGTACGAGGACTTGCCGGAGCAAGTCGACGGCTCGCGGCGTGACGCCGTCGACGCTACATCGACAATATCCACTTCACCAGCTTGGTCGCGTCGTCCGCGCTGGCCTTGGTCTTCGGGTGGCCCTTGCCTTCGGAGATTTCGGAGACGAGCTTGGCTTCGGCGCCGGCGTCGCCCTTGTACTTCTTCGCGACGTCCTTGAACGCCGGCCCGACTTTTTTGGTGTCGACCGCGTGGCAACCCAGGCACCCGCTCGACTTGGCCAGGTCTTCCTGCGCGCTTGCCACGCCTGCGAGCGCGAGCAGCGCCGCGCCAGCGACCGCAATCAACATCGATCTCATCTTGGCTCCCTTCACAAAAAGCCCACGTCCCGTGGGCGTCACAGTATACGACCGCCGCTTAGCGGCGCGCGGCCCCCGCAACCAACGTTCGCCGCCGCCGCCCGGTTGACGGTAGCCCGGAAAATGCCCGATCAGCCTTTCGCCGGCGGCTTTGCGGCCGGCTTCGGTTCCGCGTTGAGGTCGAGCGCCGGCCAGGTGCGGCCGTGGCAGGCCGGGTTGGAGCAGAAGCCGCCGCCGTCCTGCCCGTACTCCGTCTTGCCGTGGCACGCCGCGCAGGACGCATCGACCGACAGCCGATGATCGCGCATCCAATTCGGTGCCTCGTGGCTCTCGGGCGGCGAAACGCCGGCGACAATCGTCGAGGGCACCGAGCCCTTCCCCTTCTCGCGCGTGACCTGGGGCAGATCGTGACACAGCGTGCACTGCAGCCGGATCGCGTCGCCCTGCTCGTCGAAGTGCTTGCCGTCGTGGCAGCGGAAGCAGCCTGGAAAGTCCTTGTGACCAGTGTGATTCGGAAACGACTTCCAGGTGATGCCTTTGGCCTCGAAGGTGCTCGCAAGCAGGATGTCTTCCATCGTCCGGTCGAACTTGGTTTCGGCCTCCTTCTGGTCCGGCTTCATCGCGCTTTTCGCGGCGTTGTCGGCGATGAGCTTGTCGAACGTCTTCGCGCGCTCCTCAAGTGGGCCGGACACGTTCTCGGCGGCGGCGATCAGCTCGACCGCTCGCGCCTTGGTCGACGGGAGGCTGCGGTCGATGCGGCCGGTCGCGATCGCATTGTCGACGGCGTCGGCCGGGTTCGGGAAGGGATGGCCGACGGCGTTGTGGCAGTCGAAGCACTCGATCCGGCGCGCGTTCTCGGCCTTGAACCCTCCGGGCGGCGCCTTGGCGGTCGCATCGACGTAGGTCTTAGTCTTGCCGTCGGCCGTTTTCACTTGGACCCACGGGATCGTTCGCCGCTGCGGATCGGTGGCGATGAAGGACACGTCGCTCGTAATGTGCCAGTGAATGCCCTTGAACTCGGTCGGCTTCTCGCGGATCGTGCCCACGCCGGTGTGCAGGATCAGCCGCGTCGCCGACTCGTTGCTCGCCGGGTCGGCGTCGTAGTGCTTGCGCACGACGATGGTGTCGAAGTGCACCACCGTGGGATTGTGGCAGCCTTCGCAGTTCTGCCGCGCCGGACGCAGGGTGGTCGAGACGAGCGGCCGCTCGTACCCGACGATCATTCCCCACAGCTCCTTCACGTGCTCCGGCTTGAGCGCTATCGCGTGCAGCGTCGATATCCGCCCGATGTGGCACTCCACGCAGTGAACTTGACCGTGGAACGAGACCTGGTGCGCGCGCGATTCCTCGGGATGGACCGAGTGGCACACGTTGCCGCAGAAGGCGTCGCTGTTCGAATACTCCCATCCGGCGATGCCGCCGACGGCCAGCAGCGCGAGCGCGACGATGCCGATCAGAACCGTCCCAGCCGCCCCAATCGCCAGCGCGCGGCGCTTCATCAACTCGATCAATTCGGCCCCCGAGTCAAAAAACCATGCTGTAGAGGATCAGCAGGATCACCACGACGCCGAGCGCCAGCGCCGTTCCCCCGACGACCCAGCCGAAGGCGCGCGCGCCGAGCGCAGGAGCCGGCGCTTCCTTCTGCGCCAGTGCCCTGCTGGTTTGCAGCCGCGCGTATTCTACCGCCCGTTCGCCCTTCAGTTCATGCTCCGAGATCCGTCCCGTGAAGACCACCGTGTCCATGGGAAATTTCTCGGGCCGCAGGTGGCCGTTGAAGAAATGAATGGTGAAGATGAACCCAACGGCAAGCAGGGCTTCCTCGCCGTGCACGAGGCCGGCGATGTTGAACGCCCATCCAGGCAGGAAGTTGCCGAAGAAGAACGGAAACCACAGCAGCAGCCCCGAGCCGCCGATGATGGCCATTCCCCAGAACACCGCCCAGTAGTCGAACTTCTCCCAGTAGGTCCAGCGGTCGAACTGCGGCCGCGGCCCGAGCCCGAGGAACCAGCGGACATGCCGGTACATGTCGACGGCGTCGCGCCACTGCGGGACCATCGAATCCGGTCCCCAAACGATGCCCAACCAATCCTTGCCGACGATGGCGCGGCGGATCACCAGCAGGATGTGCGTGACGAATACGGCGATCATGACCGAGGCGCAGACCCGGTGGACGATTCCGGCGCTGTGAAATCCGCCCAGGAGGCGCGCCAGCCCGACCGCCCAGGGCTGCGCGGCGAAGATCAGCGGCAGACCGGTCAGAGCACAGCCGATGAACGTGATCATGAGCAGTACGTGCAGTACCCGCTCCGGCAGGGTGAAGCGCCGGTACCAGCGCTCGGGGGCCGCAGGTCCAGCTGCTGTTGTGGCCGAGGCCATCGGATCGTCCTCCCTCAGCGACGTTTCAGGCCGCGGAACTTCTCGATCCACAGCCGCCCGAGCCACAACGCGGTGTGAAGCCCGAAGAAGCCGAATACGCCGATCAGCAGCCACTCCATGAACTTGGCTGCGTACCAGTAGAGGGGGTTGCGCGCCTTGTCATGGCGGCTGGCGTGCGGATCGAAGCTCGCGAAATTCGCCGACGCGTCGGCGTGGCATTTGCGACAGGTGTTGATCCGGTTTTGCGTCGAGACGGTGGAGTTCGGATCCGAGGCGGGGAGCATGTCGTGCGCCGAATGGCACGACGCGCAGGTGGCGACGCTGGTGTAGCCCAGCTTCGTCACCTGGCCGTGGAACGTGTCGCGGTACGTCGATAGATACTCGTTATGACAGTTGCCGCACTGGTCGATGACGGCGAGCTGGAAGGCCGGCAGATCGTGGCGTTGTATCTGATGCGCGGTGTGGCAGTCCGTGCACACGGGCACCGCCGAATTGCCCTCGTTGCGGAGCTTCCCGTGCTGACCCTTGGAGAACCGGGCGTAGATGGCCTGGTGGCAGCTCCCGCAGGTCTCCGGTATGTGGGCGCGGTTCACGCGGCTCGCCGCCTCGGACGGCGCCAGGATGCTGTGGGCACCGTGGCAGTTGGTGCAGGTCGGGGCATCGGCGGCGCTCGTGCCGGCAAGCAGCTTCCCGTGGATGCTGTCGTGGAACTGCCGCTCGATGTTGCCGCCGGGCAGGTGCGCGGTTCTTACCAGCGCCTCGTTGCCGTGGCATTTGCTGCAAGTCGCCTCGATGTTCGCGTGATTGGTCCGCGAAGCGGTGTCGCTCGAGCGCCGGATGTCGTGCAGCCCGTGGCAGTCGGTGCAGGTCGCGGCCACCGTGTTGCCCCCGGCGCGCGCCTTACCGTGGACCGTGGCCGCGTATTGCTTGACCTGTTCGGCATGGCAGGTCGAGCAGTCCACCGGGGCGAGTTTCTCCGGGTGCGGCAGCTTGTCGGCCGAGACGTCGGCGTGACACGCCGTGCACTCGAGATTGAGCTCGCCGTGAACCGACTTGGCGAACGCCGCGGCGTCGACGGTGACCGACTGCCCGGCGGCGTTCTTGATGTCGGCACTGCCGTGGCAGGCGAGGCAGGTCTCGTTGGCGTTCGCTTCCGGCGCCGGCTTGGCGGCGAGCGTGGCCGCCCAGGCGATGCAGAGGATCGCACCGAGCCTTCGCACGGTCGTGGCTGGCGTCACGGGCGCCTCGCTGCGCGGAGTCGGCATGTGTCTTCCCCAGCGCGACCGCAAGCGCCCGCGCTGTCCCTCCTTCGCGGCGAAGCGTAAGCCAAAGCCGCCGCCGCGGTCCAGAAGTACGGCTGTAACGTACTGCGTAACAACGTTGTCATGATGTGTCTTTTTCGCAACAGCGTTTTTACTCCATCACTCGCCCGCGAGTATTTGACCTGCGTCAAGCGCGGCGGACGTTGCGCTGCTTTACGATTGAGTCGCGGCGCAGGCCTTGCATCGCCACTCGACGGCGAAGTAGCATCGACGCGGGGGAGAACGGGTTTGCATTCCGTCGCCGACCGTCAGGCGACGGGGCCGAAGAAGATTCGCGCCGCGCCCGACGGCGTGTAGCGGTTTTGCTGGTCCTTCTGCACCAGGGAGGTGTCCGATGCGATTCGGCTCGAGCACGCAGGCGCTGCTGCTGGCGGTCTGCGGTCTTTTCTTCGCAACCTTTTCGTACGCGCAAGCGCCCAAGGACGAAGCCAAGGGCGTGCCCGTGTGCGCCAACTGTCACGAGGACAAGCACACCTCGATCGTGATGACGGCGCACGGCGCCAGGAACGACGCGCAGGGCAGCATGTGCCAGGCCTGCCACGGCGACGCCACCGATCACCTCAAGGATCCGGCGCAGTTCAAGCCGGCCAACCGCATCAAGTACGGCACCGCATCCGAGAAGTCGGCCATCTGCCTGAACTGTCACCAGACGAATCGCCACCTCGCGTTCTGGGAGTCCGGCAAGCACGCGCTCAACGACGTCGCGTGCACGAGCTGCCACGACATCCACCCGAAGGACCGCGGTACCTTCATCGCTCCGTTCCAGACAACGTTCCGGCCGAACGAGTCGCAGATCTGCGGCCAGTGCCACAAGGACATCCGCTCGCAGACGCTGAAGCCGTCGCACCACCCGATCGTCGAAGGCAAGATCAAGTGCTCCGACTGCCACAATCCGCATGGCGCCGTGAGCCCGGTCATGCTGCGCAATGCCACGGTCAACGACCAGTGCACGAGCTGCCACGCCGACAAGCGCGGGCCGTACGTCTTCCAGCACCCGCCGGTGGAGGAGAACTGCATCACCTGCCACAACCCGCACGGCTCGTCGCACTACAAGCTGCTGCGCGAGCACACCCCGAACCTGTGCCAGGACTGCCACGACGTAGCCCGGCACCCGGGAACGCCCTACGGCGGCGGAGCGGGATTCGTGTTGCCCGATGGGACTCCCAATCCGGCTGGAGTGAATACGCGCTTCATCGCCCGGGCGTGCGTCAACTGCCACAGCAACATACACGGCTCGAATGCGCCCGGCGCCAAGGGCCAGTTCTTCCTGCGCTAGCGCGAGGAGCCAACCATGACCAAGAAACTTCTACCCGCATTGATCGCCGGTCTGTTCGTCTCGGCCCCGGCCTTCGCGCAGTACGATAGCTGGGGAATCATCGGGTCGGGGACCGTCGGCTTCATGTACAACTCGACGAGCGACACGAAGGACGCGTCCAAGCTCGACGAATACCGCGACCTGTCCAACGGCGTGCTTTCCAACGTGTACGTCCGCGGCCGCAACAACGACACCTGGTTCGAAGGCTACGGCGAGAACTTCGGCCGCGACGATCAGTACCTGATGCTGCGCGGCGGCGTCTACGACCGGTTCAAGTATCAGATCTTCAGCGATTCGTTGCGGCACAACTTCCTGTTCAACGGCCTGACGCCCTTCACGGGAAGCGGATCCAACGTGCTCCAGGCCACGTTCCCGCAGCCCAATCCCGCGCTGTGGAATCCCGTCGATATCGGCTACAAGCGCACCAACGACGGCGGCTACTTCGAGTGGCAGGGGCTCGCGCCGTGGTACTTCCGCGTCGACGCCAACCAGGTCAAGTTCGACGGCACGAAGATCGGATCCGGCGCGCTCGGCACGAGCCCGGGCAACGGGTTCATCGACCTCGCGATCCCGGTCAAGTACAACACCCGGAACATCACCGGCGAGGCCGGCTACAACACCGGCACCATGAACCTGTCGGTGAGTTATCTCTACAGCAAGTTCGACAACGACTACTCGGCCCTGTTCTGGAACAACCCGTTCTTCGCCAACAACGGCGACACGACGTTCCTGCCGCCGGACAACCACTACGAGCGCTTCACGGCCCAGGGCACGTTCCGTGGCCTGCCCGGCCAGTCGACGTTCGCCGCGAGGTACACCTGGGCGCAAGGCAAGAGCGACGCCGACATGGCGCAGACCGCGCTCAACAACACGACCGCGCCGTTCTACGGGCCGACGCTGGTCAATGCGTCGCATTTCACCGGCAAGAACACGGACGACACGTTCACGGCGTCGTTGGCGTCCCATCCGCTGATGAACGTGGACACGCGCATCTACTACAACTACTACAAGCGCGACAACGACTCGACCGATGTGATCTATCCGGCGGCTTCGATCGTGAATTGCAGCGGCGGACCGTGCGAGGCGACGCTCCTGCATTACACCAAGAACAATTTCGGCCTGGACGGCTACTGGCGCTTCGCGCGCAACAATCGATTGGGCGCGGGTTGGGACTACGAGAAGCTCACGCACAACCGGGAAGACTACGACAATATCAAGACCAACCGCTTCTTCGTCGAGTGGAAGAACACGGCGCTCGAGACCCTGAGCGCCCGGGTCAAGTACACGTACCTGCAGCGGCGTTCGGACTTCCTGCTCGGCGACTCGGGGGTGGACGCGAACGACCCCGAGTTCCTCGCCCGCTTCGCGTCCGCCTTCGATTCCTCGGACCTCGACCGCAACCAGATCAAGGTTACCGCCGACTGGAGCCCACTGCCGCTGCTCGACTTCTCGCTCGAGTACAACTGGACCGACAACAACTACAAGAACATCACCCTCGGGCGCACTTCGGACAAGCGCGACTCGATCTACCTGAGCGGCGGATACGGCGATGTGAACAGCATGCGCTTCACCGCCTTCGGCGATTGGGAGCAAATCAAGTACGATTCCTCCCACCGGCAGGTCAACGCCGGCACCTGTCCGACGACGAGCGGCGGCGTGACGGCGACGAACTGCTTCGACGTCACCACGCCACCGAACTCGATCGCGTACAACTGGGGGGCGCTGAACAAGGACCGCAACTGGGTCATCGGCGCCGGCCTCGACTGGCGGGCGATGGACCGGCTGCTGATCAAGGGCTCCATCCTGTACTACGAGACGGATGGGTCGGCCGACATCTCGAGCCAGAACAACTTCGGCAATCCGCTGCCGATCAACGCCTACGACGACACCAAGCGCACCTCGGTCAACGTCAAGGGCATCTACAGCTACGACAAGAACTGGGACTTCACGCTGGGCTACGCCTACGAGCGCTGGCGCTACAACGATGCCGGCTACAACGGCTACCAGTACACCATCCCGTTCCCGGGCGTGACGACCAACACTTCGCAGAGCTACCTGAACGGGTTCAACGCGTTCAACAACTACGAGACCAACATCGTCTACGTGCTCGCGAACTACCACTTCGACACCCTCAAGCACTAATCCAGGCTATCAGCCCTCCTCAGGGAAGACAGGCGGCGCCGCTCGGCGCCGTTTTTTTAATATTTCCCGTGCTGCTTGTAGATGTAGTTGGTGAGCTCCACCGACTGCATCGATATGCGGCGCTGGATCTCGTGCACGGTGCGCACGATCGCGCGCATCACCCGATAGACGATCTCGGGGCGCTCGAGCAGCAGCGCCTCGAGCTTCTCGCGCTCGAGCCCGAACACGCGCGTCGGGCCGATCGAGATCAGCGAGGCGTAGTGCGGCGTCTCGTCGATGAACGACAGCTCGCCGACGAGATCCCCGGTCGTCAGCGTGAGCAGCGTGACGGCGTCCGGCGTGCCCGCGCGGCGCACGACGCCCAGCGCGCCGCTTACGATCACATACAGGTGGTCGTCCGAGGCGCCTTCGCGGACCAGCACCTCGTCGGGCTTTAGATCGCGAAACGCAAGGTATGCCGCCAGCGTGCGGGCTTGTTCCTCCGACAGCTCGGGGCCGAGGCGGGAGCGGCGCAGGGCGTCGACGAGGCTGGCATCGGTCATGGTCTCTCCTCGGGTTTCAGGAAGCTGGCGGGCCGGCGGAGCGTCCGCGGCCGAGCTCCGACTCGGCGCGGCGGGCGAAAGCGTCGACCAGGGTGTCGGCAATCCCGTCGAACACGCCTCGGGCGAGCCTGCCCACGAGAGCGCTGTCGAATTCGTAGCGCAGGGCGAGCTCGATCTTGCAGGCCTGCTCGCTCAGCGATGCGACGTGCCATTCGCCCTCGAAGCGGCGAAACGGCCCCTTCTCGAGATGGATCGCCATCCACTCGGGCCGGCGCTTGGGATTGCGGGTGGTGAGATCGAACGCGAGACCGCGGTAGGCGATGCTGATCCGCGCCGAGACCATGGCGCTGTCCCGCGCCAGGATGACGGCGCCCGCGCACCACGGCAGGAACGCGGGATAGTGCTCGGCGGCCTCGATCAGGTCGAAGGTCCCCGGCGCGGAATGGCCGATGAGCGCGGATCTGCGGATCTCCAAACGATGTCTCGCTGTCGGATGCGCCCTTCCAGGCCGGCCGAGCGGCTCGGGCGACGCCGCGGGGGCTTCGCGTCGTCGAGGCTCGCTACCGTAGGCCCTTTCTTGTGGGTGTGCCGTGACGCAGGTCAACAAATCCGGCGCCGGCCCGCTGGTCGGCGCGGCGTTCCCGTCGTAGCATGATCGGAGTCGCAGGCGCCGGCTCGCGCGCGGCCTGCCGCATTGCTCTCACCCTGCCGGAGGTTATCATGCTCGACGCGCTGGCGCTCTGGAACCGCGACCACGCCAACTTCGCGGTGCTGCTGGATCTGCTCGAGCGCCAGCTCGAGCTGTTTCACCGGGGCGAGACGCCGAACTACGATCTCATGTCCGACATCATGTTCTACATGACCCATTACACCGATCTCGTCCATCACCCCCGCGAGGACCTGGCGTTCGCCCGGATCAGGGAGCGCGACCCAGCGATGGAAGTCGTCGTCGACGAGCTGATCGCCCAGCATGCCGCGCTCAAGCGGGCCGGAGAGGCGCTCAGCGGCACCCTCGCCGACATCGTCAACGGCTCCATCACGTCGCGCGCCAGATTGGAAGTGCCGGCGCGCGACTACTTGGAGCTTCTGCGCGGCCATATGCGGCACGAGGAGAGGGATGTCCTGCCGCGCGTGGCGAGCCTGCTGCGGCCGAGAGACTGGTCGGCGATCGACGCCGAAGTGCGCCATGTCGAGGATCCGCTGTTCGGAAGCAGCGGCGAACAGCGCTATGCCGCTCTGCGCGAGCAGATTTCGCGCGAGGCACGCATCTCGGACGGCGAGGCGCTGCGCTGATCATCCGCAGACTTCACCACGAGCCCGCGCCGCGATGAAGCTCACCGTCCAGCAGGCGAACGCCCGCGACGTCAAGGTGAAGCTGCTGCTCGCCGGCGGGCAGTCGGTGGGCCTGGTGGTTCCGCCCCAGCATCCCGTGCTGGCGCAGCTCCTCGCTGCGGTGGCGGGCGCCGACGCGGCGCTTGGCGCGGGAACCGCCCCGTCCGTATTCCAGATCCCGATGGAAGGCGGCCGGGCGTCGCTCGCCTTCGCCGCGCAGCAGCTGGTCGGGGTGATCACCGATCCGGCCGTGCTGATCCACCCGGACCAACCCGGCGAGGCCGACGTCGCCGTTCCGCTGCCGTCCGCCGCGGTGGCCGCGGCCGCGGCGGCGAGCGCGGCGCAGGGCCACACCGAAGTCGTGCGCCATCCCGTGGTGCAGAGAGAGTCGTTCCTCAACGGCTCGGAAGTCGCCTGGCTGCTCGATCTTGTGCTCGCGTCCGAGGCAAGCTTCGTTCCGGCCGGTGTCAGCGACAACAAGGAGGATTACCGCAAGGCACTGGTATGGAACGCGCCCGAACCGCTGAAGCAGCTGTTCGTGCGCAAGATCACGGCGCTTATGCCGGAGGTCGTGCCGCAGCTGCGGGCGGGCCGCGTCGCGGTCGGCGCGATCGACTGCCAGGTGACCGCGAGTGGCGACGGCGCCTACTTCAAGGCCCACACCGACGCCGGCGTCAATGAAACGTACAAGCGTCAGTACACGTACGTCTACTACTTCCATCGCGAGCCAAAGGCGTTCGGCGGCGGGGAGCTACGCATCTACGACGACGTGATCCGCAACGGCAAGCTGGTCGCCACGGATTCCTACCAGCTGATCGAGCCCAGGCACAACACGATGGTGTTCTTCCAGGCCGCGGTGATGCACGAGGTGATGCCGGTGCAGGTGCCGTCGCGGCAGTTCCGCGACGCGCGCTTCACCGTCAACGGCTGGATCGAACGGCAGTAGCCGAGCGCCTCAGATCGGCGTGCAGAAGATCACGTTGTCGGGGGCCACACCTTGAGGCACCCAGGCCCGGTTCAGCATGGCGCGGCGCACCGACAGATCGATCGTGTGCCGCTGGTTCGCGTCCTGGCGATTGTCGAAGAAGCGGTAGACGGGAAGCGTGCCCGCGGCGCACGCGCCGTTCGCGTCCGGAGGCAGAACGTAGAACGCCGCCGCAAGTTCGAGCGTCCAGATACCGGGATAGTGCGTCAGCATGAACTGGCATTCCGCGGGGCTGGCCGTAAAGTAGTGCGAGTCGATCAGTCCCGCGGCACTGAAGCGGCACACCGGCACGGCGCCGGCCGGCGCGAGCTGCGGATCGACCCAGGCGTAGAAGAGCTCTCCCGTGCGCTGGAACGTGCCGGCGAGCACCGAGTCGACGAACGCGATTTCGGCCGCGTCGGCGGACATGAAGTAGTGATCCTTGTCGGCGCGGTAGTACTCGATGACCGGAACCGTTCCGGGCGGCGCCACGGCCACGCCGGGCAGCGTGCTCTGCAGCGCGAGGCTCGCGTCGAGGATTCCCGCCCCGCATTGACCGCTCACGCCGCAGGCGGTGCCGGACGAGAAGGCGCGTGCGGTGCCGGTGATGATGTCCTGGATGCGTCCCGCCGTGAGGTTGGCATTGCGCGCGATCATGAGCGACGCGGTCGCTGAAACGTACGGCGCCGAGAAACTGGTGCCCACGGCGAACTCGTAATCGGGATTGCCCGGCCCCGCCGTGCCGTCGTTGCCGGTCGAAAGGATCCAGTCCGCCAGCTCGCCGTCGCCGCCTGGCGCCGACAGATCGATCCGGCGGCCGAAGTTCGAGTACCGCGTGATGTCGCCGCCGCGCGTCGAAGCGCCGATCGTGATCACGCCGCTGCAGTTCGCCGGCGCGGAGTCCATCGCGTCCACGCTGTCGTTGCCGGCGGAAGCGACGACCACGGTACCTTGCGCGAGCGCGGTGTTGACCGCGTCCTGGAACGCCTGCGGACACGATCCGATGCCGCCGAGGCTCAGGTTGATCACGCGCGCGGGATTGGGATTGGGCGGAACGCCCGCGACCGGCATGCCGATCGCCCACAGCATCGCGTCGAGGATGTCGTCGAAAGTGCCGCCGCACTTGCCGAGCGCGCGCACCGGGAGGATCTTCGCGTTCCAGTCGAGGCCCGCCACGCCCACCGCGTTGTCGGTGTCGGCCGCGATCAAGCCGCTCACGAACGTACCGTGGAAGAAGCTCGGCTCCCCCGGCAAGCCGTCGCCGCACTCGCCATCACGCGTGCCGTCGCCGGGGTCGCTCGGATCGGCGTCGCGGCCGCCGCCGTCGTTGGCCATGGTCGGATCGGTGATGAAGTCGTATCCGGGCAGAATGCGCCCCGCAAGATCGGGATGCGTCGTGATGCCGGTGTCGATGACCGCGACGACCACGCTGGCGCTGCCGGTCTGCAGATCCCACGCCGAAGGCGCGTTGACGCCGCCGACCGGGTCGCCCAACGCCCATTGCTGCCCGTAGAGCGGATCGTTCGGCACGCGATGCGGAAGGGCGTGCCGGGCAGGATCGGCGTACTGAACCGCCGGCTCGATCTGCAGCTGCTCTGCCATGGCCGCGAGCAGGTCCTCGGGGACCGCTTGTTCGAGCGACAGCACCCAGACGTCGCCGATCTGCCGATCGACCGCAAGCGGCATCCCGGCGAGTTCGGCGAACCGCGGGAGCAGGATGTTCCAGTCGGGGGTCGCGTCACCGGCCAGCCGCACCATCAGCTTGCGCCCCTGGAACGGACTCGGCATTAGGGCCTTCGTCGAGAGTCCCGAAGGCAGGATCGGTTCGGCCCACAGCACGCTGCGGTCTTCGCGCAGGTGCCGCAGCACCGTTGCGGCGTCGCCGTTCGACAGCGGCTGTGCAAGCGAGAATTCGAGCGCGCCGGTGCGCGTGGTCCCCGACAAGGTCAGCGCCACGCCGGAGAGAGTCTGCAGCCGGGTGAGAGCGTCGGGCGGCAACGTTCCAGGCGCGGCCGCGCTCGGGTGGAGCATCAGCCGAATGCTGGTCACGTACTGCGCGCTGGCAACAGAAGACAGCGCCAGCAATGAGATCAGGCCGAGCCAACAAAAGGATCGTTGCACCATGTACGCCCCCGCACCCTTGGCGCCGGCGGGACCCAGCCTTGCCGGTCGTTGAGCCGGCCATCCTACACAATGACAATGGAATTGTCAGCGGGATTGTGAGTCTCGAGGTGCGCGACGACGATTTCGGCGTTGAAAACTACAACCGGCGTGAGCGCCGCGCCTGCGCGCGCGCCTTCCCTACGATTCAGTTTGTGCCGTCGCCGGCGGGATGGCCGCACCGCGGTAAGCTGACAATAGCTTGACCATTTGGCCAAAAATCCGTGGATTGGCCGCGATGATCTGTCCGCCGTAAAGATACTCGGCGTCGCCGCCGAAGTCGCCGACCAGTCCGCCGGCCTCGACGATGAGCAGGCTCCCGGCGGCGACGTCCCAGGGGTTCAATCCCATCTCCCAGAACCCGTCGTACCATCCCGCGGCAACGTAAGCGAGGTCGAGCGCCGCGGCTCCCGGCCTGCGTATGCCGGCCGCCTCGATCATCATGGCCCGCATCATCTTGAGATAGGCGTCGAGATGCGGCTCGCTGCGATACGGAAAGCCGGTGCCGATGAGGCATTCCTTGAGATGCTGACGGCGGGACACGCGGATGCGCCGATCGTTGAGGAACGCGCCCCGGCCTCGGGTCGCGGTGAAGAGATCGTTGCGAACGGGATCGTAGACGACGCCCTGGGTGATTTGCCCCCGGTGCTGCAGCGCGATCGAGACGCAGTACTGCGGGAAGCCGTGCAGGAAGTTGGTGGTGCCGTCGAGCGGGTCGATGATCCACACGTACTCGGCGGCGGCGTTGAGCCCTTTCGCCGTTCCTTCCTCTGCTAGAATCGCGTGGCCCGGATATGTCGCGCGCAGCGTCTCGACGATGGCCGCCTCGGCTGCGCGGTCCACCTCGCTCACGAAATCCTTCGGACCCTTGGCGGTGACGGTCAGCAGATCGAGATCGCGGGCCCCCCGATTGATGATGCTGCCGGCGCGGCGCGCGGCCTTGACCGCGGTCGTGAGCATCGGATGCATGATCGCCGAAATCCCGTGGCAGCCGGGCGGCGCGGCGACGCCGCGCGAGCCTTTGAGACCCGGCAAGCGGGGCATTCTACGCGCATTCCTGCGCGACCTTCGCCTAGGGCGTTGATTCCGCCGCCGCTGCAGCGCATGCGCGTCGTGCTGTGCGCGCCGAGCCATCCGGGCAACATCGGCGCCTGCGCCCGCGCCATGCGAGCGATGGGTCTGTCGCGGCTCGTGCTCGTCTCGCCGCGTCGTTTTCCTCACGCCGAGGCCGCTGCGCGCGCGGCCGGCGCGCGAACACTGCTCGAGTCGGCGGAGGTGGTCGATACGCTCGAAGACGCGCTCGCGGGTGCGACGCTGGCGATCGGGTTCACGGCGCGGCCGCGCGAATTCGCCGGCGCGGTGCGATCGGCGCGCGACGCGGCGGCGGAAGCGGTGCGCCATTGCGCGCGCGGCGAGGCGGCGCTGGTCTTCGGCGGCGAGATGTCGGGACTGTCGAACGTCGAGCTCGCCCGCTGTCAGCTCGTCGCCACCATTCCGGGCGTGCCCGGCGAGTCCTCGCTCAATCTCGCGGCGGCGGTCCAAGTGGTTGTGTACGAGGCCTTCGTCGCCGCGCACGGCGGCGCGGTGTGGACCGCCCCCGCATTCGCGCCGGCGACGATGGAGGAGATCGAGGCGCTCTACGCTCACACCGAGCGGACGCTGATCGCGATGCGCTTCTTGAACCCTCGTCAGCCGCGGCGGCTTCTGCCGCGACTGCGCCGCCTTTTCGCGCGTACCCGACTCGAGAAGGCGGAAGTCGACATCCTGCGCGGCATCCTCGCGCGCATCGATCAGCTCCTCGAGCGGGCGAAGCGCACGCGATGAGTGAAGTGCTTGCGCGGAGTGGAGCTTGCCGCAATTGCGCAGCGTCGGCAGAGCAGGCGTACTGCCCGGCCTGTGGCCAGGAAACGAGCCTCGGTCTCCCCACGGTGCGAGCGATGCTCAGGAAGGCCGCGGGCCGCTCCGTTGCGCTCGACGGCCGGACCTGGCGCACGATCGTGCCGCTGCTGCTGCGTCCCGGCTTCCTCACTCGCGAATATTTCGCCGGCCGGCGCCGGCGCCACATCGGTCCTGGCCGGCTCTTTCTGGTGGCGTCGATCGCGCTGTTCGCGGTCTTGCGCTTCAGGGCGGCCCGGACGCTTTGGGTCACCCAGAAGGCCGCGAGGCCGACGCCGTCGCGCACGAAGCCGCCGCTAACCCGGCACAAGGGCACAGCCAGGGAATGTCGTGCCGAATCCCACGCTGCGGCTCGACCCCGACACGGGTCCCTGGCTGGATCCTCTGCGGCGGCGGGTCGAGCAGTTCAGCCGGCTGCCCCGCTCGGCGAAGGCCGACCAGATCGATGTCGGCATAAGGCGCTAGGGGCCTTTGCCGCGCTGATCCTGCTGCCCCTCTTCGCCCTGCTTCTGAAGGTTCTCTACCTGGGCCGCGCCCGGCGCTATCCCGACCGGCTGCAGCGCTAGGCCGCCCATCTCGTCTATACCGCGCACAGCCAGGCTTCCGTTTTCGTTGCCTGCATCGTCTACACGCTCGTTCCCGTCGCCGGCGTCCGCGGCGGCCGCGTGACGTGGATGCTTGCGTATCTTCCCTGGTCGATGAAGTCGGTCGATGGCGGTCGGTGGTCGGGCGTCGTGGTCCGGGCGCTGGTGATCTCGGTCATACACCTCCTTCTGTTCACGCTGACGCTTGCCGGCCTGGTGGTCGCCGCCGTCCTCTTGGGATGATCGAGTCCCTTATAGTTGAGTGAAACGGTCGACTATGGGAAAATCCGCGCATGTTCCGCCGCCTTCGCGAAGACATTGCAGTCATCTTCGAGCGTGACCCGGCCGCGCGCACCCCTTGGGAGGTGCTCACGTGCTATCCGGGATTGCACGCATTGACGTGGCACCGCTGGGTCGTCCATCCGCTGTGGCGCGCCGGACTGCGTTGGCTGGCCCGCTTTCTCTCGAACTGGAGCCGCTGGACCACCGGCATCGAGATCCATCCGGGAGCCACGATCGGCCGCCGCGTGTTCATCGACCACGGCATGGGGGTCGTCATAGGCGAGACGGCGGAGATCGGCGACGACTGCACGCTCTATCACGGCGTCACCCTCGGCGGCACGTCGTGGCGCAAGAAGGAAAAGCGGCATCCAACCCTCGGACGCAACGTGGTCGTCGGGGCCGGCGCGAAGATTCTCGGCCCTATTCTGGTGGGCGACGACGCCAAGGTCGGGTCGAACGCCGTGGTCGTGCGCGACGTTCCGGCAGCCGCGACGGCGGTCGGGATTCCCGCGCGGATCGTCACCGGCGAGGACGCGCGCCGCCGTGAGAGGCAGGCCACCAAGATGGGCTTCTCGGCCTACGCCATCAGCGCCGACATGAACGACCCGATCGTGCAGGCGGTGCACGCCCTGCTCGATCACGCCGGGGCGACCGACGAGCGACTGCAGAAAGTGCTGGAACTGCTGCAGCGCGGCGGTTTCGACTGCGGTGACGCGAAGGGCACCGCCGATGCCTTCGACCCCGAGCGGATCAATAAAATGCTTGAGTAGTGCAGTCAAGTGTTTAGTTGACTAAAATCCTCGGGAATTGTAGAATAACGCTTGCCTCGCCTAGACAAGGTGACCTATGCGACTGACCACCAAAGGACGTTTCGCGGTAACGGCGATGATCGACGTCGCGATGCATAACGGCGACGGACCGGTGACGCTGGCTGGCGTCTCCGATCGGCAGAAGATCTCGCTGTCGTATCTGGAGCAGCTCTTCGGCAAGCTACGGCGCGCCGGGCTGGTCGACAGCGTGCGGGGTCCCGGGGGAGGCTACAACCTGGCCCGCGCGCCGCACGGCGTTTCGGTCGCCGACATCATCACCGCCGTCGACGAGCCGATCGACGCGACGCAGTGCGGCGGCAAAGAGAACTGCCTCGACGACAAGCGCTGCATGACCCATGAGCTATGGGCCAGTCTCAACGCCCATATCTTCAGCTTCCTGAGCTCCGTATCGCTGGAGCAGCTGGTACGCCGGCAGGATAAGAGCGACGTGTCGGTGCTGCAGGATCAGCGGACGGGCAAGAAGCCCGAGGCCGCGGCGGTCGCATGACGACGCCCGCAGGAAAGACGGAATCGATGCGCAAGCCCATCTATCTCGACTACTCCGCCACCACGCCGGTGGACCCGCGCGTAGCGGCAAAGATGATCCCCTATCTGACCGAGGAGTTCGGCAACCCGGCGTCGCGCTCGCACGCCTTCGGCTGGGATGCCGAGAAGGCGGTGGAGGAAGCCCGCGCCGAGGTTGCGCGGCTGGTCAATTGCGATCCGAAGGAGCTGGTCTGGACGTCCGGGGCTACCGAGTCGATCAATCTGGCGCTGAAAGGCGCCGCGCATTTCTACAAGGACAAGGGCAAGCACCTCGTCACCGTGCGCACGGAGCACAAGGCGACGCTCGACACTATGCGGGAGCTCGAGCGCGAGGGCTTCGAGGTGACTTATCTCGACGTGCTCCCGAACGGGCTTCTCGACCTGGCGCGACTGGAGGCGGCGCTGCGCAAGGATACGATCGTCGTTTCCGTGATGTACGTCAACAACGAGATCGGGGTGGTGCAGGATATTCCGGCGATCGGCGAAATGTGCCGGGCGCGCGGCATCGTGTTCCACGTCGACAGCGCCCAGGCAACGGGAAAGCTGCCGATCGATCTCGGGACGCTGAAAGTGGACCTGATGAGCTTCTCGGCGCACAAGACCTACGGTCCGAAGGGCGTAGGCGCGCTGTTCGTGCGGCGCAAGCCGCGCGTGCGCATCGAGGCCCAGATGCACGGCGGCGGCCATGAGCGCGGGATGCGCTCGGGCACATTGCCCACGCACCAGATCGTGGGCATGGGCGAGGCCTTCCGGCTGGCGCGGCTCGAGATGGCGACGGACAACGAGCGCATCCGCGCGCTGCGCGACCGGCTTCTCAAGGGCTTGCAGGAGATCGACGAGGTGTACGTCAACGGTGATCTCGAGCGGCGCGTCCCGCACAATCTCAACGTGAGCTTCAACTTCGTCGAGGGCGAGAGCCTGATCATGGCGATCAAGGACGTCGCGGTGTCCTCGGGATCCGCCTGCACATCGGCCTCGCTCGAGCCGTCGTACGTGCTGCGGGCGCTGGGCCGGAGCGACGAGCTGGCGCACAGCTCGATCCGGTTCACCGTCGGGCGCTTCAGCACCGAGGAAGAGATCGATTACACCGTAGATCTCGTCAAGCGCAAGATCGCTAAGCTACGCGAGCTCTCGCCGCTGTGGGAGATGCATCAGGACGGTATCGATCTCGACACCGTGCAGTGGGCGGCGCACTGAACCGAAGATTGAAGGAGTGATTTATGGCATACAGTGACAAGGTTCTCGACCATTACGAAAATCCGAGGAACGTCGGATCGTTCGCCAAGGACGAGCAGGGCGTGGGCACGGGCATGGTCGGTGCGCCCGCCTGCGGCGACGTGATGAAGCTGCAGATCAAGGTCGGCGCGGACGGCACGATCGAGGACGCCCGGTTCAAGACCTACGGCTGCGGCTCCGCGATCGCGTCGTCCTCGCTCGTGACCGAATGGGTCAAGGGCAAGACTCTCGACGAGGCGATAGGCATCAAGAACACGCAGATCGCCCAGGAACTGGCGCTTCCTCCGGTGAAGATCCATTGCTCGATCCTGGCCGAGGATGCGATCAAGGCGGCGGTCGCAGACTATCGCAAGAACCACGCCGCGGCCTCTCCGCGGGCCGATGAGGAGCGGCAGTCCGAACCGGCTCCCGCGGCCGAATAGAGATGCCGATGTCGATCACGCTCACCGAAAGGGCAGCGAAGCACGTGGCCGGCTCGCTCGCCCGCCGCGGCAAAGGCATCGGCCTGCGCCTCGGCGTGCGGACGAGCGGCTGCTCCGGGCTCGCCTACAAGCTCGAGTACGCCGACGAAATCCGTCCCGAGGATCATCGCTTCGACAGTTGCGGCATCACGGTGCTGGTCGACCCCAAGAGCCTGCCGTATCTCGACGGCACCGAGCTTGACTTCGCGCGGGAAGGGTTGAACGAAGGGTTCAAGTTCAACAACCCGAACGTCCGCGACCAGTGCGGTTGCGGCGAGAGCTTCAACGTCTGATCGACTTCAGCCAAGACTACTTCGCGCTGTTCGGTCTGGCGCCGCGCTATCGATTCGATCCGGAGCAACTCGAGCGCGCCTACCGCGCGCTCCAGCGCGAGATCCATCCCGACCGGCACGCGGCGGGCGACGAAGCGCAGCGTCGCCTCGCGGCGCAATCTTCGGCGCGCGTCAACGAGGCCTATCGAGCCCTCAAGGATCCCGTGGAGCGGGCGCAGTATCTGCTGTCGTTGCGGGGCATCGATGCGCTGGCCGAGACCAATACCGCATTGCCTGTCGAGTTTCTGGAGCGCGAGCTGGAGCGGCGGGAAGCCGTGGCGGATGCAGAGGCGACCGGGGATGCGCCGCGGCTGGACGATCTGCTGCGCACAGTGCGTGCCGACGGCTCCGGGCTGGAATCGAGGCTGGCGGAGGAGCTCGACCGCGAGTCGTGGGACGCGGCGCGCGATAGCGTGCGCGAGCTCAAGTTCCTCGCCAAAGTGGCCGACGACATCGAAACCGCGCTCGCGGCTCTGGAATCCTGATGGCTCTGCTGCAGATCTCCGAACCTGATGCGGCCGCGATCCCGCGCCCGCAACACCGTGCGGTCGGCATCGACCTCGGCACGACCAATTCGCTGGTGGCGACGGTCCGGCGAGGCATCGCCGTGGCGTTACCCGACGTGGAAGGGCGCGCGCTGCTGCCATCGGTCGTGAACTACGGCGCCTCCGGAGCCACGGTGGGGTATCCGGCGGTCGAGGCTCTGGTGAGTGATCCCCAGAACACGATCGTGTCGGTCAAGCGTCTGATGGGACGTGGCCTCGCGGACCTGGCCGACGCGCGGCGTTTCCCCTATCGCTTCACCGAGGGTGCCGGCATGGTGCAACTGGAGACTCGCGCCGGTATCCGCACGCCGGTGGAGGTCTCCGCCGAGATTCTGCGTGTGCTTCGGCTGCGCGCGGAGGCGAGCCTCGGCGGTGCGCTCGACGGCGCGGTCGTGACCGTGCCCGCGTACTTCGACGACGCGCAGCGCCAGGCGACCAAGGATGCCGCTCGCCTCGCGGGACTGAACGTCCTGCGGCTGCTGAACGAGCCTACCGCGGCGGCGATCGCCTACGGGCTGGACAACGCCTCGGAAGGCATCTATGCGGTGTTCGATCTGGGCGGCGGCACGTTCGACCTGTCGATCCTGAAGCTCTCGCGCGGCGTCTTCGAAGTGCTGGCCACCGCGGGCGACACCGCGCTGGGCGGTGACGACTTCGACCACCGGATCTACTGCTGGGCGCTGGAGCGCTCGCGGATCGGGCCGGTGTCGCCCGCCGATACCCGGCTGCTGATGATGAAGGCGCGCGAGGCCAAGGAGAATCTCACCGCGCACGCCGCCACATTGTTCGCCGGCACGCTCTCCACCGGCGAGCGCGTCGATCTCGCGCTGACCGCGGCAGACTTTGCCGCCATGACCGAGACGCTGGTCGGCAAGACGCTCGCGCCGGTGCGCAGGGCGCTGCGCGACGCGAAGCTCACGCCGCGCGATATCGACGGCGTGGTGATGGTCGGTGGCGCCACGCGCATGCCGCAGATCCAGAAGGCCGTGGGAGCGTTCTTCGGGACGCCGCCGCTCAACAATCTCGATCCCGACCAGGTCGTCGGGCTCGGCGCCGCGATCCAGGCCAACGTGCTCGCCGGCAACCGCGCCGAAGGCGACGACTGGCTGCTGCTCGACGTCATCCCTCTCTCGTTGGGAATCGAGACGATGGGCGGGCTCACCGAGAAGATCGTCCCGCGCAATGCCACGATCCCGATCGCCCGGGCGCAGGAGTTCACCACGTTCAAGGACGGCCAGACGGCGATGGCGATCCACGTGGTGCAGGGCGAGCGCGAGAAGGTATCCGATTGCCGCTCGCTCGCCCGCTTCGAGTTGCGCGGCATTCCGCCGATGGTCGCCGGGGCGGCGCGGATCCGCGTCCAGTTCCAGGTGGATGCCGACGGCCTGCTGTCGGTCTCGGCGCGAGAGCAGACGATGGGGGTCGAGGCCGCGGTCGCGGTGAAGCCCTCCTACGGTTTGAGCGACGCCGACATCGCGCGGATGCTCGAGGAATCGCAGGTTCACGCCGCGGAGGACATGGAGCAGCGGGCGCTGACCGAGGGGCGCGTGGACGCCGAGATGCTGATCGCCGCCACCGAGCAGGCGCTCGCGTCCGACGCGGATCTTCTCGACGCTGCCGAGCGCGGCGGCATCGAATCGGCACTGGCCGAGGTGCGCCGGCTCGCCGGTGCCAATGACCGCCACGCGCTGGCCACGGCCACCGCGGCGCTCAATCGCGCCACCGAACCCTTCGCCGCCCGGCGCATGAACCGCAACGTGTCCCGCGCTCTCACCGGTCGCAAGGTCGACACGCTGACGCAGGGATAGCGTCGTGCCATGCCCGAGATCGTCGTCCTTCCGCACGCGGAGCTCTGCCCCGAGGGCAAGACCTTCGAGGCATCGCCGGGCGAGTCCGTCTGCGACAACCTGCTCGACCACGGCATCGCCATCGAGCATGCGTGCGAGAAGTCGTGCGCCTGCACGACCTGTCACGTGATCGTGCGCGAGGGATTCGATTCGCTCTCCCCGTCCACCGAGGACGAGGACGACCTGCTCGACCGTGCCTGGGGACTCACGCCCGTGTCGCGCCTGTCGTGTCAGGCCAAGGTCGGCGAGCGGAAGCTGGTCATCGAGATTCCGAAGTACACGATAAACTACGCCAAGGAGGGCAAATGATCGCGATCGAGCTGGAGGCGCGCCGGTGAAATGGACCGACACGCGCGAGATCGCAGTCGCGCTGGCCGAGGCCCATCCCGGCATCGACCCGTCGCGGGTGCTGTTCACCGACCTGCGCCGCTGGGTGATGGAGCTTTCCGGCTTCGACGATGATCCCAAGCACTGCGGCGAGAAGATCCTGGAGGCGATCCAGATGGCGTGGATGGACGAGGGCGATTTCGACGATGAAGCGTGAGAGCGCTTCAAGGTCGTGATCGCGCCGGTCACCGCGCTGTACGCCGCACTGCTCGCCCTGCTGCTGCTCGCGCTCGCCGGCCGCGTATCGCTGCTGCGCTCCAAGCTCAACGTGGGCTCGGGTCATGGCAGCGATCCGGCGCTGGCGCGCGCCATCCGCGTCCACGGCAACGCGGTGGAATGGATCCTGCCGATGCTCGCGCTGTTCCTCGTCGCCGAGATCGACGGTGCGGGCCGCGCGTTCCTTCACTTCTGTGGCGCATTGTTCGTGGTCTCGCGCATCGGCCACGCGGTGGCGCTGACGCGGACCTCGAAGGCCTCCGGTGGCCGCTTCTGGGGCATGGCCGGCAGCTGGGTCGTCATCCTGCTGCTCGCGTTCTGGGATCTCGCTGCATTCGTCCGCACGCTGCCGCGGTTCTTCTAGTGTCCCCCGCTCGCACGCCGCGCTCCGGCGCCCGCGGGAGCCGAGGCGCTCACGCGAACAGATTGAGCGCTGCATCGAGCCCGCAATGGTCGATCGCGTGGGTCGCCTCGGCGCGCACCGCCGGCTTGGCGCGGTAGGCGACGCTGACGTCGGCGAGACGTAGCATCGGCAGATCGTTGGCGCCGTCGCCGATCGCCACGGCAATGCCGTCGCCGCCGCAGAGGTTGTCGCGCAGCCTCGCAAAGGCACGGGCTTTCACGACACCGTCGACGATTTCGCCGCTGAGGCGCCCGGTCAGCCGGCCGTCGACGATCTCGAGCACGCTGGCTGCGGTGTGATCGATGCCGAGCCGCTCCTTGAGCCGATCGGTGAAGAAGGTGAAGCCGCCGGACACGAGCAGCGCGTGCGCGCCGGCGCGCCGGAAACCCGCGAGCATCCGTTCGGCGCCCGGCGAAAGCACGAGCCGCTGACCGTAGACGCGCTCGAGCGCCTCGACCGGCAGCCCTCGGAGCAGCTCGACCCGCCGCTCGAGGCTCTCGCGGAAGTCGATCTCGCCGCGCATCGCGCGCGCGGTCACCGCGGAGATCTCCGGCTTGATGCCCTGCATGTCGGCGATCTCGTCGATGCATTCGATGGTGATGAGGGTCGAATCCATGTCGAAGGCGACGAGCCGCACGCGGTCGAGACGCCGGTCGCGCGGCACGAACGCAAAGTCGAGGCCGGCCTCCAGGCAGAACGCCGCGACGGCGTCGCGTCGCTCGTCTCCGGAAAGACGAAAGGCCTGCGTCCCGGCCCGGGTCAGCGCGACGATGTCGCGCGCCCCTGCGATCCGGGCGAGCGTCTTCAACGCCGGTGTATCGATATCGGGCGCCTGGACGACGAGGTCCACTCCGCAAGCTGCGCTCGCGCTGGCCATGGTGCCGCCCGACTTCAGCGTTTGGAGGCCCGCGGTGTGGCCGCGTCGTCGGCCAGCACGAAGTCGATTCGCGTCTGATCGAGATCGACGCGGGCGACTTTGACGCGAATGCGGTCCGCGAGGCGCCACGCGACGCCGCTGCGCTCGCCGACGAGCGCGTGCCTGATGGGGTCGAAATGGAAGTAGTCCGATCCAAGCTCGGTCACGTGCACGAGCCCGTCGATGTTGAGCCCGTCGAGCGTGACGAAGACGCCGAAGTGCGTCACGCCGCTGATCGTGCCGGAGAACGTCTCGCCGACGCGGTCCTGCATGAAATAGCACTTGAGCCAGTTTTCCACGTCGCGAGTAGCCTCGTCGGCGCGGCGCTCGGTGAGCGAGCAATGCACGCCGAGCTCCGTCCACGACGCGCCGCTCGGCCGATAGCGCGCGCCGGCAAGGCAGGCCTTGATCGCGCGGTGAATCAGCAGGTCTGGGTAGCGGCGGATCGGAGAGGTGAAATGGGTGTACGCATCGTAGCCCAGGCCGAAGTGCCCGACGTTGTCGGGCCCGTAGACCGCCTGCTGCAGCGAGCGCAGAAGCACCGTCTGCAGCAGGTTGGCGTCGGGCCGCCCGCGGATCCTGTCGAGCAGCTTCGCGTAGTCCTTTGGCGCCGGATCGTCGCCGCCCAAGAGCAAAAGGCCCGACCCGGCGAGGAATTCCTTGAGCGCTTCCAGTTTCTCCGGCGTCGGACCTTCGTGGATGCGGAACAGCGCCGGATGCCGGTTCGCGACGAGGTACGCGGCGGCGCAGACGTTGGCTGCCAGCATGCACTCCTCGATGATCCGATGGGCGTCGTTGCGCTCGATCGGCACGATGCGCTCGATCTTGCCGCGCTCGTCGAACTCGAGAGCGAGCTCGGTGGTATCGAAATCGATCGCGCCACGGCGTGCTCGCGCGGCCGCCAGCGCCTTGTACAAGGCATGGAGATTCGCGAGGTGTGGCAGCAGCTCGCGCGCCGTCCCGGCGGGCACGCCGTTCGGATCCGAGAGCCAGCTCCAGACCTGCGTGTAGGTGAGGCGCGCGCGCGAGTGCATCACCGCCGGCAGGAAGCGATAGCGGGCGATGTTGCCGCGGGCGTCGATGGCGAGCTCGCAGGCGATGCACAGCCGGTCGACGTCGGGCTTGAGCGAGCACAGCTCGTTCGATAGCGCCTCCGGCAGCATCGGTATCACCCGGCGCGGGAAGTACACCGATGTGCCGCGCTCGCGCGCGTCGCGGTCGAGCGCATCGCCGTCGCGCACGTAATGGCTCACGTCGGCGATGGCGACGATCAGTCGGAAGCCCTTGCCGGCTGGCTCGCAATGCACCGCGTCGTCGAAGTCGCGCGCCGTCTCGCCGTCGATCGTCACCAGCGGCAGCGCGGTGAGATCGAGCCTGTCCGTGCGCTCGGCGGCCCGCACCTCGGCCGGCAGGCGTGCCGCCTGCCGCTTCGCCGCCGCCGAAAACGCGTGCGGGAGCGCGTGCTTCGAGAGCGCGATCTCGATCTCCATGCCGGGGTCGGTGTAGCGGCCCAGGACTCGCATGACCCGCGCCAGCGGCTCGCGATGGATCGAGGGCTGCTCCATGATCTCGGCGATCACTACCTGGCCCGCCTCGGCGTCGCCCCTCGAGTCGGCCGGCACGAGGATGTCCTGGTTGATGCGCTTGTTCTCCGCGACCAGGAACCAGATGCCGTGGTCCTCGTAGAGGCGCCCCACCACTTCGCGGTTGGCGCGCGCGAGCACGTCGACAATCGCGCCCTCGGGGCGGCTGCGCCGGTCGACGCCCGTGACGCGCACGGTCACGCGATCGCCGTGCAGCGCCTTGCGCATTTCCGCCGGCGGAAGAAAGACATCCGGCCCGCCGTCGTCGCGAACCAGGAAGCCGAAGCCGTCGGGGTGGCCCTGAACCGTTCCCGCGAGAAGATCGAGCTTCGCCGCCACGCACAGTGCGCCCTTGCGGTTGGTCATCAGCTGACCGTCGCGCTCCATCGCGGCAAGCCGCGCACCGAAAGCTTCGCGCTGCGCTGGCGAAGCGATGCCGAGCGAAGCCGCCAGCTCTGCCGCTTGAATCGGCACGCCGTGTGCGCGCAGCGCCGCGACGATCGCTTCCCGGGACGGAATGTCGAGGCTTGCCTCGGCACGGCGTGTTCGCCGGCGCGGCGTGACGCCGTCGGTCAGCGTCGCATGCGCCTGGCGTCGCGCGGAACGCCGATCATCCCGGCGGTTCTTTTTCTCGAGCAGCGCGTTCTTTGACAAGGGTTATGCTCACTTATAAAATCAATAGCTTGCCCAGATGGCGGAATTGGTAGACGCACTAGGTTCAGGTCCTAGCGGTGGCAACACTGTGGAGGTTCGAGTCCTCTTCTGGGCACCATCAACATAGCGTCACCACCCAAGTTTCAGGCACCGCGTCGCCGCAATGAGATCCCGCCCGCAAGCGGGCTCTTGCTTTTACGGGCGCGACGTTTCGCCAACTCGCGCCTTCAGGCTTTCCGGACGCAGCGTGTCGTACACCTCGAACGGCTGATGGATCCACGGGCTCTCGGGCAGGTAGTCGACATAATAGTCGGGCCGGAACACCGAGTGGCCCTTGTACCAGAGCACCGCCGTGCGGATGTCGGCGATGTGCGGAAACCGCTCGGGCAGCGTCTTGAACACCGCTGCGAGCGTATGCCCCGAGTCGACCATGTCGTCGACCAGCAGCACCCGCTCGCCCAGCCGCGGCGCGGTCATCGTCATGTGCTCGGCGATGACGAGCTGGCCGCGGACCGTGCCGCCTTCGGCGGTGTACGAATGCGTCGACAGGATTGCGAGCGGCACCTCGTAGATGCGTGAGAGCACGTCGCCCACGCGCAAGCCCCCGCGCGCGATGCAGATGATCTGATTGAACCGCCAGCCCGATTCGTAGACCGCGAGCGCGAGGCGCTCCACCAGAGTGTTGTAGTCGTCCCAGGTGATGGTGAGCGTCATGTTGGCCCCGCGACAGGCGCGCCCGTGTACGGCTAGCGAAAGGGATGATGCACCAGGATGGTCTCGTCGCGTTCGGGACCCGTCGACACCATCGCGATCGGCACGCCGGTAAGCGTTTCGATGCGCTTCAGGTAATCGCGTGCCGCGCGCGGCAGACCGTCGAAGCTCTTCACGCCGAAGGTGCTCGCGTCCCAGCCGGGAAGCTCCTCGTAGGCCGGCTCGCATTCGGCCACGGCTTCGGCTCCGGTGGGCAGCAGCGCGAGCGGCGCTCCCGCGACGCGATAGCCGGTGCAGATCCGGATCGAAGGCAGGCCGTCGAGCACGTCGAGCTTGGTGATGGCGAGCCCGTCGACGCCGTTGAGCTGCAACGAGCGCGCGAGCGCCGGGATGTCGAGCCAGCCACAGCGCCGAGGGCGACCGGTGACCGAGCCGAACTCGTTGCCGCGCTTGGCGAGCCGCGCGCCGATGTCGTCGGTGAGCTCGGTCGGGAACGGGCCGGTCCCGACGCGCGTGGTGTACGCCTTCACGATGCCGAGCACGTAGTCGAGCATCTGCGGCCCGATGCCGGCGCCGGAAGCCGCGGCGCCGGCGAGGCAGTTCGACGAGGTGACGTAAGGATAGGTGCCGTGATCGACGTCGAGCAGCGCGCCCTGCGCGCCTTCGAACAGCAGCGACTCGCCCGCGCGGCGCGCCGCCTGGAGCAGCGCGGCCACGTCCGCGACCATCGGCCGGACTTCCGGCGCGCAGGCGAGCGCGGCGTCGAGCGTCTCGTTGAGCGGCACGGCGGCGCGATGATAATGCTGCGTGAGCACGAAGTTGTGATACGCGAGCACGCGCTCGAGCTTCGCGGCGAAGCGGTCCGGATAGAGCAGGTCCTGGACGCGCAGCGCCCGGCGCGCGATCTTGTCCTCGTAGGCGGGACCGATGCCGCGTCCCGTCGTGCCGATCTTCTCGTCGCCCATCGCGGCCTCGCGTGCCTGGTCGAGCGCCGCGTGATACGGCAATACCAGCGGGCAGGCCGGCGATATCGCGAGCCGCGAGCGCACCTCGATGCCGGCAGCCTCGAGCTCGCCGATCTCCTGCAACAGCGCCGAGGGCGAGACCACCACCCCGTTGCCGACATAGACGCGAACCGAGGGCCGCAGGATGCCCGAGGGAATGAGCCGGAGCACGGTGCGCCGGCCGCCGATCACCAACGTGTGTCCGGCATTGTGGCCGCCCTGGAAGCGCACCACTCCTTGTGCGTGCTCGGTCAGCCAGTCGACGACCTTGCCCTTGCCCTCATCGCCCCACTGGGTGCCGATGACGACGACGTTTTTGCCCATTGCCTCAGCCTGCCTGTCCGAGGCGCGCGAGCTGCCTCAGGTCGAGCGTGAAACCGGTGGCGGGGCGCGCGCGGCCGAACGCCTTGCCGATGTCGTCGTAGCGCTCGCCGCGGCCGATCGCGTTCGGCTCTCCGGCGGCGAAAACCGAGAAACTCGCGCCGTTCTGGTAATGGTAGCCCCGCAGGTCGGCAAGATCGATATGCAGCGCCTCGACGGCGTCGCCCGCGACGGCCGCGAGCGTGGCGAGCGCGGCGAGAGCGCTGGCGATCGGACGGGTGTCGGGCAGCCTCTCGCGCGCGGCGGACAGCACTTCATCCGCCGGGCCGTAGAGCGCCGGAAGGGCGACCAAAGCGTCGCGCCACGGGGCCGCAAGACTCGCCGTGAGCTCGGCTACCGCGGCACGGTCCTTTCCGCGCATCGCGTCGAAGAGGCCGGTGTCGGTATCGCTCCCGGCGATGCCGGCGGCGGCGGCCAATGCGCGGTAGACGCCGACGTGCCCGAGATCGAGGTGCAGGCCACGCACGCTCACCGCGTCGAGCGAGGACAACAGCAGGCCCAGCACTTCCTTGTCGGCGCCGATGTCCGGATCGCCGTACAGCTCCGCGCCGATCTGCAGCACTTCGCGCGACTGCGCAACGCCGTGCGCCACCGTCCGCAGTACGCTGCCGGCATAGCACAGGCGCGTGACGCCGGGCTCGTTCAACAGATGCGCGTCGATACGCGCGACCTGCGGCGTGATGTCGGCGCGGACGCCGAGCAATCGTCCCGAGAGCGGATCGACCAGCTTGAAGGTCTGCAGCTCCAGATCGCGGCCCGTTCCGGTGAGCAGCGACTCGAGGTGCTCGATCAGCGGCGGCTGCACCAGCCGATAGCCGCGGCGGCGGAAGTGATCGAGCAGCTCGCGCCGCAGCGCCTCGATGCGTTCCGCCTCCGCCGGCAGGATGTCGTCGACGTATTCGGGCAGAACCCACTTACGCATAGACGAAGAAAAGGATGATCCCGCCGAACACGAGGGAGATCAGGCCGATGAAGCGCAGCTGCCCGTCGGTCAGCTCGGTCAGGCGCCGGAACGCCTCGCGCCAGGTATCCGGCGCGAGCAGCGGCAGCAACCCTTCCAGCACGAGCACGAGCCCGCATGCTGCGAAGAAACTCTCCGGCACGGCCGTGGCGTCCCTAGCCTGCTTGCTTACTTCGCTCCGGCGCGGGGCGGCGTGAGCTTGCCGGCGCCGGACTGCTTCAGGTATTGGAAGAACTCCGAGTTCGGATCGAGCACCATCACGTCGCTTTTGTTCCGGAACGTCGCCTTGTACGTCTCGAGGCTGCGGTAGAAGGCGTAGAACTCCGGGTTCTGCCCGTACGCCGCGGCATAGATGGCCGCCGCCTTGGCGTCGCCTTCGCCCTTGGTCTTCTGCGCCTGACGGTAGGCGTCGGCGAGGATCACCTCGCGCTGGCGGTCCGCGTCGGCCCGGATCTTCTCCGACTCCGCCGCGCCTTGCGAGCGCAACTGATTGGCGACGCGCTTGCGCTCGGATTCCATGCGCTGGTAGACCTGCGCCAGCACCTCTTCGGGAAACTCGACCCGGCGCAGACGCACGTCGACGATCTCCACGCCGATCTGCTTCGCATCGGCGTCCGCTCGCTGCCGCGTAGTCGTCATGATCTTGTCGCGCTCGGCGGAGATTGCATCATGGATCGTGCGCTTGTTGATCTCCTGGCCGAGGATGGCGCGGATCGTCTGTGCGAGCCGCTGCTTGGCAAGCTCCTCGTCGCCGGTGACGCTCTGGTAGTACTTGCGCACGTCGATCACACGCCAGTAGGCGATGAAGTCGACGTTGAGCGGCTTCTTCTCCGAGGTGGTGATGCGGTCCGGCCGGGGCGCGTCGAGCAGCAGGATGCGCTTGTCGTAGAACTTGACGTTCTGCAACAGCGGAACCTTGAAGTAAAGGCCGGCATCGGTCTTGGCGTCGATGAACTCGCCGAGCTGGAACTTGATCGCATACTGGCGCTGGTCGACGGTGTAGATTGACTGCGAGAGCACCAGCAGCGCCGCCACCAGCAGGGCCACCAGAGGCAGCGCCGCCTTCATCGGCCGTCTCCGCGGCTGCGCGGGAGCTCCCGCGACCGTCCGTCGAGCGACAGCGAGGCGTCGGGCGGCGGCGCCGGGCGCGTCGCTTCCGGCCCGGCGCTTGGCGCCGTTCCCGGCTGCGCCTGCTTGAGGAGCTGGTCGAGCGGCAGATACAGCAGGCTGTTGGTGCCCTTCTGGTCGACCAGCACCTTGCTCGTGCTGCCGAGCACCGACTGCATCATGTCGAGATACAACCGCTCGCGCGTGACCGCCGGCGCCTTGTCGTACTCGACCAGGATCTGCTTGAAGCGACTCGCGTTGCCTTCGGCCTCTTGGATCACGCGCGCGTTGTAACCATCGGCTTCCTGCAGCAGCCGCGAGGCGAGGCCGCGGGCCCGGGGCACGACATCGTTCGCGTAGGCCTGGCCTTCGTTCTTCTGCCGCTCTAGATCCTGACCTGCCTTGACCGCGTCGTCGAACGCCGGGCGGACCTGCTCCGGAGGCTGCGCATCCTGCAGAGAGACGCTCTGGATCTGGATCCCGGTTCCATAGCGGTCGAGCATCTCCTGCATCAGCGTCTCGGTTTTCCTCGCAACTTCGCCCCGCCCCTCGTAGAGCACGAAGTCCATCTGGCTGCGCCCGACTACCTCGCTGATGGCCGTCGACGCGACTTGGACCAGCACGTCGTCGGGATTCTTGACATTGAAGACGTAGTCCTTCGCGTCCTTCAGACGGTATTGCACGGCGAACAGCGCATCGGTGATGTTCTCATCGTCGGTCAGGAGCAGCAGCCCCCGCGCCGATCGGCTCGCCGGCGACGTGCCGTGAATCTCGACCGTCTTGATCTTCGAAAAGTCGACGACCTCGACCGCTTCGACGGGATACGGGAGGTGCCAGCGGGGACCGGGGAGCGTCGTCTCGGTGTAGCGCCCGAAGCGGGTGACCACGCCCCGCCGGCCTTCATCGACGATGTAGAACCCGCTCGCGAGCCAGATGACCGCCACCACCGCGAGGAGCAGGCCCACGCCCCCGAGCGGGAACCGCGGCCGCTGCGGCTTTCCGGGCCCTTCCTCGGATTCGCGCCTTCCGAACAGCTCGTTGACGCGGCGGCTTACGTTGCGCCAGATCTCGTCGAGATCGGGCGGACCGCCGCGGCCGCGTTTACCCCACTGCGGATCGTTGAGCGACATGGCAGGGGCCGGGCTGCGGCCGGGATGGACGGGTGAGGGTAGGCAGTGGCAAGGTTGCGGCCGCTTCAAGCGTTCACGCGGTCGCCGCCTGGCGCGGTAGCTCCCTGGCGCCGCGCGGGAACCGCTCGCCCAGCGCGGCGGCCAACTCCGGCACGCCGGCGCCCGTGAGCGCGCTCAAACGGACGACGCAAATCTTACCATATTCGTCGCGCTCGACGCCCGGCGGGACACCCGCCGCGTCGCACTTGTTGAGCAGCAGAATCCGCGGGACCCCGGCCGCGCCGATCTCGGCAAGAACGGCGTCGACGGCCTGGATCTGCAGATCGCGATCCGAGTGCGCCGCATCCACCACGTGCAACAGCAGGTCGGCGTCGACCGCCTCCTGGAGCGTGGCGCGAAACGCCGCGACCAGATCGTGCGGCAGATCCCGGATGAACCCGACGGTGTCCGACAGCACGGTGTCCTGCGCGCCGGGCAGGTCCCATCGCCGCAGCGTGGTGTCGAGCGTGGCGAAGAGCTGATCCGCCGCGAGTACCCTCGCGCCGGTCAGACGGTTGAACAACGTCGATTTGCCCGCGTTGGTGTAGCCCACCAGCGCGACGTTGCGCACTTCCGCCCGCCGCCGGGCGCGCGCTCTCGTTTCGCGCTGGCGACCGAGCCGGTCGAGGCGGTCGTTCAGGATCTTCACCCGAATGCCGATCAGTCGTCGGTCGGTCTCGAGCTGCGTCTCGCCCGGACCGCGCAGCCCGATGCCGCCCTTTTGTCGCTCCAGGTGCGTCCACCCGCGCACGAGGCGCGTCGAAAGATGCCTGAGCTGGGCGAGCTCGACCTGGAGCTTGCCCTCGGCGCTGCGGGCGCGCTGGGCGAAGATGTCCAGAATGAGGCTTACGCGATCGACGATGCGGCAGTCGAGCGCTCGCTCGAGGTTGCGCTGCTGCACGCCGGACAGCTCGTGATCGAAGATGACGAGATCCGCGCCGGTGTCGGCACGGCGCGCCGCGATCTCGGCGACCTTGCCGCGGCCCGCGAACAAGGCCGGATCCGGCCTGACGCGCCGGGCGGTGACGACGTCGGCGATCTGCGCCCCCGCCGAGCGCGCGAGCGCCTTCAGCTCCGAGAGCTTCTCGCGCGAGCCGCCCTCGCCGAAATCGAGCTCGACCAGCAGCGCGCGATCGCGCGCCGGGAGCGCGTCTCCCCTGACGCTACTCACTCGTTGGCAATGCCGTCGATCGAAAAACGGCGCCGCGGACGCCTCAGGCCGCTTCGCGCTCGGTGTCGTGCGGCATCGTGATGGCGCGAGCCGGCACGACCGTCGAGATGGCGTGCTTGTACACCATCTGGGTGACGGTGTTCTTCAGCAGGACGACGTATTGATCGAAGGATTCGATCTGGCCCTGGAGCTTGATGCCGTTGACCAGGTAGATGGAAACCTGAACGTGCTCCTTGCGCAGCGTGTTCAGGAACGGGTCTTGTAGCATTTGCCCTTTATTGCTCATCGCTTGCTCCGCTTGTTTTCTTGGCCGCACCGTTTGTTGGTCCAGGCCGCCCTCCGCGATCGCCGACGGAAGACGGTCCTAGCGGCGTTTCCGCCGGCGCGTGGCGGACTCCGCGTAGGGATTGGCGCCCACCCTGAATTGTATCCTAAGCGGCGTGCCCTGCAGTTGGAACGCCTGTCGGAAAAAATGTTCCAGGTACCGTCGGTAGCTGTCCGACACGGCGGCGAGCGCGTTGCCGTGGATGACGATCACCGGCGGATTGACGCCGCCCTGGTGCGCATAGCGCAGCTTCGGTCGACCCAGCCCGGCGCGCGCCGGCTGCTGCCTCGCAATGGCCGCCTGCAGCGCGCGCGTCAGCCGCGGCGTGGGCAAGCGTGCGGTGGCCGCTGTGTAGGCCCGATCCACCGCGGAGAGCAGCGCCGCAATCCCGCGGCCCTCGCGTGCCGACATCGTGAGCCGCTCGGCGAAGTCGAGAAAGCTCAAGATGCGATCGAGCGCGCGCTTGACCGCCGCGCGGCCCGCCGCGTCGGCAGCGTCCCACTTGTTCACCGCGACCACCAGCGCGCGTCCCGCCTCGAGGATGTGGGCCGCGATATGCGCGTCCTGCTCGCCGATGCCCTGCTCGGCGTCGAGCATCAGCACCACGACGTGCGCATCCTCGATCGCCTGCAGCGTCTTGATCACCGAGAATTTCTCGACCGTCTCGAACACCTTTCCGCGCCGGCGCACCCCCGCGGTATCGATGAGCGTGTAGGCGCGGCCGCCGCGGTCGAAATCGAGATACAACGCGTCGCGCGTGGTGCCCGGCTCGGCGAACGTGATCACCCGTTCCTCGCCGAGGAGCGCATTCACGAGCGTCGATTTGCCCACGTTCGGCCGTCCCACGATAGCGACCCGCACGCGCCCCTCGCGAGCGTCACGCTCCTCGGGAGGCGTCTCGCGGGTACACCGTGCGAGCGCGGCGTCGAGCAGCTCGCGCACGCCCTCGCCATGCGCCGACGACACGGCGATCGGCGTGCCCAGGGCGAGCTCGTGGAATTCGGCCACGGCGCTCGCCGGCTCGAGGCCTTCGGTCTTGTTCACCGCGACGACCACGGGGCGGCCCGAACGGCGCAACAGCTCGGCGATCGTCCGGTCGTCGCTGGTCAACCCGTCGCGGCCGTCGGTCAGGAAGATCACTGCGTCGGCTTCGGCGATCGCCGTACGGGTCTGGTCGGCCATTGACCGCATGATGCCCTGTCGCGCCTTGGGCTCGAAGCCCCCCGTGTCGACCACGATGAACGGACGGCTGCCCAGTCGACCGCGGCCGTATTGGCGATCGCGAGTGAGCCCGGGGAAGTCGGCGACCAGCGCGGCGCGCGACGCGGTCAGCCGGTTGAACAGCGTGGATTTGCCGACGTTCGGACGGCCGACGAGGGCCAGCGTGGGCAGCATCGCGTTCCGATGTTCCTGGGGACCTCTGGCGCCATGGACCGGCTGCATCAGGCAGCCCTGGCGCTCAAGCCTCGTCTATCGTGCGCTCACGCTGATCAGGTTGCCGCCGAGACTCTCCCACACCGCGGCGTCAGCCACGTCGATCGGTTGCGACGCGGCCGGCTTGCCGTCGGTCGCCACGCGCCCCACGAGCGCGCCGTCGCTGCGATCGAGCAGGTGCATGTAGCCTTCGACGTCGACTACGCCGAGGTAGTCGCCGAGGATCGCCGGCCCGCCGGGAGAGCGCTGGGCGAGCATGTCCTGCTTCCACGCCGATGCGCCGGTCGCCTTATCGAGCGCCTGGATCGCGCCCTTGTCGTCGGTGATGAAGAGGTAGCGATTGTCCATCGCCAGGCCGCCGAGGCTGCCGAAGTCGCGCGACCACAGGAGCGTGCCGCGCTGGACGTCGAAGCAGGCGACCCGCCCCAGGTATGCCGCCGCGCACACCTCGCGCTCCTGGACCACGGGCAGGCTGGTGATGTCGGCGATGCGCTCCAGCTCGGTGGCCCCTTTGGGCGTGGTCACATTGCTTTCCCAGGCGAGCGAGCCGGTCGTCAGATCGATCCCGAGCAGCTTCCCGCCGGGTGTACCCGTGAACAGACCCCCGTGGCTGACGATCCCGCCGGCGAACCGCCGGACCGTCAGCGGCGGGGTCGCATGCTGATAGACCCATTTGCGCGCGCCGTCGCTTTCCGAGAGCGCGAAGATCCTGCCGTCGAGCGACCAGACGATGACCAGCCCGTCGGCGGGCCGCGGGGGACCGCTCACTTCGCTGGAAACCTTCGCCTCCCAGAGCGGCTTGCCCGCCGGGTCGAACGCGAGCACGTCACCCTTGTTGGTTCCGACGACCACGGCGGTGCCGTCCGCGCCGACGCCGGCGGAAAGTGGCTTGCCGGCCTGGATGCGCCAGCGCTGCGCACCGCTCGCGGCATCGACCGCCACGACGGCGCCATCGCCGGCGGCGGCATAGACGACGTCAGGACGGGCCGCGGGCGCGAAACCCGGTGACACCTTGCCGCCGACCGCAACCTGCCAGTTCACGCGTGGCTGCGTGCGCGCCGTGATCTCGGGCAGCGGTCCGGGCTTATGGGCGTCGTGACCGAACGAAAGCCACGACGGCCACGATGGCGGTTCGGTGAGCCACGACGGCAGCCAGGTCGACAGCGTCGAGCACCCGGCGAGGCACGCTGCTGCCAGCGCGGCGACGCAGGCAATGCCCGCGCGCCGGGTGTGCCTCGGCGCCCGGTTTGCCCGACTCATTTGCTCGGCGTCGCTGGCGCGCCCGCCGCGGACGCAGTTTCCGAAGAGGCGATCAGCGGGCCCCCCAGCGCATCGAGCTTAGCCTGGACGTAACCGCGATAGCCCGACTTGGCGTCGAGCTTGGTGAGCGCGCTCTCGTAGGCTGCGCGCGCGTCGGCACTCTTGCCGGCCGCGGCAAGGACGTCTCCGCGCAGATCGGCGTAGACGGCGGCGAAAGCTTCGTCGACCTTGCCGTCGAGCGTCTTCAGCGCCTGGTCGTACTGCCTTTCGTCGAGCAGAACCTGCGCCAGGCGATACCGCGCGACTGCTCGAAGCTCCTCCTCGCCCGCATGATCGACGACCCATTGGAGCTGCGCCTTGGCGCCGGCCTTGTCGCCGGCGTCGTAGAGAAGCTTGGCGTAGAGCAGCGCGCCGCGCGGCGCGTAGGCGGTGCCGCCGAAGCGCTCCTCGAGCTGGATGGCGGGGTCCTTCGCCTTGGTCGGGTCGTTGGCCCGCTCCGCCTGGCTCACCGCCTGATACAGCACGCTCGCGTCCCTCGCCTGTGCCCCCTGGTACCAGCGCCAGCCCTGCACGCCGATCACCACCACCGCGAGCGACGTCACTCCGGCGCTCACGTACTTGCCGTATTGCGCCCACCACGCCTTGAGATCCTCGATCTTTTCCTGCTCTTCGAGATCGTATGCCGCCATGTCAAGCCCGTCCTATGTGCGCAGCCACCGCGTCCGGCGGCAGCGCGATCTGTTCGCCCGCGGCGCGCAGCGGCTTCACCGCCACGCGGTTGGCGCCCGCCTCGTCGTCGCCCACGATCACCGCCCAGCGCGCGCCGCTCGCGTCGGCGCGCCGCATCTGCGCCTTGATGCTGCCGCCGCCAGCGTTCACGATCACCGACAGTCCGGCATTGCGCAGCGCTTCCGCCGTCGTGCGGGCGAGCTTCGCGGCGCCCTCCCCCGAATGCACCACGTATGCGTCCGGGACGCTGTGCGACGGCTCCTCGCTCTCCTGGAGCAGCAGGACCAGACGTTCGATGCCGATGGCGAATCCGCACGCGGGCGTCGGTTTCCCGCCGAGCTGCTCGAACAGCCCGTCGTAGCGCCCTCCGCCGGCCACTGTGCCCTGCGCGCCCAGCCGATCGCTCATCCACTCGAAAACCGTGCGATTGTAATAGTCAAGGCCGCGGACCAGACGGGGATCGACCTCGAAGGCGATGCTGGCCTCGGCGAGCAGTGCCTGGAGGCCCTCGAAGTGCCGCCGCGAGGGCGAGTCCGCGCCGAGCTGATCGAGGAGCTTCGGAGCGCCGGCGATGATACCCTGCATCGCGGGGTTCTTGCTGTCGAGAATGCGCAATGGGTTCGTGGCCAGGCGCCGCTGCGAGTCCGCGTCGAGCGCGTCCCCGTGGCTGCGCAGGTAGTCCGTCAGCGTCCTGCGGTACGCCGCCCGCTCCTGCGCGTCGCCGATGGTGTTGATGTGCAGCCTCGTGTCGGACAGGCCGAGCCGCCTCCACAGGCGCGACAGCATCACGATCTGCTCGGCATCGACGTCGGGACCCTCGAAGCCGAGCGCCTCGACGTCGAATTGGTAGAACTGCCGATAGCGGCCCTTCTGCGGACGCTCGTGGCGGAACATCGGCCCGACGGTCCACACGCGCTGCGGCCGCTCGTAGGTGAGATGGTGCTCGATCGCCGCGCGGACGATGCCCGCGGTGGCCTCGGGCCGCAGCGTCAGGCTCTCGCCGTTGAGGCGATCCTCGAAGCTGTACATCTCACGCTCGACGATGTCGGTCGCGTCGCCGATACCGCGAACGAACAGCGGTGTGGCCTCGACGATGGGCACCCGTACGTTGCGGTAGCCGTACTGGGCGAACACCGAACGCGCGGCGTCCTCCAGCCGCTCCCACACCGCGGCCTCATCAGGCAGCACATCGTTCATGCCGCGGACGGCCTGGATGGTCGCAGCCACGATGCTAGGCTACCGACTTGACGCCGATGGCGTTGCTCGGGTCCTTCGGCAGCTCGACTCCGGCACGGACGGCCTGATTTGCGCGGCGGGCGATTGCAGGCGCGCTCACGGGTCGTTCTCGCGTCACTGCAGGCGCAGCCGCGCGACGTTCTGGCGCGTGAACCGGGCGAGGTCGACGGCCTCGCCGCGGTACGTGAGCGTGACCGCGCGCGCGTTGCCGATCACCAGATCGAAGGGCGCGCTGCCGCCGATCGCCTGCTCGGAGCCGGCCGGAACGACGCGCGCCAGGACCACCTGGCCGCTGCGGTCACGCACCTCGGTCCAGGATGGACCGCGGTAGCTCAAGACGAGTGGCTTGTCGGCCTGAGCCGATGGCTCCGTCGTCGAGGGCGCTGCGGCAACGGCCGGTCGGGCCGCGGGCTCGCTCGCGGCGGAGCGCGCGTCGGTCGACTCGACCGCTGACGCGCTCGCCGTCGCAGCCGGCGACGCCGCTTCGCGCGCTTCGATCGGCGCGGGTTCCGCGACCGGCGCTTGCGCGAACGGATTAGGCAGCTCACTGCGCGCCGTTCCGGCTGCCGACGCCGGCGCGGCTGCCGCCGGTTCGACGCTGGCTGTCTGCGGCGGGGCCGTCGAAGCGCTCCGATACCACTCGTAGGCGCCCGCCCCGACGATGCAACCGATCAGCAGCAGCGGGATGAACCACCGCCCGAACGCGGCGCGCGGCGCGTGCGGGCCGGGCACCTCGCCGATCGCGCCGCCGGTGGAGTGTAGCGGCGGCGCCGCGAGACCGGGCGCGTGCGCGGCATCCGGCAACCCCGCGATCAGCGCATCGCCGTCGAGACGGAGAAGCCGCGCGTAGTTGCGCACGAAACCGCGGACGAAGGTGCGCCCGGGAAGCCGGTTGAAATCATCGCTCTCGAGCGCCCTTACCTGGCGGGGCGCGAGCTTGAGCTGCTGCGCCGCCTCGTCGAGCGAAAGCCCGGCGCGCTCGCGCGCGGACTTGAGCGCCGCTCCAGGGCCGAGCGCGGTGGCGGACGCCCGCGCCGCCGCTTCCGTGCCTGCTTCCAGCGTGCTCATTCGCAGTTGTCGGTCGCGATGCCCTTGGTCTCGGGCGCCTCGGGATAGCGATTCTTCAGCTGGGAGATGTACGAGAGCTCGGCCTGCTTGTCGCCGAGCTTGCGCTCGATGCACACGCCCAGGCGCAATCCTTCGGGCGGCGGATTGGTGGTGAGCATTACGCCCTTCATCCAGGTGCGCGCTTCGTCGTAACGGCGGTTGCGATAGGCGATCTGGGCGAGACCCAGGCTCGCCAGCGGATTGCCCGGCTGAACCGCGAGCGCGCGGCGGTAATAGTTCTCGGCGGCGGCTTCGTCGAACGACTGCGAGCAGCGCCCCGCGTTCACCAGCGCGATCTCTGGAGTGCGATACAAGGGATTGCGCACCGCGATCTCGAACTCGGCCAGCGCTTCGCGCTCGCGATGGTGCTGACAGAGGTACCAGCCCCAGTTGTGGTGGATCTCGGAATCGTTGGGCGCGAGTTTGAGCGCCTGCGCGAAAGCCTGCTCGGCCTTGCGGTCCTCGCCGAGCACGGCGTAGACGAGCCCGAAAATGTTGTAGGCGGGCGCGTAATTCGGGTCGAGCTTCACCGCGAGATTGAGCTCCTCCAGCGCGACGTCCATCTGTCCGCGCTCGTAGTAGCCAGCGCCGAGCTCGGTGTGGAGCTGCGCACGCACCTGAGGGCTCGCCGGCTGCGGCGCCGGCAGAGCCGCCGGCTCGGCGACCGGCTGCACGGTCTGCTTGGTGGCGCAGCCGGCGGCGAGCGCGGCCAGTGCGGCGATCGTGGCGAGGCTGCGGACGCTCATCAACGGGACCTCAATGCGCGATGGAATGGATACGCTGCGTCCGCCGCGTGCGGTCCTGCACCCGGCCGGCGAGCTGACCGCATGCCGCATCGATGTCGTCCCCGCGGGTGCGCCGCACCGTCGCCGTGAACCCGGCGTCCTGCAGCACGTTCTGGAAGGCGAGGATCCGTGCGCGCGAGCTCGTCCGGAATTGCGTCTTCGGGAACGGATTGAACGGGATCAGGTTGAACTTGCACGGAACCTCGCGCACGAGCGCGGCGAGCGAACGCGCCTGCTGGGGCGAGTCGTTGATCCCGTCGAGCATCACGTATTCGAAGGTGACGAAGTCGCGCGGGGCCTTTTCGATGTAGCGCAGGCAGGCCGACAGCAGATCGGCGACGGGGTACTTGCGATTGATCGGAACCAGCCGATCGCGCAGCGCGTCGTCGGGCGCGTGCAGCGAGACGGCGAGGGCGACGGGACAGGCTTCGCGCAGCCGGTCGATCGCCGGCACGAGCCCGGACGTCGACACGGTGACCCGCCGCCGGGACAACCCGTAGGCATCGTCGTCGAGCATGAGCGAGAGCGCAGCGACGACGTTGTCGAAGTTGGCGAGAGGCTCGCCCATGCCCATCATCACGACGTTCGTCACCGGGTGGCGGCCCTGCTCGACCCACGGCGCGCGGACTCCGTCGGCGAGCAGCAGGCGGTTGGCGAGCCAGAGCTGGCCGACGATCTCCGCCGTCGAAAGGTTGCGATTGAAGCCCTGCTTCCCGGTCGAGCAGAAGGCGCAGTCGAGCGCACATCCAGCCTGCGACGAAATGCACAGCGTCCCGCGGTCGTCCTCCGGGATGTACACCGTCTCGATCGCGTTGGCGGCGCCGACGTCGAGCAGCCACTTGCGCGTCCCGTCCTCGGAGCGCGCGTCGCGGACGATGCCCGGTGCGCGGATCTCGGCCTCGAGCGCCAGCGGTTCGCGCGTGGACCTGGCGAGGTCGCTCATCGCCTCGATCCGATCGACCAGGCGGCGATGGATCCAGCGCAGCGTCTGCCGGGCGCGGAACGGCTTCTCGCCGCGGGCTTCGAACAACGCCGTCAGCGCTTCGCGATCGAGGTCCAGGAGATTGATCATCGCGCTTCAGCCGTGCCGTCGACTTGATCTCGGCGCAGGGCTAAACATACCGCAAAAGCCTTGGCAGGCGCGTTTCGCCGGGCGTGAAAGAGCCAGCCTCACCGGCTGTGGATCTCCAGCGTCGGAAAGAAATAGGCGACCTCGACCCGCGCCGTCTCCGGCCCGTCGGACCCGTGGACGGCATTGGCGTCGATGCTCCGAGCGAAATCGGCGCGGATCGTGCCCGGCGCGGCCTGGCGCGGGTCCGTCGCGCCCATCAGGTCGCGGTTCTTCGCGATCGCATTCTCGCCTTCGAGCACCTGGATCATCACCGGACCCGAGGTCATGAACTCCACCAGATCGGCGAAGAAGGGCCGTCCGCGGTGGACCGCGTAGAAGCCTTCCGCGTCGGGCCGGGCGAGCCACATCATGCGCGCGGCGACGACTCTCAGGCCCGCACGCTCGAAGCGGGAATAGATCTCGCCGATGACGTTCTTCGCCACCGCGTCGGGCTTGATGATCGACAGGGTTCTTTCCACCGCCATGCTGGAGCTCCGCCTCGGAACGGTCGCAAGCAAACTCGAAATTGTAGCATGCAAGGCCGCGCGGAGCGCTGCGCCAATGCGTTCCGCGGCGTCGTGCCGAGGCGCTGCGCCGTTGCCGCCTGACGGCGCCTGGCGCCGCGTATCAGCGCATCATGCCCAGCGCCTTGGGCAGAACCAGCGAGAGCGCCGGCCAGTAGGTGACGAGCACGAGGAACGTGAGCATGGTGAGCAGCCACGGCCACACTGCGACGGTGAGCTCGGTGATGCCCATCTTGGTGATGCCGCTCGCCACGTAGAGGTTGAGACCGACCGGCGGATGGCACATTCCGACCTCCATGTTGACGACCATCATGATGCCGAAGTGCACCGGGTCGATGCCGAGCTTCGTCGCCACCGGAAAGAGGATCGGCGCCATGATGAGCACGATGGAGGAGGGCTCCATCACGTTGCCCGCCAGCAGCAGCAGCACGTTCACGAACAGCAGGAAGGTCACCGGCCCCAGGCCCTTCTCCAGCATCCACTGCGCCATCACCTGCGGAATCTGCTCGGAGGTCATCAGGAAGGAAAAGAGGACTGCGTTGGTGATGATGTAGAGCAGCATCGCGCTCATGTTGGCGGAGTCGAGCAGCACTTTCGGCACCTGCAGGAGCCGCAGGTCCTTGTACACGAACACGGCGACGAAGAATGCGTAGACGGCGCTCATCGCCGCCGCTTCGGTCGGCGTGAAGACGCCCGTGTAAATGCCGCCGATCACCACCACGATCAGCAGCAGCCCCCAGATGCTCTGCCGGAAGGTGCGGAAGCGCTCCGCCCACGACGCCTTCGGCAGGCGCGGATAATCGTTCTTGCGCGCCCGCCACCAGGTCGTAAGTCCGAGCATCGTCGCGAGCACGATGCCGGGGAGCACGCCGGCCATGAACAGCTGGCCCACCGACGTATTGGTAGCAACCGAGTACATCACCATCACGATCGACGGCGGAATCAGGATACCGAGCGCGCCCGAGGTGGTGATCACCCCGGCGCCGAAGCGCTTGGGGAAGCCCTGCCGCACCATGGCGGGGAGGATGATCGAGCCGATGGCGACCACCGTCGCGGGCGACGACCCGGACACGGCCGCGAACAGCGCGCAGGCCATGACGCCGGCGAGCGCGAGTCCGCCGTACCAGTGGCCGACGCAGGCCGAAGCGAAGGCGATCATCCGCCGCGCCACGCCGCCGTGGGTAAGGAAGTTGCCGGCGAGGATGAAGAACGGGATGGCCATGATCTCGAACTTCTCGATGCCGGTGAAAAGCTTGAGCGCGACCGAGGTGATCGGCACCTGCGTCATCGTGAAGAGGTACGTAAGCACGGTGAGCCCGAGCGAGATCGAGATCGGCATGCCGGTGAGCATCAGCCCAATCAGCAGCATGAAGATGATCCACGCCGGGGGGATGTGCAGGCCGCCGAAGTAGGCGGCGAGCGGCAGGACGATCAGCGCCGCGGGCAGCACGGCGGCGGCGCGCCGCGACGCGGTCATGGCCTGGCCGCTTTCGCGCCTCCCGTCGGGCGCGGGCGAGGCGGTCACGGCTTGCCCCCTTCAGAGACTTCCGCCGGGTGCAGGTCCGGCGCGGCGAACACCGCGGCGCTGTCCTCGACGCCCTCGACGTGCGAGACGTCGTGGTGCGGGAGCGCGCCGGTGCGGGCGAACGACCACGCGACCTGCAGGAAACGGAAGCACATCAGATACGACCCGCAGGGAATGCACAGATAGACGATCCACAGCGGCATCTCGAGGTCCGCCGAGGTCTGATCGGTGTGCCCGATCTCCCACACATAGTTGGCGCCGAGCGTGCCGACCACCGCCGTGAACAGCGCGCCGGCGAGCAGGCCGAACAGGATGTAGTACTTGCGCACCGACTCCGGCAGCCGGTTGATGAGCACGTCGACACCGACGTGGATGCCGGTGCGCACGCCGTAGGCGGCGCCGAACTTGGCCATCCAGATGAACATGTAGATGCACAGCTCCTGCGCCCACGACAGATTGAGCGACAGAAGCCAGTCCTGCACGACCGGGATCGGGGCGCCGGCGGCATAGCGGTGGACGACCGCGACGAAGATGATCAGCGTCGCTGCGGCGATGAGGCTCCCGATCAGCCACTCCTCGAGGTGGTCAAGAACCTTCAGCACGCCGCTCTCCCCCTGTGGCTGCGGCAGGCCCCTACAACCGCCACTGCGCGATGCCGCCTCGGCGCAGTGGCGTGCACACCCCGACCAGGATCAGGGCTTGTAGCCGGTTTCCTTGTATACCGCCTGGATCACGTCCTTGCCGATCCGGCCTTCCATCTCCTTGTGCACCGGTTCGAGCGCCTTCTTCCAGGCGGCCTTCTCGGCGGCGTTCAAGGTGATGATCTCGGTCCGGCCCGACGCTTTCACGGCCGCCAGCGCCTTGTCATTCTCTTCCTTGGCGATGTCGTTGGCGTACTTGGTCGCATCCTTCATCGCCCCTTCCAGGGTCGTGCGGATGTCGGCCGGCAAGCCGTCCCAGAACTTCTTGTTGACGATGACCGCGTACTCGATCACCCCGTGGTCGCTCATGGTGAGATACTTCTGCACCTCGTGCATCTTCTGGGTGTAGAAGTTCGACGGCGGGTTCTCGGTGCCGTCGACCACGCCGGTCTGCAGCGCCTGGTAGACCTCGGAGAAGGCCATCTTCTGCGGCAGCCCGCCGAGCGCCCGGATTTGCGCTTCCAGCACGTTGGACGACTGGATGCGGAACTTCAGCCCCTTGCAGTCGGCCGGCGTCTTGAGCGGCTTGTTGGCGCTGAACTCCTTGAAGCCGTTGTCCCAGAACGCGAGCCCGATGATGCCCTTGCCCTCGAGCTTCTTGAACAGCTGCTTGCCCACCGGGCCTTCGTTGACCTTGTGCAGGTCGTCGTAGCTGTCGAAGATGTAGGGCAGGTCGTAGACCTCGAACTCGCGCACGCCGAGCGGCCCGAACTTCGCGACCGAAGGCGCGAGCATCTGCACCGAGCCGAGCTGCAGCGCCTCCATCTCCTCGCCGTCCTTGTAGAGCTGGCTGTTGGGATACACCTCGACCTTGACCCGGCCCTTGGTGCGCTCCTCGGCGAGCTTCTTGAAGTACTCAGCGCCCTTGCCCTTGGGCGTGTCGACGGCCACGACGTGACTGAACTTGATGATGATCGGCGCTTGCGCGAATGCCGCGCCGAACGCAAGCAGCGCTGACGCCGCCAACGCGAAGCAAAGTCGAAGCTTCATGATTCCTCCAGAGTAGGAGACCGGGCGCGCTGTTGTGCGGCGAATTTAGCGCCGGCAGCGCGCACCCTGTCAATGATGGTCCGGAATTCGTACGGTCCGGCCATGAACGGTACACGGCCGGACCGCGGGCAGGATTGATCCTGGTCAACCCCGGCGGCCCGGGCGCCACTCGATACGCCAGCCGGACTCGCCCGGAGCGGCCTGGTAATCGAGCGCTACGCCGATCCCCGGCACGGCCACGAGCTCATCCTCCGACCAGACAAGCGGCAGCGCTTGCCGCTCCCACGCCGGCATGTGCGCTTCCTGGAGCAGCTTCTTCACGGCGCGCCTGGGCCGATCGGCAGCGAGCCGGATGCGCTCGCCGCCGCCGCGCGAGCGCAGCGTCACCGACGTGCCGCTCACCTTTGCCGCCGCCACGCCTGCGCCGCGCGTGGGCTCGAAGGCAAGCACGCCGCCGGGGAGAGCGACTTCCCTCTCGCCGGACCACACGCGCGCGAAGGCCGCGCCGGCGGGCGCGTGCACCGCGATGAGGCCGCGATGGCGCCCAAGCTCGGCACCGTCCTGCGCGATGCGAATGCGGGCGTCGTTGCCGGCTTCGAGGAGCTGCCGCAGCATCTCGTTCAAGCGCGCCTCGCTCGGGGCGCGCAAGCCTTCCCGCCGCAAGTACCAGCGCAGCAGGTTGCCGGCGCGCGCCGCCGACAGCTCGGCCAGCCGCTCACGCGCGAGCCCCTCCGGCGCGACCGCGCCGGCGGCGTCGAGCCCCGCCAGCTCGTCGAGCAGCGCTGCGGCCTGCGCCTGATGCCGCGCCGCGCGCAGCAGCGTCGCCGGATAGCCGGGAAAGCGCTGCCGTAACCGTGGCACCACCTCGTGCCGGAGAAAATTGCGCGCGTAGCGCGGCTCGGCGTTGCTCTCGTCGTCGATCCAGGACAGATGCCTCGCACGCGCGTATGCGGCGAGGCTCGCTCGGGTGAGACCCAGCAGCGGACGAAGAAGCGGGGGCGGACCGGGCGTGAAGGCCGGCATGGCGGCGAGCCCGTGCGGCCCGGCACCGCGCATGAGCTGCAGCAACAGCGTCTCGGCTTGATCGTCGGCGTGGTGGGCGAGCGCGACCAGATCCGCGTTCGCGCCGCGCAGCCGCTCATAGCGAAGCTTCCGCGCCCGCGCTTCCAGGCTCGCCCCGCGCGCATTGCCGATAGCGAGCCGATGGATCGCAAGCGCAACGCCTCGCGCCGCGCATTGCTCGGCACAGAACGCCGCCCATGTGTCGGCGTGCGGCGAGATGCCGTGATGAACGTGGATCGCGGAGAGCTCGATGCGGTGGCCCGGCGCGAGCTCGCAGGCCGCGTCGAGCAGCGCCATCGAATCGATGCCGCCGGACAGCGCGACGGCGATCCGGGCGCCGGGGTTGGCGTGGGCCGCTAGCGACGCGGCAAGCGCCGCGGTGACGGAGGCGATCGGCTCCGGCGGCTCAGCCGGCCGTGAGTTCCTTGAACTTCCCATAGCCGAGCAGCTTGTCCTCGCGCGCCTCGAGCAGCGCTTCGATGGGCAGCTGCTGCACATGGTGCAGCGCTTCAGTGAGCGCCTTCTTGAGGGTGGCCATCATCGCCGCGTGGTCGCGGTGGGCTCCGCCCAGCGGCTCGGCGACGATCTTGTCGACCAGCCCGAGCGCCTTCAGCCGCTGCGCGGTGATGCCCAGCGTCTCCGCGGCTTCCTCGGCGTGCGAGGCGTCCTTCCACAGTATCGAGGCGCAGCCTTCCGGGGAAATCACCGAGTAGGTCGCGTACTGCAGCATGAGCGTCATGTCTCCCACGGCGATGGCCAGCGCGCCGCCGGAGCCGCCCTCGCCGATGATGGTGACGACGATCGGGATGCGCAGACCCGCCATCTCGTAGAGGTTGCGACCGATCGCCTCCGACTGGCCGCGCTCCTCGGCGCCGATGCCGGGAAAGGCGCCCGGCGTGTCGACGAAGGTGAACAACGGCAGCTCGAACTTCTCGGCGAGCCGCATCAGGCGCAGGGCCTTGCGATAGCCCTCCGGACGCGGCATGCCGAAGTTGCGGAAGATCTTCTCCTTGGTGTCCCGGCCCTTCTGATGACCGATCACCATGCAGGCAGCGCCGTTGAAACGGGCGAGACCGCCGACGATCGCGGCATCGTCCGCGTAGGCTCGATCGCCGTGCAGCTCGTGGAAGTCGGTGAAGCAGCCGGCGATCACGTCGAGGGCGTAAGGCCGCTGCGGGTGCCGCGCCACCTGCGCGATCTGCCACGCCGACAGCTTGCCGTAGATGTCCTTGGTGAGCTGCTGGCTCTTCTTCTGCAGTCGGTTGATCTCGTCGGAGATGTCGACGGCAGAGTCCTCGTGCACGTAGCGAAGCTCCTCGATCTTGGTCTGCAGCTCCGCGATCGGTTGCTCGAAATCGAGGAAGGTCTGTTTCATGCCAGGCCGCCGGGGCGCATGAGGCGGTGGATATTAGCGCAAAGCCGGTGTAGGTGCGAATCCATTCGCACGAAGGCTGGATGCATTCGGGTCTGCGCGGTGTAGGCGCGAATGAATTCGGCGCTACCCGGACGCCGGCAACAACATGTCGACGTGCACGATGCCGTCCTCTTCGTAGAGGTCCGAGGCGATGCGAAAGCCCAGCGCCGCGTAGAAAGCCTCGAGCCGCTGCTGCGCGGCGATGCGCACCGGCGCGCCGGGGTAGAGCTCGGCGCAGCGCGCGAGCGCGATGCGCACGGCCTCCCGTCCCAGCCCCACGCCGCGCCAGCGTGCAGTCGTGAGCACCCGCCCGATCGAAGGCTCGCGGTATTTGCGTCCCGGTTCGATCACCCGCAGATAAGCCGCCAGCGCGCGCTCGCCATCGACCGCGGTCCAGCCAAAAAGGTGCCACGCGAAGGCGTCCCAGCCGTCGGCATCCTGGAACGCGCAAGCCTGCTCGACGACGAACACCGCAGCGCGCGCGGCGAGCGCGGCATAGAGTTCCGCCGGTGGCAGCTCGGCGAAACGCCTCCATTGCCATTCGACGGACGGTTTCATGCGAGGCGGACTGTCTGTGGCCGGCGCGTTACATTAACATGTCGTCCTTCGACCGATCAGGCAGGCTCCCCATGCAGAGAAGCTATCGCGTCGCCGTCATTCCCGGCGACGGCATAGGCAAGGAGGTGGTGCCCGAGGGCCTGCGCGCGCTCGAGACCGCGGGACGGCGCTTCGAAATCGGGTTCGACTGGGACGAGCTGCCGTGGAGCTGCGACTACTACGCCAGGCACGGCCGGATGATGCCCGAGGACTGGTTCGAGCGCATCCGCCGCCACGACGCCATGTTCTTCGGCGCGATCGGCTGGCCGGCGAGCGTTCCGGACCACGTGTCGCTGTGGGGCTCGCTGATCCAGTGGCGGCGCGGCTTCGATCAGTACGTCAACCTGAGGCCGTGCCGGCTGATGCCCGGCGTGCCGTCGCCGCTTGCCAACCGCAAACCGGGCGACATCGACTTCGTGGTCGTGCGCGAGAACACCGAAGGAGAATATTCGTCCGTCGGCGGGAGGATGTTCGAAGGCAGCGAGCGCGAGGTCGTGTTCCAGGAATCGGTCTTCACCCGCAGGGGCGTCGACCGCATCCTCCAGTTCGCCTTCGAGCTCGCGCGCAAGCGGCCCGCGAAGCACATCACGTCGGCCACCAAGTCGAATGGAATATCGATCACGATGCCGTACTGGGACGAGCGGTTCCGCGAAATGGCCAAGCGCTACCCCGACATCCGCACCGACCAGTTCCACATCGACATCCTGTCGGCGCACTTCGTGCAGCGGCCGCAGGTCTTCGACGTCGTGGTCGGATCGAATCTCTTCGGCGACATCCTGTCCGATCTCGGACCCGCAGTGTGCGGCACGATCGGCATCGCACCTTCCGCCAACATCAATCCGACGCGCGAGTACCCCTCGCTGTTCGAGCCGGTGCACGGATCCGCGCCCGACATCGCCGGCAAGGGCATCGCCAACCCGATCGGGCAGATCTGGTGCGGGGCGTTGATGCTCGAGCACCTCGGACACGCGGACGCGGCGGCCGCCGTCGTGCGCGGGATCGAGCGCGCGCTGGTCGACGGGCCGCGCACGCCGGACCTCGGCGGCAAGGCGACGACGGTGGAGCTGGGCAAGGCCATCGCCGACGCGATCGGCTAGCTCGCGTCGACCGAGCGCCAGCGCCGACGCGCCCGGGTCCGTTACACCGCGTCCGCGGCGAGTATGGCAAGATAGCGTCGAGAAAAAGAACTTCTCTTCCGGGGGCATAGGTTCGCGCCATGAGGATCGGGATTCCACGCGAGACGCGTGCGGGCGAGACCCGCGTCGCGGCGACTCCGGAGACGATCAAGAAGCTCGCGGCCAGCGGCAAGCATGAGCTCGTCGTGGAAGCGGGCGCGGGCGTGCATGCGAGCATTCCGGACGCGGAGTTCCAATCGGCAGGCGCGCGCATCGGCACGGCCGAAGGGGCGTTCGCCGGGGACATCGTGCTGAAGGTGCGCGCGCCGGCCACGGAAGAGCTGCCGAAGCTCAAGCGCGGCGCGATGCTGGTCGGCTTGCTCGACCCCTTCGACGCGGCGGGCCTGCAGGCATGCGCGGCGACCGGTGTGACGGGCTACGCGCTCGAATGGCTGCCGCGCATCACGCGCGCGCAGTCGATGGACGTGCTCTCCTCGCAGGCCAACATCGCCGGCTACAAGGCGGTGATCGTCGCGGCCAACATCTACGGCCGCTTCATGCCGATGCTGATGACGGCGGCGGGCACGGTCAAAGCCGCGCGCGTGCTCATCCTCGGCGTCGGCGTCGCGGGCCTGCAGGCGATCGCCACCGCCAAGCGGCTCGGCGCCGTGATCGAAGCCTCCGACGTCCGCCCGTCGGTGAAGGACCAGGTCGAGTCGCTCGGCGCGAAGTGGGTCGACGTACCTTACGCCAGCGACGAAGAGCGCCGCATCGCCGAAGGCTTGGGCGGCTACGCGCGCCCCATGCCGCCGGAGTGGATGGCGCGGCAGGCGCAGATCATCGCCGAGCGCTGCAAGAACGTCGACATCCTGATCACCACCGCGCTCATCCCCGGACGTCCGGCGCCGAAGCTCATCAAGGCCGACACGGTCGCGGCGATGAAGAGCGGCGCGGTCATCGTCGATCTCGCGGTCGAGCAGGGCGGCAACGTCGAGGGGTCGCAGCTCGACCAGATCGTCGGGGCGAAGAACGGCGTCAAGATCGTCGGGTTCGCGAACCTGCCGGCGCGCGTTCCGGCGGACGCTTCCGCCCTCTACGCGCGCAACGTGCTCAATTTCCTGGCGCTGTCGCTCAACGCCAAGACCGGCGAATTCGCCGTCCCGAAGGACGACGAGATCATCAAGGCGACGCTGGTGTGCGAGAACGGCAGCGTCGTGCCGAGAAGCTGAAGACCGCCGAGGATAAAGCCATGACCGCGATGACACCCGAAGCCTCCGTGTTCTACCTGACCGTGTTCGTGCTCGCGGTCTTCGTCGGCTACCACGTGATCTGGAA
>DATJBM010000043.1:0-2871 GCA_035515295.1 Casimicrobiaceae bacterium | reverse complement strand
GTATGCGTTCGGCGAATCGCGTCGCCGCTGACGGCCGCAGGTGGAACGGACGGTGCACCGACGGGGAGCGTTGGGTGACGCGGGCCGCGGCGCTACGCCGCGCGCTGAGAGACGGGCAACAGCGTCGCGCGACGGAAGATGTTGGCGTCGAGCCGCTGCTGCACGTCGGCGTCCTCGAGCAAGGCGGTCCAGTTTGCGGGCGCGAGCTCGAGCACCCGCCGCACGGGCCAGCTCGGCAGCAGACAGAATAGATCACGCAGGTACGCCCACGGCTCGAGGCCGTGCATCGTACAGCTCGCCAACAGGGAGACGAAGGTCGTGTTCGCCCGCGCGCCGTCGGGCGAGCCGACGAAGAGCCAGTTCTTCCGGCCCAGCGCCTGGCGGCGGAGCTCCCGCTCGGAGACATTGTTGTGCATCGGCAGGCGGGCGTCGTCGACGAATCGGCTCAACGCCTCACGCTGGTTGGTCGCATACCGGATCGCGGCGTGCAGCGGCGACTCGTCCAGCGCGTGTTCCGCGTGCAGGTCGCACCACGCAAAGAAGGCGGTCACCACCGGCCCGGATCGTTCCCGTCGAAGCGTTTCCCGCTCCGGCGGCGGTGCCCGCTTGATGGCGCGCTCGAGGACAAACAGCGTCTGGATCAGCTCGAACGGCTCCCGGACCAGAATGGGATCGATCCGGAGGGCATCGAGAAAGTACTTCCGCGTGTGGCTCCAGCACCCCGCCTCGGTCGCCTGCTCGGGCCCGAAGATGTGGTCGTAGACCGTGTGCGCGTCGGCCACCACAATGCCGCGGTAGTCCGGAAGCAGGCGGTCCACCGCGGCCGAGTCGTGGTGCTCGGAAAACTGGAAGAGCACGTGCTTCGGCGGCGCCACCAGCACCCAGAAGTGTCCGTGCCGGCATCGCTCGCGGTCCTGCACCAGGACGCCGGTGGCATCCACGCAGACGTACGGCTGCGCGAGGGCGTCGGCGTGCATCGCGCGAATCAAGGGATCGACCAGCGCCGCCAACTCCATGTGCCACCCGCAGATCGTCGAGCGGTTCAGCTCGATCCTCTCGCGGCCGAAGATGGCCTCCATCCGGTGCAGCGGCAGGTGATCCTGCCAACGCTTGACGATAGTGTCGGCCAGCATTCCCGGGCCGGCGCTGCCACGCGGGATCGGCAGCTCAGGGCTCTCGGCCACCAGCACCGCGGTGCTGAGCGCCCCGCGCGCGGTCTTGCGCACGAACTTCTTCTTCACCACCTCGACGACGACCAGTGAGGCCGGCCGGCGCTCGATCACCTCGCGCGTGTCGCTGCCGATCTGCTCGAAGGCATCGAGCCCCTCGCGCTCGACCTCGGGTGGCACGAGCTCGATGTGGACCCGCGGCAAGTGTTCGGGAAGCGGCTTGCGCACGGGCTGCCGCCGTTCGTGCTCTGGCACGCGCTGGCGCCCGCGCGCGTCGTCGCCGCCGCCCTCGCCACCCAGCGCGAGCTCGAGCAGCAGCATCGAGAGCTGGCTCTCGTCCTTGGGTGCCCGCTGCGCCTTCTGGCCGAGCAGTCCGCGCTTGAGCTGCTCGTTCTCCTCGCGTGCGAGCAGGTAGAGCTTGCGATACTCGTCGCGCTCGCGCTCCACCGCGGCCACCCGTGCTTCGAGCGCCGCGATGCGCGCTAGCAGCGTGCTCACCAGCTCGCTGGTAACGCTCGCGCCGACTCCGCCGCCGCCACCACCACCACCATCACCCACATCACTTCGTTGCCACAGTGCCGCCGCGCTGTGCAACGAAAATCGTCACCATCGACCGGTTCAGTGCACTGTCGGGCCTCGGCGACGTCTCAGCCGTCGCGGCCGCTCGACGCCGGCGAGTAACGCCGCCACCGCCGCGCCATCGATGCGCACTGCGGACGCGCCGTCGCGTGCCAGCGGAAGATCGAAGATGGCGCGGTGCAGGCGCTTGTAGAGCACGCAGAACCCGCGATCGAACCACAGCAGTTTCAATCGGGTCGCCCCGCGGTTGGCAAAGACGTAGAGCCCGCCGGCCACGGGATCGGCTCCCAGTCGCTCGCGCACCGCCGCCGCGAGCCGATCGAAACCGAGGCGCATATCGATCGGCTCGGTGCACATCAAGATGCGCAGCTCCGGCGGAATCATCCGCGCCGATCCGTGAGGACCAGGAGCAAGCGGTCGAGCGCGGGACCGTCGAACCCCGGTGGAATGCGCAGGCGGCGGCCGTCACCGAGCTCGAGATCGAAGCTCCGCTCCTCGGGCCGATCGACGATCAGCTCAACGAAGCGCGCGTGCTTACTGGGGGCAGTCGAGCGTCGACGTCGTCGCCTCGTCGCCTGCCCGCCAGCGCCGTTCCCGTCACGCTTCAGCCGCCAGGCCCAGTACGCCAGCGTGCCGGCATTGACCCCGGCGGCCGCCGCGAACTCGCGTGCCGTCTGGCCGCTCTGTCGCCAGCGCCGCACCCGCGCTGCCCATCGATCCCGCGTCGCACCCATCCCGCGCCCCTTTCGGTGCGCGGATCATCTGCCATCGCCCGCCGCCGAGCGATACGTGCTTCGCCGAACGGATACAAAACGTCCGGACCACGTTCATGAACGAGACGACGGGCAACAATGTGGAGGCCAAGTAGGAACGTAGTCGCTCCGTACCATTCGCCGACAGGTGCGATCCGACGCATCATGCGTGGCGCTTCGATCTCCACAGGGTCGCTGCGCTCGCGAACAAGAGGGGAGGCGGCTTGATGCATTTGATTGCCAAACGAATGGGCCAGGGCAAGCCTGCGTCGGCACGAACGAACTACGCGGCTGTCCGTGAATTGTCCGTGAGCCTTCGATCGCGCGTCGTACGAGTTCAGCCGAGTTGAGCCCCCAACACGATCGCACGG
>DATJBM010000042.1:0-7413 GCA_035515295.1 Casimicrobiaceae bacterium | reverse complement strand
GCTTTTCCCGTGGGTGCAAGGGCCACCCGGCAACCGGGCGCTCGATACTTACACTGCTGCGCGGTTGCGCCGGTGGTTGCGCGTCAAGCACAAGGTCAGGCGACGTCGGGGCGGGACGTATCCACTCTCGCACCTCTACGGCTACTTCGGGCTCGTACGTCTGACTGCGCCGGGCAGCGACCAGCCGTGGGTGAACGCGCGAGTTCTTGTCCGAGAGCCGGATGCGGGAGATCTGCACGTCCGGTTCGATGAGGAGGGGTGTGGAAACGGAGTCACGGTGTGGCTAGTGAGGCACCGTCTACCGAAAGGGACGGGCAGCGGCTATGCCACACCTACCGCTACCGCGCCACATCCCGACTCTACCGTTTCGCCTCTTCGTTCGACTGCCGCTATCGCTCACAAAGCGGAGTTTGCCGGTCGGATCAAATCCGGCGTTGTGCAATTCAGAGCCTCCTCGCCCATACGCCGACGTGTCCGAGATTGAAGTAGCCCACGACGCCGCCGGGCGGCGCCTCGGCGATCATGCGCGCCTCCAATGTCTCGACATCGATCTCCTCCGCGGTCGCCGCGCCGCTCGCGACGATCGCCGGCAACTGCGAGCGCACCACGGCGGCGAGCGTGGCGAAGAGCGGTCCGTCCGGCCCATGCTGGACCGGTAGCAGCAGCTCGATGTCGGAGGAGACGTCGAGCCCGGCCGCGCGCATCAGCGCGGGCAGGCGCAGCCCCATCCGCGGCTGCACGCCGGCGTGCCGGAAGCCGTCTCGGTACCACTGCGCCGCGCGCGCGGCGAGGCCGTCGCGCGGCTCGACGAAAACGGGACCGTCGTAATCGACGATCGACTCCTGCAGAGCCGCCACGCCTCCGGGCTTGAGATGACGCAGCGTCCGACGCAGCGCGTCCAGCGGATCGCGCGCGTACATGAGGACAAGCCGCCCGACGATCGCGTCGACGGGCGCGTCGAGCGCGATCTCTCGGTAGTCGCCTACCATGAAGCGCGCGTGGTAGACGCCGCTCGCCCGGGCGCGCCCCGCGGCGAACGCCGCCTGCGCCGGGTCGCGGTCCACGCCGACGACGCTGCCCTGCGCGCCCACGAGCGCGGCCGCGGCCAAGGTCACGTCGCCCGCGCCGCAGCCGATGTCGAGCACTCGCATGCCTGGCCCGATGCCGGCGCGCCTGAGCAGCCGCTCGGTGAGCGGCGCCAACAGCTCGCCCTGCGCGAGTAGCCTCCGGCGTTCGCGCTCCGAGCTTTCGAACGGATAGGTCTCGCTCGTCATCGCGGAATCCTTCCGTTAGACTGATGCCATAACGAAGGCGCTTCGGGAACCCCCCCCGGGGCCGAACTCTGGAGGACAGGCAATGACCGCAACGGTTCACATCGCAAGGATACTGTCGGTCGCTGTGTTGGCGCTGACGGCGGTCGTGGGTTGGGCGCAGGAGCGCTATCCCTCGCGCCCGGTGGAGATCGTTGTGCCGTGGGGGCCGGGCGGCGGCGCCGACCAGCTCGCGCGGCTCACGGCCACACTGCTCGAGCCGATGCTCAAGACCTCGTTTCCGGTCGTCAACGTGCCCGGTGCCACGGGCGCCACCGGCATGGCGAAGCTGCTTGCCGATCAGGCGGACGGCTATTCGATGGCCGTCTACATCGCCGACTCCAACGCGCTGCTGGCCGGTCCCTCGCCCCGGTGGAGCATGAACGACATCCAGCCGGTTGCGGTGATGATGCAGGTCCCGTCCTTCATCTTCGTCGCGCAGGACAGCCGCTTCAAGAGCTGGGCCGACTTCGAGAAGGAGGCGCGCGCCAAGCCCAAGACCCTGAAAGTCGCCACGCTCGGCTTCGGCAGCGTCGACGACATGACGCTCACCTACCTCGCGTCGAAGGGGATCCAGGTGGTCGAGGTGCCGTACGCGAAGCCCAGCGAACGCTACGTCTCGGTGATCGGCGGCCACGTCGACGCCCTCTACGAGCAGGCGGGTGACGTGCGCCAGTTCCTCGACAGCCACCAGATCCGGCCGCTCATCCTCTTCGGCAAGGAGCGGCTCACCGCGTTCAAGGACATTCCCGCCTCCTACGAGCTCGGCTACAAGATCGCGCTGCCGCAGTTCCGCTCCTACGTGGTGAAGGCCGGAACGCCAAAAGATCGCGTCAAGGTCCTCGCCGATGCGCTCGCCAGGGCCGTGGCCACGCCCGAGTACAAGAAGTTCCTGAGCGACCAGTACGCGGATCCCAACAGCTACATCGATCCGCAAGGCTCCGAGGCGTACTTCAAGACCCAACTCGCCGACATGAAGGCAGCGCAGCAGGCCGCGAGCCGGTGATGCAGCGGCCCGCCCTGCGCGCGCGGCTCGCCGGAGCGGCGCCGTACGCGGTGGTGCTCGCCGGTGCAGCGTACCTCTATGTGAACGCCGGCAGCTTCGCGGCGCTGGCGCGGCCGGGCGAGCTGGGGCCGCAGTTCTGGCCGCGCGCGGTGCTGGGATTGCTCATGCTGGTGTGCGGCGGAGCGATCGTGCGCGCGATGATCCTTCCGCCCATCGCGCAGGCGCCGTTCGGTGCCGGATCGCCGAGCGAAGACGAGGACAGCGCGCGGGTCGAGCCCGCGGCGCATCCGTACCGCCTGCTCGGGGGCGTCGTCCTCTCCGCCGCCTACGTGGCGGGCATGGAGCGGCTGGGCTTCTTCCTCGCCACCGCGCTCTATCTCGGGCTCTTCATGTGGCTCGGACGCTATCGCCGTCCCGGCGTGATCGTGTCCGCGAGCCTCATCGGCAGCCTCGCCTTCGTGTTCGTCTTCATGAAGATCGTGTACGTGTCGCTGCCGCTCGGCGTCGCGCCGTTCCAGGCGGTTTCGCTCGCGATCCTGGCGCTGCTCGGCATCCGCTGAAGGACGCCGGCGGTGTTCGACGTCCTGCACCAGCTCTCGCTCGGCTTCCTGCACCTGCTCGTCCCCGCCAACGCGGCGGCGCTGGTCGTGGGGCTGATCGTGGGCATGCTGGTAGCCGTGCTGCCCGGGCTTACGCTGGTGATGGGCGTGGTGCTCGCGCTGCCCTTCACCTATGGGATGGGCGTGACGCCGGCGATCGTGCTGCTCACGGCGATGTACCTCTCCGGGACCTACGGCGGCGCGTTCACGTCGATCCTGTTCCGCATTCCCGGCGAGCCGCTCGACGTGCCGCTGCTCTGGGACGGCTACGCCATGGCGCGCGCCGGGAAACCCGCACTGGCGCTGGGCTGGACGCTGCTCGCCGCGCTATGGGGCGGCCTGCTCACAGCCGTCTCGGCGGTGGCGCTCGCGGTCCCGTTCGCCAAGTTCGCGCTGCGCTTCGACGCGCCGGAGTATTTCACGATCGTGCTGTTCGGACTCTCCGGCGTGGTCGCGCTCGGCCAGGCGTCAATGGCGAGTGCGCTGGTGAGCCTGTGCATCGGTCTGCTGCTCGCGACGGTGGGTGTGGATCCCACGTACGGCGCGAGCCGGTTCACCTTCGGCATTCCCATTCTCATGGACGGCGTGGAGTACCTCACCGTGATGGTAGGGGCCTACGGGCTGGGCGAGGTGCTCACGCGCATGGAGCAGGGCTTCGGCAGCGGGCCGATCCACGGGGACAGGCGCATCGAGACGCATCTTCCGGGATGGAGTCAGATCTGGAAGCTCCGGCCCACGATCGGCCGCAGCTCGCTCATCGGCGTCCTGTGCGGCATCGTGCCGGGCGCCGGCGCGACGGTCGGATCGTTCGTCGCCTACGGGACCGAGGCGCAGTACGGCAGGCGGCGCGAGCAGCTCGGCAGCGGCATCCCCGAGGGCATCATCGCCCCGCAGATCGCCTCGACAGCGACGGTGGGTGGCCACATGGTCCCTTTGCTCGCGCTCGGCATTCCGGGCAGCGGCGCGACGGCGGTGATCCTGGGCGCGTTCCTGCTGCACGGCGTCCAGCCCGGGCCGCAAATCTTCGCGACCGAAGCCGACATGGTGTACACGATCTTCGCCTCCATGTTCGCGGCGGTCCTGGGGATGTGCGTGCTCGGCTACTTCGCGATCCGGCCGCTGGTGCGCGTGCTGCACCTGCCGGAGGCGGTGACCTCCGCGTTCGTGGCGCTGTTCTGCTTCGTCGGCGCGTACAGCGCGCGGAACAGCATCACCGACCTGTGGATGATCGTGATCTTCGGCGTGCTGGGTTATCTGTTCGAGAAGTTCCGCTTTCCGATCGCGCCGATGGTGCTGGGCGCGATCCTCGGGCCCGTGGCCGAGACGTCGTTCATGACCAGCATGATCGCCTACCAGAACGACTGGACGATCTTCCTGAGACGGCCGATCAGCGGCACGGTGGTGGCGCTGACCGTGATCGCGCTCGCGTACCCGCTCGTTCGTGCGGTGCGGCGGCGCCTGCGCGAGCTCGCCCGGCGTTAGGCGGGGTCGGACGTGCGCTCGGCGGGCGCGGCGTGACTCGCGAGACCCGCGAGCAGATCGGCGGCCTGCTGCTGGCGCGCCTTATCGACGTCGAGAGTGTGATCGCCGCTGCCGCAGTAGCGAAGATGACAGGCGATGCAACAGCCGTTGGCGCAGCGGCCCGAAGACCGCAGGCTTCCCCCGCATACCTTGCAATACAGTGCGCTGCCCATCCTTTCCGCCGCCATTCGACTTCGGTCGAGGAGTATAGCCACCGCGTCGCGGGCCACCAACAAGGAGAAGTAGCGCACTTAAGGCGCGTGTAGCCTCTCGAGGCAAAGTGTTCGCGAGCCCATTCCACGACAGATTGAACCACCGCCATCAGACTCGGCATCCAGCGTCGGTGCCGACATCAACGACTTACAGACCTGGCGGAGCGGACGCGTGGACTCCGGCTCTGAAGCCATGCTGCGCACACGCATATTGAATCAACGCGCTGGCGGGCCGAGGAGCTTGCCTAGCGCGCATGGGCGGCAAGACGCATGGTCGAGTCGGCGACGCCACGGACACGTGACGTCGCAAGAGAACTTGCTTTTCTGGCCAGAAGGCTCGCACACACCGCCCGGGGCGACAGGAGATCCACAGCGTTTCACTGGCGCGCTTCAGGCTGCGGAAAAAGTAGTGCAGGACCGTTGCACCTTAGTCATTCCGTACCCTTGCCGGTAAAACCGGCAGGCATCGCTTTTACAGCTCAACGCCCGCGGCGCCTCGTCGTCGAAGGCAGGTACGCCTCCCGATTGCCGAACCACGGGCCCCGGGCGCCACGCAGCCAGGCGCCGAGACCCTTCTTGCGGATGTAGGCGCGCTTCCCGCCGAAGCGTTTGCGCAGCCGCGCCTCGATTTCGAGCAGCGCATGCGGGTGGAGCTGGGGCGCGAGCCGCGTCACCTCGCGCAGGAGGTCGTCTACCAGATCGGCACGGCGGCTCATCGGGCGTTGCCTTCGCAGCGGTTCGAGAGGCGATGCGGGAAACAGCGCACAGTTCGAGACCGCGGCGCCTGAGTTTCTCTACGCCCGCCTGTTACGGTGCCGCCAGGTGCGAAAGGCACTTCTGATCATTGGTCGGGGTGAGAGGATTTGAACCTCCGGCCTCTACGTCCCGAACGTAGCGCTCTACCAGGCTAAGCTACACCCCGACGTTTCGCCGTCTGTTGGCGAAGCGCGATGCGACGTTCAAGCATCAATGCGTTCGCTCGACCGCGAAAGCGGCCAATTTTAGCAGAGTTTGCTTGGCCGGCGAATCGTGAACCGGCCGGAGCGCCGCGACGGCCTCGCTGCTCTCGCCCTTCGCGCAGTGGCGTGCGTAGTCGAGCGCATCGGTGCGCGCGAGGGCTTCCACTACCGGCTTGAAATCGTCCAGACGCCCGTGCATGAGCGCCTCCCGAATGAGCGCAGCGTCGGCCGCGTCGCCGACCTGCATCGCCCGGATCAGCGGCAGCGTCGGCTTGCCGTCGGCCAGGTCGTCGCCGAGGTTCTTGCCGATCGCATCATGGTCGCCGGAGTAGTCGAGAACGTCGTCGATGAGCTGGAACGCAGTGCCCAGGCGCATGCCGTAGCGTGCGAGCGCCTGCTCGATCGCGGCATCGGCGTTGGAGATGATCGCGCCGAGCTGAGCGGCGGCCTCGAAGAGCTTCGCCGTCTTGCGGCGGATGACGTCCAGGTACGCGTCCTCGCCGACGTCGGGATTGCCGGCGTTCAGCAGTTGCAGCACTTCGCCTTCCGCGATCACGTTGGTCGCGTCTGAGAGCACGCGCAGTACCCGCATGTTGTCCACGGAGACCATGAGCTGGAACGAGCGCGAGTAGAGGAAGTCGCCGACCAGCACGCTGGCGGGGTTGCCGAACATCGCGTTGGCCGTCGCGTGCCCGCGACGCAGGGACGACTCGTCCACGACGTCGTCGTGCAGCAGCGTGGCGGTGTGGATCATCTCCACGGTCGCGGCGAGCGTGTGGTGATCGCGTCCCGCATAGCCGCAGGCGCGCGCCGCGAGCAACACCAGCGCCGGGCGCAGCCGCTTTCCGCCACCGCCGACGATGTACTCGCCGACCTGGCGGATCAGCGCGACGTCGGAAGCGAGGCTCTCCCGGAGGACGCGGTCCACCGCCGTGAGATCGTCGCGCAGAAGCGGCTCGAGGAACGGAATCGACACGGGCGGGCGAGGTTGCGACGCGGAATCGGAGCGTCTGCCGCGGAAAACAGCGGCCGGAGGCTCTTATTCTACCTTACGCGCCCGGCTCGCCCGGCGAGCGCAGGTGCGTTTTGACATGATGCCGCCAACACCATAGAATCGTACGTTTTTCCTGCGGCGTCCCGTCACCCGGGCTTGCCGACGGCATCGAGAAGGCAAAGCGCCCATGTACGCGGTCATCAGGACCGGCGGCAAGCAATACAAGGTTGCCCCCGGCGAAAGTCTGAAGGTCGAGCTGATCCCGGCGGACGTCGGGAGCGAGGTCGTGCTCGACCAGGTGCTCATGGTGGGCGACGGCGACTCCGTGCGGCTCGGCGCCCCGACGCTCGCCGGCACCACGGTCAAGGCCACCGTGGTCGCGCACGGCCGGGGCGAGAAGCTCGCCATCTTCAAGATGCGCCGGCGCAAGAACTACCGGCGCCACCAGGGACACCGCCAGGGATTCACCGAGCTCAGGATCGACGGCATCGTCGGCTGATCGGGCACGAGGACAACACCATGGCACACAAGAAAGCAGGCGGAAGCTCGCGCAACGGCCGCGACTCTCAGGCGAAGCGCCTCGGCGTCAAGGCTTTCGGCGGCGAGCCGGTCACCGCCGGCGCGATCATCGTCCGGCAACGCGGCACGCGCGTGCATCCCGGCGACAACGTCGGCATCGGCAAGGACCACACGCTGTTCGCGCTGGTCGACGGCAAGGTCCAATTCCGCGTCAAGGGCGAGCGCCAGAAGACCGTCGTCAGCGTCGTGCCGGGCGCGTAAGACGGGCCTGGAACGTTCGACCCGGCAGGGGT
>DATJBM010000041.1:0-48791 GCA_035515295.1 Casimicrobiaceae bacterium | reverse complement strand
TACCTGCCGCAGCTTCCGGGCACCTGGCAACAGCGCCATCCCGACTTCCGGTTCATTCCCGTGCTCTCCGATCCGCTGCCCGAGGACCACTGGTCGGGACGGACCGGGCTCGTGCACCAGGCGGTGATGACCGATTTTCGCGACCTCTCCGGCTACCAGGTGTACGCCTGCGGCGGCCCGGCGATGATCGACGCGGCCAGGGCCGACTTCACGACCCAGCGCGGTTTGCCGGAGAACGCATTCTTCGCCGACTCGTTCACCTACGCCGCGCAGACCGAGGCGCCGGCGTGACGAGCGCGGGCAGCAGGCTCTCGCCGCGATGAGCAGCTTCGAGCAATCGCTCCACGTTTCGTTCTTCGGCAACGCGCCCGCTCGACCGCCGCAACGGGCCTAGGACCTAGGGCACCGTTCGACCGTCGACCACCGCCTGCAGCCCGAGCGGCGTTCTGACCGCGGCGATCTGGTCGCGAAGCTCGCGCTCGAATGCGGCGACATTGCCGGCATCGACACGGTCGCGCCGCCGGCACGCCGCGTCCACGATCCACTCGTTGACCGCGGGATCGAAGTGATAGATGTCGTCGTAGCGGTCGAGGTCGTGCGTGATCGCGCGTTCCGCCTGCAGGTCGGTAATCCGGACGTTAGGCAGCGTCGCGGCTACCTCGGCGACGTAGCGCTTGAAGGCGAAGGTCACGTCGAGCTGATCGCGCTGCGCGAAGTCCACCCAGACCAGGATGGAGTACGGCGGCCAGACGAGATCGAACTCGGCTTCCGGGTGATCCCTCAGAAGCGGCAGCAGGTTGTGGTCGAAGCTCGCGCGCATGCCTTGAAGCGTCCGCGGCGGCTGCTTGTAGCGCGCGTTGAGATGCCCGAGATCGAGGCCGCGCAACACCTGCGTCCGGCCGAAGCGCACGACGTTGCCCCAGTACCAGGCCGCGTTGGGGTCGGAGGTGAAGCGCTCGCTGGTATCGCCGACGACGATCCGCCAGGACTTGAGCAGGACGTCCCACGAGAGCAGGTAGGGCAGATCGTTGAAGGGATCGCGGTCGTAGAGGTAGCGCGGCAGCGGTCCCGCCACGTCCTGGCGCTCGTCGACGCCGCCCGCGAACTCGTTGAAGTCGAGCACGGCGATGACGCGCTTCACGCGCCGGTAAGCGAACGCCGTCTCGAGCATCAGCCGCTGCTCCGACGCGCTCATGGCCGGCATCGACAGGTTGACGGCCGAGCCCCCGCAGGCCTTGGCGACCGCATCGTTGCGGGTGTTCTCCATGATCGAGGAGCCGCTCACCACCGTGTCGTAGCTCTGGTTGCGCGCGAGCCCGGGATTGATGTAGCGGTGGTGCAGGAAGTAGAACCGCGGGGCGAAGCGCGAGGCGAGGTGATACTGCTGGAACGGGTCGACCCAGACGACGAAGACCGCAGCCGCGACCAGCGCCGCGACGACGCTAGCCAGCACCGCCACGAGCCAGCGCGCGCTCGCGTGTTCCGCGCTCGGTCCGTAAGAAGCCGGGGGCACCATCAGAAGTTGAAGTACAGGAACGGCGTCACCTTGCCGAGCTGCAGCACCGACCAGACGAGCGCGACCGCCACGGCGGCGCCGCGCGACCACGTCGGCAGGAAGTCCTCCGCCAGCGCGTTGGAGTTGCGCTTGAGCGCGACCACGACGAGGCCGACCGTCAACGCGGCCGCGCTGGCGGCAAGCGAGGTCTGCGCATCGGGCGCGAGCACGTGTACCAGCGCCTCGCGCCACGGCTGAGCGCCGCCGTTACGCCCCAGCATCGCCCCGAGCATCGCGCCCGCCGCGGCGAGCGAGCTCGCGCGGAAGAACACCCAGGCGATCATGACGAACAGGAACGTCAGCGCCCAGGCGAGCGAACGCGGCAGCCGCACACCCGTGCGCTCCCAGGCGCGCTCGACGATGAGCCCGGCGCCGTGCAGGGCGCCCCAGACCACGAATGTCCAGGCTGCGCCGTGCCAGAGACCACCCAGGAGGAAGGTGACCAGCACGTTGCGAGCCGTGCGCAGCCGGCCGCCGCGGTTGCCGCCCAGCGGAACGTAGAGATATTCGCGCAGGAAGCGCGAGAGCGTCATGTGCCAGCGCCGCCAGAACTCGCGGATGCCCGTCGAGTGATACGGCGAGTCGAAGTTCAGCGGCAGACGGATGTTGAACATGCGCGCCGCGCCCAGCGCCATGTCGGTGTAGCCGCTGAAATCGAAGTAGATCTCCAGCGTGTAGGCGAGCACCGCCAGCCATGCGGCCAGCGCCGAAAGGCTCTCCGGGTGATCGAAGCCCGCCGCCACCACCGCTGCGAGCGGATCGGCGATGCACACTTTCTTCACCAGCCCGATCGCCAGCAGGAAGAGCCCTGCGGCGACGTTGGACGGCTGCGGCCGCTTGTTCGAGCGCGAGGCGAACTGCGGCATCATCTCGCTGTGGTGGATGATCGGGCCGGCGAGCAGGTGCGGGAAAAAGCTCACGAACAAGGCGTAGTTGAGCAGGCTGGGCTCCCTGGCCCGGCCGCGGTGGACGTCGACGAGATACGCGATCTGGGTGAAGGTGAAGAAGCTGATGCCGAGCGGCAGCACGATGTGCGGCAGTGCGAGCGGCAGACCGGCGAGCGCGGCCGCGTTGCCCACGGCGAAGTCGGCGTACTTGAACACCGCCAGCAGGGCGAGATTGGCGCCCACGCCGAAGGCCAGCAGCGCCCTTGCCCGAGTCGCACCGCCGGCTGCGGCGTGCGCGCGCCGCAGGAGCACGCCGACACCGAAGTTGAAGCCGATGCTGCCGAGGATGAGCGGCAGGTAGCGCGGATTCCACCAGCCGTAGAAGAAGAGCGACGCCGCGACCAGCGCGCCGACGGCGAAGCTCGCCCGCGCGCGCCCGAGAACGAAGAAGCCCGCGAGCGTCAGCGGCAGGAAATAGATCAGGTACTCGTAGCTGTTGAAGAGCATTGCGCTTCGCGCCCCTCGGGCTCGCGAGATTGAACACGGTAAGCGGCCGGCGGACAAGGGGCCGATCGGCCTCGCCGGTGCGAATTCATTCGCACGATGCCCGGCCGGGTGGATCCGCCCTACGCCGGGATGACGTTACGCCTGTATCATCTGCCGCGCACACGGCAACCTGGTCCAGTCATAACCACGTCATGCTGCATGGAAAGAAGATCGCGGTCGTGATGCCGGCGTATCGGGCGGAGAAGACGCTCGAGGAGTGCTTTCGCGCCATCCCCCGCGACGTTGTCGACGTCGTGCTGCTGGTCGACGACGCGAGCGACGACGCGACACTGGCGGTGGCGGAGCGCGTCGGGCTCGCCGCCTTTCGCCACCCGGAGAACCGCGGCTACGGCGCCAACCAGAAGACCTGCTATGCGCTCGCGCTGGAGCGCGGCGCCGACATCGTGGTGATGCTGCACCCCGACTACCAGTACGACCCGCGCCTCATCACGGCGATGGCGGCGATGGTCGCTTCCGGCGTCTACGACGTGGTGATCGGCTCGCGCATCGTCGGCAACACCGCGCTCGCCGGCGGGATGCCGCGCTACAAGTACGTCGCCAACCGACTGCTCACCGCGCTCCAGAATCTCCTCGTCGGCACCAAGCTGTCCGAGTTCCACACCGGCTACCGCGCCTTCGCGCGCCAGGTTCTCGAAACGCTGCCGCTGGCGGCGAACTCGCAGGATTTCCTCTTCGACAACCAGCTGCTCGTCCAGGCGCACGCCTTCGGCATGCGCATCGGCGAGATCTCGTGCCCGACGCGCTACTTCGAGGAGGCGAGCCAGATCAGCTTCGGCCGCTCGATCGTCTACGGGCTGGGCGTGCTGTGGACGAGCCTGCAGTACCGGCTGTGGCGCTGGGGCCTCGCGCGGCCGCGCATCTTCTCGAGCGAGCCCGGGCTCAGGCTCCGACCCGCCACCGACGCCCGCTCCGCCGCGGCATGAGGCGCGCCGGGCCGTCCCAAACGCCGAGTTCCGCCCCCCGCGGGGGCAGCGCAGCGGCGAAGCCGCAAGCGTCGGGGGATCATGTGAGCGAGTCAGCTCCCTTCCGCTCGTCCGCCTGGCCGTGGACGCCCTTCGCCGCGGCCGCCATCGCGGCGGGCGCCTGGCTGCGGTGGTATCAGCTTCCCATCCAGGTGCTCATCGACGACGAATGGCACGCGCTGCACAAGGTCATCCAGTCCGATGCGCTCGGCATCGCGACCAGCTTCGGCTTCGCCGACCACAGCATCCCGCTCACGCTCTACTACCGCTTCCTCGCGCTGCACGGCGGCTTGACCGAATGGGTGATGCATCTGCCGCTGCTCATCGCCGGCATCGCGCTCCTCTTCGCGGCGGCGATCTCGCTCCAGCGCGAAACGGCCTCGACGACGCGGGCGGCATGGGTGGGCTTGCTCGCCATCTCGCCGCTGCTCGTCTACCACAGCAAGACGGCGCGGCCTTACGCGTTCACGAGCGTGCTGACGTTCGTGGCGATCCTCGCTTTCCGGCGCTGGTGGCTGAGAGACCGTCCGCCGGGCGCTTGGGCCGCGAGCTACGTCGTCGCGACGTTCCTCGCCGGCTGGCTGCATCCGATCACGCTGCCGTTCACGCTGCTGCCCTTCGTCTACTACGGCGCGCGGGCGCTCGCATCGTCCCCTCGGGATAACCGTGCCGCCGCGCTGCGCACGGCGTCCGGCCGACTGCTGGGATTGGGGATCGTCACGGCGTTGCCCCTCGCCGCGGCGCTCGTCCCGCCGCTCGTCCACGACTGGGCGCGCTTCGCGGCGAAGGCCGGAACCGACAGCGTCACGCCGGAGAGCGTCTACCGCACGCTGCTCATGCTCTTCGGCATTTCGCAGCCGATCGTCTTCGCCGCGCTCGTCGCGCTCGCGGCGTACGGCGGGCGCCGCATCTGGCGACGCGAGCGCGATCTCGTCGCCTACCTTGCCACCGTGGCGTCGGGCGCGGCGGTCGCGATCGCGCTCGCGCGGCCGCAGTGGATCCACCATCCGGGCGTGTACGCGCGCTACCTGCTGCCCGCGCTGCCCTTCCTCCTGCTCTTGCTCGCCGAAGGCGCCGTCGGCGTCCTCGAGCCACTGCGGCGGCCGACCTTGCAGACGGCCGCCCTGGGCGCCGGCATCGCGCTCCTGTGCTGGGCCGGCCCGATCCCCGGCTACTTCTACAACCCGAACCAGTTCATGGGCCACCTGCGGTTCCAGTACGACTACGACCCGGCGCACAATCCGTACGTGCTGGAGGTCCCGCGCGATCCCGTTCCCGCGTTCTACCGCGAACTCGCCCAGCGCCCGCCGCGCACGCTGACGCTCGTCGAGGCGCCGTGGCGGCTCGAATCGAACTTCAACCCGCATCCGTGGTACCAGCAGATCCATCGCCAGTACGTCAAGATCGGCCTGGTCACGCCGGTCTGCGGCGTGCGCGAGTTCGGGGAATATCCGGCCACGGTGCGAGCGCTCCGCATGCGCGAGCTCGTGCACCTGAGCGAGATCCTGGCGGGCAAGTCCTACGGCGCCGACTACCTCGTGATGCACCTGAAAGCCTGGAAGACGCCCCCGGACGCGGAGGTCGAATGGCCCGACGTGGCCGCGTGCCTGCCGAAGATCGCGGCTAAGCTGGGGACGCCGATCTATCGCGACGAGCAGATCGTGGTGTTCGATCTGAAACGCAGGTAGGCGCTAGTTCATTCGCGCCGGCGCGGCCCGACAAATCCGGCCCTACGCTGGGGCGACGATTCGTCGTCACCGCCGCTTGAGCTCCTCCGTCGCCAGCTTGAGCGCGGCGACGAAATGCGCGTTGGCCTCGTCGGCGCGGCCGAGCCGGCCGAGCATCTCGCCCAAGGTAAGGTGCGTCTCCCAGCGGTCGTCGACGGCCAGGCTCGCCTCGAAATAGGTCTGCGCCTTGCCCCAGAGCTGCGCCCGCTCGCACAGCGTGCCAAGCACGCGCAGCAGTGCCGCATCCTGGTTGTGAGCGGCGAGCCACGCTTCCGCCTGCTCGAGCTGGCGTGTCGGATCGCTCAGGACGCATTCGCCGTAGAGCTCGACGAGTTCCGAATCCCATTCCCTGTCGAGGCCGCGGGTGGCGATCTCCGCCGCCTCGCGATCGCTGCCGAGCAGGAGGAAACTTCGCGCCGCGGCCCGAGCGAGCCGCGGCTCGCTGCGCGCGGCTTCCGGGAGGCGATTCCACGCCTCGCGCAGCCCGGTCGCATCGGCGGACAGCGAGCGCAGCTGCTCGCGCTGCGCGGCGATCTTCACCTCCGCTGCCTGCGCCGCGTCGAACACGCCGCGCTTCACGAGCTGGTCGGTGAGCGCCGGGATATCGCCGAAGCGGCCAGCCGCCTGTGAGGCGCGCAGCTCCAGCCGCAACGCCGCGGTGTGAAGCCCCGCCTCGCGCTTCAGTTCGCTCAGGATGCGCAGGGCCTCCTGCGGCTGACCCTGTTCCAGCGCGCTCTCGGCGGACAGCGTGAGCCGCGACACCGCAAGGCTCCTGCCCTGCGCTTCCGGGCGTCCGAGCAGCTCCTCCGCGGCCGCATACTGGCGCACGTCGATCGCCGCCCGCGCGCCGATGAGGGCCGCGAGCCCCGAGGCGTCCGGGAACACCAGCGCCTCCTTCGCCTGCTGCTGCGCCTTGACGTAGCGGCCCTCGAGCAGCGCTACTGTGGCAGCCTCCTGCTTCGCGCGCGAGCGCGCTTCGCGTTGCCTGCGTCGCCACGTCCGCACTTCGGCGGGAAGCCGGGCGGTGTGCACGATCACCCGCAGCGCCAGGTAGAGCGAAGCGAAGCCGGCGACGATGAGCAGCAGCAACAGATTGAGGGAGAGCTCGACGCGATACGGCGGCGCGACCAGGAGCGCGTAGCCGTTGTTGAGCTTCGCGGCGAGCGCGACGACGACGGCCGCCACGGCGAGGAAGAGAAACCAGAACAGGACGCGCATCGGTCTAGCGCGAGCGCTTCTCGCGCTGGAGCTGCAGCACCCGCACGGCGTCGAGGCTGCCGGCGAGCGCGGGCAGCTCGATGGTCATATCGGTCTTGCGCAGCTCCTTGAGCAGCGTCTGCAGCGATTGGACGCTCTTGGCCCGCGTGTCGAAGTACTTGTTGAGCCACGCCCCGGCTGCGCCGAGGTCGGCGCGGAAATTGGGCTGGTCGCGAAACAGCAGATCGAAGCGCGCGGCGAGAAGCCTGAGCTTCAGGTTCTCGCGCAGGAAGTACTGTTGCGGAGGCGCGAGCAAGGGCGCCTGCGGCCGGTCGGAGCTCTCGATCCGGATCAATCCGCGGACCTCGGCCCACGCCTCGCGCAGGAAGCGGCGCCACGCGGGCTCGTCGTTGGGCGCCGCGCTCTCCGGCGGCGAGGGCAGCCGCTCCTCGAGCGCCAGCGGCAGCGTGTCGACGGCGACGATCGCCTGGTCGAGCCGCAGCGACAGTCCCGACACGTCGACGTACGGGACCGCCTTCAGCCGATCGATGTCGCGGCCGATCGCCCGCCGCAGCGGCACGAATTCCGGCCGGTCGAGCCGCTGCAGCTTCTGGTCGGCGACCTGAAGCGCGGCGAGCGCGTTCGAGACGTTGCCGGCGATCTGCAGCTGCTGGCTGGCGAGCAGCAGGATCTGCTCCACCTCGGTGAGCGCCCATTCGTCGCGCGACGGCGTGAGCTCGCGGTAGAGCGCTTCCAGCGCCGCTTGCTGCGACTGCGACTCCGCGAGCCGGCTCTCGAGCAGGGCGATCTTCGCCTGGGCGTCGCGGAGGTCGTCCCGGACGGCCTTGAGAGCGTCCTGCGTCAGCTTGCCGCCGGCTTCGAGCTGCGCGAGGTGCTGCGCAACCTCCAGCCGCAGCTGCCGGTCGCGGTTGCGAGCGTCGATCCATGCCGCGACGATCGCAGCCGCCAGCGCGACCAGCACGAGCAGCAGGAGCCAGCGCCCGAGGCCGGGTCCCGACCGCGCTGGCTGCGCCGCTGCCCGCGGCGCGGGGGCCGGGGGCGAGCGAAGTTCATCGTGAGGCTCCGGCATGGTCGAAGGCGGCGCTGCCGAACGGCGTGCGGCCGACGGGCCTTTTTCAAGTCGCGCCGATTGTATCAGGATGACAGCGACGGCCCTCGCGCGCGAGAGTTTCAGTAGAATGATCCGCGAGGCGCGGCTCCGGGGACGCCCGCCCTATCCCTCTCCGCCCTGTCATGACTTTGGCTCTGCTCGTCATCGTCGCAGTGGTCGCGGCGCTCGTGGGCTACGCGGTGGGTGCGCACGGCCGCGCCGCGGCGGATCGCCTTCGCGCCGGGATCGCCGCCCGCGATGCGCTGCTGGGACAGCTATCGGCGTTCGCCCGCGAGCGCGAGCGTCTGTTTCGCGACCTCGCGGACGCTCGCGCCGAGACGGCGCGCTATCGCCAGATCGTGATCGACATCGAGAACCGTGCGCCGCCGCCGATCCTCGCCGGCGTCGGAGAGCCGGACGATCTGAAGCTCATCGTCGGGGTGGGTCCCGTGCTCGAGCGCATGCTGCACAATCTGGGTGTGACGACCTTCCGGCAGATCGCGCGCTGGACCGAGCGCGACGTGGCCGAATTCGACGCCAAGCTGCCGGAGTTTCCCGGACGCATCCAGCGCGATCAGTGGGTCACGCAGGCGCGTGCGCTCCACGAGTCGAAGTACGGGCAGAGCGCGAGCGAAGTGCGCGCCCGCGGATGAGCGCGGAACCCGCGGGGCCGCGCACCGGGCTCGCTTCCAGCCTCGCGCTCGTCGCGGTGCTCGGTTTGACGTGGGGCTGCAACTGGCCCGTGCTCAAGGTCGGCGTGACCGCGCTCGCGCCGCTCACCTTCCGCACCACCACGCTGCCGTTCGCCGCCCTCGGGCTGTTCGCGCTCGCGAAGCTCTCCGGCGAGCGCGTGGGCATACCGCGCGCGTGGTGGTGGCGGGTCGCGGCGCTCGCCTTCTTCAACATTACGCTGTGGAACGTGCTCATCGTCTTCGGCGTGCAGCAGCTCCCCGCCGGCCGCTCGGCGATCATCGCCTACACGCTGCCGATATGGAGCGTGCTCTTCTCGTTGTGGCTGCTGCACGAGCCGGTGTCCGGACGCAAGATCGCCGGACTCGCGCTGGGCATGGCCGGGCTCGTCGTGCTCCTGGGCGAGGAAGCGATGAACGTGCGCCGCACGCCGCTGGGCACGCTGCTGATTCTCGGCGCCGCGCTGGCTTGGGGATTGGGCACGGTGCTACTGCGCCGCTGGGCCCCGCCGCTTCCGCACACCGCGCTGACCGGATGGATGATGCTGCTCGGCTGGATTCCAGTCGCCCTCGCCGCGCCTGCGTTCGATCCGGCACTGAGTACGCTCGCCGGGATGTCGGGCGCCGGCTGGTTCGCCGTTCTCTACAACATCTTTCTTTCGGGCGCGATCGCCAACTGGGTGTGGTTCCGCATGGCCCGCACGATGCCGGTCGCGGTAAGCTCGCTGTCCTCGCTGCTCGTGCCGGTGGTCGGCGTGTTCTCCGGGATGATCTTCCTCGGCGAGCGGCCGGGAGCGAGCGAGTTCGTCGCGCTGGCGCTGGTGCTCGCCTCGGTGGCTTCGGTGATGTGGCCCGCGCGCGCGTCAGGCTGAAGCGGCGCCCCTCTCCCCGGGGTGCGGGAAGAGGGAGCGCGTCGCGCGAGCGGCGCGTGGGTAAGGGCTCGTCAGGTGAGCTCAGGAATCAGCGTGAGCACGTCGCGGCCCGCGAACCAGGCATCGAGATTGGCCTTGCACAGATCGCCCATCGCCTGACGCGTCTCGCGGGTCGCGCTGCCGACATGCGGCAGCAGGACGACGTTGTCCATCGCGAAGAGCTGCTCCGGGATGTGCGGCTCGTCGGCGAACACGTCGAGCCCCGCCCCCTTGATCGTGCCGGAGGCGAGCGCCCCGACGAGCGCGGGCTCGTCGACGATCGAGCCGCGGGCGATGTTGACTAGCGTGCCTTTCTTGCCGAGGGCGGCGAGCACCTCGGCATTGACGATGTTGCGCGTGGCTTCGCCGCCCGGGCACGCGACGACCAGGAAATCGACCGCGGTCGCCAGGCGTTTGAGATCCGGCACGTACTCGTAGGCAACGTCCTGCCGCGTGCGTCCGGTGTAAGAGACCTTCATGCCCATGGCGGCGACGCGCTGGGCGATCGCCTTGCCGATCCGGCCCAGGCCCAGGATGCCGACCTTCCGCCCCCCGAGCTTGGTCGTGAGCTCGGGGCCGTGCTTCTCCCATTCGCGCGCCTGCACGAAGCGGTTCAGGCGAACGAAGCCGCGGCCGGTCATGAGGATGAGCGCCAGCGCGACGTCGGCGACGTCGTCGGTAAGCACGTCCGGCGTGTGGGTGACCTTGATGCCGCGGCGCCTGCAGTAGTCGACCGGCACGCCGTCGTAGCCCACCCCGAACACCGAAATGATCTCGAGCTTCGGCAGCGCGTCCAAAAGCGTGGTGGGCGTCACCGTGCCGCCGCCCTGCACCAGCCCCCGGATGCGCGCGCCTTCGGCGGCGAGCAGGCCCGGCTTGTGGCTCGACTGGTAGTAGTCGTGGCAGCGGTAGTCGGCCTTCAGCGGCTCGTAGAGGAAGGGCGGCAGCGGGGCTATGACGAGGATGTCGGGTGACATGGGGTGTGGAAGTTGGGCGGTCAGCGGGCGAAGTATTCTAGCAACGCGGCGATAAGGCCGGCGTCGGCAGGCGGCGTGACGATCGTCTCGCGCAATCCCAGCGTCTTCGCCCGCTCGGCGATGCGCCGGTGGGGAACGAACGCGGGCGTGGCGGCGAGGCAGCGCCGTCCCTCATCGTCGAGGATCGCCCACAGGTTGTCGAGCCCTTCCGAAGAGGTGAGGGTCACCGCGTCGACGCGCTTCTCGCGCCAGGCTTCGACGAGGCCGGCGGCCGTGCCGGCGGGCCGCGCGCGCACGTAGCACTCGACCTGGGTGACGGAGGCGCCGCGCGCCTCCAGAGCGTTCTTCAGAAGCTCGCGCCCCGACTCGCCGCGGAAGACGACGACGCGCTTTCCGGCGACGTTCGCGAGCTCCGGCAGCGCGAGCAGCCCCTCGCTGTCCATCGTCGTCGCCGGAATGCGGACGTTGCGAATGCCCACCGCGGCCAGCGCCGCGGCGGTGCCCGGTCCGGGCGCCAGCGCGAGAAGATGCGCCGGCCACGCCGCGGGATCGCCCACGCCGTACTCGACCGCGTTGGCGCTCACGAACAACGCGATGGCGTAGCGCGCAAGCTCGCGCTGCACCTCGCGCAGCGCGCGCGTGTCCGCGGGCGGCAGGATGACGATCGCCGGAAAGACGAGCGGCTTTCCCCCCAGAGCGGCGATCTCGCGCGCGAGACCGGCGGCCTGGCGCGCCGGCCGGGTGATGACGACGCCCGCGCCGTGCAGATTGCCGGTCACATCGCTCCGGCCAGAATGGCGGCGGCGCCGCGGTCGAGAAGCTCCGCGGCCAGCGCCTCGCCGAGCGCTTGCGCGTCGCGCGTCGTCGAGACCTCCGCCGCGCGCTCGCCGCGAAGCACTCTGCGTCCGTCGCGGCTCGCGGCCAGTCCCCGCAGCCACAGCGCGCCGCCGCGGGGAATCGCGTAGGCGGCGAGCGGCGTGCGGCAGCTTCCCGCGAGCTTCTTCCCGAACGCGCGCTCGGCGGCGGCGGCGAGCGTCGTCGGCGCGTCGGCGAGCGGGGCGAGCGCGGCGACGACGTCCGGCCTGTCCGAGCGGCATTCGAGCGCAAGCGCGCCCTGGCCGATCGCCGGCAGGCTCACTTCCGGCTCGATGATCGAGGCGATGCGGCTTTCGAATCCCAGCCGGTTCAAGCCGACCGCCGCGAGCACGATGGCGGCGTGGTTGCCCTGATCGAGCCGATGGAGGCGGGTGTTGACGTTGCCGCGCAAAGGCTGCACGTCGAGCTTCGGATAGTGCTCCCGCAACTGCGCTTCGCGGCGCAGGCTCGAGGTTCCCACGTTGGCGCCCGCGGGCAGCTCGGCGAGTGAGCGATACGCGTTCGACACGAACGCATCGCGCGGATCCTCGCGCGCCATGATCGCCGCGAGGGTGAACCCCGGCGGGATGTCCATCGGCACGTCCTTGAGCGAGTGCGCGGCGAGGTCCGCCCGGCGCTCCTCCATGGCGTGCTCGAGCTCCTTGATGAACAGTCCCTTGCCGCCGATGTCGGCCAGCGGCAGATCGAGCCGCCGATCGCCGGTGGTCGTGAGCCCGAGGATCTCCACCCGGCACGACGGGTAGAGGCCGGAAAGGCGATCGCGCACGTGCTCGGCCTGCCACAATGCGAGCGCCGATTGACGCGTAGCGATGACGAGTCGCTGAGGAACCATGGTTGCCGAAGATGCGAGCCGGCGTCGCCCGCGCTCAAGCCGATTGTAGCAGCGGTGGGCGAAGTTCTCAGCGCAGCTCGCGCCGCCGAAACCAGCCGGCGATCGAGAGCCGCTCGCGTTGCGGCGGCAGGACCTCGTGATCGCGCTCGGCGAGAAAGCAGGCGAGCGTTCCTGCCTCCGGCAGCACGTCGCGTGCGCTTCCGTCCGCAAGATGGATGCGCAGCGCGCCGCCGTCGGCTTGCATCCATGCCTCGTTGAGATACAGGATCCACGACAGCGCTCGCGCGTCGTGGTCGCGGAAGCGATCGCGGTGGCGACGATAGAATCCGCCGGGTGGATAGATCGCGTAGTGTGCCTCGACGGAAAAGAGCCCGAGCGCGGTCGCGCGATTGACCTCCAGACGCAGCGCCTCGAGGACCCCCCACAGGCAACGCTCCGCCGGCGCGAGCTCGGATTCGTCGAGCCAGCATGTGCGGTCGCCGCGGATGTCGGCACGCATCGCGCGGCCGGCGCCGCGGCCGACGCCGGCGAGACGGAACTCGCCCGCGGCGTCGCGTCGGCGCGCCTCGGCGGCGAGCGCTTCGGCGAGCCCGCGCGGCGCGAACCGGGGAACGACCGCCAGGCCGTCCTTCGCGATCGCCGCGGCGATGCCCCCGTCCACGTCGCCGGCGGGAGCGGAGCGCCTATCGATCAGCATCGTGGCCGCATGGTTTGAAGAGATCCTATAATGCGAGCGCCAGGCCGGTCCCAAACCTTCGCATCACCGGAGATTCTCGCATGCGCGTCGTGATCACCGGCGGCGCCGGGTTCCTCGGCAGCCGCCTCGCGAAGGCATTGCTCGAGCGCGGCTCTCTCACCGACGCACGAGGCGAAACGCGAAGCCTGCGCGAGCTGGCGCTGGTCGACGTCGCCGCCGCGACGATCTCCGACCCGCGCGTGAAGGCGATCGCCGGCGACCTCGCCGATCCCGCGGTGATCGAGCGCGCCGTGACGCCGGCTACGGATTCGATCTTCCATCTGGCGGCGATCGTGAGCGGCCAGGCGGAAGCCGAGTTCGACACCGGCATGCGGGTGAATCTCGACGCCACGCGGGCACTCCTCGAGCGCTGCCGCACGCTCGCGCGGCCGCCGAAGTTCGTGTTCGCGAGCTCGCTCGCCGTGTTCGGCGGCACGCTCCCCGATCCGGTTCCGGACGCCGCGCAGCTCACGCCGCAGACCTCGTACGGGACGCAGAAAGCCGTCGGCGAGCTGCTGGTCTACGACATGACGCGCAAAGGCTACGTAGACGGCCGGAGCCTGCGCCTGCCGACCGTCACCGTGCGGCCGGGCAAGCCCAACCGTGCGGCGTCGTCCTTCGCGAGCGGGATCATCCGCGAGCCGCTGTCAGGGGTGGATGCCGTGTGTCCCGTGGCGCGGGACACTCGCGTCTGGGTCGTTTCGCCACGCAGCGTCATCGCCAGCCTCATCGTCGGCCACGAGGCGCCGGCGAGCGCCTTCGCGCACACGCGCTCGGTCAACGTGCCGGGCCTTTGCGTGAGCATCGGCGAAATGGTGGAGGCGCTCCGCCGCATTGCCGGCGACGCCGTGGCCGCTCGCGTGAAATGGCAGCTCGACCCGGCGACCGATCGCATCGTCCAGACCTGGCCGGTGCGCTTCGAACCCGTGCTCGGTCCGAAGCTCGGGATGCGCGCCGATCCGGATTTCGACAGCATCGTGCGCGCCTACATCGAGGACGACCTGCCCGGGTAGGGCGCTAGAGCGCCTCGGCCACCGCGGCGGGCTCCACCTCGCGCAGCGCGTCGAGCAGAAGCTCCGGTCCCGCGTGCTCCAGCCGCGCCGCGTCGCAGAGCGTGCGCCGCCAGGCGCGCGAACCCGAGGCGCCGTGGTAGAGGCCGAGCACGTGGCGGGCGATCGCCCGCAGCGGCACGCCGCGCGCGACCTGCTCGCGGGCGTAGGGCACCAGCGCCGCGACGATCTGCGCCCGCGTTCGCTGCGGCGCCGGGATGCCGAAGGCGTACTCCTCGGCTTCCGCGAGCAGGTACGGATTGTGGTACGCGGCGCGGCCGAGCATCACGCCGTCGACGTGCTCGAGCTCGGCCGCGATCGCCTCGTGGGTAACGAGTCCGCCGTTGATCACGATGGCGAGCCGGGGAAAGTCGCGCTTCAAGCGGTGGACGTAGCCGTACTTGAGCGGCGGCACCTCGCGGTTCTGCTTCGGCGAAAGGCCCTTGAGGATCGCGTTGCGCGCGTGCACCAGGAACGCGCTCGCGCCGGCCTCCGAAACGATGCCGACGAAATCGCGAACGAAGCCGTAGTCCTCGACCGCGTCGATGCCGATCCGATGCTTGACCGTCACCGGCAGCGCGACGCCATCGCGCATCGCCCGCACGCAATCGGCGACGAGCCGGGGCTGCGCCATGAGGCAGGCGCCGAAGGCGCCGGTCTGCACGCGCTCCGACGGACAGCCGACGTTGAGGTTCACTTCGTCATAGCCCCAGGCCTCGGCGAGCCGCGCGCAATAGGCGAGCGCCTGCGGCTCGCTGCCGCCGAGCTGGATCGCGACCGGGTGCTCAGCGGGATCGAAGTCGAGATGGCGCGGCACGTTGCCGAACTTGAGTGCCCCCGTGGTGATCATTTCGGTGTACAGGCGCACGCGCGGCGCGACCAGCCGCAGGAAGTACCGACAATGACGGTCGGTGCAATCCATCATGGGCGCGACGCACACGCGGTGAGACAGCCGATCCACTTCGCTCGGGAGGAAGAACCTTCCGCCAGAGCATACCAACAAAGGCGGCGGCGACGCGGACCGCGCGCGCGCCCCTACGGCAAGCCGCTTACTCCGGCACGCTCGCCCCCGAGCCGCCCATCTCCTTCGGCAGGTCCTTGAGCTTCGGCAGGCCGTCTGTTACGTGCAGCTTCGTCTCCTGGTAGTTGACGTGGACCCCGGGCCGATAGCTAAACCCCGGAATCACCGCCGCGTACACGTCGACGAGGCTCCAGTGCGGATGCTCGGTGAAGAGATGCCCGCCGCAGCTCTTGCACCACTTGCGATAGCTCCGCGGAGTCTTGTTGTACGTGCCGATGTGCTCGGCGCCTTGCGTGATGTGAAGCGCGTCGGGCTTCCACAGCGTGAAGGCGTTGACCGGTCCGGCGGACCAGTGCCGGCACGACTCGCAATGGCAGTAGCCCATCGCGGCGGGCTCGCCGGTGAGCGTGAACTGAACGGCGCCGCAGAAGCAGCTGCCCTGGTAGGTCTTTCCCTCCGCTGCGCGAGCAGCGGACGAGGGTTGTTGGACGGGTTCCATGGTCGGTCCTTTCGCTGGAGGTGATCCGCCGAGCGTTCGGCGTGCGAATTGTTCCGCGCACCGAGCGCTGCTAGTATCCACGTCCCCCCGCCGCCAGGTCTTGGCCGGGACGCCGCGCTTCTTGCCCGCAACGCCGTGGACGCTCTTTCGGAAGTCCTCAAATCCGTGCGCCTGGAAGGGGCGCTCTACGTCAACGCCGAGTTCACCGCGCCGTGGTGCATCCGCGGCGAGTGCAGCGTTCCGAGCGTCCGGGAGGCGCTCAACAACGCCGGGCACGTCGTGTTCTTCCACTTCGTGACCGAGGGCAGCTGCAAGGTCCGGCTCGCCGGTGCCACCGAGGTCCACGATGTGCGCGCCGGCGACCTGATCCTCATTCCGCAGGACGACAGACACCTGCTGGGCAGCGACCTCCAGCTGGCACCCTTCGACACCGACGCGCTGCTCGCCGCGGCGGTGGCCGGGGACGACGAGATCGTGCATCTGCGCCATGGCGGCGGGGGCGCGGTGACCCGCTTCGTGTGTGGTTATCTCGCCTGCGACCGCGGCGGTTGCCGCCCGCTCCTCGAAGCGCTGCCGCGGCTGCTGCGCATTCCGATCGGCGACGGACCGGCATCGTCGATGCTGCGCGATTTGTTGCGCATCGGCGTGCGCGAGTCCTCGGCGCTGCGGCCGGGCACCGGTTCGCTGCTCGCGAAGCTCTCCGAGCTCATGTTCGTCGAGGCGCTGCGCCGCTACGCCGAAGACGTGCCGCCCCAAGGAATCGGCTGGCTTGCCGGCCTGCGCGACGCGCAGGTCGGGCGCGCGCTCGCGCTGCTGCACGGCGAGCCAGCCAGGCCGTGGACGGTGGAGGAGCTCGCCGCCAAGGTCGCGCTCTCGCGCTCCGCTCTGGCGGAGCGCTTCGTGGCGCTCGTGGGCGAGCCGCCCATGCAGTACCTCACGCGCTGGCGGCTCGCGCTGGCGGCGCAGAGATTGCGCGCGGGACGCGAAGCCGTCGCCCGCATCGCCGAGCGCAGCGGCTACGAGTCCGAAGCGGCGTTCAACCGCGCGTTCAAGCGCGCGTACGGCTTGCCGCCCGCGGCGTGGCGGAAGGCGGCGCCGAGATAGCGTATGGGTCCAGCTTCAGGTCCGGAAGGCGTCCTGCGGCACCGTCGAGCTCCGTGCTGCCCGCGGCGATTCGAGCGCCTGGGTCTTTGGCGCGGGCGCCGATGCGGCGGCGAGTATGCGCTTCAGACAGTAGTCGAGGTGCTCCACGAACGCAGGCGTTCGCGGATCGAGCGCTTCGGCATGCGTCGTGCCAACTTCGAAGCGCTCGATGGAGCCGGTGAAGAGCTTCTTCAGGTACCACGGATTCGCTTCCGCCATGCGCGATCGGCTGGACAACATGTAGACGGGCCCGTCATATGCCGTGGGCTGGTGATCCCAGATCGCGTCTTCGAATGCCCGCGCTGTGCGCACCGCGGCGCTGGCGCACCTCGGATCGTCGATCGATGACACGAACCGGCCTTCAGCTTTCCTCGCTCGGATCCGCGACAGAAGATCCTCGTTCTTCACGGACGCCCGCAGCTTGCGCTCAGGCGGATCGAACAGCAAGAGCGGCAGCACCGTTTCGCCGGCGCTGCGCAGCGCGCGTGCCATCACGTTGGCGATGAGCGCGCCGGCGCAGAGCGCGGCCAGGAAGTACGGACCGTGCGGGCGCCGCTTGCGCATCTCGGTGAGATAGTCGTCAGCCATCGCCTCGATGGTGGCGTTGGGCTCGTCGCGTCCGTCCAGACCGCGCGCCTGGAACGCCCACACCGGAAGGTCGTCGCCGAGCAGGCTCAGGAAGTGCGGGCTCACGAACGGCTGGCCGAGCCGGCCGTGGACGATGAACAGCGGCGGCGCGCTGCCCGTCTCCTTGATCGAGAAGAGCACGGGCATCGCTTCACCGCCGCCGTCCGCCTTCGCGGAGCGGATCCGCGCCGCGATCCCAGCCACCGTCGCGTCCTCGTAGAAGCGGGTCACCGCGACTCCGAAGCGATCCAGCACGCGGCTCTGCAGCTCGACCAACGACAGCGAGTCGCCGCCGAGCAGGAAGAAGTCGTCGTCGCGGCCGATCGGCGTCTCGCGCGTGAGGTCGCTGAACATCGCCGCCACCGCGCGCTCCACGCCGTCGCGCGGCGGATCGACGGTGCGCGCGGGATCGCTTCGCGGGAAGCTAGACGCGAGCGCGCCGCGATCGATCTTTCCGGTCGCCGTGCGCGGCAGCGCCTCGGCGAACGCGAAGGCACTCGGCAGCATATACGACGGAAGACGCTGCGCGAGCTGCCGCCGGATCGCCAGCGGATCGCGTGCCACACCGTCCGCGATCACGAGATGCGCCGCGAGCCGGTCGGGCTCGGCCGCGCGGTCGCCGCAGGCCACCACCGCGCATTCGACCACGCCGGAACACGCGGCGAGCGCCGCCTCGACCTCGGAGAGATCGATCGACTGCCCGCGGATCTTGATCCGGCTGCCCTTGCGCCCGAGAAAGTGCAGGTTCCCCTCGGCGTCGATGCGCCCGGTGTCGCCGGTGCGATAGCGCCTCGATCGGGGATCGCCGGCGGCCTCGGAAAACGCCGCCGCATTGAGCTCCGGACGCCGCCAGTAGCCGGGGCTCAAGTACGCGCTCGCGACGACGAGATCGCCGGCCTCGCCGATCGAGGCCGGGCGTCCGTCCGGTCGCAGCACGTGCACCGCCACGCCGGCCGGACTCCTGCCTACGGGAAGAATGCCCTCCGCATGAGGCGGGCTAGCGTGCCCCACGACGTACTGCGCGATGACGTTGGATTCGGTCGCGGCGAGGTGATTGACCAGGATGCAATCCCCGCGCGTGTGCCGGCGGAAGAGCTCCACGTCGCTCTCGTAGACAGTCTCGCCGCCGAGGTCGATCGCCCGCAGGTGCTCGAGCTTGAGTCCGTTGCGTTCGGCGAGCAGGCCCCGGAACACCGTGGGAACCGCGTGCAGCACGCTCACGCGCTCGCGATCGAGCCATGCGCCAAGCGCCGCGACGCCGTCGCGGCGCACGTCGTAGGCGCACAGCGTCGCGCCGTTGAACAGCGCGCCGAAGATGTCCATCATCGACGCGCTGAAGCTCAGCGTATAGAGCAGCGAAACGCGGTCCGCCTCGCCGATGCTGAGCGTGCGCGCGTACGCGTCGGCGAAGTACAGGATGTTGCGCTGCGTCTGCGCTACACCCTTGGGCTGACCGGTCGAGCCCGAGGTGTAGTAGAGGTTGGCGAGCGCGTCGTCCGCCGCGGCGGGCGGTTCCGGCGCCGCCGCGTCGTCGCCGATATCCTCGAGCGCGAGCACCGGACAGGCGGCGGGAACCAGCGCGCGGGCGCGTCCCACCAGGGCGCGCTCGGTGAGGAGCACCGCTGGCTCGCTGTCGCCGACGATCAGCCGCAGCCGCTCGTCGGGATCGCCGGCGTCGAGCGGAACGTACGCGCGAGCCGAGCGGCTGGCACCGAACAGCGCGGCGATAGCCGGGATCTTCGCCTCGAAGAGCAGCGCAGCGAATCCGGAGCGCGCCCGTGCCGAATGGAGTCTTCCGGCGACGGCGTTCGCCCAGGCGTCGAGCCCGGCGTAGGTGACCCGCACCTCGCGCTCGACGATCGCAACGCGATCGGGCAGTCGAGAAGCGACGCGAGCCAGTCGTTGGGCGATCGATTTTGCTCCCTGGTCCACAAGCATGCGGCCCTCCGCGCGCCCGGGGCCGGTGAGCGGCTACCCGCCGGCGCGCGGGCCACAGTACCACAACGCCCGGAGACCGGGTATCGGGCACGCCGTGCTTCCCGGCGACCGGGCTCGCGGTGGAGATGCGGGCGATGAGCGCGTCCACGCCCCGCAGACGTCGCGGGGTCGATTTGCACGCTGGCTGCGCGGCGACTACGACTCGCCCTCACGGACGCCGAACCACGGCGCCACGCACGGACAAAACGACGGCCGCAGACGTGGCGCTGACCCGAGGATCTCGCCAGGTACAACGTCCTCGTCCCGGGCGCTTCGTACGGCTCGTTGCTCGCGGCGAAGCTCGGGCTCGCCGGACACACGGTGAGGCTCAGATGCTTCCCCGCAGAAGCCGATGCTGCAGGTCAGCCCGCCGACCAACTTCAAGGCGGCGCGGTTCGAGACCCCGCGCACACGGCGATGCTGCGCTCGATCGCCGCCGGCATCGAGGCGATCCGCTTCGAGGACCGCGGCCGCGAGATCGAGCTGCCGGTGAAGCTCAAGGTTCACGATTCCATCTTCGTGCCACTCGCCAAGTGGGGCATGCGGCTCGCCGGCAACTACCCCTGCGTCGGACCGGAAGGGATGATCTCCGTCCGCGACGCGGTCCACGGCGATCTCGACGCATCGCCCCGGGTCTACGAGTGGGTAAGCGACGTGGTCATGGCCTTCGGCGCTTGGGGCGGGAGATCTCGTGCCGTTCGAGAAGTACGCCGCCGCGGCGCTCAGTCTCACCCGGCCCTCCTCCGCCGCGCGCGCTCTCGCCGGCGGCGCCACCCACATCGAGCGCACGGACCGGCTCGTGCAGGCCGCGGGGGCGCAGACGGGCATGCGCCTGGACGCAGCCGCCACGGCCGTCGCGCGGATCGACGCGCGGCTCGCGGCCAACCGCCGCGCGGCGTAGCGCTTCAGCCTCGCCGGCGCAGGGCGTGCGCCGCGTTGAGCGCGGCGGCGAACACGGCCAGCGCGCCGGCCTGGTGTGCGGCAGCCAGCGGAATCGGCACCACGAGCAGCAGCGTGGCGATGCCCAGCGCGAGCTGGACGATCAGCAGCCCGAGCAGCCAATGCGCGCCGCGGCGCGCCGCGGGCGGCGCCTCGCGAGAGCGCACGGTGCGCCACCAGAAGACCGGCACGGAGAGCGCGAGCAGCCAGCCGAGCGCCCGATGATCGAATTGCACGGTGGCCATGTTGTTCACGAAGTTGAGATACCACGGATCGAGCAGCATGGCCTCCGGCGGCAGCCAGGCGCCGTTCATCGTCGGAAAGGTGTTGTAGGCGGAGCCCGCGCGAATGCCGGCGATCAGCCCGCCGGCAAGCACCATGACAAATAGCAGCGCGAGGAGCGCATAGGCGAAGCGCGTGAGCGACCGCGGCGGCGCCAAAGAGGCTCGCCGGCGAAGCAGCGACAGCGCGGTCCAGAGCATCGCGCCGAAGATGAGGAAGGCCAGCGCGAGGTGCAGCGTCAAGCGCAGCTGCGACACACGCGGATCGTCGACGAGCCCGCTCTGCACCATGTACCAGCCCGCGGCGCCCTGCAACGCGCCGAGCCCGAAGATGGCCAAGAGCTTGGGCGCGAGTCCCCGCGGCAGCCGGCGCCGCGCCGCGAACCACACCAGCGGCAACAGGAACGCCGCGCCGATGGCGCGTCCGAGCAGGCGATGCGCGTACTCCAGCCAGAAGATGCGCTTGAACGCCCCGAGCGTCATGCCGCGATTGACCTCGCGGTATTCGGGGGTGGCCTGGTACTTGAGAAAGGTCTCGTCCCAGTCCGCCCGGTCGATGGGCGGCACCGCGCCCACGATCGGCTGCCATTCGGTGATCGACAGCCCGGAGTGAGTCAGCCGCGTGACGCCGCCGACCACCACCATCGCGAAGACGAGCGCGCAGCAGACGAGAAGCCACACGGCGACCGCGCGCGCGTCGCCTGGCGAACGTTTCGCGGCCGCGAGCGCGGCGACACCGGGACGATCAACCCATTCCATGCAAGCGCGATTTTGCCACAGCGCGCACCGCGCCCGGTTCCGGCGGCCTTGAAGCCGCATGCACTCGCCGCTATGATGGCGCGGCACGGTTCGGGGACAACACGCAGACTCCCCGCTCGAAGACGCTCGCGGCGTCCAAGCTCTGCTCCACACCCCAGGCGATCCGTAGCGCCTGTAAAGGAGACGTGCCTTGGCTTCCGCATCTTTCCGCTTCCTCCGGCCGTTCGCTCGAGAGCCGGCTCCCGTGAGACGAGTGCTGTACGCGCGTGGATTGCGCGCGTTCGCCGACGGCTTCGTGAGCCTGCTGCTGCCGCTGCACCTGCTCGCGCTCGGCCTCTCGCCCTTCCAAGTGGGCGCGATCGCCACCGCGACGCTGTTCGGCTCCGGCGCGCTCACGCTGGTCGTCGGGCTGGGCGCGAATCGGCTCGGCGTGCGTCTGCTGCTCATGGCGGCGGCGGGACTGATGGGCGCGACCGGCCTGGGCTTCGCCGCGCTCACGTCGTTCTGGCCGCTGTTGGTCGTGGCGATCGTGGGCACGCTCAATCCGTCGAGCGGCGACGTGAGCGTGTTCCTGCCGCTCGAGCACGCCGTGCTCGCGCGCGCGGTCGGCGACCGCGAGCGCACGACGGCCTTCGCACGCTACAGCCTCACCGGCGCGCTCGCCGCCGCGGCCGGCGCGCTGTTCGCCGGCGCGCCGCAGGCGGCGGCCGCAGCGCTCGGTGTCGACGTTGGCGAGGTATATCCCTGGATGTTCGTGCTCTATGCGCTGCTGGGTCTCGCCGCGGGTGCGATCTATCGCGGCCTTCCCGAGGCCACGGCCGAGAGAACCGCGCCCGCGGCGCCGCTCGCGCAGTCGAGGCGCATCGTCTACCTGCTCGCCTCGCTCTTCAGCCTCGATGCCTTCGGCGGCGGCTTCATCGTCCAGTCGCTGCTCGCGCTGTGGCTTTACCAGAAGTTCCACCTCTCGATCGCGGCGGCCGGGACGATCTTCTTCTGGACCGGCGTGCTGTCGGCGCTCTCCTACCTGGTCGCGGCGCGCATCGCGAAGGGCATCGGCCTCGTGAACACGATGGTCTTCACCCACCTGCCGTCCAACGTGCTGCTGATGATGATGCCCTTCGCCTCGGAGCTCCACTGGGTGATCGTGCTGCTGCTCGCGCGGAGCGCGCTGTCGCAGATGGACGTTCCGACGCGAAGCTCCTACGTGATGGCCGTGGTGACGCCTTCGGAGCGCGCCGCCGCCGCGAGCATGACGTCGGTGCCGCGAAGCCTCGCCTCCGCGGCGAGCCCGGTGCTCGCGGGTTATCTGCTCGGCTTGTCGAGCTTCGGCTGGCCGCTCGTCGTAGCGGGAAGCGTGAAGATCGGCTACGACCTGCTGCTGCTCGCCACGTTTCGCGCGGTACGTCCGCCTGAGGAGTCGGCGCCTCCGCCTTGAGGCGCGCGGCCTCGCCGGCCATAGGGACGGGCCCAATTCGGCCGCCAAGTGTCGCCGGACGGCACTGTCGTCCAGGGGCCCGAGCGCGTTCCTCGACGGGCAGGGCCCTTGTGGTTGCCGCCATCCGAGCCACGGTGCACTACAAATCGCGCAGAAACGGCCACAGCGTGGGGCGCAGCCGACCCAACGGCAATGTGGCGAGCGCCCCGCATAGCGTATCCGCACCTTGCGGCACGCCTCTTGCTCGGCCGGCATTGTTTCGTTCCCGAGAGCCGTTACAGCGGCAGAGCGCGCTTGACCAGTAGCACACATCTGCAGACGTTGAAGCAGCGCGCGGCGCGCTCCACGCTCGCCACGCGCACCTCCAGCGCCACCTCGTTGCTGTTCCTGATCGCGATCCTCGCTCTCGGGACGGCCGCCTTGTACTCGTTCCGCGCCCAGCTCCTGGACATTATGATCGCTGACCAGAACACGCTGCTGGAACGCGTCGCCGACAACATCGATCAGAAACTGCTCGCGGTGCAGAAGGCGCTGGTCGCGAGCGCCAATGACGTCGACGGGTCGGACGTCGCCTCGTCGGACAAGGCGCAGCGCTATCTCGACCGCAACACCGGCCTCTTCGCCGCGGTCGACCGCTCGACCTTCCTGTTCACTCCGCAGGGACACGAGCTGGCCGAGCGGCCGTACCGGCCCAACCGGCGCGGTCTCGACGCCTCGTTCCGGGCCTATATCCGGGACACGATCCGCACGCAGCGTCCGGTCATCTCCGAGCCGTTCGTGACCAACGTCGGCGACAACAACATGGTGCTGGTGCTCACCACCCCGGTGTTCGACGGGGATGGCCACTTCATTGCCATCCTCACGGGCAGCATCGGTCTGACGAATCCGGGGATGCTCGGCAACGTCGCCAAGACCGTGATCGGCAAGACCGGGTATCTGTTCATCGTCACCGGCGACGGCAAGCTCATCATGCACCCTGATCGCGCGCGGCTGTCGCAGCCCGCTTTCGCCCCCGGCACGAACCCTCTGTTCGACCGCGCGCTCAACGGCTTCGAAGGCACGGGCGAGAGCGTGATGCCCGACGGCCGCGAGGCGCTGATCACCTACAAGCGGGTGCCTTCGTCGAACTGGATCGTCGCCGCGGTGTATCCGAAGGACGAAGCGTTCGCGGCGACCAACCAGCTGATCTGGCGCTTCGTCGCGTCGCTGTTCTTCGCCTGCATCGTAGTGGTCGCCGCGGTATGGCTGCTCACGAGCTTCCTCATGCGGCCTCTGCTGTCGCTTACCAGGCACCTCGCGCACTACACCGATCCGCAGGAGCGCCTGACTCCGCTCGCGGGCGACCCGAACCGCGGCAGCGGCGAGATCCGCGCGCTCACTTCCGCGTTCAACCGTCTCACCAAGCGGCTGTGCGAGCGCGAGGACGCGCTGATCGAAACCATGCGCAGCTACCAGCTGATCACGGAGAACTCGACCGACCTCATCACCAAGCATACCCCCGACGGGACCATCACCTTCGCCTCGCCGGTCGCGCACAGCGTGCTGGGCCTCGAACCCGAAGACTTGATTGGACATTCCCTCGTCGAGTTCGTGCACCCCGAGGATTACGAAGTCGTCCGCGTCGCGCTCGGGGTCGCCATTCATACCGAAACGCCGCCGACGGTCGTCTATCGCGCCCGCCATCACGCTCAGCACCACGTCTGGTTCGAGACCACGCTGAGGCTCATGCCGGGCGCCGCCGGGGAGGCCGTGGAGATCCTGTGCATCTCGCGCGACATCAGCGAGCGCAAGCGCATGGACGAGCGGCTGCACGAGCTGGCGCGCACCGACCATCTGACCAGCATACCGAACCGCGTGATGTTCTCCGAGCGCTTTGCCGGCGGTCTGGCGCAGGCGCGCCGCGAAGGCTCGCTGCTCGCGATGCTGATGGTCGACGTCGACCGCTTCAAGAACATCAACGACTCGCTCGGGCACGGAACGGGCGATGCGCTGCTGAGGCTGGTCGCCGATCGGCTGCGCGCCTCGATCCGCGAATGCGACACACTGGCGCGGTGGGGCGGGGACGAATTCGCCGTGCTGCTGCCGGGATTGCACCATGCCGATACGGCCGTGAGCGTGGCCCAGCGCTGCCTCCAAGCCGTCAAGGAGCCGCTGGTGCTCGAGGGACAGAACCTGCACGTAACCGCCTCGATCGGCATCAGCGTGTCGATCGACTCAAGCCCTGAAGCCGAAACGCTGCTGCGCAATGCCGACGTCGCGATGTACCGGGCCAAGACGCACGGCGGGGACTGCGTGGTCGTGTACAGCGAGGACATGAGCAAGGGTGGGCGCAGCCGCCTGTCGATGGAGAACGCGCTGTTCCACGCCATCGACCGAGACGAGCTGCTGCTGCATTACCAGCCGATGATCTCGATCCGTACCGGCCGGCTGGCCGGCGTCGAGGCGCTCATCCGGTGGAAGCATCCCGAGCGCGGTCTGGTGGCGCCGGGCGAATTCATCCCGATCGCGGAGGAAACGGGACTCATCGGCGCCATCGGCGAATGGGCGCTGCGCGCCGCCTGCCGCCAGATGCAGTCATGGTATGCCAAGGGGTTGCCGCGAATCGGCGTGTCGGTCAATGTCTCCAGCCGGCAATTCCGCCAGGACAGCCTCGCCCACACCATCCGGTCCGTTCTCGAAGACACCGGCTTCGACGCGAAGCTGCTGGAGCTTGAGCTCACCGAGTCGCTGCTGATGGACGAGGTCGAGCACAGCCGGACGATCATCGCCGAGCTGAAGGCGCTGGGCGTATCGATCGCGCTCGACGACTTCGGCACCGGCTACTCCTCGCTCTCCTATCTCAAGGGCTTCCAGCTCGACGCGCTCAAGATCGACCGCACGTTCACGAGCGAGATCATGTCCAGCGAGACGACGGCGTCGATCGTCCGCGCAACGATCGGACTGGCCAAGGGGCTGCGTCTGCGCAGCGTGGCCGAAGGCGTGGAGACACGCGCCCAGGCCGACTTTCTGGCGCGAAACGGCTGCGACGTGCTGCAGGGCTTCCTGTTCGCGCGTCCGATGGACCCCGACGCGTTCCTGTCCTTCGCGCTGGCCTCGCATACCTACCTTCTGTTCCGTCCCCCGCACGACGAGGCCGAGCGCCTCGGCGCGCGCTAGAGGCGAAGCCGCGTCAGGCTTGCCCCAGCCCGAGTGCCGCGCGGGCGAGGTCGCGCTGCTCGCTTTCGTGGCGCGCCGGGTCGCATCCCGCGCTCGGCGCCATCGGCGGCCGGCCCGCGTAGGCGAGCGACGTCCCGGCAGGCAGCGCCGCTTCGAGGCGGTCGCGCACGAGATACCAGGCGCCGTGGTTCTTCGGCTCTTCCTGCGCCCACATCACCTCGGAAAGCGCCGGGTAGCGAGCCAGCTCGCGGCCGAGCGCCTCGACCGGAAACCGGTAGAGCGTCTCCACGCGCACGATCGGCGTCGCGCGCAGCCCGGCACGTTCGCGCTCCGCGGCGAGCCGGTAATAGAACTTGCCGCTGGTCACGACCAGTCGGCGCACGCTCCCGGCATCGGCGCCGATCGCGTCGCCAAGGACAACGCGGAACTCGCCGTCGGCCAGCTCCTCCAGCCGCGAATGCGAAGGCTCGTGGCCGTACAACCACGGCTTGGGCGTCATGACGACGAGAGGCTTGCGCTCCTGGCGCAACGCCTGCCGCCGCAGCAGGTGGTAGAGCTGCGCGGGCGTCGAAGGCAGCACGACTTCGATATTGCCGCCGGCGCACAGCTGCAGGAACCGCCCCAGGAAGGCGCAGGAATGCTCCGGGCCCAGGCCGTCGTCGCCGTGCGGCAACAGCATCACGAGCCCGCTGCGGTAGCCCCACTTCGATTCGCCGGTGGCGATGAACTGGTCGATGACGACCTGCGCGTTGTTGACGAAGTCGCCGAACTGTCCTTCCCAGATCACCAGGTCCCGGCCGCAGCGCAACGAGTAGCCGTACTCGAATCCGACCACCGCCTCTTCCGAGAGCGCCGACTCGAACAGCGAAAAGACCGCGTTCCCACCCGCCGCAGTGCGCAGCGGCACGTGAAGCTCGCGGCCATCGACGTCGGCCGCCTGGTCGTGCAGCACGTGCAGGCGATGGCAGAAGCTGCCGCGGCCGACGTCGAGTCCCGTCAGCCGCACGTTAAAGCCGTTGGCGAGCAGCGTGGCGTAGGCGAGATTCTCGGCGAGCCGCCAATCGACCGGATGATCCTCACCGGACCCGACCGCGCGCCAGCGTTGCAGCGCCTTGGCGACTACCGCGTGCGGCGCGAATCCCTCCGGCAGCACGGCCAGCCGCGCGACGAGCGCGCGCAAGCGAGTGATCGGCACTCCCGTATGCACGCTGCGCGGCGGGTGGTCCTTGGCGGCATCCGGCCCCGCCGCGTGCTTTGGCGGCTTGTCGGGGGGCGCGCCTTGCGCGGGCGCTGCGGCCGCGAGCGCTGCCTGCGCCGCCGCCCTGAGCGCCTCGGCCTCGGCCGCGACGATGGAGCCACGGCGCGCCAACGTGCGGGCGTAGATCGCCGCCACCCCGGGATGGCGGTCGATCCGGCGCTGCATGGCCGGCCGCGTCAGCGTGGGGTCGTCGCCGACCCAGTGCCCGTAGCGCCGATAGCCGACGTGGTCGACGACGATGTCCGCGCCGAAGCGCATCCGGAACTCGGCGGCGAGCCGTGCCGCGGCGACCACGGCTTCGGCGTCGTCGGCGTTCACGTGCACGATCGGCGCATCGAAGCCGCGCGCCAGATCGGCGCAATACAGCGTCGAGCGTTGATCGCGCGGGTGAGAAATCGTCGACCCGATCTGGTTGTCGAGTATCAGGTGAACCGTTCCGCCGATCCCGTAGCCGCGGGTTTGCGCGACGTTCAGCGTTTCGGCCACCACACCCTGCCCGCAGAACGAGCCGTCACCATGCACGAGAACCGGCAGCACTTCGCGGACGGAAGCGCTTCGGTCCTGCAGCGCCCGGGCGACGCCGCACGCCACTGGAACGACGCTTTCCAGATGCGAAGGATTGTGCAGCAGGAGCACGTCGATCGCGCCGTGCTCGGTCTCCACGCAGCCGGAGAAACCGGCGTGATCCCGCAGATCCCAGGCCCCCAGCGTCCGATCGGGATTCGGCGAGAGCAGCGTGAGCAGCCGCCGCGCCGGAATCGCGAGCGCGTTGAGCATGACGTTCAGCCGGCCGCGATGCGGCAGGGCGAGCACGAGCTCGCGGGCGCCGTGCCGAGCGGCTTCCTCGATCACGGCGCGCAGGAGCGGGACGAAGCTCTCGCCGCCTTCGAGATTGAACTGCTTGTACTGCGGATAGGCCTCGCGCCGCATCTGCTCGAAGGCCTCGACGGCGATCAGATGCTCGAGAAGCCGCTTCGCGTCGGCGGCGGCCGGCTCCGGCGCGACGCCAATCTGCTCAACGCGCGCCTGCAACCAGCGGCGCTGCTCCTCCGAGCGAACGTGGAAGCACTCGAGCGAAAGCGGGCCGCAGTAGGCGACCTGCAGCCGCGCGACCAACTCGCGGATCGCGATGTTCTGGAGCGCACCTCCGATCTCGACCCGCACGGGCGTCGAATCGTCCGGCGCGAGCCCGTAGCGAAGCGAATCCAGTGCGTCGAACGAGGCTGGATCCGGCGGCTCGCGCAACGGATCCATCGCTGCGGCGTGGTGCCCGTGCCAGCGGTACGCGCTGATGAGCGCTTCGGCGCGGTAACCGAGGCTGACTTCCGTGGCTTCAGCTTGCTTCCGGTCGACGGGAGCGAGCGCATCGGGAAGCCGCGACGGAACGATCGCGAGCGGCGTCGTTACCGCCATGGCGCGCTCCTCGCTGGACGCAGAAGGTCAGCGCCCCTCAGCGTAGCGCTGACGATGCTGTAGTCACCAACACTGCGCCGCCTGCCGACGCTCGAGCTTCGCCCGTCCATGGCGATCCCCTCTCCCCACGCGCATTCTAGCCCCGGCGGCCGACGTGATTACCGCCGAAACACGAGCTTGCGCGCCCCCCGGCCTAAAGCCCGCTCAGGCCAGAGGTAGGCTACAGCATATCAGAGTAGCGTCGTTGTCGAGTCGGCATCAAGCACCCGGGGTGGACCCGCGCACACCGAAGATTGCGACCGGCGGTCCACCGGCCCATGCCCCTAGAGCCGATGGCTGCGGTCGCCGTGAAGGAAGCCGAGGAGCCCGGGCTCGATGTCCCGGGTCAGCGCCAGCACCTTCACCAGTTCGCCCATCTCCGCCGGCGAGATGAGCTTCTGCACGACGCTTGCCGCACGCAGGTATGCGCTCGATTGCGGATCGCCGCAGCGGGCCAGCGCATCGAGGATGCCGCAGTTGAGAAGAAAGCGCGCCTGGGAAGTGAACCCCGCCACCGCCATCCCGGCTGCCGCGCCCGCGTGGGCGATCGCGGTGAAGTCGACGTGCGCGGTCAGATCGGCGAGCCCCGGGCGGAACAGCGGATCGGCGAGCGAGCGATGCCTATAGTGGACCATCAGCGTGCCGCGGTCGCGCTGCGGATGGTAGTACTCGGCCGCGGGAAAGCCGTAGTCGAAGAGGAGCATGAGGCCGCGCTGGCAGCGACGGGCCAGGCTCGCCACCAGCGCTTCGGCGCCGGGATTGATCTCGGAGAGGTAGTCGCCGGCATCGGGAAAGCGCGCGGCGGCACGCTCGCGCAGGGCCGGCGAAGCGAGCGGCCGGTCGGCCGGCACCAGCCCGCCGGAAGCATCCACGCCCACGCCCCACTCGAGCCATTCGCCGCTCTTGCGCGCAACGACATGCACGGGCACGGCGTCGAGGACCTCGTTGGCGAGCACTGCGCCGGACCAGCGGTCAGGAAGCATCTCGATCCAGCCTACCCGCGGCAGGTGCTGTGGCACGGACGCGTTGAGGTGCTCGCGCTGCCGCTCGCGCAGCGTAGCACTGACCTCGAGCAGCCAGTAGCGCGCGGGAAGCGCATCGCGCTCGGCCAGCGCCGCGAGCACCTGGGCGCACAGGCGTCCGGAGCCGGGTCCGAGTTCGATCAGTTCCGCACGTTCCAGGGAGCGGAAGGCTTCGGCGAGCTGGGTCGCCACCGCCTGCCCGAACAGCGGGCTCAGCTCGGGTGCGGTGACGAAGTCGCCGTCGGGCCCAAGCTTGCGCGCGCCCGCCGCGTAATAGCCGAGCCCCGGCGCATAGAGCACGGCGTTCATGTAGTCGGCGAACGAGATCCATCCTCGGTGCTCTTCGATCGTGCGGCGCAAGTGCGCGAGCACGCGCTGCGCATGGACACGCTCGTCCGGGGACAACGGCGGGAGACCGGAGGCGGAACCGGCGTCCGGTGGAGCCTGGAACATCGATATGCTAGATTCACTGACTCCTACAGGGAGTGTAGCCGGAGCCGCGCGTGCAGGGCAAAGTCGTGTTGATCACGGGTGGAGCCAAGCGCGTCGGGGCCGCGATCTGCCGCCGGCTGCATGCGGCCGGCGCGAATCTCATGCTGCACTATCGATCCTCGGCGGGCGAAGCGCGGCTGCTGCAGGCGGAGCTCAACCATCAGCGCAAGGACTCCGTAGCGCTGATCCAGGCCGATCTTCTCGATCTGGCGAAACTGCCCTCGCTGATCGACCAGACGGTGCAGAGCTTCGGGCGCCTGGATGCGCTGGTCAACAACGCCGCCAGCTTCTACCAGACGCCGATGGGCGAGATCACCGCCGAGGACTGGGACAATCTCATCGGAGCGGACTTGCGCGCGCCGCTGTTCATCGCCCAGGCCGCGGCGCCGGCGTTGAAGAAGGCGGCGGGGTCGATCGTCAACATCACCGACATCCACGCCGAGCGGCCGCTCAAGAACTACGTGCTCTACAGCGTCGCCAAGGCGGGCCTCGTCGGCCTCACGCGCTCGCTCGCGCGCGAGCTCGCGCCGGAAGTGCGCGTCAACGCGGTCGCCCCCGGACCGATCCTGTGGCCCGACGACGACGAGTCGTTCGACGAGCTGTCGCGCCAGCGCATCATCTCGCACACGCCGCTCAAGCGCGAGGGCACGCCCGAGGACGTCGCGCGGGCCGTGTTGTTCCTGCTCGTCGACGCGCCATACGTGACCGGCGAGACGATCAGCGTCGACGGCGGACGACATGTAGCGCTGTGAGCAGCGAGAGGGGACTCCGGCTCGCGCTCGCGCAATTGTCGCTTCGGGCCGTCGTCCCATGCGACGGCTCGGGTCGCCTCCATTCGCTTACGCTCGCGAAGCCTCGCTCCGCCTCGCCGCTCGCCCACTTGCGATAGCGCTGGGGGTCGAGCGTCCGCGAATCAGCGCTGCGGCCAACTAGACAACTCTGCCTCGGCTCGAGGTTTTCAAGGGGGCCGCGCTGTTGGGCCGAATTCATTCGGCCGCGCCGGTCAGGATGAGCGACCTACCGGCCGCGGGTCGGGATGAATTCCGGCGTAGCGGCGAATCGTCGGCCGCGCCGGTCGGGATGAATCCCGACCTACGAGGCGGGCTCACTGTCCGCCGGGGGTGCAACCCGCGCGTTGCCGCGCCGCCTCGCCACCAGCCGCGCCAGGCGCTCGAGATAGGGATCGACGATGCCGTGCGTGACGAGCGCCACGCGCGTGCGCTCGAGGTAATCCGCCGAGGTTCCGAACGCGCCGCAGGCGGTCGCGATCACGTCGGCCTGCTCGCTCATCGACAGCTTGCCGACGTACTGGCGGTGCGCCCGGTCGACGACGAAGGCGAGCGCGACGAGCGGCTTGGCGGCGCAGCGCAGCGTAACCCAGAGCGGCTTGTAGGCGCCGAGCACCATCTCGCGGCGCCACAGAAGCTTCAGCTCGTCGTGCGCCCTGGCATCCGGCAGCCGGTACGCGACGCCGTGGCAGGAGCCGCCGCGGTCGAGGCCCAGTACGAGCCCGGGCTGGTTGCATGTGCCGCGCGAGGCGAGCGACCACAGGCAGAACCGCCGGTGCCGCCCGGCGAGCGTCGCCGGCCGCGCGTCCTCGAACGGAAACAGCGGATTCCACAGCAGCGATCCGTAGGCGAACACCCACCAGTCGGATCCTGCAGGCCTGGCCGTGAGCGTCGCCGCAAGCGACGCGGCAAGCTCCTCGTCGGTGAGCGGGTGACGCGGATCGACGGCCTCCATGTACACCGCGCGCATCCGGTCCTCCTCGAGATCCCGGCGCGAGAGCGTCATTCAGCCGCCTTCGGTCTCGCGAACGATCTTCTGCAGTTCGACTTTCGCCTGGCGGCGCCTCGCCGCGTTCGACTTGCCGTGCGCGCCGCCCTTGCCGAGCAGCGGCGAGCGTGCGACCGGGTTGCGCGGCCTCGGGACGAGGTGCTTCTTCGCGCGCTTCATGACGGCACAGCGCGCGCGGCGCGCTCCGTTGGTTCCCCAGTCCTCGGAGAGGGCCTGGAGATAGCGGGCGGCCAGCGGCTCATACGAGTCCGCGAAACGGCAGGCGCTCCTCGCACCAGCGCGCGACTGCGAGCAGGCGATCGTCATCGCCCGGAAGTGCCGACAGTTGCAGCCCCAGCGGCAGGCCGTTGCCGGCGAGCGCGATCGGGAGCGAGATCGTCGGAGCCCCGAGCAACGACCACAGCGTGCAGCACGCGGGATCGCCGGTCTGCGTGAGATCGGCGGGCGCAGTGTCCGGAGTCGGCGGCGAGACCACGGCGTCGAACGCTGCGACCCACGCCGGGGCCTCCTCGATCATCCTGCCGCGCTCCGCCAACGCCGCTCGATAAGCCTGGTCGGTAATGGCCCGGCCCTCGTCGAGCGCCGCGTTGAGCTTGGCCGACATCCGGCCGCGCTCGTGCTGTTGCAAGGACGCGAGCTCCTGCGCGCCTTCGTGGAGCATGATCGTCCGCAAGCACCGATGCGCGTCGCGCCATGCCTCCGGGAGCGAGACCTCCTCGAGACGCGCCCCAGCCTCTGCGAGCGCGGCCGCCGCGACGCCCATCGCCCGCGCCTGCTCGGCACCGGTCCCGACCCAAGGAAACGCCGCGAGGAAGGCGATTCGCGGCGCGACGCTTGCCGCTGTCGCAGCCGCGATCCGGCCCGGATCGGCGAGGCATGAGGCGAGGAGCGCGCAGTCATCGACGCTGCGCGCGAACACACCGAGCGTATCGAGGGTGCGGCTGAAGCGGTTCACGCCGTCGAACGGGAGCGCATCGAGCGTCGGCTTGAACCCGACGACGCCGCAGTAGGCGGCGGGACGGAGCATCGACCCGTTGGTCTGCGTGCCGATCGCCGCGGGAACCTGCCCAAGGGCGACTGCCGCGGCCGAGCCTGACGACGAGCCGCCGGGCGTATGCGCCGCGCTCCACGGATTGCGCGTCTTCCCCGGATGGAGGAAGGCGAATTCGGTCGTCACCGTCTTGCCCAGCGCGAAGGCGCCGGCGCGATCCAGCCGCACGACGCATTCGGCGTCGAACGGCGGCCGGGCGCCGGCATAGATGGGCGATCCGAGCTGCGTGGGCTGATTCGCGGTGGCGACGATGTCTTTGACACCGATGCCGATGCCCGCGAGCAGACCGTCGACCACGCCCGCCGCTCGCTCCCGGTCGATGGTTCGCGCCGCCTCGAGCGCTGCGGCGGGATCGAGGTGCGCCCACGCGAGCACGTTGGCGTCGCTGGCGGCGATGCGTTCCAGCAGCCCGCGTGTGTAGTCTTCACTGGAGAGGGTTCCCTCGCGAATGGCGCGGGCCGCGGCGGCGAGACCCAGCGCGTGAGCGGATCCACTCATCGCTGCAGCGCGAGCGGCGCGCACGCACGCGCCGGCTTCGCGGACGGCAGGAACAGCGCCTGCAGGTCGTTCAGGAAGCGCCGCCCGAGTGCCGTCGCCCGCAAGCGCGAGGGATCCGGTTCCAGGAGCCCCCGGCGCTCGGCCTCACGCAGGGCGCCGGCCACGATCGCCAACGGAAATCCGGTGCGCTCGGCGAAAAGCGATGCAGGGACGCCCTCGGTGAGTCGCAGCGCGTTGAGCATGAACTCGAATCCGATCTCGGCGCGGCCGACTGGGTGCTCCTCGAGCACCGGAGCGCCGGAGCGGGCCCGCTCCAGATACTGCTGCGGTTGCTTCACGCGGACCTGGCGCACAATGCGGTCCGAGAACGACAACTTGGAATGCGCGCCGGCGCCGATGCCCAGGTAGTCGCCGAAGCGCCAGTAGTTCACGTTGTGCCGGCATTCGAATCCAGGCTTGGCGAAAGCCGAAGTCTCATAGCGCGTGTACCCGGCCTGGGCGAGCGCCGCCTCGACCGCCTCCGCCATGTCCGCCGCGGCGTCGTCGTCGGGAAGCGGCGGCGGCTGGCGATGGAACAGCGTGTTGGGCTCGAGGCTCAGCTGGTAGAACGACAGGTGCGGCGGCGCGAAGGCGAGCGCCGCAGCGACGTCGGCACGCGCATCGCGAAGCGTCTGCTCCGGCAGCGCGAACATGAGATCGAGGTTGACGTTGCCGAAGAGCTGCAGCGCCGCCGCGGCCGCCGCCCTCGCCTCGTCGGCGCCGTGCACGCGGCCGAGCGCGGCGAGGTGCGCCGGATCGAAGCTCTGCACGCCCAGGGAGAGCCGATTCACGCCCGCGTCGCGGAAACCCGCGAACTTCGCGCGTTCGAAGGTCCCGGGATTCGCCTCCAGCGTGACTTCGGCGTCCGGCGCGAGCGGCACGCGCGCGCGGATCGCGGCGAGGAGGCGATCGACCGACTGCGGCGAGAACAGACTCGGCGTGCCGCCGCCGAAGAACACGGTCGCCACGCGCCGGCCCCAGATCGACGGCAGCGCGAACTCGAGATCGGCGAGCAGCGCCTCGACGTATGCGTTCTCGGCGAGCGCTCCCTTGAGCTCGTGCGAATTGAAATCGCAATACGGGCACTTGCGCAGGCACCAGGGCAGGTGAACGTAGAGCGCGAGCGGCGGCAGCGCTGCAAAGCGCGGTGCGACCGCACCGGCGAGCGGCTCGACGCTCACCGGGCGAGCCGCCGGCGCCGCTCCGGCGCCGTCATGATCCATCGTCCGGAGCACCCCGGACATCGAGTGCCTGGCGCACGTTACGCGCCAGATTCTCGAACGTGTACGGCTTGTCGAGCAGCCGCAGACCGGCGGCGCCGCGGTGCGCGACCGCCGGATGCTGACTGTAGCCGCTCGTGAGCAGAACCGGCATGCCGGGCCGCATCCTGCGCAGCGCCTCGGCAAGGGCGCCGCCGCTCATGCCTCCCGGAAGCGCGACGTCGGCAAAGAGCAGATCGATCCGCGCGCCGTCGATCGATTCCACCAGGCGCAGCGCCGACGAGCCGTCGTGCGCCAGGAGCACCCGGTAACCGAGGCTCTCCAGCGCGCTCACTGCGAGCCCCCGGATGTCCTCGTTGTCTTCGACCACCAGCACCGTCTCTCCGGGCTTCGCATGCGGAACGCTGTCGCCCTGCGGCGGCCCGGCCCCGGCGGCCGGCATGGCGCCGTCGGAGCATCGGGGCAGGCAGATCCTCACCGTCGTGCCCTTGCCCGGCGAGCTCGAGATTCGGACATGGCCGCCCGACTGCTTGACGAAACCGTACACCATCGATAGCCCGAGGCCCGAGCCCTTCCCCGTGTCCTTGGTCGTGAAGAACGGCTCGAATACCTTGCCGAGAATGGCCTCCGGGATGCCGGATCCGGTATCGCTGACGCTTAGCATGACGTAGGCGCCGGGCACGAGGTCGGCGGCGTAGCGATCGTCGAGATCCATGTTCGCCGTCTCGATGGAAAGCGATCCGCCCTGCGGCATGGCGTCGCGCGCGTTGACGACCAGATTGAGCAGCGCCGTCTCGAGCTGGCTGCGGTCGGCATAGGTCGCCCACAGACCCGCGGCGAGCCGGGTTTCCACGCGGATCGTCTCACCCAGCGTTCTGACGATCATGTCGGTCATGTCCGCAACCAGGCGGTTGGCGTCGATCGCCGTGGGCTGCAGCATCTGCTGACGGCTGAACGCGAGCAGCCGTTGCACCAGCTGGCTCGCGCTGCGCGAGGACTTCTGCGTGGTGTCGATCGCCTTGAGCAGCTGCTCGCGGGCCTCGGCCGACCCGGCCGTCTCACGGCGCACGATCGCCCGAGCGAGCTCGAGATTGCCGTGAATGACCTGCAGGATGTTGTTGAAGTCGTGCGCGATGCCTCCGGTGAGCTGTCCGACGGCTTCCATCTTCTGCGCCTGGTGCAGGCGCGACTCGGCTTCGGCGCGCCGCTGCGCCTCGGCTTCGAGCGCGGCGGTGCGTTCCTTCACCCGGTTCTCGAGAATGCGGTTCATTCGCTCGAGCTCGGTGCGCGCGGTGGCGAGCGCCTCTTCGGCAACCTTGCGATCGGTGATGTCGAGATCGATGCCGCTGTAGCGGACCGGCTTTCCGTTTGCGTCGCGAATGATCCGGCCGCGGCCGAAGATCCAGCGCAGCTCGCCGTCGGGCCGGACGATGCGGTACTCCATTTCGTAGGCGTCGGTGCCTTCCTCGAGCGCGCGGCGGAATCCGGCGAGCACGCGCTCGCGGTCCGCGGGATGGCGCAGGCTGCGCACGCTCTCCATGGGAACGCATTCGCGCGTCGGCGGCAGTCCCAGGATGCGGAAGAACTGCGGCGTCGCGCGCAGCATCCCCGTCGTGAGATCGATGCTCCACACGCCGAGGCCGGCCGATTGCTCGGCCAGCGCGAGCGCATCCTGATCGAAGGCGTCGGCGGAGAGTATGCCGAGCAGCTCCGGCGCCGGGCTCGACGCGGGATTCTTACGCCCGCCCGCCCCGTCGCGCTCCGTCTCGTTCATCGCGTGCGGTCCTGGCGCGAATTCCCGTGGCGTTTCCTATACCATTGCATCGTACCGGAGTCGGGCGATGCCGGCTAGCCGCCACTTCCTGATTGCGCTCACCGCCGTTGCCTGCGCGGCCAGCCACGCCGGCACGCTGGTGATCAACGCCAACAGCGCCGACCCCGCGCCACGAGCGGCATGGCAGGACGTCGTCGCGCGCTTCGAGCGCGAGAACGCCGACGTGCGCGTGGAATTCAACGTCTACGACACCGAGAGCTACAAGCGCGCGATCCGCAACTGGCTGACCGGCGCTCCGCCCGATGTCGTGTTCTGGTACGCCGGCAATCGCATGCGCCAGTTCCTCGCGCCGGGGCTCTTGGAAGACGTGAGCGTGCTCTTCACTACCTCCGTGCGCGCCTCGCTGCACCGCTCGGCGATCGACCTGGTGAGCGATGGCGGCCGCCAGTTCGGCGTGCCGTACACGTATTACCAGATCGGGCTTTACTTCCGGCGCGATCTGCTGGAAGCGGCCGGCGTGGAGCCGCCGCGCACGTGGTCCGATATGCTGCGGGCCTGCGACAAGCTCCTCGCCAGGGGGATCGAGCCGATTGCGATCGGCACGAAGGACCTGTGGCCGGCAGCCGCGTGGTTCGACTACCTCGATCTGCGACTCAACGGGCTCGCTTCCCACATGCGGCTCATGCGCGGACAGGTGAGCTATCGCGGAGACCCGGTCCGCGGCGTATTCGAGCGCTGGCGGGAGCTTCTCGACCGGGGCTGCTTCAGCCGCAACCATGCATCGTCCAGCTGGCAGGAGGCGCAGGCCCTGCTCTACGACGGCAGCGCGGCGATGATGCTGATCGGCAACTTCATCGTGTCGAACTTCCCCTCCGGCGTGCGCGAGCGCATGGACTTCGTCGCCTTTCCGAGGCTGCGCGACGACATCGGCCGCTATGAAGACGCGCCGATGAACACCCTGCACATTCCGGCGCGGGCGCGCAACAAGGCCGACGCCCGGCGATTCCTCGCCTTCGTCATGCGCGCGGACGTGCAAGAGGCGCTGAACAAGGCCACCCTGCAGATACCCGTCAATCTGCACTCCGCGCCCGCCGACGACCGCTTCCTGCGCCGCGGCCGCGAGCTTCTCGCCGGAGCGGACGGCCTCGCGCAGTACTTCGACCGCGACACCAGTGAGGATCTGGCCAACATCGCGATGAAAGGCTTCCAGGAGTTCATGCTCCACCCCGAGCGCCTCGACGCGATTCTCGGCACGATCGAGCGCGCCCGGGCGCGCATCTACGGCGCGGCCGCGTCGCCGCACTGACGCGTCCGTTCGATGTCGCGCCCCCTTTGCAGTGCCGCCGGTCGGGGCAGCGCCTCCCGTGCTCGGCACGCCAGGCGCGCGACGCTGGCGCTGCTGGCGCCGGCCTGCCTGATGTTCTCGCTGTTCGTACTCTACCCGATCGCCCGCAGCATCGCGATCTCGCTCTACGACTGGGACGGCGCGGGCGCCATGACGTGGGTCGGCCTCGGCAACTACCGCGAACTCTTCGCCGATCCGGTGTTCCGCACGGCGCTCGCCAACAATCTGCGCTGGCTGGGCTGCTACCTGCTCGCGCCGGTCCTCGGCCTCGGGCTGGCGGTGTTCCTCAGCCAGAACCTGCCCGGCATGCGTGCGGCGCGCACGCTCTTCTTCATGCCGTTCGTCATCAGCCAGGTGGTCGTGGGACTCATATTCGGCTGGTTCTTCAACGCCCGCTTCGGCCTGTTCAACGAGGTCCTGCGCTGGCTCGGGCTGCCACCGGCCGCTCCGCTCGACAGCGAGCGCTGGTCGATCTACGCGCTGATCGCGGCCGGGCTCTGGCCGCAGGTCTCCTACTGCCTGATCCTGTATCTCACCGGGCTGGCGACGCTGCCGGGCGAGCTCATCGATGCGGCGCGCGTCGACGGCGCGAAGGCGCTGCCGCTGTTCCGGCACGTGGTCCTGCCGCTGCTCCGCCCGGTGCACTTCATCGTCGCGCTGGTGTGCGCGGTCGCGGCGCTGCGCAGCTTCGACTACGTGATGATCATGACCTTCGGCGGCCCGTACGACAGCTCCACCGTGCTGGCCTATTACATGTACGAGCAGACGTTCGTGAGCCTGCGCTACGGCTACGGCGCGGCCATCGCCACGGTCCTGCTGGCGCTGATGAGCGCGTTCACGGTCGCGCTCCTCGTGCGCCTGCTTCGCCGCGAGCGCTAGAGCGATGTTTCCGGCGCCGATCAGACGTCGCCGCGTCGCGCGCCTAGGATACGGCCTGGCTGTGGTCGCGGCGCTCGCCGTGTGGCTGCTCCCCATGGCGGGCATCGCGCTGACCTCGGTGCGCTCGGCGGAGGACTTGAACCGCGGCAACTTCTGGGGCTGGCCGAGCGAGGTCCGGCTCTTCCAGAACTACGCCGAGGTTCTCACCGGCTCCCGCATGAGCGAGTTCGTCCTCAACAGCTTCTCGATCACGCTGCCCGCGGTGCTGGGCACGATCGCGCTCGCGTCGATGGCCGGCTTCGCGCTCGCCAAGCACGACTTCAGGGGCAACCGCGCGATCCTCATGCTGTTCATCGCCGGCAACCTGGTGCCGTTCCAGGCGCTCATGATCCCGGTGCGCGACCTCTTCCTGCGGCTCGGGCTCTACGACTCCCGCCTCGCGCTGATCCTCTTCCACGTCGCCTTCCAGACCGGCTTCTGCACCCTTTTTTTGCGCAACTTCATCCGCGAGCTCCCCGACGCGGTCCTCGACGCGGCGCGCATCGAGGGCGCCGGCGAGCTGCGCATCTTCTGGTCGATCGTGCTGCCGCTCGTGCGCCCGGCCATCGCGGGAGTCTCGGTCCTGGTCTTCACCTTCGTATGGAACGACTACTTCTGGGCGCTGGTGCTGGTGCAGTCCGACGCCGTGCGGCCCATTACCGCCGGGCTGCAGCTCCTGCGCGGCATGTGGCAGACGTCGTGGCAGCTCTTGTCGGCGGGGTCGATCCTCGCGGCGCTCCCGCCGCTGGCCGTTTTCTTCGTGATGCAGCGGCAGCTCGTCGCCGGGCTCACCTACGGCGCTCAGGCGGATATCGGGCGCTGATCGGACGGCTTCGCGGCTTCGCAAGCCGGCGGTTCAGGACTCCGCCGCGAGCCTGGCGAGCAGCGCGCGCATCGCCTTGCCGCGGTGCGAGCGCCGGTTCTTCTCCGCCGGCGCAAGCTCGGCGCCGGTGAGGCCGACGTCCGGATCCAGAAAGTGCGGGTCGTAGCCGAAGCCGCCGCTGCCGCGAGGCGTGTCGATGACCAGACCGTCCCAGCGTCCCTCCGCCAGGATCGGCTCCGGGTCCTCGCCGTGGCGCAGCAGCGCGAGCACGCAGTAGTAGTGCGCGCGGCGATCGGGGATGCGCGCCAGTTCGGCGACGAGCTTCTCGTTGTTGCGCCGATCGGATTTCGGCTCGCCCGCATAGCGCGCGGATTGCACGCCCGGCGCGTCGGCGAGCGCGGCCACGCACAGTCCGGAGTCGTCGGCGAGCGCCGGCAGGCGCGCGAGCCGGCTCGCATGCCGCGCCTTGGCGAGCGCATTCTCCACGAAGGTAACGTGCGGCTCGTCCGCCTCCGCGATGCCGAGCTCGGATTGCGCAACAAGATCGATGCCGAGCGGCCCGAGCAGGCGCCGGAACTCGCGCAGCTTGCCTTCGTTCGCGGAGGCGAGCACAAGGCGCAGCGGCACCGGCACGCGCGCCTCAAGGCTCGAGCGAGCGCTTCTGCGCCGCCGTGAGCTCGCGGATGCCCCGCTCGGCGAGCGCGAGCAGAGCGTCCATCTCGGCGCGACTGAAGGGAGCGCGCTCCGCCGTGCCCTGGACCTCGACGAAGCCGCCGCGTCCCGTCATCACGACGTTCATGTCGGTGTCGCACGCGGAGTCCTCGGCGTAGTCGAGATCGAGCGAAGGGACTCCGGCGACGATGCCCACGGACACGGCGGCGACCGAGTCGATCAGCGGCTCGCCGGCGAGAAGGCCCCGTCGCCTGCACCATTCGATCGCGTCGTGCAGCGCGACCCAGGCACCGGTGATCGACGCGCAGCGCGTGCCGCCGTCGGCCTCGATCACGTCGCAGTCGACGCGGAGCGTCCGCTCGCCCAGCGACTTCAGGTCCGCGACCGCGCGCAGGCTGCGGCCGATCAGGCGCTGGATCTCCTGCGTGCGACCCGACTGCTTTCCCTCGGCGGCCTCGCGCCGCGTGCGCGTGGTGGTCGCCCGCGGCAGCATGCCGTATTCGGCGGTGATCCAGCCCTGTCCCCTGCCCTTGAGGAACGGCGGAACGTCCGGCTCGACGCTCACCGTGCACAGCACCCGCGTGCGGCCGCATTCGATCAGCACCGAGCCCTCGGCATGGCCGGTGTAGCCACGCATGATGCGGAGGTCGCGCAGCTCGTCGGCGCGCCGCCCGGCGGAGCGCTCGCTCATCGAGGGACCGCTACCATGATTGCCGGGGATTATAGCGGCGGGAGCGTGTGCCGTTGCCGGCGACGCGCGTCAGCGCGGGCGCTGCGTGCGCCACCACGCGGCTGTCGCCGCGAGTCCCTGGTCGAGCGAATAGCGCGGCGTCCACCCCGTGAGCCCGCGAAAGCGCAGCGCGTCGACTTCCAGCGAATCCATGAGCCTCATGGCGTATCCCGAGCGACCGATCATCGTCGCCGCCCCGCGCAGAAACGGCCCGGGAAGCGCAAGCAGCCGCGGCTCCAGCCCAAGGGCGCGCGCAAGCTTTGCGATCAGCTCCGGCGTCGAGACGCTTTCGGGGTCGGCGATCGGCAGCGCGTCGCCCGAAAGGCCCGGCTTGACGAGCGCTGCCTCGATGGCGGACACGGCGTTGCCGACGAAGAGCAGGCTGCGTCGATTGGCGATCCCGCCCAACGGCAGGCGGCGCCCCGAGGCCACGCTCTCCAGAAGCGTGCGGAAGTTGCCTTTCACGCCCGGACCGTAGGTCAGCGGCAGGCGCAGGACGACCGCCTCCATGCCGCGCGCGGCGGCGATCTCGCGCAGCACGTTCTCGGCTTCGGCCTTGCTGTGCGCGTAGGCGTCGCGCGGCGCAAGGGGATCCCCGGCGCGAAACGGCTTGCCCGGCGGGCTCGTCTCGCCGTAGACCTTGACCGTGCTCGCCAACACGATCCGGCGCACGCCGGCGCGCGCGGCGGCGTCCGCGAGCCGCCGCGTGACGTGGACGTTGGCGACGATGAACGGTGTCGGCGCCTCCGCGTCGCGGCCGCTGACGTGGGCTAGCCCGGCGAGGTGAACGACGGTCTCGACCTCGTCGAGCACTTCGTGCCAGTCGGCGGCGGCGAAGTCCCCGAGCGCGACGTAATGGACCCGTCCCGCATCGCCAAAGGGAGGCGCACGCACCGCGGCCACGTGGCGGACACCCGTCTCGGCGAAGCGCGCGCACAGGGCCCGGCCGATGAATCCGGCGGCACCCGTCACCAGGATCTTGCCGCTCATGGCGTCGCTACACCCACTTCCAGCCGTGCTTGCGATAGAACCGCGCCGCGCTGGTCGCGAACCACACGACGTGGCGCCAGCCCTTGCGCGCCGCGCCGCCGCCGTGGTGGACGATCCTTACTGCCGGCACGTAGGCGCTTCCCGCCACCCGGTTCAGCCGCACGCTCCAGTCGAAATCCTCGAAATAGAGGAAGAACGCGGGATCGAAGCCGCCGGTCGCGTCGACCACCTTGCGCCGCGCGAGCATGAAGCAGCCGCTCATCACCGGGACCGGGGAGACGAAGCCGTTCGCGGCCTCGAGCGCGTTGCGCATCTCGAAGCGGGCAAGGCGCTTGTCGAACAGGCGGCGCAGAAACGGCGGCGCGAAGCCGCGCAACGCGAGATCGAGCACCGCGGGATAGCGTTTGCACAGGAACTCGCGCTGGCCGGCCGCGTTGTCGACCGCCGGGGCGAGCACCCCGATGTCCGGATGCTCGTTCATGAAGGTGAGGCCGGCGACCAGCGCGTCCGGCGCGAGCTCCACGTCGGGATTGAGCACCAGGTGGTAGTGCGTGTTGCCGCCGTGCATTACCAGGTTGTGGGCGCGGCCGTAGCCGATGTTGGTGTGGCGATGCAGGTAGTTCATCGTCACGCCGGAGTCGCGGAAGCGCGACTCGCCGAGGAGCACCACCGCCTCGGCGATCGTGCGCGACTCGGTGTTGTCGACCAGCACCACGTTCGCGTCGCGCAGGATGCCGGCCTCTCGCGCGGCGTCGAGCGCGGCGGCGAGCGAGAGCAGGCAGCGTTCGAGGAGCGCGAGGTCGGGTTGGTACGTGACGATGCTGACCGTCAGCGTTACGGGAGCCAAGGCGGGCGGCGCGACTCGTCGAGTGGGCTGGCCTGCTAGAATCGTCCCCGATTGATGCGCCCGCGTCAATCGCAACTCGTTCAACCTCCGCATGCACGATTCGCCGCCGCGCTATGCCGCGGAGCAGCTCTCAGCGTTCGCGCGCATGCTCGCGGAGCGCGCGGGCTGCCGCGCGGACATCGCCGGCGATCTCGCGGAGATCCTGCTCGAAGGCGATCTCCTCGGCCATACCACCCACGGCCTCGCCCTGCTGGCGCCCTACTTGACCGAGCTCGAGGGCGAGCGCATGGCCAAGAACGGCGAGCGGCGGCTGCTCTCGCGGCGCGCCGCGGTCGAGCTGTGGGACGGCATGCGGCTTCCCGGGCCGTGGCTCGTGCTGCGCGCGCTGGACGCGGCCGCGGCGATGGCGCGCGCCAGCGGCACCGGAACGGTGGTCATCCGCCGCGCGCATCACATCGCTTGTCTCGCCGCATACTTGAAGCGCGCCACCGACGCGGGCCTCGTCGCGCTCATCGAATGCTCGGATCCGACCGTGGCCGCGGTCGCGCCGCACGGCGGAATCACGCCGTTCATCACGCCGAATCCGATCGCCGCGGGGCTGCCGACCTCCGGCGATCCGATCCTCGTCGACGTGTCGATGTCGATCACCAGCATGGGCTACGCGCTGCAGCAGATGCGCGCGGGAAGCAAGCTTCCCGGCGCCTGGCTCATCGACGCCACAGGGCAGCCGACCGACGATCCGGCGGCGATGACGGGCGAGCCGAAGGCGGCGCTGCTTCCTCTGGGAGGACTGGACGCCGGACACAAGGGCTTCGCGCTCGCGCTGCTGGTCGAAGCGCTCACCGCGGGACTCGCGGGGCATGGACGAGCCGATCCGCCCGAGGGGTGGACAGGGACGACGTTCGTGCAGCTGCTCGACCCGGAAGCCTTCGGTGGGCTGGCGGCGTTTCGCCGCCAGATGGACGCGGTCGCGGCGGCCGCGCGCAACGCGCGGCCGCGTCCCGGTGTGGAGCGCGTGCGGCTGCCGGGCGAGCGCGCGCTCGCGCATCGCCGCGACGCTCTCGCGCGAGGCGTGCCGCTGTATCCGGAAATCCTGCCTCCGCTCGCCGAGTGGGCGCGAAAATACGGCGTCGCGATGCCTACGGCGCTCGACCGTAGCTGACGCGCTCGATCCCCGAGAGGTCGCGCTCCGAGGCAACCTCCCGCAGCGCCGCTGCGCGCAGGAGCGAGCGCACCGCGCTGGCCTGATCGTGCCCGTGCTCGAGCGCGAGATACGCTCCCGAACCAAGGTAGGCCGGCGCGCCGGCGACGATCGCCCGCAAAGCGTAGAGGCCGTCGCTGCCCGAGACGAGCGCTTCCTTCGGCTCGAACCGGACGTCGCCTTCGTCGAGGTGCGGATCGTTCCCCGCGACATAAGGTGGATTGCCGACGATGAGCGCGAAGCGCTCGCGCGGCACGCGCTCGAACCAGTCCGATTCGAGGAAGCTCGCATTGGGGATCGCGAGGCGCTGCGCGTTCCGGCGCGCGAGCGCGACTGCTTGCGGCGAGACGTCCGTGCCGTGCACCGAAGCGCTCGGCCTCTGGTGGGCGATGGCGAGCGCCACGGCGCCGCTTCCGCAGCCGAGGTCGAGGACGCGCGCCGGCGCCTCGGCGGTAAGCCAGCGCAGCGCCAGGTCCACCAGCAGCTCCGTTTCTGGGCGCGGAATCAGCACGTCCGGCGTGATCTCGAAGTCCAGTCCGAAGAATTCGCGGCGGCCGGTGATATAGGCGATCGGCTCGCCCGCGGCGCGGCGGCGCACGAGCGCGTCGTAGGTGCGCGCGTGCGCCGAATCGAGCGGCGCGTCGCCGTGGGCGGCCAGCCAGGCGCGGTCGCGACCCAGCACGTGGGCGAGCAGCAGCTTCGATTCCAGCGGCACCAGCCCGCTCACAGCCAGGGCGGCCGAAACGGTCCGCGGAAGGTTCACCCGTTGCCCTTGGGCTTCGACACGCGACGGCTGCAGGAGCTATCTTGCCGTATATGACGGCGGCGCGTGATAATGGCCGCGCGCCTCGACCCGGTGACGCGAGGAGCGCGCCCGGCACGCTCGATCAGCAAAGCGATCGCGAGGCCCCGACCCATCTCTGCGAAAGGGATTCGTTATGCCGCCGCGACGCGATTTCCTGAAGGCGACGGCTGGGCTGGTGCTCGCCACGGCCGGGGCGTGGCTGGCTACCCATGCGCACGCGGCGGCGCCCGATCCAGCTCGGCGACCCACGCCCGCCCGGGGCGCGCCCGCGCCACGCGAGTTCGATGCGACGTCGCCCGATCGCGCGGCGGCGGGGCCGCGCCCGCTCAGGACAAGAGCCCGAGCGGACGCGCGCGGCGGCTGACCAGCCTAAGCTTGCGGCAGTGACCGTCGTCGTTCGATGGCTCGGACGGCGCGGGATTGCCGCCAACGCCTTGCCGGTTCGGTCGCGTAGGGTGGCCGCCTAGCCCGCCGCCTTGATGAAGACGCGAGCCACTACGAGCAGAACGATCAGCAGGACGATTCCAAGCCCCAGGCTCCACCCGATCAACTTCTTCTCGACCGGGAGCAGCGGCTCGTAGGCCATCTTCTGCATTTCCTCGGCCAGCTTGGGCTGTTGCGCGCTTTCGGCAATAGTGCGCTGTTGCATGATTGGCCTCCCTCCGGATTAGCCGGCTACGAGCGGCGGCTTCACGCCGCCGAAGAAAACCCAGGAAATGATCAGGCCGGCCCAGATGATGAAGCCGAACAGGCACACGAGATAGACCGCGGCCAGCTTGCCCACACCCTCCTGCCATAGCTTCCTGAAGTTGGACATCACGCCGATCGTGAAGAACGTCAGGACGAAGAAGATGCCGCGGAAGGTGTTCGCTTCGGCCATCGCGGACTTGATCTTGCCCATGAGCTCCGGCGTGGCTCCCAAGGCAAGAAGCAGAATCAGCACGAACGTTATGACGTAGCCGATGATGAACTTCGGAAAGCGGTACCAGATCTCGACCGCTCTGGCCCGGTCGCCTTCGCGCACCTCGATGTGTCGCGTCCAGACGTAGGCCAGGACGAACGCCCAGATGCCGATGAAGATATCGATGAAGACCTTGACCGTCGCCGCGGTTCCCAGCACCCAGCCTTTCTGGTAGTTGATGCCCTCCGCCGCCGCTTTGGCGAGGATCAGCGACTCGGTGATGGCACCGCTGGCCACCGCCGCGCCGTCGGTCTTCACCGAGAGCGCCATCCAGGCGCCGGCAACCAGGGGCTCATGGGAGAGGTAGACGTTGGCAAGGAACGGCAGGACCAGCAGCTCGATCACCGCGAAGATCACCACCAGCGAAGACACCATGATCGGCACCACGGGCCGGGCGCGGATCGCGGCCCCCGTGGCGATGGCGGCCGATACCCCGCAGACGGAAATGCCGGAAGCGAGCGGCGCCGCCCACTCGCGGTTGAACTTGAACCAGGTCCTCGCCACGTAATACACCACCGACCAGAAGATGAGATAGGCGACGACGATCGCCGCCAGCCCGAGGAACATCACCGAGGTGGCGAGGCTCAGTTTCTCCGCCGCGGTTATCCCGAGGAAGCCCCCGAGGATGACGATCGCGGTCTTGATGTAGAGCTCCGGACGGACCGCCTCTTTCATCCACTCGGCGAACCCGGGCAGGAAGTTGCCGACGATGAGGCCGCCGATCAGGGCCACGATGAAACCGCCCTCGGCCGTGAGGCGCAGGGACCACGTGATCCCGAATTTCTGCATGTCCGCGGGGGTATTGACCGCGAAGTTCGCCCAGCTGCCGATGATCCAGCACACATAGCTCAGCCAGAAGACGGCCGTGAACCCGAGCGCGAATCGCTTCACGTCCGCATGCAGCGCCGCCGCGCCCAGCGTCATCGCGACGAGCAGTACGACATACGTGACGATCAGAGCGCCCACGCCGCCCAGCCCGGAGTAGGCCTTGGAAACGGGCGCCAGGGCTTTGGAGAGGTCGGTCCACACGCCGGTCGTGACCACCCAGCCCAGAATGTCCGCGCCGGCGAGAACTCCCAGTGAAAGCACGAAAACAACGAGGCCGATCCACAACGACAGCCAATCTTCGCTCAGGCCTTGAGTGCGCTGGTCCATTCCTCCTCCCTTCGTTTTGGCTGCTCACGTCGGCGACATCGAATGCCGATCTTGTTTTCCCGCGGGTCTTCCTGGGGCTATGCGTTGCTACCTCCTTTTTTGAAAAGACATCGCGAAGCCTCTTCGGTCCGACTTCGGTGGAGCGACGCTACGCCGTTGCCCCGGCGCGGTCAAGGAACCGGTCGACCAGCGGAAACGGTTATCGGGCCCTCGCGGCGAACAGCCTCAGCCGTCGCCCGTAATAGTGGCCCCAGCCGACGTCGGCAAGCCCCGCTTTCAGCAGCACACGCTGCGAAGCAACGTTGTCGCGATGCGTGAGGCCGATGACGCGCGCGAGCCCGAGCGTGCGAAATCCGTGCTCGACCACGGCGCGCGCGCCTTCGGTCGCATAGCCGCGTCCCCAGGCTTCCGGCGCGAGCCGGTAGCCGACCTCGATCTCCGCCGTGCCAGGGACATAGATGAGGCAGAACCAGCCGATCATGGCGCCATTCGCGCGGGCCTCCGCCGCCCAGACGCCGAGGCCGGGGTAGATGTCGTAGTGGCTCATCCACCGCGCGGCCCAGGCATCGGTCGACGCGCGCGTCGCGACCGAGCCGTCGCCGATGTAGCGCATCACCCGCGGATCGGAATGCATTCGATACAGCGTTCCGACGTCGCGCGGGGTCAAGTGGCGCAGCGCGAGCCGCTCGGTCAGGAGCACCCGCTTCGCGGCGGGAAGGCGGCCCACCCCTGCCGCTTCAGCCGTTCTCGCCCAGTGCCGCGAGCTGCTCGGCCTGGAACTCGTGCGCGAGCGCGCTCGTGAGCTCGTCCAGGTCGCCATCCATGATCTGATCGATCTTGTAGAGCGTGAGATTGACGCGGTGATCGGTGACGCGCCCCTGCGGGAAGTTGTAGGTGCGGATGCGCTCGGAGCGGTCGCCGCTGCCGATCAGGCTCTTGCGCGTGGCGGCCTCCTTGCGCTGCCGCTCCTGCCGCTCCCGGTCGAGCAGCCGCGAGGCGAGAACGGCCATCGCCTGGGCGCGGTTGCGATGCTGCGAGCGGTCGTCCTGGCATTCGACGACGATCCCCGTGGGCAGGTGCGTCACCCGGACCGCGGAGTCGGTCTTGTTGACGTGCTGGCCGCCCGCGCCCGAGGCGCGGAAGGTGTCGACGCGCAGGTCCGCCGGATTGATCGTGATGTCGGCGATCGGATCGGCTTCCGGCAGCACCGCAACCGTGCACGCCGAGGTGTGGATGCGCCCCTGCGCCTCCGTCGCCGGCACGCGCTGCACGCGGTGCCCGCCGGACTCGAACTTGAGCCGGCCGTACACGCCCGCGCCGGCAATGCGCGCGATCACTTCCTTGAACCCGCCCATGTCGCCGAGACTCTCGGAGACCAGCTCGACCTGCCAGCGGTTGCGTTCGGCGTAGCGCGTGTACATGCGGAACAGGTCACCGGCAAAGAGCGCCGATTCGTCCCCGCCCGTGCCGGCGCGAATCTCGAGAAAGACGTTGCGCTCGTCGCTGGGATCCTTCGGCAGGAGCGCGCGCTGCAACTCCGCCTCGATGCGGTCCATGCTGGACGCCGCGTTTTTCGCCTCGTCCTCGGCGAGCGACTTCATCTCCGGATCGGCGAGGAGCTCGCGCGCGCTCGACAGATCGCGCTCGGCCTGCTGCCAGTCGCGATGCAGCGCCACCAGAGGCGCGATCTCGGCGTGCTCGCGGGTGAGCGATCGATAGCGGTCCATGTCGCGCGTCGACTCCGGTGCCGCGAGCAGCCGGTTGAGCTCCTCGAGGCGCGCGTCGAGCTGGCTGAGGCGGGTGACGAGGGCGGGTTTCATGGGCGTCC
>DATJBM010000040.1:0-46179 GCA_035515295.1 Casimicrobiaceae bacterium | reverse complement strand
CCCGAGGTGCGCTCACGACAAGGCCGTGTCAGCGCGGCTGCCTGGGCTCGCGACCGCGGCGGCCGGCGCGGCCGGCAGGCCGCGATCGCTCGCGGCATTCGGCTGCGGGAGGAGATCGGCGTGGCGGAGGTCAGGGCCGCGCTCGACACGGCTGGATCGATTCGCGGTGCAGCCAAGCTTCTCTGCTGTGATCGCACGGTATTTCGTCGATTCCCGGACGTCATCGCGCCGTTCAAGGGCAATGGAAGCGCGCGCAATCACAAGATCGTATCGGTTCGCGAGCTGCCCGGAGGCCACGATGTCTTCTGCTTGACCGTCCCGGAGACGGGCAACTTCGCGCTCGAAGCCGGCGTCTTCGTCTCGAACTGCGGCATCATCGTGAACGTAACGCCCCTCGAGCCGGAGTGGGAGGGCTACGTGACGCTCGAGTTCTCCAACACCACGCCGCTTCCGGCGAAGATCTACGCCAACGAGGGCGTGGCGCAGGTGGTGTTCTTCGAGGCCGACGAGGTGTGCGAGACGTCGTACAAGGACCGCCGCGGCAAGTACCAGGGGCAGAAGGGCGTCACGCTGCCCAAGATCTAGTGTCGCGTTCTCTCCCTATCGCCGGAACCTGCGGAACGAGGCCGTAGTGTCCCGCTTCGCGCGGCGCTGGCTGCTGTTGCGCGAGCGCTTCGCTCCGGAAGGCGCGCACGCGAACCTGGTCTGGGCCGCGCTGCTCGGCTTCACGGGGGCGCTCGCCACGATGGGCTTCCGCGAAGCCATTCGCGGCCTGCAATGGCTGCTCGCCGAGCACAGCACCAGCCTGGTCGAGACCGCGCGCTCGCTCCCCGCGTGGGAGCGGTTGCTGCTTCCCGCGGCGGGCGGCGTATTCGCGGGCCTGATCCTGCAGGTGAGCCGCCGCCTCGGTGGCGGGAAGGCCGGCTCCGATTACATGGAGGCGATCGCCATCGGCGACGGCCGGATCGGCGTGCGGCGGAGCCTCGCGCGCAGCGCCTCGTCGCTGTGCTCGATCGCCTCCGGCGGCTCCATCGGCCGCGAAGGCTCGATGGTGCAGCTCGCGGCGATGGTCGCCTCGGCGTTTGGCCGCGTGATGTCGCTTCCGCCGGCCAGGCTGCGGCTGTTCGTCGCCTGCGGCGCGGCGGCGGGCATCACCTCGGCGTACAGCGCGCCGATCGGCGGGGCGCTGTTCATCGCCGAGATCGTCCTCGGCTCCATCGCGATGGAGTCTTTCGGGCCGCTGCTGGTGGCCGCGGTCGTCGCCAACGTCACCATGCGCACGTTCCCCGGCTACCACGCACCCTACGAGATGCCGCCCTTCCCCGCGATCGCGGGCAGCGAGATGCTGCTCTTCGCCGCGCTGGGTGCGCTGGCCGGCGCGCTCGCTCCGGCTTACCTGCGCCTGCTCGAGGCCGCCAAAGCGGGCTTCGGCCGCCTGCGGCTGCCGCTGGCCGCGCGCATGGGGATCGGAGGCTTGATCGTCGGGGCGATCTCGGTGCGCGTGCCCGAGGTCTGGGGCAACGGCTACAGCGTGGTCAATTCGATGCTGCACCAGCAGTGGCTATGGCCCGCGGTGCTCACCGTGCTGCTGTGCAAGGTCGCCGCCACGGCGGCGACCACCGGTTCGGGCGCGGTCGGCGGGGTGTTCACGCCGACCGTGTTCGTCGGCGCCGGACTCGGGCTTCTGTTCGGTCACCTGGCGCAGGCCGCGTGGCCGGGGGCGATGTCGCCGCCGTTCACCTACGCGATGATCGGCATGGGCGGCTTTCTCGCCGGGGCGACCCACGCGCCGTTCATGGCGATCGTGATGATCTTCGAGATGACGCTGAGCTACGAGATCGTGCTGCCCCTGATGCTCGCCTGCGTGATCGCCTACTTCGTCGCCCGCTCGGTGCGGGAAAGCTCGATGTACTCGGCGACGCTGCGCGAAGCGCGCCGGGACGAGGCGCGCGAGTCCTGGCGATCCCTCGCGGTGGCGGAGCTCATCAAGCCGGCCGCGCCGTGCGTCGGCGAGGACGCCGGTTTCGCCCAGGTCGAGCGGGCTTTTCTCGAGCATCCCGTGCGCTACGTCTACGTGCTCGACCGCGAAAAGCGCTTCGCGGGCGTGATCTCGCTCGAGCAGATCAAGCAACGGCTGCTGCGGCGATCGTCGGGGACCGAGCCTCCCGTGGCGGATCTCGTCCAGCGGGACTTTCCGTTGCTCACCCCCGAGATGCGCCTTGGCGACGCGCTCCAGAAGTTCTTCGCGCACCACGGCGAGCGCTTGCCGGTGGTGGCGAGCGATGCGGATCGGCGGCTGCTCGGGGTGGTGTCCAAGTCCGATCTGCTGCTCCAGATCCAGGAGGCCGCGCGCGATGCCTGAGACACGCCGCGGCGCCGCACAAGGGCTCGCCGCGCCAGGCGGCGGACTGCAGCACTCGAAGGCCGGATCGGTCGCGATGATCGCGCTGTGCCAGGTGGCGGCGATGGCGTTGTGGTTCTCGGCCTCCGCGGTCACGCCCGCGCTCGTCGCCGAATACCACCTGTCGAACTTCTTCCAGGCCGCGCTCACCAGCGGCGTGCAGGCGGGCTTCGTCGTCGGCTGCTTGCTAAGCGCGCTGCTCGGGCTGCCGGATCGCGTCGATCCGCGCCGCCTTTTCGCCGCCTCCGCGGCGGTGGGCTCGGCCGCGAACGCGCTGCTGCTCGTCGTCGACCCGGCGACCGCCGCGGCGCCGCTGCTGCGCGTCGCGACCGGAATCTGCATGGCGGGCGTCTATCCGGTGGGCATGCGGCTGGCGGCGACCTGGGCCAAGGGCGACATGGGGCTCATGGTCGGGATCCTGGTCGGTGCGCTGACCCTCGGCTCCGCCACGCCGCACCTGTTCAACGCTTTCGGCGGGCTCGATTGGCGTCCGACGCTTGCCGCGTCGTCGGCGAGCGCGCTCGCCGCGGCGCTCGCGATCGGGCTCGCCGGTCTCGGACCCAACCGCGCGGCCGCGCCGCGCTTCGATCCGCGCGCAGTGCTCCACGCCTGGCGCGACGTACCCTTAAGGCTCGCCAACCTCGGCTACCTCGGCCACATGTGGGAGCTCTACGCGATGTGGGCCTGGATCGGCGTGTTCTTCAACGCCAGCTTCGCGCTCGTGCTGCCCGCGACCGAGGCACCCGTCGCCGCGCGCCTCGCGGCGTTCGCGACCATCGCCTCCGGCGCCATCGGCTGCGTGGCCGCCGGACTGCTCGCCGACCGGATGGGCCGCACGAGCGTGACCATCATCGCCATGGCGGTGAGCGGCAGCTGCGCCGCGACCGTGGGGCTCCTCTTTGCCGGGCCCCCGGGGCCGCTGCTCGCGGTGTGCCTGATCTGGGGCGTGGCGATCGTCGCCGACTCCGCGCAGTTCTCCGCCTCCATCGCCGAGCTTGCCGACCCGGCGCGCGTCGGCACCATGCTCACGCTGCAGACCGCGCTGGGCTTCACGCTCACGCTGGTGACCATCCACCTGCTGCCGCATTTCGTCGACGCGCTGGGCTGGCGCTATGCGTTCGTCCCGCTCGCCATCGGGCCGGCGGTGGGGGTCTGGGCGATGGCGCGGCTGCGCGCCGATCCGCGCTCGCGGCGGCTCGCCGGCGGCCGCCGCTAGGGTGCCGAATATTCCGGTGGAACCGGCCGAAACGGGGGCGTACCATGCTCACCCTCGGCGCCGATGAGGCGCCGACCCTTAAGCCAATGCGGAGGTCACTGTGGCTTATCATCTCGAAGGTCGACTGCTCGAAGTGTGCAACTGTCGCGTGCTGTGCCCATGCTGGATCGGCGAGGATCCGGACTTCGGCACCTGCGACACGATCGTGTGCTGGCATTTCGACAAGGGAACGATCAACGGCGTCGACGTAGCGGGGCGCACCATCGGCCTGATCGCCCACGTGCCGGGGAACATCCTGAAAGGCAACTGGCGCGCCGCGGTCTATCTCGACGAGAAGGTCACGCCCAAGCAGGAGGAGGCGATCTTGTCGGTGTACACGGGCAAGCTGGGCGGACCCGTGGCCGAGCTGGTGAAGCTGGTCGGCGAGGTCGTCTCGGTCGAGAAAGTGCCGATCCACTTCGACGTCAAGGGCGGCCGGGGAACGCTGAAAATAGGGGACGCCGGCTATGCCGAGCTGGAGCCCTACCAGGGGGCGACGGGCAAGGACACGGTCCTCACCGATACGATCTTCTCCACCGTGCCGGGCGCGCCGGTGTACGTCGGCAAAAGCCCGCGCTACCGCTCGAAGAACGACAAGCTGGGCATCAACCTCGACATGAAGGGGCACAACGCGCTGCAGAGCACGTTCGTGTTCGACGCCTGAGGCGTGACTGCGGGCGAATCGCCGGCATCGACCTCCTCACCGGCCCGCGCTGAGGCTCCGGCGCGGCTCTCCCGCACGCGGCGAGGGGAGAAAGGTGAGCCGACCGGTGCCGCAGCGCGCGGCGATCGCCGCGCGCTGCCGCTCGCGCTCGTCGCGGCGCTGTCGGTCTCGGCGTGGGCCGTGCTCGCGGTGTGGAGCACGAGCCCCTACGCCCGCTACCTCGACCATGGCGGCTGGGACCGCACCGGGGCGCTGGCCGCGCTCTGCCGTGCCCTGCCTCAGGGCGCGTTGTGGATCCCGATCCTGGTCTACGCGCTGGCGTGGCTGCTGATGATCGCCGCGATGATGCTGCCGACCACGCTGCCGCTGCTCGGCATCTTCAGCCGCGTCACGGGGTCGCGGAGCGACGCTCCGGCGCTGATGGCGCGTGTGCTCGGCGGTTACGCGGTGGCGTGGCTCGGCTTCGGGATCGCCGCGCACGGCCTCGACAGCGCCGTCCATCTCGTCGCGGCGAGGGTGGACTGGCTGGTCGCTCACGGTGAGCTCGTCGCCGCGGCCATCCTGGTGGCGGCGGGTGCGTTCCAGTTCAGCGCGCTCAAGTACCGCTGCCTGGAGCGCTGCCGCACGCCGTTCGCCTTCGTCACCGAGCGCTGGCACGGGCGCCACGCCGCCCGCGAGGCTTTTCGCATCGGCTTCGATCACGGAATCTTCTGCGTCGGCTGCTGCTGGGCGCTGATGCTGGTCATGTTCGTCGTCGGCATGGGGAATCTCGGCTGGATGCTGCTGCTCGCCGCCGCCATGGCGGCGGAGAAGAACCTCTCCTGGGGTCGGCGACTCAAAACGCCCATCGGGCTGGGACTCATCGCCTGGGGCGGGGTCCTCGCGGCGGCAAGCTTCTGACGGGCGCGCCGACGGCGGCGTCGCACCGCCGCCACTCGTCATCGCGGGCGACCGTCCCCATATTCCGAATGCTCGCATCGTGTGCCGTGGCGGTGCACAATCGGGCCCCTGAAGGGGTGTCCGGCCTGAAGGCGACACCCCGCTTTTCATTTTGGCAAGGACCATGAAATTCCGCTTTCCCGTCGTTATCATCGACGAAGACTTCCGCTCCGAGAACGCCTCGGGTCTGGGGATCCGCGCCCTGGCCGCCGCGATCGAGAAGGAGGGACTCGAGGTTCTCGGCGTGACCAGCTACTACGACCTGTCGCAGTACGCGCAGCAGCAGTCGCGCGCCTCGGCGTTCATCCTGTCGATCGACGACGAGGAGTTCGGCTCCGGCACCGCCGAGGAGACCGAGCGCGCGCTCAAGAGCCTGCGCGCCTTCGTCGAGGAGATCCGCTTCAAGAACGCCGACATCCCGATCTACCTCTACGGCGAGACGCGCACCTCGCGCCACATCCCCAACGACATCCTGCGCGAGCTCCATGGCTTCATCCACACCTTCGAGGACACGCCCGAGTTCGTCGCCCGCCACATCGTGCGCGAGGCGAAGAGCTACCTCGACTCGCTGGCGCCGCCGTTCTTCCGAGCGCTGGTGGAGTACGCCCAGGACGGCTCGTACTCCTGGCACTGCCCCGGGCACTCGGGCGGGGTGGCGTTCCTCAAGAGCCCGGTGGGCCAGATGTTCCACCAGTTCTTCGGCGAGAACATGCTCCGCGCCGACGTGTGCAACTCGGTCGACGAGCTGGGGCAGCTCCTCGATCACTCGGGGCCGGTGGCCAAGGCCGAGCGCAACGCCGCGCGCATCTTCAACGCCGACTACTGCTTCTTCGTCACCAACGGCACGTCGACGTCGAACAAGATGGTCTGGCATGCCAACGTCGCGCCGGGCGACATCGTCGTGGTCGACCGCAATTGCCACGTGTCGATCCTGCACGCGCTGACGATGACGGGCGCCATCCCCGTGTTCCTCACGCCGACCCGCAACCACCTCGGCATCATCGGCCCGATCCCGCTGGAGGAGTTCCGCCCCGAGAGCATCCGCAGGCGGATCGAGGCGAACCCGTTCGCGCGCGAGGCGAAGAGCAAGAAGCCGCGCATCCTCACCATCACCCAGAGCACCTACGACGGGGTCGTCTACAACGTCGAGATGCTCAAAGCTACGCTCAACGGCTCGATCGACACCCTGCACTTCGACGAGGCTTGGCTGCCGCACGCCGGCTTCCACGACTTCTACAAGGACATGCACGCGATCGGCAAGGACCGGCCGCGCAGCAAGGACGCATTGATCTTCGCCACGCACTCTACGCACAAGCTGCTGGCGGGACTCTCCCAGGCCTCGCAGATCCTGGTGCAGGAGAGCGAGACGCGCAAGCTCGACCGGCATCTGTTCAACGAAGCCTACCTCATGCACACGTCGACCTCGCCGCAGTACGCGATCATCGCCTCGTGCGACGTGGCGGCCGCGATGATGGAGCCGCCGGGCGGCACCGCGCTGGTCGAGGAGTCGATCGTCGAGGCGCTCGACTTCCGCCGGGCGATGCGCAAGGTCGACGACGAGTGGGGCAAGGACTGGTGGTTCAAGGTCTGGGGCCCGGAGAAGCTCGCCGAGGAGGGCATCGGCAAGCGCGAGGACTGGATGCTGCGCGCCAACGAGAAGTGGCACGGCTTCGGCAATCTCGCGCCCGGGTTCAACATGCTCGATCCCATCAAGGCCACCGTGATCACGCCGGGCCTCGACGTGTCGGGCAAGTTCGCCAAGACCGGCATCCCGGCGTCGATCGTCACCAAGTATCTCGCCGAGCACGGCGTCATCGTCGAGAAGACGGGGCTGTACTCGTTCTTCATCATGTTCACCATCGGCATCACCAAGGGCCGCTGGAACACGCTGGTCACGGCGCTGCAGCAGTTCAAGGACGACTACGACAAGAACCAGCCGCTGTGGAAGATCCTGCCCGAGTTCTGCGCCCAGCAGCCCTCCTACGAGCGCGTGGGCCTGCGCGACCTCTGCGGGCAGATCCACGACATGTACAAGGCCAACGACGTCGCGCGCGTGACCACGGAGATGTACCTCTCCGACATGCAGCCGGCGATGAAGCCTTCCGACGCCTTCGCGCACATCGCCCACCGCGACATCGACCGCGTGGAGATCGACCATCTCGAAGGCAGGGTGGCAAGCGTGCTGCTCACGCCGTATCCGCCGGGCATTCCGCTGCTCATCCCGGGCGAGCGGTTCAACCGCAGGATCGTGCAGTTCCTGCAGTTCGCGCGCAGCTTCAACGAGAAGTTTCCCGGTTTCGAGACCGACATCCACGGCCTGATCGAAGAGAACGAGGGCGGGAAGCTGCGCTTCTTCATGGATTGCGTGCGGCAGCGCTGAGCGGTCCCCGCGCGGGGCGATCATGAGCGAATCGAAATACGCGCGCTTCGGCAGCGGCCGCTCGGTGCCGCGGGTCGAGGACGAGGCGCTGCTCAAAGGCGAGGGCCGCTTCGCCGACGACGTCTCCGCGCCCGGACAGGCGCACCTCGTGTTCCTCCGCTCGCCGCACGCCCATGCCCGGATTCGGGGGATCGACGCCGTGGCGGCGGCCGCGATGCCCGGTGTGCTGGCGGTGGTCACCGGCGCGGATCTCCTCCGCGCCGGCGTCAAGCCTCTGCCTTCGTCGGCCGACTTCCGCCGCGCCGACGGCTCGCCCAGCGCCTCGCCGCCGCGGCACGCACTCGGCGTGGACAGCGTGCGCTTCGTGGGCGAGGCGGTGGCCGCGATCGTCGCCGAGTCGAAGCATCAGGCGCGCGACGCGGCCGAGGCGATCGAGGTCGACTACGAGATGCTGCCCGCGGTGGTGGGCCCTTCAGCCGCGCTCGAGCCCGGGGCCCCGCTGGTATGGCCGGCAGCAACCGGCAACATCGCCTGCGAGATCCGTCACGGCGATGCGAAGGCGACCGCGGCGGCCTTCGCCAGGGCGGCGCACGTCGTGGCGCTCGATCTCAAGAACCAGCGCGTCGCGCCGAGCCCGCTCGAGCCGCGCGCGGTTCTTGCGAGCTACGACCGGACGACGAAACGCATCACCGTGCGCGCCTCCTCGCAGATGCCGACCGGACTGCGCGACACGCTGGCCGCGGAGGTGCTCGGCATCGCCAGCGAGAAGGTGCGCGTGCTGGTGGGCGACGTGGGCGGCGGGTTCGGCATGAAGACCGGCTTGTACCCGGAGGACGCGCTCGCCGCCTACTGCGCCCGCAAGCTCGAGCGCCCCGTGAAGTGGTGCGCCGAGCGGCTCGAGGAATTCCTCGCCGCCACACATGGGCGCGACGTCACGAGCAAGGCGGAGCTCGCGCTCGACGCCAGCGGGCGGGTGCTGGCACTGCGCATCGACTCGCTCGCGAACCTCGGCGCCTACGCCACACCGGCGGGCGTGGTGATCCAGCTCATGATCGGCCCGTGGGTGTCGACGAGCATCTACGACATCGGCACGATCGACGTGCGCATCCGCGGCGTGCTCACCCACACCGCGCCCGTCGCAGCGTACCGCGGCGCCGGCCGTCCCGAGGCGATCTACATCATCGAGCGGTTGATGGACGCGGCCGCGCGCGCCGTGCGCATCGACCCCGCGGAGCTCAGGCGCCGGAACGTGATCCGGCCGGAGCAGATGCCCTACACCAACGCCATGCGCAAAACCTATGACACGGGCCGATTCGAGTCGATCCTGGACCAGGGGCTCGCGCTCGCCGACTGGTCGGGCTTCGATGCGCGCCGCGCGGACTCGGCCCGACGCGGACGCTTGCGCGGGCGCGGACTCGCCGCGTTCCTGGAATGGACCGGCGCCGACGTGTTCGAGGAACGCGTGACGGTGGAAGTCTCGGGCGAGGGCTACATCGAGATCTTCTCCGCCACACAGGCGATGGGGCAGGGTATCGCGACCAGCTACGCCCAGCTCGCCGTCGACGTCTTCGGCGTCCCCATCGAGCGCATCCGCATCGCGCAGGGCGACACCGATCGCGGCACCGGCTTCGGCAGCGCCGGATCGCGCTCGTTGTTCGTGGGCGGATCGGCCGTGCGCGTGGCCGCCGAGCGCACGGTCGCGAAGGCGCGCGACCTTGCCGCCGGTGCGCTCGAAGTCGCAGCGCGCGATCTCGAGTACGCCGACGGCGTGTTCGAGGTCGCCGGTACCGATCGGCGGATCGGGCTCTTCGAGCTCGCGAAGGCGCAGCCGCAGGCGCGCTTCATCGTCGATTCGACCAGCTCGGTGGCCGACGCCACCTGGCCCAACGGTTGCCACGTCTGCGAGGTGGAGATCGATCCCGACACCGGCGCCGTCGAGCCGGTGAGCTACGTCTCGGTGAACGACGTCGGACGGGTCGTGAATCCGGCGATCGTCATCGGCCAGATCGAGGGCGGGACCCTCCAGGGTCTTGGTCAGGCGCTGTGCGAGGAATTGGTCTACGACGCCTCGGGACAGGCGATCACCGCGAGCTTTCTCGACTACGCGCTGCCACGCGCGGCGTTGACGCCGCAGTTCCGCACGGCGATGGACCAGTCGATACCGAGCCGCAACAACGCGCTCGGGATCAAGGGCGTGGGCGAGCTCGGGACGATCGGCGCGACGCCGGCGGTGGTCAATGCGGTCGTCGACGCGCTCGCGGGCGCGGGCGCGGAGAAGCAGGCGCTCGCGCTGGAGATGCCGCTTACCGCCGAGCGCGTTTGGCGGGCGCTGCGCGAGGGCGAGAAATCCTAGCTGTAGAAGCGCCGGTCCGGGGCGACGGACAATGTCCGCTATGCGAACAATGCCGGTCGTTCCTCGACTGCCTACGGGTGCCGAGTTGGGCGGTGCCTGGACGAACGGCAGGCGGGCCATCCGGGTCGAACTGTGAAGATCCCAGGCGCCCGGCAGACCCGCGGAAAAAGGTATCGCGGCGACGTACGAAACCGGACGCTGTCGCTCGCGAAACCGCCCTATACTTGTTTCCAGGAGATGGTCCGTTTCCGGACCGCGGGGCGCGTGCGAAGGAGGAGAGACCATGTTCGACAGGGAGCGTTTCATCCAGGACTGTATCGACGCCGTCGCCCACGGGCAGGACGCCATCCGCGAGCTCGTGGCAGGGGCGGTTTCCGAGAGCCCGCGGGTAATGTCGCAGCTCGGCGAGCCGGAGCACGCAGGGCTGGTGCCGCTCTACCGGTCGCCCGAGCTCACCGTCATCAACTTCGTGTGGGCGCCGTGCATGAGCCTGATGCCGCACAACCACCAGATGTTTTCCGTCGTGGGCATCTATTCCGGGCGGGAAGACAACGTCTTCTGGCGCAGAAAGGAGGGCGCGATCGAAGCCGCGTCGGCGCGCTCGCTCGGCGTCGGCGAGGTCGCCGCGCTCGGTCGCGACACGATCCATTCCGTGTTGAATCCGATCGGCAAGATGACCTGCGCGCTCCATGTCTACGGCGGGGATTTCTTTGCGCCGCTGGAACCGAGAAGCGAATGGGATCACGAGACGCTCACCGAGCGCCCGTGGAACGTGGAACGGGTCAAGGCGCTGTTCCGCGAAGCGGAGACGCGTTTCAACGCCATACCGGGACGCGAATGAGGCGGCTCTCCGGCACAACCGGCACTCTCTCCGCTGCTGTCGCCGTAGCGCTTCGCGCGGTCGTCGCGCACGCTCGGAGCTGGGCGCGACGGTGGCGGTGGAGGCATGGATTTCGTGTCGCTACGCGCGCACGGCTGCGCGAGCCCCAGCGGATCGGGTTAGAGTGACGTGAACGGCTGCATGACCGGAGGCAAAGGTGAAATGTCCTAAATGCGGCTCGGACCTGGTGCCGACGGTTCGGCACAAGATCCAGGTCAACTATTGTCAATCGTGTAAGGGGATGTGGCTGGAGAGCCAGGAACTCGGGCAGCTGGAGGATGAGGTGTTTGACTTCGGCGAGCACGCGAAGGGAACCTTGGTCTCCGGCGTTACGCCGACAGGCGATAAATGCCCCGAGTGCAACGCTTATCTTAAGAAGTTCAGGTACCGGTTCTACGATCTCGAAATGGAGTTCTGCGAGCATCAACACGGCTACTGGCTCGATGATGACGAAGACACCCGTGTCTTGGATTTGATGAAACAAGAGGAAGCGCAACTCGAGAGGAAACTGCTCGCAGAAGAAAAGTGGGGCACGACACTCAAGCATCTGCGCTCGCGCACGTTTCTCAGTAAGGTGCGGGACCTCTTTCACTGACGTCCGCCACCCCTGGCGTCAATCCCGCCCCCGGCGCCGCTCCGCAGCAGCGCGTGAATATTCCATTGCGCCGCAACATGCGCGCCTCCTACGATCGTGCGAGATAGCGGTTCGAACTTCGAGGTACATCGATATCGCCCATCTACCTAAGCGCCGTGAGAATCTCGCGCTACGATGCGTGCGGGTCCAAAGCGCGTTGCGGGGAAGGCCAGATGACCTGGTTCGAGCACCATGAGCGGAGCACGAAGCTCGCCGCAGCTGCGCGGAAGCTTCTCCACCGCGGCGAGGAACGCAAAGCTGAAGAGCTCTACGGGAAAGCGGCAGCCGAAGCCGAGCGCGCCATGGCGCTTGTCCCGCGGGAGCGGAAAGTCACCTTCGGCGTGATTGCCATGCTCGCGCATCGCCTTTGGCGCCGCGCCCGCCGCCACAGCGATGCCGCCCGGGTTGCCGCCCTCATCCGCGGCTCCCCGGATCTCTTTCCAGTCACGGCAAGCCCCCTCGACGTCCCATCGCCAGCGTGGCGCGAGCAGTCGCCATCAAAGCGGTAGAGCTGGGCGCCGGGGCGCTGGCCGCCAAGCCGCATCCTCCGGGACGAAGGGCTAGCCTTTGGAGTGGACATTACGGCTGACACGTGCAGCGGCGGGGATTCATCAGCGCATCCGAGAGTGCCCTCGGCTCGCATCCAGTCCTGCGTTTTTAGCTGAACTCCTCGCTCCCCGTCACGCGCGCACGATCAGCACGGCGCAGTCGGCGAAGCCGGAGACGCGTTCCGAAGTGCTGCCGAGCAGAAGCCGCTCTACTCCGCCCAAGCCGCGGCGGCCCACGACAATAAGGTCGGCGTGCGCTCCGCGCGCCGCGTCGAGGATCGCCTCGTGGGGCTTCCCTTCGGCCGTGCGTCCGTCGGCTCGCGCCCCGGCAGTGCGCAACAGGGCCGTTGCGGCCTCGACGTTTGCCATCGCCCGGCCGCGATCGTCCTGAGGGTGCGCGAGAACGCAGACCACGGTCACCGGCAGCGAGGAGCGCAGAGCGACTCCGGCGGCGGCCTCGGCTGCCCGTGCGCTGTGGACGGAGCCGTCTGTGGCTAGCACGATGCCTCGCGACCACATTCGCGCTGCGCGCGGCACGATAAGCACGTCGCATGGCGCGTGCCCGATGACGGTGTGGGTCATGGCGCCGACCAGCAGGTTGGCGAGGAAGCCGCGCTTGCCGCGGCGACGCAGCACGATCAAATCCGCGTTCCTCTCGCGCGCCTCGGCGACAATCTCCAGGTACGGCGTCTCGCCGAGCCGGACGGTGCCGTCGAGCTCGACGCCGCGCTGCGAGGCGACCGCGCGCAGGCGCTCGAGATGCGACGCCGCTGCGGCCTCCGCGCGCTCCGCGAGCTGCGGCGCGACGACTTCGAATTCCGGATTGCTCACCACGGGTATCACTGCGAGCAGGCGCAGCTGCCATTGTTCCGCGAGGTCGACGGCCACGCGTTCGGCGCCGACGTCGAACTCGGTCCCCTCGCTCGCGAGCAGCAGGCGGTTGTAGGAGGTCGCCATAGGCTGGGGGAAGCCCTAGCGCGTGCCGAGGACGTTCGACGCCGCGAGCACCAGCACCACGATCTGCAGGACGAGGATCGCGGCGTGGATTGCGTCGCCGCGTCGGAGGAATCGCGGCAGCACGGCCAGCGCGCAGAGCACCGACACGCCCGCCAGGAACGCGATCGGCGCGAGGATGGCGATGTCGGCGAGGCCAATACGCCCCAGCCACGCCCAGCCGGTCGGGTGATGCGTCGCGGCCACGAACTCGCGGGCGGAAAGGCTCCAATACTGCGGCAGGCTTGCGAGCGGCACCAGCGGTGGAATGGCGCCTGACACGTAGAGGGCGAAGATCGCGATCAGCATCGCCAGCCCCACGCGTGCGCCGATCTGGAGCACTCTCGCGTAGCGCAACTCCTCCGGCGAGGCGTACCGGTTGCGATTCTCCCGCGGGGCGGCTTCTTCGGTGGTACGGTCTATTCCCATAGGCCGAGGCCCTTGAGCAACGCTCGAGCACCCGCCACCACGAGCATCGTGATGACGAGGCGCCGGATCGCCACCGCCTTGACCACGTGCAAGAGCCGAGCCCCGATCCGCGCGCCGAGCATCATGCCGACGATCGACGGCGCGGCGACGATCGGCAGGATGGCACCCTGGTTGATGTACACCCAGACGGCGGACGAGGTCGTCGAGAGCACCAGGCTGCTGGTGCCCGCGGCCACCTTGAGCGGCACGCCCATCAGGAGATTCAGCGTAGGAACGTTGGCCCATCCCGCGCCAAGGCCGAACATCCCGGCGATGAGACCGATCACCACGAAGACGAGCAAGGCGGCCGGCGTCCGGTGGACCTTCCATTCGACGTCGCGCCGCCGTGCGGTGTCGTAATAGAGGCCGTTGATACCGAGCGCGAGCGAGAGCGGATCGGCGGCGGCGACGTCCGGGAATTCCGATTTTCTCGCGCTCCACATCAGCGCCACGATGCCGAGGATGAGGGTTCCGAGCGCGGTCTCGGCGAGGGGCGCGGGCAGCGTGAGCCCGATCAGCGCGCCGGCGATCTGGCTCGCGGCCACGAGCAGCGACAGCGGGAGCGCCAGCCGCAGATTGGCGAGCCCCAGGCGCAGCAGCTCGGGGCTGGCGGCCATCGCGCTCGCGAGCGCGACGAGGAGCCCGCCGCCGCGCACGAAATCGAGGTGAAAGGGAAAGAAGCCGCCCACGACCGGAACGAACAGTACGCCCCCGCCCACGCCCGCCGGCACCGCGACGATGCCGAGCACGAAGCAGACGAAGAACAGCGCCAGCGGCCAGATCCACCACGGCGCCGCGTCTGCCGCGCCGGACGCGGCGAGCGCCGGCGCGCTCGCACAGGCCACGATCGTGACGATGAGCAGGGCCACGGACCGCAAGCCGGGGCGTCGGCGGTTCATCCCCGCGGCACAGCACACGGGGCTTCGTCCACGCGGAAGAGGCGACGTTGTGTTACGCGGCAACGGGAACGACGGGCGCGGTCGCGCCGCCGTCCCGATGGGCTTCCGCGGGACCGCGCGGCGCGTTGGCGACGATCGAGGCGAGCACGCACGCGGCCATGCGCACCTCCAGCGATTCGCCGCGCGCCGGCAGGACGACGGGGACCTTGGCGCCGAGCGCCACGCCGGCGGCGAGCGCGCCGAAGGCGCCGCTGAGGGTGCGCAGCAGGATCGCTCCGGCTTCGAGCCCGGGAACGATCAGCACGTCGGCGTTGCCGGCGATCTTCGATTCCACGCCGCTGGCGCGCGCGCTCGCGGCCGAGAGCGCCGCGTCGGCGGTCAGCGGCCCCTCCACGACGCCGCCGGTGATCAGGCCCTGCGCCGCCATCTTCGCCAGCGCGGCCGCATCCCCACTCGCGGGCAGCGCCGGGGTGACCCCTTCGACGGCGCTCAACACGGCCACGTTGGGCGCAGCGATGCCCAGCGACTGGGCGAAATCGATTGCGTTCTGGACGATCTCGCGCTTGGCGGCGAGCGTGGGTGCGATGTTGAGCAACGCGTCGGAGAGCACGAAGGCGCGCGGCAGGCCGGGCGCCTCGACGAAGAACGCGTGGGTGATGCGGCGCTCGCCGCGCAAGCCCGATTCGGGAGCGACCACTGCGCGCATCAGGTCGTCGGGATAGAGGCTGCCTTTGACCAGCGCCCGCACCTCGCCGTTGCGGGCCAGCGCTGCGGCGCGCTGGGCCGCGACGAACGGGTCGTCGGGCGTATCGACGACGTCGATGCGCGAGAGGTCCAGTCCGGCCACCGCCGCGGCTTCGGCGATGCGCTTGTCGGGCCCTACCAGGATGGGCGCGAGATAGCCCGCGAACTGCGCCGAGAGCGCCATCTGCAGCGCGTCGCGGTCGCACGGGAACACGATCGCCGCCGGCAGCGGCGAGAAGTTGCGCACGCGATCGACCAGGCGCTGGAAGTGCGGGCGGGTAACCATGCGTGCAGCGTGGCAAAGGGTGGCGTGACTGTCAACAGCATGCCGATGACCGGCGCGCGAGGGTGCGTAATCGTGCGGTCGGAGGCGGAACCCGGCTGCGGCAGAGCGCTGGACCGCGGCCTCCCGGTGAGGGCGCTAGGTGCAAGGTTTAGAGGTCGGCCGCAAAGGTTATTCGCGGACGCTCGAGCCGCAACGCGCTACGCGCGTCGGGTCCGCTCTCGCGGCTCACACCTTGCCCTTCCACGGCACGACCAGATGCTCGACGTAGCGCATCAGCAGATCGAACAGATACGCCACCGCGCCGATGACCACGATACCCATGATCACGATGTCGGTGCGCAGGAAGTTCGACGCGTTGAGCACCATCTGGCCGAGGCCCTTCGTCGCCGCCACCATCTCGGCCGCCACCAGCGTCGTCCAGCCGAAGCCGATGGCGATGCGCATCGCGGTCAGGATCTCCGGCATCGCCCCGGGCACGATGACGTGCCGGATCACCTGCCACTTGGACGCGCCCATCGAGTAAGCGGCGTGGATCTGCTCCTGCGAGATCGAGCGCACCCCGGCCCGCGCGCTCATCGCCAGCGGCGCGAAGCAGGCGAGGTAGATGAGCAGCACCTTCGAGAACTCGTCGATGCCGAACCAGATCACGATCAGCGGCAGGTAGGCGAGCGGCGGCAGCGGCCGATAGAACTCGATCGGCGGATCGAAAATGCCGCGCGCGACCCGCGACACCCCCATGGCGATGCCGATGGGGATCGCCGTCGCGCAAGCGGCGACGAAGGCGCTGAAGACGCGGAACATCGACCAACCGAAATGCTCGGCAAGCGGCGCGTCGGTGAGCTCGCCCATCGCCGATTGGTAGAGCCGAGTGAACACGGTCTCGGGCGTGGGGAGGAACAGCGGCGGCAGCCAGCGGAAGTGGCTCGCGAGCCACCACAGGGCAAAGAGCGCGATCATCGTCGCGACGCTGATCGCGGTGGTCGGGCCTTCACCGGGCGTGGAGAATTTGGAGGTCTTCGGCCGGGCGCTCTTCCGGGACGAATCGCGCGGCATGGCTCAGGCCTCCGCCGGAACCGCGCGCTCGTCGGGCATGCGGCGCTGGATCACTGCCAGCACCTCCTCGCGCACGCGGATGAAATCGGGCGCCGACTTGATCGCACGGGCGTCCCGGGTCTCGATGAAGCGCCGGCCGAAGTCCAGGCGATATTCGTGCGAGATGCGGCCGGGCCGTGGCGTCATCACTACGAGATGGGTCGCGAGGAAGAGCGCCTCCTCCACCGAGTGGGTAATGAAGAACATCATCTTGCCGGTGCGGTGCCAGACGTCGAGGATCAACTCCTGGATCGACTCGCGCGTGAACGCGTCCAGCGCGCCCAGCGGCTCGTCCATGAGCATGAGCTCGGGGTCCGAGGCCAGCGCGCGCGCGATGCCGACGCGCTGCTGCATGCCGCCCGAGAGCTCGTAGATCGCGCGCTGCGCGAAGTCCTCGAGACCCACGAGCTTGAGCTTCTCCATGGCGAGCCTGCGCCGGGCGGCCGGATCGACGCCGCGCATGCGCAAGCCGAATTCGACGTTGGCGATGACGTTGAGCCATGGCATCAGCGCGTGCTTCTGGAACACGACGCCGCGGTCCGCGCCGGGGCCTGTGACGGGTCTGCCGTCCAGCTCGATCGTGCCTTCGGTTGCCGGCAGAAAGCCGGCGATGCAGTTGAGCAGCGTCGTCTTTCCGCAGCCCGAAGCGCCGATCGCGACCAGGAAATCGCCGTCGCGCATGGCGAGGTTCACGTCGGAGAGCGCTTCGACGACGCCCGCCTTGGTAGCGTAGCGGACGCTCAAGCTGCGGATGTCGAGCTGGGGCACGCCGCGTATTCTAGGTGGGAATCGGTTCCCACGCCGCCCGGCCGCGAGTATTCGCCTCCGGTTCGGCTGGCCCGGAGAAAGCACCCAGGGCGACGTGAAGCCGACGGCGCAGGATCTCAGGCAGCAACTTACCGCATTGAATGATAAGGGTCAGACGGCTCGGGAGACGGTGCAGGACATGCTGGACTTCCTGCAGCACCGCCGGCAGCCTCTTCTCGATTTCGTCAAGGGCAATCCGTCCGCCGGCACGCGACGCTGCGGTGCCGGCACGCCGTGCGCTAATTTTCGCGCCGACCTCGAGGCTTTCGTGCTCGACACGGTGGATCTGAAGAGCGAGTTCCCGCAAGTCGAGAAACATGGGCTCGGCGACGGCACGATCATGCTCGACATCATCGACCACCTGCCGCCGATCGCGCTGTTCGGCGTCTACGAGATCTTGCAGCGCGCTGCCGATTGGCAGGAGATTCCCAAGAATCTCTCGGACGTCTACGACGAGATCGGCGATCCCGATGCGTTCTCGCTGGAGGCTCCCGGGGGGACCGCGGCTACTGCCCCGAGCGCAGCAGCTACGGCGAGCGCCGCAGGCGCCGCTCGGACGGCCCGCCTGGGCCTATCCCATGGCTTCGGCATCGCGCGGGCCGGTACCGAGGATTTCTGCTACAAGCACGGACAGGGGCGGAAGGACCCCGTGAGAGGCAATCGCCTGAAGGCCTTCATCACCCACGCGAAGTGCCTCGCCGAGGCCATCGCGGCATACATGCCGGAGGAAAAGACGATCGTGGCCGGGGGAGAAGGCACCTCCGTGAAAATTCCTCGTCAGCCATTCGTCAAGAGCGTCTCAGGTCTCATCGACTCGATCGGCTCCCAGCTGGAGACCGGCTATTCCAATCTCGAGCAATGCAAGAAGACCGAAACCGACGTCGCGGCCTGCACCAAGCTGATCGAGCATCGGACCGACGATGGCAACCGGGAGACTTACTTTGCGGTTCTCGGCATCGGGGATGCCCAACCGTCACTACTGTCACCCACGGCAAGGACAGACCTGATGCGGGCAGCGACGAACGATGCGAATGCGCTGTACCCGGGGCCTACGAGGACATCTGCCACGCGTACACCGCGATGTACGAGGCGGACTAAGTGGCGCGCCGCCAGGTCGCACTTGGTCAATTTTTTATCTCTCGGAACGCCCAGGGCGCCCAAGGAGAGAACCGGCCCTGTCGATGACCAGTTCGAGCCGCGTCGGTCTTTGGCCCTGACTGCATTCGCGACGCGGTGTTGGAGCCCGTGAGTTGCAGGGACCGCTGGCATCAGCTCAAAACCGGATGCAGCCCCGACCGTGAGCCGATGCGCCTACGTAGAGTTCGCGCGGCGCACGAGTCGGGTGGGTCGCTGCAGGGCGAGCAGCGGCGCAGCGCGCCGCCGCCGTTGCCCGGCTCTGCCGACGGCTACTTCATCGCCTTGGTCACCCATTCGGTCGTGACGTTCTTGCCGAAGTCTGGCGCGACGGAGGCGAGCCGTCCCTGTTCCTTCAGGAAGTTCGCCTGCTGCGCGAGCGCCTTCGCCGCGGCGCCGTTGGCGCCGCCCCCGAGCCACTCCGGCGAGGCCTGCTGCTGCAGGCTCGGAAAGCCGTAGAGCGCCATCGCGGCGGGGACGTCTTCGGCCTTGCCCTTGGTCCAGGTCGCCACGGCGTCGACCTTCGCCTTGTCGCTCGTCCACGCTTTCGGATTCGCGCGATAGTCGGCGTCCGCCTGGGCAACCGCCTTGACCAGCGCCACCATGAATGCCGGGTTCGCCTGGGCGAACTTCTTCTCCACCACCAGTCCGTCGAAGGTGCACGCGCCTTTCTTGCAGATGTCTCCCGACGTCATCAGGACCTTGCCGGTCTTCTTGACCGTGGAGAGCACGGGATCCCAGATGAACGTCGCGTCGATGTCGCCGCGGCTCCAGGCCGCCGCGATTTCCGGCGGGCGCATGTTGAGCACCTGCGCCTCGTTGGGCTTGATGCCGGCCTGCTGCATGGCGTAGAGCAACTGGAAGTGCGAGGTCGACACGAACGGCGTGCCGATCTTCTTGCCTTTGAGGTCGGCGATCGTGTTGATGCCGCTTCCGTTGCGGGCAACCAGCGCCTCCGCCGAGGCGATGTCCTCGAGGATCCAGAACAGATCCACGTCCATGCCCTGGCTGATCGCCGTGGCCACTCCGGTCGACCCCACCTCGCCCAGCTGCACGTCTCCCGACGCCATGGCGCGGATCACGTCGCCGCCGCCGCCGAACTGGCGCCAGTTGATCTTGTAGCCGGTCGCCTTCTCGATCTCCTTCGTTTGTTGCACCCAGCGCCACGGGTTCATCATGTCCTGGTAGGCGAAGGTCACCGTTTTCTGCGACCACGCCGGCATCGCGGCGGCGAGCGCCGCCACGGCGAGCCAGATTGCAAACAGGCGTTTCATGCGTCCCTCCTTTGTCCGAATCGGTCCTGAAAAAGGCCTACACGCCGGCCAACGTGTTGCGCAAACAGTCGACGATCGCATCGATGTGCGAGCGCTCGGCGACGAGCGGGGGCGCGACGAGCGCGCAGTCGCCGGTCGTCTTGAGATGCAGTCCGTTGTCGAACAGCTTCTTCTGCAGCAGGTGCCCGCGCGCGCCCGGCGCGCCGCTCGGATGCACGTCGATCGCGGCCAGCATGCCGTAGCCGCGCAGGTCCGCCACCGCCGACAGATCCTTGAGCGACCAGATCCCGTCGAGGAAGTAGGGCGCGAGCTCCGCGGCGCGCTCGAACAGCCCTTCCTTGCGATAGATGTCCAGCGTGGCGAGGCCGGCAGCGCAGGCGGCGGGATGGCCGGAATAGGTGTAGCCGTGGAAGAACTCGATCGCGCCTTCCTGGGCCGCCGCGACGATGGTGTCGTGGATGCGCTCCGAGATCGCCACCGCGCCCATCGGCTGCGCGCCGTTGGTAAGGCCCTTGGCCATCGTCATGATGTCCGGCGTGACGCCGAAGCTCTGCGCCCCGAATGGCTTGCCGGTGCGGCCGAAGCCGCAGATCACCTCGTCGAAAACCAGCAGAATGCCATGCTGGTCGCAGATCTCGCGCAGCCGCTTGAGATAGCCCTTCGGCGGCACGAGACAGCCGGTGGAGCCGGCGATGGGCTCGACGAAGCAGGCGGCGATGTTCTCGGCGCCATACAGCGCCACGAAGCGCTGGAGATCTTCCGCCAGCTCCGCGCCGTGCGCCGGCTCGCCGCGGGTGAAGGCGTTCTCCTTGAGATGGGTGTGGCGCATGTGCACGATGCCGGGGAGCGTCGGCCCGAACTTGCGGCGGTTGTTGACCATCCCGGAGAGCGACACGCCGCCGAAGTTCACGCCGTGATAAGCCCGCTCGCGGGAGACGAACATGGTACGGCCGCTCTGGCCGCGCGCGTGGTGATAGGCGAGCGCCACCTTCATCGCCGTGTCGACCGACTCGGAGCCCGAGTTGGCGAAGAAGATGCGGTTCAGATCCCCGGGAGTCAGCTCGGCTACGCGGCGCGCAAGCTCGAAGCTGCCGGCGTGGCCGCGCAGGAACGGGGCGATGAAGTCGAGCTCCGTGAGCTGGCGCTGTACGGCCTCGGCGATCTCCTTGCGGCCGTGGCCGCAGTTGACGCAGAACAGCCCGGACGCCGCGTCGATCACCTTGCCGCCGCGATCGTTCCAGTAATACATGCCCTCGGCGCGCACGACCATCTTGGGGTCGGACTTGAAATCGCGGTTGGGCGTGAACGGCATCCAGTATTCGTCGAGCGAAAGCTGGCGCGGCGGCGCGGCGTCGCGGACGGTGAGTTCGGCATGATCCATGCAAAGCCTCCTGGGAGGGGCCCTGGGCGCGGGCGGCGGCACGACAAAGGAAAAGTCTACTTCTAATCCCGGCGCTCCGGTGCGGGGAGAGCCAGTTGCCGCTGTGGCGCTGGGCCAGCTGCTATGATCGGCGCCATGCGCAACCCCAGCCCGCTGTGGAATCAGCTGATCCACCTCACCTTCAGGAGCCGGGTGAGCCTCCAGGCGCAGATCCGGGAGATGCTGGTCGGCGCGATCCTCGACGGGCAGATACCGCTGGGCGCGGCGCTTCCATCCACGCGCGTGCTCGCGCGCCAGCTCGGCGTGGCGCGGAACACGGTCGCGCTCGCCTACGAGCTGCTGGTCAACGAGGGTTATCTGCTCACCAGGAACCGCAGCGGGCACTACGTCAATCCCGAGATCGTCGCCGGTCGTTCGATCGTTCGCTCCCACGCGCCGTCGCCGCCGCTCGCGCCGATCGCCTGGCCGTCGCGCTTCGCCTCGTCCGTGTCCCGGCAGCGCAACATCGTCAAGCCGACGGATTGGCAGAAGTACCCTTATCCGTTTCTGTACGGCCAGTTCGATCCGGCGCAGACCCCTATACCCGGCTGGCGCGAGTGCAGCCTGCAGGCGCTCGGCGGCGCGGAGGCGCGCGCCTGGGCCGGCGATCTCATCGACGGCGACGATCCGCTCCTGATCGAGCAGATCCAGACCCGGCTGCTCCCACGCCGCGGTGTCTGGGCTTCGCCGGAGCAGATCCTGGTCACGGTGGGAGCGCAGCACGCGCTGTTTCTTCTGGCCACGCTGCTCGTCGGCAAGGCGACGACGGTGGGCATGGAAAACCCCGGCTATCCGGACGCGCGCAACATCTTCGCCTCACGTACGCCGAGTGTCGTGGTGCTCCCGCTCGATACGCACGGGCTCGCGCTGTCGGCCGCTCTCGAGGGCTGCGAATACGTCTACCTCACGCCGTCGCACCAATGCCCGACCAACGCCACCATGCCGCTCGCACGACGCGAAGCGCTGCTCGAGTGGGCGGAGCGCCGCGACAGGGTCCTGATCGAGGACGATTACGAGGTCGAGCTGGGCTTCGAGGGACAGGTGCAGCCGGCGCTCAAGAGCCTGGACCGCGCCGGACGCGTCATCTACGTGAGCAGCCTGTCGAAGACGCTCGCCCCCGGCATCCGCCTAGGGTACATCGTGGGCAGCGCCGAGCTCGTGCGCGAGCTACGCGCATTGCGCCGACTGATGCTGCGCCATCCGGCCGCCAACAACGAGCGCTCCGTGGCGCTGTTCCTGGCAATGGGTTACCACGATGCGCTGCTGCGGCGGCTCAAGCGCACCTACGCCGAGCGCTCGCCGCTGCTGGCGGAAGCTCTGTCGCGCCAGCTCCCGGAACTGGCGTTTCACACCGTTCCGGGCGCGTCTTCGTTCTGGCTCGAATTTCCCGGCGACGTCGACACCCGCGTGCTGGCCGCGGCGGCGCAGAGGCACGGCGTCCTGATCGAGCCCGGCGACGTGTTCTTCGCCGCCGAGGGCCTGAGCGCCCCGCGCAACTACGCGCGCCTCGGCTTCGCCTCGATCGCGACCGAGCGCATCGAGCCGGGCATCGCAGCGCTGGCGCGAGCGTATGCCGAAGTCACTGCGCGCCACGCGGCGGCGCGCTAACGGTCCCGCCGCCGGCGCGAATTCATTCGCACGCGTCCGGATCAATCCGGACCTGCATTTCCCTTGCGCGGGGACGAAATATCCCGGTTACGCCGCGACGGCCTCTGAAGCGACGAGCCCGTGCGCCTCGGCCAGACTTTCCGCGGCCAGCACCTGCGCCACGGCATTCACGACTGAGGCGATCCTGCCGACGTCACGCAGCTGCTGCACGGTGAATCCGCTCTCGCGCAGCAGCCGATAGTGGGAACGGACGCAGAACGTGCACTTGCCGACGACGGAGGCGGACAGCGCGTAGAGCTCGAAGCTCGCGCGGTCCACGCCACCGTGGGTGGCATAGGCGTTCATGCGCAGCTCCGCGCGCACGGTTTTAAGCTCCGGGTCGTCCGCCATCTCCACGAACGGGTACCAGACGTTGTTCATGCCCATCAGCGCGGCGGCGGAGAGCGCCGCGCGGGCGTGTGCGCTGTCGAGGCCGGGCTCGCTGCGCAGCGCTTCGACCAGCGCCGGCGCACCGGCGGCGAAGGCGGCGGCCAGCGCCGCGCCGCAGGCGAGCGAAGGGGTGAGGCTGGAGCGTGCGAGCACGGCGTCGAGATTGAGCCGAAGATCCTTGGCGTAATCGGGAATGCGGTCCTTGAGGGTTTGGAGTGGCATGCGATGGGTTTCCTTGGGTAGGGCGCGAATTTATTCGCGGCGTGCTTCCCGCCAGACGGGATGCAGGCGCGGATGCGCTCGCGCCGTCCGGATGCATCCGGACCTACAGCCCCGTCCGCGGGGAACGGCCGCCGTTACAGCGTCGTGCCGCCGACCGCCCGGTTGCACGGACACAGCTCGTCGGTCTGCAGGCCGTCGAGGACACGCAAGACCTCCTCGGGGCTGCGGCCGACGTTCAGGTTGTTCACCGACACGTGCTGAATCACGTTGTCCGGATCGACGATGAAGGTCGCGCGCAGCGCCACGCCTTCCTCGGCCCGCACGCCGAGCTGGTCCACCAGCGAGCCCGTGGTGTCCGCGAACTGCCACTGATTGAGGCTTTTGAGATCCGCGTGGTCGCGCCGCCACCCGAGCTTGGCGTACTCGTTGTCGGTCGATCCGCCGATCACGACGGCATCACGGTCCTCGAAGTCCTTCGCGAGCCTGGCGAAGCCGACGATCTCGGTCGGACAGACGAAGGTGAAGTCCTTCGGGTAGAAGTAGATCACCTTCCACTTGCCGGGGAACGACTTCTCATCGATCGGCGCGAACGCCGACTCGCCGTTTTCCTCCGGCCGGTTGAATCTGGGCTTGACGCCCACCACTCGGAACGGTTCCAGTTTCTGGCCTACGGTTTTCATGCGCTTGCTCCTTTGCGGGCGCCCTTGCGAGCACCTGGCATTGCAGTTGGAATGAGAACGATTCATATATTATGGATTGGCTGTGAATAATTCAATTCGTTTATTTCTATGAGCCTGGTAGAGCGCGCTTATCGACCGATTTGGTAAACGGCGACCTCTCGCGCTACCTTTGGCGGCTCACACGGGAGGAATGTCATGCGCATCGGCGTGCCGAAGGAGATCAAGGTTCTCGAGAACCGCGTGGGGCTTACGCCGGCGAGCGCCCGCGAAGCCGTTCACCACGGCCACGAGGTGCTGGTCGAGCATCACGCCGGCCAAGGCATCGGCATGGAGGACGAGGATTACCGGCGGGCCGGTGCCCGCATCGTCGCCTCCGCCAAGGAACTCTTCGCAGCCGCGGAGATGATCGTCAAGGTGAAGGAGCCGCAGGCGGTCGAGCGCAGGATGCTCAAGCCCGGGCAGATCCTGTTTACCTATCTGCACCTCGCTCCCGACCCTGAGCAGGCGAAGGAGCTGATCGAGAGCGGCGCCGTGTGTATCGCCTACGAGACCGTGACCTCCGCGTCCGGCGGTCTGCCACTGCTCGCGCCGATGTCGGAGGTCGCCGGACGGATGGCCGTCCAGGCTGGCGCCTACTACCTCGAGAAGCCGCACGGAGGCATCGGCGTGCTGCTCGGCGGCGTTCCCGGCGTCGATCCGGCGAAAGTGGTGGTGCTCGGCGGCGGCGTGGTCGGCTCGCACGCCTGCCACATCGCGCTCGGCATGGGCGCCGAGGTGTGGGTGCTCGATCGCAACGTGGAAGTGCTGCGCGCGCTGTGGCGCCAGTTCGGACGGCCGCTGAACACGGTGTACGCGACCCGCGACGCGATCGAGCGGCACGTGACCTCGGCCGACCTGGTGATCGGCGGAGTGCTGATTCCCGGTGCGTCCGCGCCGAAGCTCGTCACCCGCGAGCTGGTCGCGCGCATGCGACCCGGCTCGGTCGTGGTCGACGTCGCGATCGACCAGGGCGGCTGCTTCGAGACCTCCCGCCCGACCACCCACGCCGACCCGGTTTACGTCGTCGACGGCGTGACCCACTACTGCGTGGCCAACATGCCGGGAGGCGTTCCGCGCACGTCGACGATGGCGCTCAACCATGCGACGCTGCCGTTCGTGCTGGCGATCGCCGACACGGGCTGGAAGGCGGCGCTCGCCGGCGACACCCACCTCAAGAATGGGCTCAACATCGCCTTCGGCAAGGTGACCTGCAAGCCGGTGGCCGAGGCGCTCGGCTACAAGTACGTTCCGGCCGACGCCGTGATGTAGCGCTGCCTTGCCGTGGCTCCAGCGCTCCGGCGGCGCTGGCCCTAGCCCCGCCGAGCGCGCGGCGGGACAATACGTAGCTTAACCGTCGAACGCGAGGTCTCCATGGATACCGTGACCCAAGCCAGGCGCCCGGCCGTGTCGGGCAAGCAGAAGATGACGCCCTCCGAAGCGTTCGTCGAGTCGCTCGTGGCGCAGGGCGTCAGGGACGTTTTCGGAATCGTGGGCTCGGCGTACATGGACGCGCTCGACCTGTTCGAGCTCGCCGGCATCCGCTTCATCTCGGTCGCTCACGAGCAGGGCGCGGGCCACATGGCCGACGGCTACGCCCGCGTATCGGGGCGTCACGGCGTGTGCATCGCGCAGAACGGTCCCGGCGCCACCAATTTCGTCACCGCCATCGCGGCGGCCTACTGGGCGCACTCCCCGGTGGTCGTGGTCACGCCGGAGACCGGTTCGATGACGCTGGGCCTCGGCGGCTTCCAGGAGACCGAGCAGCTGCCCATTTTCTCGCGCATCACGAAATACCAGGCGCACGTCAACAATCGCGCGCGCATGGCCGAGCTCACCTCGCGCGCCTTCGACCGTGCGCTGCTGCTCATGGGCCCGACGCAGGTGAACATTCCGCGCGACTTCTTCTACGGCGACATCGACTGCGAGATCCCTCGCCCGCTCGCGATCGAGCGCGGTGCCGGCGGCGAGCAGGCGCTCAACGACGCGGCTGAGCTGCTCGCCTCGGCGCGCTTCCCGGTCATCCTCTGCGGCGGCGGCGTGATCGCGGCCGACGGCACAGGCGAGGCGATCCGCCTCGCGGAGCTCCTGTCGGCGCCGGTGTGCAATTCGTATCTCCACAACGATTCCTTCCCGGCCTCGCACGCGCTGTGGTGCGGGCCGCTCGGCTATCAGGGTTCGAAGGCGGCGATGAAGCTCATCGCCAAGGCCGACGTCGTACTGGCGCTCGGCACGCGCCTCGGGCCGTTCGGCACATTGGCGCAGCACGGTCTCGACTACTGGCCCAAGGACGCCAAGATCGTGCAGATCGACGCCGACGCGACGATGCTGGGACTGGTCAAGCCGATCTCCGTCGGCATCTGCGGCGACGCGAAGGCCGCCACGCTGGCGCTCGTCGAGCGGCTGGGCAAGCGCAGGCTCGTCTCGCAGGGCGACAAGGACGCGCGGCTCGCCGAGATCCGCGAGGAGAAGGCCAGGTGGGAGAAAGAGCTCGACGGCTGGACCCACGAGACGGACGCCTGGTCGGTCGAAGTGTCCACGGGCGCGAACGCCATGCATCCGCGGCAGATGCTGCGCGAGCTCGAGCGCGCCATGCCCGCCGGCGCCATGGTCTCGACCGACATCGGCAACATCTGCTCGGTGTCCAACTCCTACCTTCGCTTCGAGCGGCCGCGCTCGATGTTCGCGGCGATGAGCTTCGGCAACTGCGGCTATGCGTTCCCGACGATCATCGGCGCCAAGGTCGCGGCCCCCGACCGGCCGGCGATCGCCTACGTCGGCGACGGCGCCTGGGGCATGAGCTTCGGCGAGCTGCAGACGTGCGTGCGCGAGGGCATCCCGGTGACCGCGGTGGTGTTCAACAACGGCCAGTGGGGGGCGGAGAAGAAGAACCACGTCGACTTCTACGGCCGCCGCTTCGTCGGCGTCAATCTCGATCGCCAGCCCTCGTGGGCCGCGGTGGCGAAAGCGATGGGCGCGGAAGGCCTGCGCGTGGAAAAGCTCTCCGACGTGGGGCCGGCGCTTCGCGCCGCGGCCAAGGCGCAAGGCGAGGGCAAGACGACGGTGCTCGAGATGATGGTCACGCGCGAGCTCGGCGACCCGTTCCGCCGCGACGCGCTCGCGATGCCCATCCGCCACCTGGCGAAGTACAAGTCCACGGCGGCGAAGCAGGGGTAGGCGCGAGAGCGCGGCCACAGGCGACATGGGCGGCAAGGACCGGCTTCCGGTGAGCGATGCGGCGGCCATCGTCGCCAGCCTCGTCGCGCGGGCGCGCGCTGCGCAGGCCGCGTTCGATGCCGCCACGCAGGCAGAAGTCGACGAGGTCGTCACTGCGGTGGGCTGGTCGATCGTGGATCCGGAGCACAACCTCGCGCTCGCGGAGCTCGCCGTGCAGGACACCGGGCTCGGCAACGTCGCCGACAAGGTCGCCAAGAACCGTCGCAAGACGATGGGCCTGCTGCGCGACCTCGCACGGGCGAAGTCGGTGGGCATCATCCACGAGGATCCGGCGCTCGGAGTGGTGGAGATCGCGCGCCCGGTGGGCGTCGTCGGGGCGATCACGCCCTCGACCAACCCGGCGGCCACGCCCGCCAACAACGTCATCAACGCGCTCAAGGGGCGCAACGCGGTGATCCTGGCGCCCTCCCCCAAGGGCGCCTCGACGCTAGCGCTGCTGCTTGCCTACGTGCACGCCGAGCTCGACCGCGTGGGCGTGCCGCGCGACCTCGTGCAGACGCTGCCCAGCCCGGTGACCCGCGAGATGACCAACGAGCTGATGCGCCAGGTCGATCTGGTCGTGGCGACCGGATCGCAGACCAACGTGCGCGGGGCGTACGCGAGCGGCTCTCCGGCGATCGGGGTGGGCGTGGGGAACGTCGCCGTCATCGTCGACGAGACGGCCGACCTGAGCGATGCCGCCGGAAAGATCGCGCGCTCGAAGATCTTCGACTTCGCCACGAGCTGCTCGTCGGAGAACAGCGTCATCGCGGTGGAGTCGATCGCCGAGGAGCTGCTCGCGGCGCTGGCGACGAACGGCGGCGTGCTGCTCGAGCCCGACGAAGCCAGGACGCTCGAGCGGGCGATGTTCGTCGACGGCCATCCGGCGGCGAGCTTCGTGGCGCAGAGCGCGCGGGCGATCGCGCTCCGGGCCGGGCTTTCACGCCCCGCGCTGCTCGACGCGTCGTTCCTCGTCGTCGCGGAGAGCGGCATCGGGCGCGCGCATCCGTTCTCGGGCGAGAAGCTCTCCCCCGTGCTCGCGTTCTACCGCGCAGCGGACTTCGCCGCCGCGCGCGCGCTGGCCGAGCGGCTGCTGCGTTACCAGGGGGCGGGGCACTCGATCGGCTTGCACAGCTTCGACGAGCGGCGCGCGATCGAGCTCGGCCTCACCCTTCCGGTGTGCCGCGTCATCGTCAACCAGGCGCATTGCTTCGCCACCGGAGGAAGCTTCGACAACGCGCTGCCGTTCTCGCTGTCGATGGGCTGCGGCACCTGGGGCGGCAACAGCATCTCGGACAATCTGAACTACCGCCACTTCCTCAACATCACGCGCGTCGTGCGGCCGCTCGACCCGGCGCAGGTCCACGAGCCGACCGAGGAGGAACTGTTCGGCAGCTACCTGCGGAAGCACGCGCGCGGCTCCGGGCGCAAGACTTAGGAGCCCCACAGGCTCCAAGCCTCATCGGCCGATGAACACGTTCCGCGAAGCGATCGACGCGCAAGCTGGCGCGAGACCCGACGCGCCCTGCGTGCTCGCGCCTGAGACCGGTGGGGTTCTCACCTACGGTGACGTTGCGCGCGCCGGACGAGCGCTGGGCGCCTACTTCTCCGCCGAGGGCATCGTGCCCGGCTCGGTGGTGTCGTTCATGCTGCCCAACGGGATCGCGGCCGCCAGCGTGTTCCTCGGCACGATGTACGCCGGCTACGTCGTCTCGCCGGTCAACCTGCTGGCGCAGGACAGTCAGGTCGCCTACACGCTGGCGCATTCGGAAACGCGGCTCGTCTTCGCCGCGCCGGAGTTCATCGAGCGGCTCGCCGCGCTGCTGCCCTCCGGACGAGCCGTGGTGCTGCGGCCGACCGACCCCGACCGACTCGATCTGCCGGGCTCGTCGCGGGCGGCGAGCACCCCCGTCACCGGGACGATGCCGGCGATGCTCATGTACACCTCCGGCACCACCGGCGTCCCGAAGGGGGTGCTGCTCACCCACGCCAACATGATCCACGCCGGCTCGGTGGTCAGCGCGTGGCAGGCATTGGGCGAGAGCGACCGCGTGCTCTCGTCGCTGCCGCTCTACCACATCAACGGCCAGTGCATCGCGACGGTGGCTCCCGTCGTCTCGGGCGGCAGCATCGTCATGCCGCACCGATTCGGCGTCAGGGAATGGTGGTCGCTGGTCGAGCGCTATCGACCGACGTGGCTTAACGTGGTTCCGACCATCATAGCCTTTCTTCTGCACGGCGCGGACTTGACCCCTGAGCAACGCGAGGCGTGCACGGGCGTGCGCTTCGCGCGCTCGGCTTCGGCGCCGCTGCCCCCGGAGCAGCACCGCGCCTTCGAGGAGCGCTTCGGCATCAGCGTGATGGAGGCGATGGGCCTCACCGAGACCGCTTCTATCGCCTTCGCCAATCCATTGGACGTCGCGCGACGCAAGTACGGCTCGCCGGGTCTGCCGCTCGGCCTGGAGGCACGCGTGGTCGCTGCCGACGGCGCGGTGCTGCCCGACGTAACGCCGGGCGAGATCGAGCTGCGTGGCCCGAGCGTGATGGCCGGCTACTACCGCGACCCGGAGCGCACGGCGCAGGTTCTCAAGGCCGACGGCTGGCTCGGCACGGGCGATCTCGGCTACCGTGACGCCGAGGGCTACTACTTCATCACCGGGCGGCTCAAGGAGCTCATCATCAAGGGCGGCGAGAACATCGCCCCCCGCGAGATCGACGAGGCGCTGGTGCGCCATCCCGCCGTACTGGAAGCTGCCGCGGTGGGCATTCCCGATCCCGATTACGGCCAGGACATCCTCGCCTGCGTGGTGCTCAAGCCCGGCGCGCACTGCGAGCCCTCGGAGCTCATCGCCCATTGCCATGCGCACCTCGGGCGGTACAAGACGCCGCGGCTCATCCGCGTGGTGGAGTCGCTGCCGAAGGGGCCCTCGGGGAAGGTGCAGCGGCTGCGCCTGCTCGAAGTCGCCGGCGAAGGGATCGGCGCGTGAACACCCTTGCGGTAGACGTCTGGCGCGGCGGCGCCGACGGCCGGTTCCAGGAGTTTCCCGTTCCCCGGCGCGACGCGCAGACGGTACTCGACGTCGTGACCTACATCCAGCGCAAGCTCGACCCGACGCTCGCCTATCGCTTCGCGTGCCGGGTCGGCATGTGCGGCTCGTGCGCCATGACGGTCAACGGACGCCCGCGATGGACTTGCCGCACGCACGTCTCCGAGGTGACCGCCGACGGGCGGCTGCGCATCGGGCCGCTCGCCAACCTGCCCATCGTGCGCGATCTCGTCACCGACATGCGGGAGTTCTTCGACAAGTGGGCCCGCGCCAAAGGACAGTTCAAGGCCACTGCCACGCGTGGGCAGGATTTCGCCCGCATCGCGCCGGCATCGCGGGAGCGGCGGGCGATCGACGCGGCGATCGAATGCATCGGCTGCGGCGTGTGCTACGCCGCGTGCGACGTCGTCGCCTGGAACCCCGACTATCTGGGCCCGGCTGCGCTCAATCGCGCGTGGACGCTCCAGAACGACCCGCGCGACGGCGCTCGCGTCGAGCGCCTCGCCGCGGTCTCGGGAGACGCCGGCTGCCACGCCTGTCACACGCAGGCGAGCTGCACCGAGCGCTGTCCCAAGCATCTTTCGCCGACGGCTTCGATCGCGGAATTGAAGCGCGCGAGCGTGTTGGCCGTGCTCAAGGGTGAGCTGTGAGCGCGCGCGCCGAATCGCGCCTGTGGCTCGCGCAGCGCGCAAGCGCGGCGGTGCTGGCGCTGTGCGTTGCCATGCATCTCGCCACTATGATCATCGCGGTGCGCGGCGGCCTCACCGCGGCGGCTATCCTCGGCCGGACGCGGGGCAGTGCACTCTGGGCCGCGTTCTACGCGCTGTTCGTGCTGGCGGTGGCGACCCACGCGAGCATCGGCCTGCGCACCATCGCCGCCGAGTGGCTCGGCTGGCGTGGCCGCGCCGCCGACGGCGCGTTTGCCGGGATCGGCCTCGCGCTGGCCGCGCTTGGCGCTTACGCCATCGTCGCGGTGATCCGATGAGCTCCTGGCGCAACCGCGGTCATGCCGGGTACTGGGCGTTCCTCGTGCACCGGCTCTCGGGCCTGGCACTCGTGGTCTTCCTGCCGGCGCATTTTCTCGCCCTGTCGCAGGCGATCCGCGGCGCGGGGGAGCTCGATGCGTTCCTCGCCTGGACGCGAGCACCCGCGGTGGTCGCGAGCGAGATCGCGATCGTGTTCGCGCTCGCCGTCCACCTGACCGGGGGCCTGAGGCTGCTGTTCATCGAGTTTGTCGGCTGGAAGAGCGAGGCGCAGAAGGCGCTCATCGCGGTGGCGGGCGGCGTCGCGGCGTTCTGCGCGATCGCTTTCGCGCTGAACGTGGTCTAAGCTTCATGCTCATGCGCATCGATCCGACCACCGTCGAAGAGGCCGCGAAGGCGCTCTACGTGCGCGCGCTCAAGATCCTGCCCGACGACGTCAAGCGCGGGTTCGACGCGCTCGCGGCGCGCGAGAGTTCGGCGACCGCGCGCGAGGTGCTCGGCACGATGGTCGCCAACATCGCCGTGGCCGAGCGCACCGACAATCTGCTCTGCCAGGATACCGGCATCCCCATCTACAACGTCATCGTCGGCCGCGGCGTCGAGCTCGCGGCCGAGGACGCTCTCGCGCTCAAGGCCGCCATCCGCCGCGGCTGCGAGCGCGCCACGCGCGAGCATCCGCTGCGCTCCTCGATCGTGCATCCGATCACCCGCCGCAACGAGCAGACCTCCTGCGGGATCGGCGTGCCGGTGATCCATCTCGACGTCGCCGACGACTTCGAGGGCCTGCGCATCGAGATGATCCCGAAAGGCAGCGGCTCGGAGAACAACTCCTGGCTGCGGATGGCCCTGCCCGCGGACGGGGTGGACGCCATCAAGACCTTCGTGGTCGATTGCGTGCTCGACGCCGGCGGCAGGACGTGCCCGCCGACGATCGTCGGCGTGGGCGTCGGCGGCACCGCCGACCTGTGCGTGCATCTCGCGAAGATCGCCGCCACCCGCGCGCTGGGAACGCACTGCGCCGACCCCGAGGGCGCGCGGCTCGAGCACGAGCTTGGGCGGGCGGTCAACCTGCTGGGCGTGGGTCCGCAAGGCCTGGGCGGCGACGCCACGGCGTTCGCCGTGCACGTCGAGCTGGCGGCCACGCACATCACCATGAACCCCGTGGCGGTCAACATGCAATGCCATTCGGCGCGGCGGGCGAGTGCCACCCTCACGCCCGACGGCGTGCGCTACGGCTTCTAGCGCCGATGTTCATCGCGCACTTCGGGGTGGCGATGGCGGCGAAGAAGGTCGCGCCCCAACCGTCGCTCGGCACGCTCGTGCTCGGCGCCCAGCTCCTCGACGGCATCTGGCCGCTGCTGGTGCTGCTCGGCTGGGAGCGGGTCGCGATCGTGCCGGGCATCACGGCGGCGAGCCCGCTCGATTTCACGTCCTATCCGTACACGCACAGCCTCGTGGCGAGCGGGGTGTGGGGAGCCCTGCTCGCGCTCGCCTACTACGCGCTGCGGCGCGACCGCAACGGGGCTCTCTGGCTGGGCGCGCTGGTGGTCTCGCACTGGCTGCTCGATCTGATCGCGCACCGTCCCGACCTGCCATTGTGGCCGGGCGGTCCGCGGGTGGGCCTGGGGCTGTGGTATTCGATCTCGGCCACGCTCATCGCCGAGTTCGGGCTGTTCGCCGTCGGCGCCTGGATCTACGCCTCGGTCACCCGCGCGCGCGATGCGCTTGGCACCGTGCTGCTGTGGGCCTTCGTCGTCGTGCTCGGGGCGCTCTACCTCGCGGCGCTGTTCGGCCCGCCGCCGCCGTCGACCGAGGCGCTGGCGGCAAGCGGTCTCGCCGGCTGGCTGTTCGTCGCCTGGGGCTACTGGATCGACCGGCATCGAATGGTGGTCGAGGCGCGCGAGGTCACGGCGTGACCGGACAGGTGCTCGCCACGCCCATCGACGAGGCGCAAGCCCGTGCGCTTCGCGTTGGCGACACCGTGGTGCTGCAGGGGACGGTCTACGGCATCCGCGACGCCACCAACATCGCGCTCTTCGATCGCGGCCGCACCACGCGTTTCGACCTTCGCGGGCACGCGCTGCTCCACACCGCGCCCAACGTGAAGCAGGTGCCGCCTTCGGCCGAGCACCCCACCGGGTACGCCCCGGTGTGCATCGGGACCACCACCTCGGCGCGAATGGAGCGCTTCACCCGCCCGCTCATGGCCCGGTACGGCGTGCGGCTCATCATCGGCAAGGGCGGCATGGGCGCCGGCTCGCTCGCGGCCTTCGGCGAGCTCGGCGGCGCCTATCTCGCGGTGATCGGCGGCACGGCGGCGCTCGAGACGGCGTGGATCGAGGCGATCGAGGACGTCGACCTCGACGATCTGCACCCGGAGAGCCTGTGGCGATTCCGGGTGCGCGACTTCGGCCCCCTGCGGGTGGCGATGGACAGCCACGGCGCGAGCCTTTACGCGAGCGTCGATGCCGACGCGCGTGGCAAGCGCGCCGCGGCGCTGGCCGCGCTCGGCGTCAAGCCAGGCTAGAACTTCGAAGGAGACGAGGATGGCGATGAGGCTCGCGTACGCGATTCACTTCGTGGCCGACATGGACCGCGCGGTCGCGTTCTACCGCGACACGATCGGGCTGCCGCTCAAGTTCTCGTCGCCGGAGTGGACCGAGTTCTCGACCGGCTCCACCACGCTCGCGCTCCACCCGGCCTCGAAGGAGAATCCGGCGGGCACCACGCATCTCGGCCTTCACGCCGACGACATCGCCGGCACGCATGAGGCGCTCACGTCGAGCGGCGTGCGCTTCACCCGCGATCCGGCGCCCCAGCACGGCATCACGCTCGCCGAGTTCGTCGATCCCGACGGCGCGCGCGTCAGCCTGAGTGGTTGAGCGCCTGCAGCGCGACGTGCTGCTTCTCGGCGCGGGTGGCGCGGGACTCTTCGCCGCGCTGCACGCGCACGCCGCCAATCCCGCGCTTTCGATCGCGGTCGCGGTCAAGGGACTTCTCGGCAAGTGCGGCTGCACGCGCATGGTGCAGGGCGGCTACAACGTCGCGCTGGCGGCCGGCGATTCGGTCGAGAGGCATTTCATGGACACGATCGAAGGCGGCGCGTGGCTTCCCGACCAGGAGCTCGCGTGGACGCTGGTCAACGGCGCCGTGGAGCGCGTGCACGAGCTCGAGAACGAGCTGGGCTGCTTCTTCGATCGTAATCCTGACGGCACGATCCACCAGAAGGCCTTCGCGGGGCAGACCTTCGACCGCACGGTGCACAAGGGCGACCTGACCGGGATCGAGATCATGAACCGGCTTTCGGAGCAGGTCTGGGCCCGAGGCATCGAGCGCCTCGAGGAGCATCGCGCGCTGGCGCTGGTGCCGAGCGTCGACGCAGGCGCGATCGCGGGAGCGCTGCTCGTCGACATGCGTACCGGAGCCTACGTCTTCGTGCAGGCGAAGGCGGTGCTGCTCGCCACGGGGGGCGGCCCGACGATGTACAAATACCACACGCCCTCCGGTGACAAGAGCTGCGACGGGCTGGCGATGGCGCTCGCGGCGGGGCTGCCGCTGCGCGACATGGAGATGGTGCAGTTCCATCCGACCGGACTGCTCGCCGGCCCCGATACGCGCATGACCGGGACCGTGCTGGAAGAGGGCTTGCGCGGCGCCGGAGGGTATCTCCTCAACGGTGGCGGCGAGCGCTTCATGCTGCGCCATCACCCGCGCGCCGAGCGCGCCACGCGCGACATCGTCTCGCGCGCGATCGACGCCGAGATGCGCGCGGGTCGCACCTCGCCCAACGGCGGAGTGTATCTGTCGCTGGCGCACCTGGGGCCGGAGAACGTGCGCCGGCAGTTCAAAGGGATGGTCGAGCGCTGCGCGGATTGCGGCTTCGATCTGGCGGCCGGCAAGGTGGAAGTCGTGCCGACCGCACACTATCTCATGGGCGGCGTCGAGTTCGCGCCCGACTGCACGACCGAGCTTCCGGGGCTGTTGGTTGCCGGCGAGGACTCGGGCGGCGTGCACGGCGCGAATCGCCTCGGTGGCAACGGTGTGGCCAACTCGACGGTGTTCGGCGGCATCGCCGGCGAGACGATTGCGCGCCGAGTCGCCGATACCGCATTTCGGGCGCCCGACGAGGGCGCGCTCGAGGCGGCCTTTCAGCGCGCGGAGCGCCCGTATCGGGCCGGCCGCGAAGCCGATCTCGAGGCGATCCGCGAGCGCCTCTACGCGACGATGTGGGACGATGCCGGCATCGTACGCGACGCCTCGGGCCTCGCGCGGGCCGCCGCGACGCTCGACGCGCTCGCCGGCGATCTCGACGCCTATGCCCTCTCGGCCGCAGGGCGGGACCGCGCCTTCAACCTCACCTGGCACGACTGGCTCAATCTGACGAGCCTGGTGCGTGTCTCGCGCGCCATCGTCCGTGCGGCGTCCGTGCGCCATAACTCCCGCGGCGCCCATTACCGCGACGATTTTCCCGACGCCGGCGACCTCGCCGCGTCGACCTACACCCGCGTGCGCGAGCGGGCGGGACAGCTGCACTGCGAGACGATACCGGTCCGCTTCACGCGGGTGCGGCCGGGCACGTCGCTGCTGCGAGCCTGAGCCGAGCAGGTGCCGGGCTTGACAGCCCTCTATAGTTCGATAATATTAGAAATGTAGATCGTGCGACGCTCGGAACCGTTCGCGCGAGCTCATTCCAACGCCGAGGAGAACCGCTCATGAAGCGCTTCCACGTTCACGTCGCCGTGCCGGATCTGGCCGAGAGCATCGGCTTCTATTCGCAGCTCTTCGGCGCGGAGCCCGCGGTGCGCCAGCACGACTACGCCAAATGGATGCTCGACGATCCACCGGTCAATTTCGCGATCTCGCAGCGCGGCGGACGCGCGGGGGTGAACCATCTCGGGTTCCAGGTCGATTCGGACGCGGAGCTCGAGGCCGCGCACGACCGCCTGGTGGGCGCCGGGCGCGGGATCACGCCGGAGAAGGGCGCGGCCTGCTGCTACGCGCGATCCGACAAGTACTGGGTGACCGACCCGGCGGGCGTGGCGTGGGAAACCTTCCACAACCTCGGCAGCATCCCGCTCTTCGGCGCCGAAGTCGCGTCGCCCGGGTCCGAATCGGCGACGGCCGCCTGCTGCGGACCCGATTCGAGCGCAGCGGAGGGCAACCGCCAGGCCGCAACGAGATGTTGCGGGCCGGCGCTGGCGCGCTGAGCGCGGCGGGTTTCGGGAACGGGACGAGGCGGTCATCTAAGCTGTAACGGGCCACGACGACCGGGGGCCGGTCATCTGGCTGTAACACGCCGCGATGACAATTCGACCGGTTTTCCGTCCAATTCCAAAAGGAACTCGCATGAACTCCAGACTGTGGGCCGGGCTGCTGGGGGCGGCCGCGGCAGCGCTTTGTGTGAGCGCACAGGCGATCGACATCACCGGCGCCGGCGCAACGTTTCCCTATCCCATCTACGCCAAGTGGGCCGAGGCGTACAAGGACAAGAGCGGCGTGGGCCTCAACTACCAGTCGATCGGCTCCGGCGGCGGCATCAAGCAGATCGAGAACAAGACGGTCGACTTCGGCGCGTCCGACATGCCGCTCAAGCCGGAGCAGCTCGACAAGGACGGTCTGATGCAGTTTCCCACCGTGATCGGCGGTGCAGTACCGGTCGTCAATCTCGAGGGGATCGGCCCCGGCCAGATGAAGCTCAGCGGCGCGCTGCTGGCGGACATCTATCTGGGCAAGGTCACCAAGTGGAACGACCCCGCGCTCGCCAGTCTCAACGCCGGGTTGAAACTGCCCGACACCGACATCACAGTCGTGCACCGCTCCGATGGCTCGGGCACGACGTTCATCTGGTCGAACTACCTTTCGAAGGTCAGTCCCGAGTGGAAATCCAAGGTCGGCGAAGGCACGTCGGTTGCCTGGCCGGTCGGCGTGGGGGGCAAGGGCAACGAGGGCGTGGCGTCGTACGTGCAGCGGGTCAAGGGCGCGATCGGCTACGTCGAATACGCCTACGTCCTGCAGAACAAGATGGCGTATTGCGAGGTGCAGAACCGTGACGGCAACTTCGTGCGGCCGTCGGCGGAGAACTTCAAGGCCGCTGCCGCAGGGGCGGACTGGAGCACGGCGCCGGGCTACTACCTGATCCTCACCGATCAGCCCGGCAAGAACGCGTGGCCGATCTCGGGCGCGACCTTCATCCTGATGCACAAGACCCAGCAGAAAGCGGACACGGCGAAGGAAGTTCTCAAGTTCTTCGACTGGGCGTACTCGCCGACCGGCGACAAGCTCGCCGACTCGCTCGACTACGTGCCGTTGCCGGACTCGGTCCATAACCAGATCCGGGGCACGTGGAAGGCCCAGATCAAGGACGCGTCGGGCAAGCCGGTGTATTGAGCGTCAGCGCGAAACGACCCACGCGCGGCGTTCGCGCCTCACGCGAACGCCGCGTTTGTTCGCCGGCAGCCAGCCCCGGCGGCGCCGCCCTTGAACGCCGCGACCTCGGAACACGATAGCCGATGAGCTCCGGAACCGCCGCAGGCGTACCGACTATAATCGACGCCCTGCCGCCCCGGGCGGCGGGCAGCGTCGACAAAATGCCGGACCCCCACCCGAAAAGCGTCGGCTTTCAGGATCTGTTCTTTCGCTGGTTTACCCGATTCTTCGCCTTCCTGGTTCTGGTCATCCTCGCCGGGATTCTGCTGTCGCTCGTTTATGGAAGCCTGCCGGCGATCCAGCGCTTCGGCTTCGGGTTCCTGGTCGACTCGACGTGGAACCCGGTGACCGAGAAGTTCGGCGCGCTGGTTCCCATCATCGGCACGCTGGTGACCTCCGCGATCGCGCTCCTGATCGGCGTGCCGGTGAGCTTCGGCATCGCGCTGTTCCTGACCGAGCTCTCGCCGCCGTGGCTCAAGCGTCCCCTGGGCACGGCCGTGGAGCTGCTGGCGGCCATCCCCAGCATCATCTACGGCATGTGGGGGCTCTTCGTTCTGGCGCCGCTTTTCGCCGATCACGTGCAGCCCTGGCTCATCGGCACCCTCGGCGCGCTGCCGCTTGTCGGCGCGCTCTTCAAAGGCCCGCCGCAGGGCATCGGCGTGCTCACCGCGGGCTTCGTGCTCGCCATCATGGTGATACCGTTCATCGCCGCGGTGATGCGCGACGTCTTCGAGGTGGTCCCCGCGGTGCTCAAGGAATCCGCGTACGGCATCGGCTGCACGACCTGGGAAGTGGTGCGCAACGTCGTGCTGCCCTATACCCGGATCGGGGTGATCGGCGGCATCATGCTCGGGCTTGGACGGGCGCTGGGCGAGACGATGGCGGTCACGTTCCTGATCGGCAACGCGCACCAGCTGTCCGCCTCGATCCTCGCGCCCGGAAACAGCATCGCTTCCGCGCTCGCCAACGAATTCACCGAAGCGGTGGGCGACGTGTACACCTCGTCGCTCATCGAGCTGGGTCTGATCCTGTTCCTCATCACCTTCGTCGTGCTGGCGCTGGCCAAGCTGCTGCTGCTCCAGCTCGCCAAGGGCGAGGGGCGGAAGACCTGAAGGCATCCGATGCGCTCGCTCTACCTCCGGCGGCTCGCGATGAACCGCTTCAACCTGGCGATGTCGCTGCTGGCGATGTTGTTCGGCATCGCGTTCCTGTTCTGGATCCTCTACACGCTGGCTGCGGCGGGCTTCCACGCCTTCAGCCCGGCGCTGTTTAGCCAGATGACGCCGCCGCCCGGCAGCAAGGGCGGCCTGCTCAACGCGATCGTCGGCAGCCTCCTCATGGCGACGATGGGTACGCTCATCGGCACGCCCGTCGGGATCTTCGCTGGCATCTACCTGGCCGAGTACGGAAGCCGCGGCTGGGTCGCGCCGGCAACGCGCTTCATCAACGACATCCTCCTCTCGGCACCGTCGATCATCATCGGCCTGTTCGTCTACCAAATCTACGTCTTCCAGGTGAAGCACTTCTCGGCCTGGGCCGGGTCGTTCGCGCTGGCCCTGATCGTGATTCCGATCGTCGTCCGGACCACCGAGAACATGCTTAAGCTCGTGCCCGACAGCCTGCGCGAAGCGGCGTTCGCCCTGGGCACGCCGCAGTGGAAAGTGATCACGATGGTCACCCTGCGCTCCGTGCGCGCCGGCGTCATCACCGGCGTGCTGCTGGCCGTGGCACGCATCTCGGGCGAGACCGCGCCGCTGCTCTTTACCGCCCTCAACAACCAGTTCTGGACCATCGATCTCAACGCGCCGATGTCCAATCTGCCGGTGGTAATCTTCCAGTTCGCCATGAGCCCGTACGACGACTGGCAGCGGCTGGCCTGGGCCGGCTCGCTGCTCATCACGCTGGCCGTACTCGGGCTCAACATCATGGCGCGCCTGTTCTTCCGGCAGCGAACTCCGAACTAAGCCCAGCCCGCCGATGCCCATGAGCCTCGACATCTTCGCGACCCGTCCCGAGACCTCGGCCAAGGCCGAAACGCCTGCGGCGACCAAGATCGCCGTGCGCAACCTCGACTTCTTCTACGGCCATTTCCACGCGCTCAAGAGCATCAACCTCGACATTGCCGATCGCCGCATCACCGCCTTCATCGGCCCGTCCGGCTGCGGCAAGTCGACGCTGCTGCGCACGCTGAACCGCATGTATTCGCTCTACCCGGGCCAGCGGGCCGAGGGCGAGATACGGTTCAACGGGCGGAACGTCCTCGATGCCCGGGTGGACCTCAACATGCTGCGCGCGAAGATCGGCATGGTGTTCCAGAAGCCCACGCCGTTCCCCATGTCGATCTACGACAACATCGCCTTCGGCGTGCGCCTCTACGAGCGCCTGAGCCCGCGGGCCATGGACGAACGCGTGGAATGGGCGCTCACCAAGGCGGCGATGTGGAGCGAAGCCAGGGACAAGCTCAAGCAGAGCGGGATGGCGCTCTCCGGCGGCCAGCAGCAGCGGCTGTGCATCGCCCGCGCGGTGGCGGTCAAGCCGGAGGTGCTGCTGCTCGACGAGCCGACCTCCGCGCTCGACCCGATCTCCACCGCCAAGATCGAGGAGCTGGTGAACGAGCTCAAGAGCGAATACACCATCGCCATCGTGACCCATAATATGCAGCAGGCGGCACGGGTGTCGGACTTCACCGCCTACATGTACCTGGGCGAGCTGATCGAGTTCGGCGCGACCGACGAGCTGTTCTTGAAGCCGCAGCGCAAGGAAACCGAGGACTACATCACCGGACGCTTCGGTTAGTCCGGGCCACGCGGGACACAAACGTGAACGAGCACACCACCAAGCAGTTCGACATCGAGATGGAGGCGATCCGCTCCGGCGTCCTGGCGATGGGCGGCCTGGTCGAGACCCAGTTCCGGCGCGCGGTGGACGCGCTGCGCGGACCCGCCGAGGTCGACGCGGTCGCGCTGGTCGCGAGCGACGAGCAGGCGATCAACAGGATGCAGATGGACATCGACCAGCAGTGCAGCCAGATCATCGCCAAGCGGCAGCCGGCCGCGATCGACCTGCGGATGATCCTCACCGTGGTGAAGATCGTGAACGAACTCGAGCGCATCGGCGACGAGATCAAGAAGATCGCCTACAAGGCGCAGCAGATGCAGCGGCCGGAGCGGCTCACGTCCGTGCGCCTGCACGACGTCACACGGGCGGCCGGGATGGCGGAGGAGAACCTGCAGCTCGCGCTGGACGCCTTCGCGCGGCTCGACGTCAACGCCGCGGCCGACGTGATCAGCCGGGACGAGGCGATCGACGCGGCGTTCCTCGCCAACCTGCGCCAGCTCATCAGCTACATGATGGAGGACCCGCGGACGATCTCGCCCGCGCTGGAGATCGTGTTCATCGCCAAGTCGATCGAGCGCATCGGCGACCACGCCAAGAACATCGCCGAGGATGTGGTGCACGTGGTCAAGGGCAAGGACGTGCGCCACGCGACCGCCGAGCAGATCCGCGCCGAGGTGGCGGAGTAGGAGCGATCGTCCCGATGCTGCCATCGATCCTGGTGGTCGAAGACGAGCCGGCGATCCAGGAGCTTTTGCGCGTCAACCTCGAGGATGCCGGCTTCGCGGTGCGCACCGTGGCCGACGCGGAAGGAGCGCTCGCCCAGATCAAGCGCGCGCTGCCCGACCTGCTGCTTCTCGACTGGATGCTGCCCGGCCAGTCGGGACTCGCGCTCGCCCGGGGACTGCGCGCGGAGCCGCGCACGCGGGAGCTGCCGATCATCATGGTCACGGCGCGCGGCGAGGAGGCGGATCGCGTCGCCGGACTCGAATCCTGGGTCGACGACTACGTTACCAAGCCGTTCAGCCCGCGCGAGCTCAAGGCGCGGATCAAGGCGGTCCTGCGGCGTCGGGCGCCGCAGGCGGCGCAGGAGGCGCTCGCGGTCGGGCCGCTCAAGCTCGATCCGGCTACGCATCGCGCCACCGCCAACGACAGCCCGCTGCAGCTGGGCCCGACGGAATTCCGCCTGCTCAAGTTCCTCATGGCGCGACCGGAGCGCGTGCACAGCCGGGCCCAGATCCTCGATCAGGTATGGGGTGATCATGTCTATATCGAGGAACGCACCGTCGACGTGCACATCCGGCGCTTGCGGCTCGCGCTCGAGCCTTCGCGCTGCTCGCACCTGATCGAGACGGTGCGCGGCGGAGGCTACAGGCTCGCGGCGCCGCGCTAGGCGAATCCGAGGGAGGCGTTGACCCCGATCTGGCGCCGCGGTCTCGTTGCTCCGCTCGTCGCGGGGCTCGCTGCGCTGCTCGCCTGGCCGATCGCTGGCGCGACCGTGGCGCTCGCGGTGCTCGCGGTCGGGGCGCTCGCGATCGTGCTCTGGCATCTGGCGCAGCTCGACGCGCTCGCCCGGTGGGCGGGCGGCGCCCTGGAAGAGCCGGTTCCCGAAGGCCGCGGGAGTTGGGCCGCGGCCTACTCGGCGCTCTACCGCCGGGTGCGGTTGCGCTCCGCCCGGCAGCGCGACCTGCGTCTCGCGCTCGACCGTTTCGTGAGCGGAGCCGAGGCCCTGCCCGAAGGCGTGGTGGTGCTCGACGCCGCCAATCGCATCCAGTGGGCGAATCCGCGGGCGCAGGCGCATCTCGGGATCGAGCTGCGGCAGGATCAGGGCGCGCCGATCGGCAACATCGTGCGCCAGCCGGCGTTCGTGCAATATCTCGCGGGCGGCGACTTCAGCGAGCCCGTGGTGCTCGAGTCGCAGCGCGAAGCGGGCACCACGCTGTCGATCCAGGTGGTGCCCTTCGGCGTGGAGGAAAAGCTCCTCATGAGCCGCGACATCACGCGGCTGGAAGCGGTGGCGCGGATGCGCCGCGACTTCATCGCCAACGTCTCCCACGAGCTCAAGACGCCGCTCACCGTCCTTTCCGGCTTCCTGGAGACGCTCGCCGATCTCAAGCTCGAGGGAAAGCAGCGGCAGCGCTACATCGCCCTCATGGCCGAGCAGGCGCAGAGCATGCAGCGCCTGATCGAAGACTTGCTCACACTCTCGGCGCTGGAGAGCGAGCACGGACTGCTGCAGGAGAGCGAATTCGCGATGGGCCCGCTGCTGACCGAGCTACTGACCGAGGCGAAGGCGCTGTCCGCCGGGCGGCACCAGGTCACGCTCGAGATCGAGCAGCCTGCCAGCGTGACCGGCAGCCGGGAGGAGCTCAAGAGCGCGTTCGGCAACCTGGTGAGCAACGCCGTGCGCTACACGCCCGAAGGCGGCCGCATCGCGCTCGAGTGGCGCGCCGCCGCGACCGGCGCAGAGTTCAGGGTCTCGGACACCGGCATCGGGATCGCGCCGGAGCACATCCCCCGGCTCACCGAGCGCTTCTATCGCGTGGACCGCAGCCGCTCACGCGCCACCGGCGGCACGGGACTGGGCCTGGCCATCGTCAAGCACGTGCTGATGCGCCATCAGGCCGAGCTGGGCATCGAAAGCGCGCCGGCGCAGGGTAGCCGCTTCACGGTGCGGTTGCCGGCGCGACGCGTCCGCGTGCTGTCCGCGGAGACGATCGGCCTCGCGGGTGCGTCGGCGTAGCTGCGAATCTATTCGCACGCGACCGCCGGGCTGAACGAATGCGGGGCGTCGCGGCAGCTGCGAATCTATTCCCAGGCGACCGCCCGGGCCGAATGAATCCGGCCTACCAGTAGCGCATCGCCGCGCCGAACAGGCGCTTGAGATCGTCGCGCGAGACGTCCTTGGGCGCATTGCGGATCACGCGCCATTGCGGCTCCGCACCGGCGGCGAGCGCGTCGACGTCGGCCGGTGAGAATCCGAGCCCCGAGAGCCCGTTGGGAATGCCTGCGGAGCGCATCAATTCGATCACGCGGCCGGCGAGCGCTTCCCCTGCTTCTGCTGCGTCGCCGGGCCGGACCTCGGCATCGGAGCCGAGCGCATGTGCCGCGAGAACGTGTCGCTCCGGCGAGCACACCGAGGTGTAACGCCATACCGAGGGGTTGTTGAGAACGACCGCCATGCCGTGAGGGACGAGGCTCTTCTCGGGTGGATACCCCGGCAGATGGAAGTTCTTCGCGAGCCCAGACACGGCATACGACAGGCCGTGCGGAAGATGGCAGCCCGCGGCGTTGAAGGCGATGCCGGCGAGCATCGCCGCGTACATCATTTCGGTCCGCGCCTTGCGGTCGCTCGCGTCCTCGATCGCGCGTACGAGATAGCGCCCGACGCCCTGCAGGGCTTCGATCGCCAGCGCGTCTGAAAACGGGTTCGCGCCCTGCGAGACGGGGCGGCTCGCGCCGCGCGCCGGATTGAGCCGGCGCGGCCAGGGACGGGCGGTCAGCGATTCGAGCGCGTGGCTCATGCAGTCGAAGCCGCTCGCCGCGACCACGTTGCGCGGAAGCGTCGCGGTGACGTTCGGGTCGATCAGCGCGACGGTAGGGATCATGCGGCGCGAGATGATGCCGGTCTTGGCGTTGATTTCGGTCAGGTTGAAGATCGCGATCCCGGTGGTCTCGGATCCCGTCCCCGACGTCGTCGGGCACGCAATGTGGGGCTTCAGCGCTCCCGGCACCTTCTGCCCGCCGCCGATCGGCGCATTGACGTAACTCATGAACTCGGCCGGCCACGTCGCGTACAGGTTCGCGGCCTTGCAGGTATCCATCACCGAGCCGCCGCCGACTGACACGTAGCCATCGAAGCGACCTCCGGCGGCGAAACGCGCGGCCGCCTGGAACGATGCTGTCGTGGGCTCGACGACCACTTCGTCGTAGACGGTCGCCTCGACGCGGGCTGCCGCGAGCGACGCTTTCACCGTGGCGACGTGCGGCGAGTCGCGCAGTGCGGCGTCCGTGAACAGCGCCACGCGCTCGAGTCCCAGCTCGCGCGCCTGCTCGCCGGCCTCGGCGAGACAGCCCGCGCCGAATGTGAACGTCGGCATCCCGACGCTGAAGGCGGCGTCGCTGCCTTCGGCGAGCGCGAAATCGGCGTGGCAGCAAGGCATGGCGGCTACTCCTCGTCTGGATGGTGATGAGACACGGGAAACAGGCGGAGCGTTGCGTCGAGTCGCTGGAACGGCTCGGCGGCGATCATCGCTCGTCCTCGGGGGATCATGTCGGAAGCCTTCTCGGCGATCATGACCACGGGAGCGTTGGTATTGCCCGAGCTGAAGTTCGACATGATGCTGCAATCGTAGGGCAGCACAGCGGCGAAGCTCCAGCCTGGATTGCCCGCGGCTGCCCAGCGATCGTAGTCCCGGCGCTGGCCGCGTACCGAGATGCGCCGGTCGATCGAGCTCGACCCGCCGAGGGTCTCGCCCCGCGGCCAGTAGATCCTGCGCCCGGTCATGCTCGGCTCGCTTCGGGCTCGGTATAGAAGCACCCGTTGAGCCGCGGGTTGAACATGGTTTTCGCGCAACCGATGGGGCTGTGGATCCAGGCATAGCGGTCCGGCGGACCAGCCGCGAGCGGAAGGGCCGAGCGCCTGGACTCCGCGCAGAGCCGGTTGGCCAGTACGCAGCCGGGCGAGCCGGCGCCGACGATGACGTAGTCGAAGCTGCTCTCGGACATGAGCCGCGGCCGGGACGGTGGAAACGTGGGGAAAAGAGGCAGTTTAGCGCCAGAGCCGCTGCAGCCACCCCGTCGAGGCCCGATTTCCGCCGTTCTTATGCTCCGCGGTTTGACTTTACGGTATGGAAATTGCTAGAATGTGCGGTTTCGTCGGAGGGGTTCCCGAGCGGTCAAAGGGAGCAGACTGTAAATCTGCCGGCTCTGCCTTCGAAGGTTCGAATCCTTCCCCCTCCACCACTCGGGAATCCAACGCTTAGCGAAGACAGGCACGGGCGACGCGGTGCGCTCGATGGCGAATCGACGCCGCGAAGCATCGAGGCGGGTGTAGCTCAATGGTAGAGCAGAAGCCTTCCAAGCTTACGACGAGGGTTCGATTCCCTTCACCCGCTCCAAGGCATGGCGATACGACGGGGGGACGGTTGGTACGGATGGGAGCGTTGCGCGGACGGTGGCTCGCGGCCCATGTAGCTCAGTGGTAGAGCACTCCCTTGGTAAGGGAGAGGTCGCGCGTTCAATCCGCGCCATGGGCACCACGAAGGCACGCCCGAAAGTACACCCCTGCTTTCGCGCGTGAGTTAGCTAGACCCGAATCGGTGGTCAGTCGGCAAATGAGGCCACGCGATTCGGGTTTGAAAATCTACGAAGAAGCTGGAGACGGACGATGGCCAAGGGCAAATTCGAGCGGATCAAGCCGCACGTGAACGTGGGGACGATCGGGCACGTGGATCACGGGAAGACGACGCTGACGGCGGCGATGACGCACATATTGGCGAAGAAGTACGGAGGGGAGGCGAAGAA
>DATJBM010000039.1:0-49652 GCA_035515295.1 Casimicrobiaceae bacterium | reverse complement strand
GATCAGCTTCGTGCCGCGCTTGGCCGCGTTCTTGATCCAGGTCGCCGCGACCGGATGATTCACGACCGGATTGGCGCCGATCACGAGCACGACCTCGGCCTGCAGGACGTCCATCACCGGATTGGACACGGCGCCCGAGCCGATGCCCTCGAGCAGCGCGGCGACGCTGGAGGCGTGGCACAGCCGCGTGCAGTGGTCGACGTTGTTGGAGCCGAAGCCGGTGCGCACGAGCTTCTGAAAGAGATACGCCTCCTCGTTGGAGCCCTTGGCGGAGCCGAAGCCGGCGAGCGCGTGCGAGCCGTGCCTGTCGCGGATGGCCTTGAGCGTTCCGCCGGCGACGTCGAGCGCCTCTTCCCAGGTCGCCTCCCGGAACACGGCGAGCGGATTGGCCGGGTCCATCACGAAGTCGGCCGACTTGTGCATGCCGGACCTGCGGATCAGCGGCTTGGTGAGCCGCTGCGGATGGTGCACGTAGTCGAAGCCGAAGCGGCCCTTCACGCAGAGACGCTCACGATTCGCGATTCCGTCGCGGCCCTCGACGCGCACGATGCAGTTGTCGGCGGCGTGATAGGTGATCTGGCAGCCGACGCCGCAATACGGGCACACCGACCCGACCTTGCGATCGACTGGCTGGAGATACGCTTCGTGCGCCGGGGCGAGCGCCCCGGTCGGGCACGCCTGGACGCACTCGCCGCAGGCCACGCAGGTCGACTGGCCCATCGGGTCGTCGAGATCGAAGACCACCTTCGAATGCGCGCTGCGGAAGGCGTAGCCGATGACGTCGTTGACCTGCTCCTCGCGGCAGGCGCGCACGCAGCGCGTGCACTGGATGCAGGCGTCGAGATTGACCGCCATCGCCGGATGCGAGAGGTCGGCGACCGGTTGCTCGCGCCGTTCGAACCGCGGCTCGCCCACACCCAGGCGCCGCTGCCACTCGTCGAGCTCCGAATCGTTGCGATATTTCCTATCCGGCATGTCGCTCGCGAGCAACTCGACGATCATCTTCTGCGAGTGGACGGCGCGTTCGCTGATGCTCGACACGTCCATGCCCTTGGTCGGGCGCCGACAGCACGACGGCGCCAGAACGCGCTCGCCCTTGATCTCGACCATGCAGGCGCGGCAGTTGCCGTCGGGCCGCATGCCTGGCTTGTAGCACAGGCGCGGGATCGCGATCCCGAGCCGATCCGCGACCTCGATGATCGTCTCGTTCGGTGCAGCGCTTACCTCTTCGCCATTGAGCCTGAAAGCGATCTGGTCCTGGCTCAGGACTTGCTTGAGCGACGTGTCGTTCATTCGGAACCTTCGCGGAATGTTCGTGCACCGTGCGCCCCGGAGAGCTCGTGCGGGAAATACTTCACCACGCAGGCAATCGGATTGGGCGCCGCCTGACCCAGGCCGCAGATCGAAGCATCGGCCATCGCCTGCGACAACTCGGTCAACAGCGCCACGTCCCAGCGCTCCTTCGCCATCAGCCCGACCGCCTTGGCGGTCCCGACGCGGCAGGGCGTGCACTGCCCGCACGACTCGTCGGCGAAGAAGCGCATCATGTTGAGAGCGGCGTCGCGCGCGCGATCGTGCTGTGACAGGACGATGATCGCCGCCGAGCCGATAAAGCAGCCATAGGGCTGGAGGGTGTCGAAATCGAGCGGAACTCCGGCGAGCGCCGCCGGGAGGATGCCGCCGGAGGCGCCTCCCGGAAGATACGCGTAGAGCTCGTGACCGGGCAGCATGCCGCCGCAGTATTCGTCGATCAGCTCGCGGACCGAGATGCCCGCCGGCGCGAGATGCACGCCCGGCTTCGCCACCCGGCCCGACACGGAGAACGAGCGCAGGCCCTTGCGCTCGCGGCGGCCATGGCCCGCGAACCAGGCCGCGCCTTTCTCTAGGATGTCGCGCACCCAGTAGAGCGTCTCCATGTTGTGCTCGAGCGTCGGCCGGCCGAAGAGGCCCACCTGAGCGACGTAAGGAGGCCGCAACCGCGGCATGCCGCGCTTGCCCTCGATCGACTCGATCATCGCCGATTCTTCGCCGCAGATGTAGGCGCCGGCGCCACGGCGCAGTTGAATGGGCGGCAGCGTGCACGGCGAATCGCGCCGGAGCGCTTCGAGCTCGCGCGTGAGGATCGCCCGGCAGCCGGCGTATTCGTCGCGCAGATAGACGTAGATCGAGTCGATGCCCGCCGCCCACGCGGCGATCAGCATGCCTTCGAGGAAGCGGTGCGGATCGCGCTCCAGGTAGTAGCGGTCCTTGAAGGTGCCGGGCTCGCCTTCGTCGATGTTCACCGCCATGAGGCGCGGCGCCGGCTCGCCGCGCACGATCTTCCACTTGCGCCCGGCCGGAAATCCCGCGCCGCCCAAGCCCCGCAGCGCCGAGGTCTCGAGCTCCGCGATCACGGCGTCGGCCGTGCGCTCGCCGCGCATGCACGCGGCCAGTGTCCCGTAGCCTCCGTCGCGCCGGTATGTGGCGAGATCGACATAAGGGGCAATTTCGGGCTCGATGCGGCGGGCCGCGACGGCTTCCCCGACCTTCCTCGGCGTGGCCGCGTCGATGGGATTGCGTCCCACCACCACTGCCGGCGCATGCTCGCAGCGACCGATGCACGGCGCGCCGATCACCCGCACGCCGCGCGCTTCCAGTCCCCCGATCTCCTCCCGCAGCTTGTCCGCGCCGGCCATCTGGCAGGACAGCGTCTCGCAGACGCGGACCGTGATCTTAGGCGGCGCGGCGTCGCCTTCCTTCACGACGTCGAAATGGTGGTAGAACGTCGCCACCTCGTACACCTCGGTGAGCGCGAGACGCATCTCCTGCGCCAGCGCGACCACGTGCGCAGCCGAGATCGAGCCGTGCGCGTCCTGGATCCGGTGCAGGAACTCGACCAGCAGGTCCCGGCGGCGCGGATCCGCGCCGAGCAGCGCCTGCACCTGCGTGAGCGCCCGGGCGTCGACCTGACGCCCCTTCGGCGCAGGACGGGCGCGCCTTCGGCCAAGACGGGACGTGTCGACGACGGAAGGAGAGGGCATGGTGATCGGAGGTGTAAGTCTGCTACTGCTGAGACAGCGTAGCGCGCCGCCCGTTGCCGGCGCGTTGCGCCATCGCCTCAGTCCAGGTAGTCGCAGTACTTCTCGACATAACGGGCGAGATTGAGCGAGTGGTCGCGCACCAGCCGCTCGGCGAGCTCGGTGTCGCGCCGCTCGAGCGCCTCGATGATCTGCATGTGGTCGATGATCGACCGTGCGGCGCGGTCGCTCTGGGAGATCGTCAGGCGGCGGATCGCCCGCACATGGATGAACAGGTTGTCGATCGTCTGACCCATGAGGTGCGACCCCGAGAGCCGGATGATCCCCTGGTGGAAGGCGATGTTGGCATCGGAATACTCGTCGATGTGCTCGCCGGGCGCGGAGCTCAAGAACTCGTCGAACATGTGCCTCAAGGAGGCGATGTCCTCGTCGGAGGCATTGAGCGTCGCCAGGCGCGCCGCCATGCTCTCCAGCGCCGCCCACATCTCGATCATTTCGATGATCTGTTTCTTGGTCTTGCGGACGATGAACACGCCGCGCCGGGGGACCGTGCGGAGGAACCCTTCCTGCTCGAGCAGCGACATCGCTTCGCGAATGGGCGTCCTGCTTACGCGCAGCGCTTCGCTTAGCTCGCGCTCGTCGAGTCGGATTTCCTCCGGGCAGGCATAAATATCGGCCTCCATGATGGCCTGCTTGATCGCGGCGTAGGCCTGATCGGCCAGGCTGAGGTTGTTGTTGATCGGCTGCAGGTTCAGCTTCGGCAACGCTTGACCGGTATTGACGCCAAGCACCGGGTGAGGCGCCGGTGTCGAGGTGAGCGAGCCAGCGCCGTGTTGGCGAGCAGCGGGCCGCCTGTGGCCGGGCGAGGCCGTGTCGCGAGGCATTCGGCGCGCGGGCTGGCTCATTGCAAGGGCACGCTCGCCGCGCGTTGGCGGATCAACGCAAGGACGACATCGATCGTTGGCGTAGGCACAGCGAGCTTCTGTCCCAGCTCCTGAACGACACCCACCACCTCCTCGATTTCCATTGTTCGTCCACGTTCCAAATCCTGCAGCATCGACATCTTGTGCGGCCCCAGCCCTGCTGCCCCATCCAGCCGACGCTCGGCGTCCACTCGTAGCTTGAGACCGACTTTTTCCCCGATCGCCGCCATCTCCGACATCATCGACCGGCATATCGCTCGCGTGCCGGGATCGGTCGTGATTACGTCTACGGTGGCTCCCGTGAGGGCGCTCATGGGATTGAGGCAAAGGTTGCCCCAAAGCTTCAACCAGATCTCGTCGCGAATGTCATGGCGAATAGGTGCATCGAAATCAGCGGCGAGAAGAACCTCGTGCAGAAGTGCCAAGCGCTCACTGCGTCCACCAGCGGGCTCGCCTATGGGCAGCTTCCGGCCGTGATCGTGACGAATCACGCCGGGCTCGACCATTTCGGTCGCGGGAAATACCACCAGTCCGAGTGCCCGCTCCGATCCCAAGAGCTTGCGCTGTCGCCCGTCGGGATCGATGCTGCTGATTACCATCCCTCGGCAAGCCGGCGGTCCGAAGTCGAAGAACCAGTAGGGCAGCCCGTTGCTGGTCGTCACTATGGACGTGCTGGGTCCGAGGAGGGGCAACATCGAATCGACCGCCCCGGCGATCTGGTTGGCCTTGAGTGTCACGATTACGAAGTCCTGGATCCCGAGCTCCGATGGCACGTCGGTGCACCGCACATCGACCACCTGCTCTTGGCCCCCGGTCCGGAGGCGAAGTCCGTGTTTTTGCATTGCAGCAAGATGCGGCCCGCGAGCCACCAGGCCGACATCAAACCCCGCCCGCCTGAGCTGAGCGCCGAGATATCCGCCAATGGCGCCGGCGCCAAAGACGCATACTTTCGGGCCTATCCCCACGCCGTTTGCCCTGGGCTAAACGACCGCGACGCCTTGCCTTGCATGCCCGGCCCTCGTGGCGAGGCGAGCGCCATAACCCGCACGATATGGGTGTTGACTTTGTCTGGTATACGAAATACGTTACGTAATAAGTTACGCCAAACAGCGGGACAAACCAATAGGCTCCGGACCCGCGCGTCTGTGCCGCGAGGACAGAGTGGATGCGGTCTCGAGGCATCCGTGCCAATGGACGAAGGCGAAGCTACGCCATTTTGTCCCGCACGAAGTTTGGATCGACCCCTCTGGACGTCAGCTATGCAGTGCACGTGCGAGCTCACGGGTCTCGGTACGTGCCCCAGAGTTGAAGGACGTAAGCGCGATCAGCAAGGCCATTCCCAAGGCAAGTCAGCGGGCAGATCAGAACTCATACCCCAGCTCGCGCTTAGCGACGCGCGGGCAAGATACTGGAGGAAATCATGGCGGAGACGATGAAGCCAACAGCAACGGCGGGTAGCGCCTCGTCAACGAATCGTTGGGCGCAGCTCATCATCGGCATTGTTTGCATGGTGCTGATTGCCAACATGCAGTACGGCTGGACGCTGTTCGTCAATCCGATGGCGCAGAAGCACGGTTGGACGATCGCCGGCATCCAGGTCGCGTTCAGCATCTTCATCGCGCTAGAAACGTGGTTCACGCCGATCCATGGCTGGATCGCCGACAGGTTAGGCCCACACAAAGGGCCGAGGCTCGTTGTCTCTCTCGGTGGGTTGCTGGTCGCGGTCGGCTGGATCATCAACTCTTACGCGGAGACGCTCGGGGCGCTGTACCTCGGCGCCGTGATCTCGGGGATCGGCGGAGGCGCGGTCTACGCAGTATGCGTCGGCAACGCCGTGAAATGGTTTGCCGACCACCGCGGCCTTGCCGTAGGGCTGACCGCCGCCGGCTACGGCGCCGGAGCCGCACTCACCGTGATTCCGATGCGCATGGTGATCGGCTCGTCAGGGTACGAGACCGCTTTCTTCTGGTTCGGCTTGATCCAGGGCGGGGTCGTCTTTCTCATCGGCTGGCTTCTGCGCGGCCCCCTGCCGGGCGAGGCTCCGGTTGCCGTCTCGTCGGCGAAGGTGATGCAGTCGGCACGCAGTTTCTCGCCGTCGGAAATGCTTCGGACGCCCACCTTCTGGTTGCTGTACCTGATGTTCGTGCTGATTGCGGCGAGTGGCCTGATGGCAACCGCGCAGATCGCGGTGATCGCCAAGAACTTCGGCATTTCGAACGAAGTCCTCGTCTTCGGCGCGACGACGCTTACGGTGGCCCTGATCGTCGACAACGTCTTGAACGGTGCGGCGCGCCCCTTCTTCGGCTGGGTTTCGGATCGCATCGGACGTGAGTACACCATGGCCATCGCCTTCGGCGCCGGCGGCATTGCCTATTGGCTCCTGGGGACCTTGGGTCACAGCCCGTGGGCATTCGTGGTCTTCGCCGGCCTGATCTTCTTCACCTGGGGCGAGATCTTCAGTCTCTTCCCCTCGACGTGCACCGACACGTTCGGGCCGAAGTTCGCGACGGTAAATACCGCCTTCCTCTACACGGCCAAGGGTACTTCGGCGTTTCTAGTGCCGTTAGCGAACGTTCTGAAGGAAGCCACCGGCGGATGGCACGCCGTCTTCGTCGTCACCGCCATCGCCAATTTCGCCGTGGTAATACTTGCTCTATTCGTACTGCGCCCCCTCCGGCACGCTTACGTCAGCCGCTCCCAAGGCGCGGCCGATCCCAGGCTCAAATGGGCCGTCCCGGAGGACACGCAATAGCAGCGCCGAGGCGCGACCGCGCCGGTTCGTCCTTTCCTTCCGTGCAGCCCACAGGCCATCTCAGTGGAGAAGACCATGCCCGACACTGCAGCCAAATCGACGCTGAACCCGGCGGCCGCGCAGGACACGCCGAAGGCGTCGGCGGGCCCCGACGTCGATACCCAGTCGCGAGACGAGACCGACGGCTTCCAGCTGGTCATCGATGCCCTCAAGCTCAACGGCATCGACACCGTCTTCGGCCTGCCCGGGATCCCCATCACCGACCTCACGCGAAGGATGCAGGCGAACGGCATGCGCGTGATCTCCTTCCGCCATGAGCAGAACGCGGGGTACGCCGCTTCCATCGCCGGCTTCATGACGCAGAAGCCCGGAATCTGTCTCACTGTGTCGGCGCCCGGCTTTCTCAACGGGCTGACCGCGCTTGCCAACGCCACCACCAACTGCTTCCCGATGATCCTGGTGAGCGGCTCGAGCGAGCGCGAGATCGTCGACCTGCAACAGGGCGACTACGAGGAGATGGATCAGCTCGCCATCGCCAGGCCGTTGTGCAAGGCCGCGTTCCGGGTTCTGCACGCCGAGGACATCGGCGTAGGCGTGGCGCGCGCAATCCGCGCCGCCCTCTCGGGACGTCCGGGGGGGGTCTATCTCGATCTGCCGGCCAGGCTTTTCCCTCAGACCGTCGACGCGCAGGCAGGGCGCCGGTCGCTGATCAAGGTGGTCGATCCGGCGCCACGCCAGATCCCCGCGCCCGCAGCGGTACAGCGCGCCCTCGATCTGCTGAAAGGCGCGAAGCGCCCGCTCATCATCCTGGGCAAAGGCGCAGCGTACGCTCAAGCGGATGCCGACATCCGCGCGCTGGTGGAGAAGACCGGCATCCCGTATCTGCCCATGGCGATGGCCAAGGGGTTGCTGCCCGATACGCACGAACAATCCGCATCCGCGGCCCGCTCGTTCGTGCTGCCAGAAGCCGACGTCGTAGTGGTGATCGGCGCGCGACTGAACTGGCTGCTGTCGCACGGCAAGGGAAAGACCTGGGGCGGCGCGAGCGCCAAGGCCTGGGGCGGCCAGAAGTTCATCCAGCTGGACGTCTCGCCCACGGAAGCCGACAGCAACGTGCGCATCGATGCACCCGTGATCGGTGACACCGGTTCGTGCGTTGCGGCGCTGGTGTCCGGCATTGGATCGCACTGGCCGAAGCCGCCGGCCGAGTGGCTCAATGCGATCGCGGAGCGCAAGACCAAGAACGTCGCGAAGATGTCGGAGTCGCTCGCGAAGAATCCGTCGCCGATGAACTTCCATAGCGCGCTCAACGTTGTGCGCGACATCGTCAAGGCCAATCCCGACGCCTACCTCGTCAACGAGGGCGCGAACGCGCTGGATTTCACGCGCAGCATCGTGGACATGTACAAGCCGCGCAAGCGGCTGGACGTGGGCACTTGGGGCGTGATGGGCATCGGGATGGGGTTTTCGGTGGCGGCAGCAGTGATTGGCGGCGGTCACCCGGTGATCGCGGTGGAGGGCGACAGCGCGTTCGGCTTCTCCGGCATGGAAGTCGAGACGATCTGCCGCTACAGCCTGCCGGTTTGCGTGGTGATCCTGAACAACAACGGCGTCTACCGCGGCGACGAAGTGAACGCTGGCGGCGGGCACGATCCGTCGCCTCTGGTGTTCGTGAAGGGAGCGCGTTACGAGAAGCTGATGGAGGCTTTTGGTGGCGTGGGCGTGCTGGCGACGACGCCGGCGGAGCTGCGCGATGCGATGGAGCAAGCGATCCGCTCGCGGAGGCCCACCCTGGTGAACGCCGTTATCGATGAGAAGGCTGGCACGGAGAGCGGCCGCATCACAAGCCTCAATCCCGCCGCGAAGAAAAAAGCGTGACGCGCGGCCGTCACGGACTGGCTTATCGGGTTAGGGGCGTTTAAATGAGGGCAATGCGGAGAGCAATGTAATGGGCAAGGCATTAGACGGTGTCAAGATCCTCGATTTCACGCACGTGCAGTCCGGACCCACTTGCACGCAGCTGCTCGCCTGGCTCGGCGCGGACGTGATCAAGGTCGAGCGGGCGGGCGAGGGCGACATCACGCGCGGCCAATTGCGTGACATTCCCGGTGTCGACAGCCTGTATTTCACGATGCTCAATCACAACAAGCGCTCGATCACAGTGGATGCCAAGCATCCAAAAGGCAAGCAGATCCTGGAAGTGCTCGTCAAGCATTGCGACGTGCTGGTAGAGAACTTCGCTCCCGGTGCCCTGGATCGGATGGGGCTTACCTGGCAGCACATCCAGGAACTCAATCCGCGAATGATCGTGGCTTCGGTGAAGGGCTTCGGACCCGGGCCGTACGAGGAGTGCAAGGTCTACGAGAACGTCGCCCAGTGCGCCGGTGGCGCGGCCTCGACCACGGGCTTCGACGACGGTCCACCGCTCGTGACCGGTGCCCAGATCGGCGACTCGGGCACCGGATTACACCTGGCGCTCGGCATCGTCGCCGCATTGTATCAGCGCAAGACCACGGGACGCGGCCAAAGGGTGCTCGCGGCGATGCAAGACGGCGTGCTCAATCTATGCCGGGTGAAGCTTCGCGATCAGCAGCGGCTCGACCGCACGCATGTGATGGAAGAGTACCCCCAGTATCCCAACGGCAAGTTTGGCGACGCCGTGCCTCGGGCCGGTAACGCTTCCGGGGGGGGCCAGCCAGGGTGGATCCTGAAGTGCAAGGGCTGGGAGACGGATCCGAATGCATACATCTATTTCATCACCCAGGCGCCGGTGTGGGGGGCGATCTGCAAGGTGATCGGCAGGCAAGAGTGGATCACCGATCCGCACTACGCGACGCCCAAGGCACGCCTGTCGCACCTCATGGAAATCTTCGGCGAGATCGAGAAGTGGACCATGACCAAGACCAAGTTCGAGGCCATGGACATCCTGAACAAGGAGGACATTCCGTGCGGACCGATCCTATCGATGAAAGAGATCGCCGAGGAGCCGAGCTTGCGCAAGACCGGCACGGTGGTCGAAGTCGATCACCCGACGCGCGGCAAGTACTTGTCGGTGGGCAATCCGATCAAGCTCTCCGATAGCCCGAGCGACGTGCGGCGCTCGCCGCTTCTCGGTGAGCACACCGATGCGGTGCTCGCCGAACTCGGCTACAGCAAGGACCAGATCGCGGGCCTGCGCGCCGAGAAAGTGATCTGAAGCCGTCTGCGGCAGTTCCCGGCGATTCCCGCCGATTTCGGCAATCCCGAAAGGAAGATCGATGGCAGCCAACAAGACTGCTGTGCGCGAAATTCTCGACAGCGTCAAGGCGGAAGGCCGCGCTTCGTTGACCGCCCCTGAAGGCAAGGCCGTTTGCGACGCTTACGGCATTCCCGTGCCGAGGGAGGGTGTCGCCACGTCGGCGGCAGACGCGGCGAAGCTGGCCTCGTCGCTCGGCTTTCCGGTGGTGCTCAAGATCGTCTCTCCCGACATCCTGCACAAGACCGAAGCCGGTGGCGTGATTGTCGGGGTCAAAACCGCAGAAGAGGCGCAAAGAGGCTTCGACACGATCATGGCCAACGCGAAAAAGCATGACGCGAAGGCGCTCATTCACGGCGTGCAGGTGCAGCAGATGCTCGCCGGCGGTCAGGAAGTGATCGTGGGCGCGGTCACTGATCCCTCCTTCGGCAAGCTCGTCGCCTTCGGCCTCGGCGGCGTGCTGGTGGAGGTGCTGAAGGACGTCACCTTCAGGCTTGCGCCGGCATCGAAGGAGGACGCGCTCGGCATGCTCGACGGCATTGCCGCGGCGCCTATCCTCAAGGGCGTGCGCGGTGCCATAGCGGTCTCGCGCGATGCATTGGCTGATGTCATCCATACGGTGTCGCAACTCGTCGCCGACTTTCCCGAGATCAGCGAGATGGATCTGAACCCGGTGTTCGCCACGTCCAAGGGCGCGACGGCTGCCGACGTGCGCATCGTCTGCGACTGGAATCCCGCGCCGGCGCGCTATCGCCCCAGCCAGGAAGAGATCGTCCGGCAGATGAACCGCATCATGAAGCCCGACGCCGTGGCAGTGATCGGCGCCTCCAGCGAGGACGGCAAAATCGGCAACTCGGTGATGAAGAATCTCATCAATGGCGGCTACCAGGGGCAGATCTACCCGATCCACCCGAGCGCTGCAGAGATCCTCGGCCGCAGGGCGTACAAGAGCGTCAAGGACGTGCCCGGCAAGATCGACGTCGCGGTATTCGCCATTCCGGCGCCGCTGGTCGCCAAGGCGCTGGTCGAGGTCGGGGAGAAGGAGATTCCCGGTGCGGTGCTCATTCCCTCCGGCTTCGCCGAGACCGGCAACGTCGAGGGCCAGAAGGAGATCCAGGCGATCGGGCGCAAATACAACGTGCGGCTGATGGGGCCCAACATCTACGGCTTCTATTACACCTGGAAGAACCTGTGCGCGACGTTCTGCACCGCGTACGACTTCAAGGGCGGCGCGGCGCTGTCGTCGCAGTCCGGCGGCATCGGCATGGCCATCATCGGGTTTTCGCGCTCCGCCAAGATGGGCGTGTCAGCCATCGTGGGCTTGGGCAACAAATCGGACCTCGATGAGGACGATCTGCTCACGTTTTTCGAGCAGGACGACAACACGAAGATCGTCGCCCAGCACTTCGAGGACCTGAAGGACGGACGCGCGTTCGCCGAAGTCGCGAGGCGCGTGTCGAAGAAGAAGCCGGTGGTGGTGCTCAAGGCCGGGCGCACGGCGATGGGGGCCAAGGCCGCGAGCTCGCATACCGCCGCACTCGCGGGTAACGACAAGGTCTACGACGACGTGCTGCGGCAAGCGGGCGTGATCCGGGCGATGGGCCTGCGCGACCTGCTCGAATACGCGCGCGCGCTACCCGTCCTCGCCACGCCCAAGGGCGAGAACGTAGTCATCATCACCGGCGCGGGCGGCTCCGGCGTGCTGCTCTCCGACGCTTGCGTCGACAACGGCCTTAGCCTCATGCCGATGCCGCCGGATCTCGACGCCGCCTTCCGCAAGTTCATCCCGCCGTTCGGAGCGGCGGGTAACCCGGTCGACATCACCGGAGGCCAGCCGCCGAAGACCTATCAGGAGACGGTGCGGCTTGGCTTGACCGATGAGCGCATCCACGCACTCATCCTCGGCTACTGGCACACGATCATCACGCCGCCGATGGTGTTTGCCAAGACCATGGTGGAGGTGATCGAGGACATGCGCCGCAAGGGCATCCACAAGCCAATCGTCGCTTCTCTCGCGGGAGATGTGGAAGTCGAGGAAGCTTCGGAATATCTGTTCGACCACGGCATTCCCGCGTATCCGTATACCACCGAGATGCCAGTCGCGGTGCTAGGAGCCAAGTACCGCTGGGCGCGGGGCGCGGGATTGATCTGACGCGTAGGACCGAATTTCATTCGCTCATTGGCCGCGGACAAATCGGCGCCTACGGACGCACGGCAAGCATGATCTTGCCGATGTGCCGCGACGACTCCATGAGGGCGTGCGCGGCAGCGGCCTCCGCCAGGGGGAAGACTCGGTAGATCGCCGGCTTGACCGTCCCCGCCTCGAACAACGGCCAGACGCGCTCGCGCACGGCACGCGCGATCGCCGCCTTGCGTTCGTGCGGAGTCGCCCGCATGGTGGAGCCGGTGATCGTCTGCCGCTTGAGCATGACGAACCGCCAGTCGATCTCGGCGCGGCTGCCGCGGAGAAAGGCGATCAGCACCATTCGACCGTCGATCGCCAGGCACTTGAGGTTCTTCTCGATGTAGTCGCCGCCGACCATGTCGAGCACGACGTCGGCGCCGCGCTTGGCGGTGATCGCCGCCACCTCGGCGACGAAGTCCTGCTCGCGATAGTTGAGCGCGTGATCCGCGCCGGCCCGGCGGCACGCTTCGGCCTTCTCCGCGCTGCCCACGGTCGTGATCACTCGTGCGCCGAAGGCCTTGGCCAGCTGAATGGCGGCAAGCCCGATGCCGCTCGAGCCACCGTGGACCAGCAGCGTTTCGCCCTGCTTGAGCGCGCCGCGCTCGAACACGTTGTGCCAGACGGTGAAGTAATTCTCCGGCAGGCTCGCCGCCTCGAGCAGCGAAAGGCCGCGGGGCACAGGCAGGCAGTAGTCGGCCGGCGTCGTGCAGTATTCGGCGTAGCCGCCGCCGGGCGTCAGCGCGCACACACGGTCGCCGACGTGCCAGCTTCCCACGCCGCTCGCCGGTGCGGCGATGGTCCCCGCCACTTCCAGTCCGAGGATGGGAGAGGCGTCGGCAGGGGGTGGATATCCGCCGGCGCGCTGCAGGCAATCCGGCCGATTGACCCCGGCATAGGCGACCCGTACGAGCACCTCGCCCGAGCGCAGCGCGGGCAGCGCCGCCTCCACCAGGCCGAGTACATCGGGGGGCCCCGGCTCGCGTGCCGCGACATGGCGCATCGTTGCCGGCAGTTTCATCGCGCGAGAAACGTGAGCCTCCTGGAATCGTACAATTGTAGCCGACGCGCCCCTCATGAACGCCAATCTCTTCGCACTGCTGCGGAGCCACTTCCCCGAGGAAGCCGGGCAACCGTGCATCCTCATCCCCGGGGGCCCGGTCATCCACTACGACGATCTCGACGCCGCTTCGGCGCGGATCGCGCACGCGCTTGCCGACGCGGGGTGCAAGCCCGGCGATCGCGTGGCGGTGCAGGTCGACAAGTGCTGGCAGGCGCTCGCGCTCTACCTTGGCTGCCTGCGCGGCGGATTCGTCTACCTGCCGCTCAACACCGCCTACCAGAAGAGCGAGCTCGCGTACTTCTTCGGCGACGCCGAGCCGGCCGTCATCGTCTGCCGGCCGGAAACGGAGCCCGGCGTCGCCGCGCTGCGACCACAGGCGACGGTGCTCACGCTCGACACTTCGGGAGGCACGCTGCTCGAGCGCGCGCAGGCGCAGCCGAACGCCTTCGACCCGGTGACGCGCGGGCCCAACGAGCCCGCGGCGATCCTGTACACGTCCGGCACGACCGGACGCTCGAAAGGCGCGGTGCTGTCGCATCGCAATCTCGCCAGCAACGCGCTGACGCTAGTCGAGCAGTGGGGTTTTACGCGCGGCGACGTGCTGCTGCACGCGCTTCCGGTGTACCACGTGCACGGCCTGTTCGTGGCCTGCCACTGCGTGCTTCTGTCGAGCAGCCGCATGCTCTGGCTGCCGAAGTTCGACGCCACGGAAGTGACCAGCCACCTGCCGCACGCCACCGTCATGATGGGCGTGCCGACGTTCTACACGCGGCTGCTGGCGGAGTCCGGCTTCGATCGCAGCGCCTGCCGAACCATCCGGCTGTTCGTCTCCGGCTCGGCGCCGCTGCTGGCCGAGACGTCCGCGCAGTTCCACGACCGCACCGGCCATACGATCCTCGAGCGCTATGGCTTGACCGAGACCGGAATGAATACCGCCAATCCGCTCGACGGCGAGCGCGTGGCGGGAAGCGTCGGGCCGCCGCTGCCCGGCGTCTCGGTGCGCATCGTCGACGACAGCGGCAATCCGTGCCCGCCCGGAGCGGTCGGCGCGGTCGAGGTCAAGGGACCCAACGTCTTCGGCGGCTATTGGCGGATGCCCGACAAGACCCAGGAGGACTTCACGGCCGACGGCTACTTCCGTACCGGCGACATGGGCGAATGGCTTCCCAACGGGTACCTGAAGATCTCCGGGCGCGCCAAGGACCTCATCATCAGCGGCGGGCTCAACGTCTACCCGAAGGAGATCGAGGAGAAGATCGACGCGCTGCCGGGTGTAGCCGAATCGGCGGTCATCGGCGTTCCCGATCCCGATTTCGGCGAAGCGGTCACCGCGGTCGTCGTGGCGCACTCCGGCCACTCGCTCACCGAGGCTGGCCTGATCGACGCGCTCAGGGGCGAGATCGCGGGCTTCAAGGTACCGAAGCGCGTGCATTTCGTGGCAGCGCTTCCGCGCAACGCGATGGGCAAGGTGCAGAAGAAGGTGCTGCGCGAGAGGTACGCCCGCGACGGCGCCTGAAGGCGGCCGGCGTCGCTCGCCGGAGTCCCTACGCCGCGAGCCCGGCGAAGCTCGCGGCCTTCCACAGCATGTAGCCGCAGATCGCGAAGAGCAGGAAGGCGAAGGCGCGCCGAAGCTTCAGGACGGGCCAGCGGTGCGCGAGCCTCGCTCCAACGGGCGCCGTGAGCATGCTGGCGACGACGATCCCGGCAAGCGCCGGCAGGTTGACGTAGCCGACGGTGAAAGGAGGCAGCGCAGGCTGCTGCAGGCCTGCGACGACGTAGCCGAGCGTGCCTGCCGCCGAGATCGGGAAGCCGATGGCCGCGGAGGTCGCCACCGCGTTGTGCACCCGCACGTTGCACCAGATCATGAAGGGCACCGAGATGAACGCCCCGCCTGCGCCCACCATGCTGGAGACGACCCCGATCGCGGCACCCACGCCGAAGAGACCGGGCCGGCCGGGCAATTCCCGCGCCGCCGTGGGCTCGCGGTTGAGCAGGATCTGCGTTCCCGCCACGCCCGTGAACGCGGCGAACAGCCCGGCGACGAGCGCAGCGGACATGTGCGCCACGATCTGCGGCCCCGCGAACGAGCCCACCACGATCCCCGGCGACAGCCCCCAGACGACGTGCCACAGCACTGCGCCCCTCCGCGCGTGCGCTCGCATGCTGGAGAGCGACGTGAACAGGATCGTGGCGAGTGAAGTGGCGATCGCGATGTGCACGACGTGCTCCGGCGGGAAGCCCTCCCGCGCGAAGATCGCCGTGAGCACGGGGATCATGGTCATTGCCCCGCCCACGCCCAGAAGGCCGGCGAGGAAGCCGACGATGCAGCCGATCGCGAGTAGAAGCGGGAGGAGCTGCCAGTACACGGCCGGTCGCGCTGCGGATCCCTAGGTCCCGAGTAGCGTGCCGGTGATGAACTTCCACTCCTTCGGATCGACCGGGGTGATCGACAGCCGGTTCGCCCGCTGGAGCACGCGCAAGCCGGCGAGCTCGGTTCTCGCGCGGAGCTCCGCGAGCGGAACCAGTCTGGTCTTCTCGACCAGCGTCACGTCGACATTGAGCCAGCGCGGCGACGCGCGCGTCGCCTTGGCGTCGTAGTACGGACTCTTGCGGTCGAATTGCGAGGCGTCAGGGTAGGCCGGCTTGCTCACTCGGACGATCCCTGCGATTCCCGGCTCGGGACAGCTCGAGTGATAGAAGAAGGCGAGATCGCCCACCTGCATCTGGTCGCGCATGAAGTTGCGAGCCTGGTAGTTGCGCACGCCGTACCAGGCCGTCGTCCGGCCGGGTGCTCTGGCGAGATCGTCGATCGAGAACTCGCTCGGCTCGGATTTCATCAGCCAGTAGCGCATGAAGGTTCGGCGGTCCCGCGCCGGCGAAGGGCTCTTGGCTACGAGACGATGATGAGCTTGTGCTTGAATACGAATTCATAACGGACGTTGCCGGCCTTGTGGGCCACGCCCAGACGGTATCGACCTGGCGGGACCTGCCGAAGGTCCGCAACGAAGTGGAATCCGCTGAACTGCCTCATCCGATCCGGCAACGTCACCGCGGCCGCCACGTCATCCCTTTGGACGTGTGATCGCACGTGCGCATAGTACCGCACCGCCCCATCGCGGCGCTGGAGGAAGAAATGCCGGCTTTCTACCGGTGCGTCGACCGCTTCCGTCCGACAGGACCAACCGCGGAAGAAAGCCGCCGTTCCGGACGCCAGAGTCAAAGCGGCGCACGCTGCGACGCCGACGCCGTTTACCACCTCCAGATCCCCGCGCGCGGCGGTCGATCTGGACAGCGTTCCGAGCACATCGGGCTCAGCCCGGCGAAAAGTGTGCAGGTTCGGTACGGCCTGAGGCGACTGTGCCGGGATTAGACCGCCGTCTACGGCGGAGGAAATCGCCTCGTCGAGCCATTCCACGGATCGCGAAGAAGGATTCCCGCCCGGAGCATGGCCATTCCATCGTCCGGTCGAATGGACCGTGGCCGTTCCGCCGCAAGCCGGCGCATCGCCCTGGACGACGAAAAACGACTCGTATGGCGTTCCGGAGTAGTGCCGCCTGAGCTCGTGATAGTTGACGACCAGGTCTTCTTTCCGGACGGTGAGTTGCTTCCGGATCGTCGTCTCGACGGGGCTCTTTCCGACTCCCAGGTAATCGAACACCGCGTCTGCCTGCGCCTGTACATTCTGCGCCAGGCGCTCATAGTCGACCCTCAGATAGGGGCCTCCGAGAAACAGCCTCTCGATATATGCGTCGGCCCATTCCATCGCGCGAAAGAACCGCGTTGCGGCCTCCGGTGAGATCAGCAGACGCAGATCGGCCATCGGATCGCCGGAAGGCGCGTCTCCCCGATAGCTGATCCAGCTCCCGGTCTTGGTGGCGACCAGTCTCGACACGAAGACGTCGAAGTAGTTCGCTCTCCCCATGTGCAGGGCATGGAGTCCCGGCACCTCCTCTTTCAATCTTTCCAGCAGGCCGGTGGTGGACTTGCCCCGGAGGTATTCAGCGAAGATCTTGAAGCCGATCGCGCGGCGATCGCCAGCGCCGTCGGTCCACACCCATCGTTTGAGAAAGTCCATCGGATCGGCAGTGCCGTCGAAATACAGCGCCGCCCCATCGCACCGAATGGCGTGCCGGCCGGAGCGTTCACCGAGCATGGGATGGAACAGCTCGGAATAGGCCGAGATCGCCGGGTGCTGCTGAATGGTCGTGAACAGAAGGTTCGATCCGGTGCGGGGCATGCCGACGATGATGAACGGCGTGTAAGTCACGACGGCCACGAGGATCTCAAGGCTGCGTGTTCAGCCCCGACGTCAGACGCCTCGGCCCGCCCGAACGCCTGCAACACGTCGCCTGCCGCGTGGGGATGGTTTTGACCCGGGCACTCGCGATGGCCCGCTTCGCTCTCGTCGTCGTTCCGGCAGAGATCCGCGCTCGCCACAAAACAAACGCGGCGCCGTTCGAGCGGCGCCGCGCTTCCTTCATAAGGCCCCCCGCCTGTGCCGTGCTGACCGTCATCTTGAACCTAGGTTCAAGAGGGTCGCCTGCCGGGATCATCAGGCGCTTCCGCGTAGGGAGCGCACACCGATCCGCTTAGGCTCCGGCAACCTCGCTAACGCAGCATTGGTCCAAAGAGTCTATGGCCAGTTCGAACACCGCAGGGGACGACCGTTGCCGCAGGACTGCAACCTCCTCCTAGAACAGCTTGTCCTGCTCCGCCATCGCGCGATCGATGGCTGTCTGCATCGCGGAAATTCTACGCTGAATACCGGAGCTGTCAAAACCGCCCGTTCCGGCGCTGCGCCCACCGAGAAGCTCGTGCGCGATGTTGAGTGCCGCCATCACGGCGATGCGCTCGCTGCCGACCACCTTGCCGGCGTCGCGGATCTCGCGCATCCGCCGGTCGAGGTAGGCCACCGCCTGCATCAACTCCGTGCGCTCGGACTCCTTGCAGGCCACGCGGTACTCGCGTCCCAGGATGGACACGTCGAGCGTGAGCGAGCGATCCTCCATCAGGAAGCCGATTCGGGCAGCCGCTGCAGCAGCGAGTCGAGACGCGTGGTCGCGGCCGCCATTCGTCCGGTCAGCGACTTCAACTGCTCCTGCGCGCGCGCCAGCTCCCGCTTCAGGGATTCGTTCTCGGCGCGAGCGCGGTGATAATCGGCGAGGAGCTTCGCGAGCTTCTGCTCGAGAGCGGCGAGATCGGAGTCCATGAGGCACTATAGGCGGAACGTTTCGGCGCCGTCAACCGTCGCGAGCGAAGCGCCGCGTCAGCCGGTATCGAGCGACTCGTAGCGCACCTCCACGATCTCCAGAAGCTCGACTCCGCCCGGGCTGCGCAGAGTGACAGTATCGCCCTCGCGTGCCTTGATGAGCGCGCGGGCGAGCGGCGACATCCAGCTGATGTAGCCGCGCGCGGCGTCGATCTCGTCAACGCCGACGATGCTCAGAGTCCGTTCGCGGCCGCGCGAATCGCAAACCGTGACCGTGGCGCCGAAGTAGACCTGGTCGCTGTTATCGGCTTCGCGTCGCGCCACGGGATCGACGACCTCGGCCCGGTCCAGCCTGCCGACGAGGAAGCGAATGCGACGGTCGATCTCGCGCAGGCGCTTCTTGCCGTAGATGTAGTCGGCGTTCTCGGAACGATCGCCGTTGCTCGCCGCCCACGCCACCGCCGCGACAACTGCCGGCCGCTCCTTCTCCACCAGCTGGGAGAGCTCCGCTTTCAGGCGCGCGAAGCCCCCGGGAGTCACGTAGTTGCGGCCGCCGGCCGGCAGCGCCGGCGCGGTATCGACCTCGTCGTCGAGCGCGGCGTCCTGTTCGCGAGTGAAGGCTTTGCTCATGTGGCGTTGGACCGTACCGGAGCGAAACGACTCCGCGCGACGCCGCCCGGGCTCGCCATTATAGGCCACGGGCGCGCCCGCTATAATCGTCGCCCGCGGCGGCTCGTTTTCGCCGTGTCTTGAATTCGCGCTCGCACGATGCCACGGACGTTCGCGGTGCCCGCACTGGCGCTCCTGGCCATCGCGATCGTCGCCTTCGCCGTCGCGCTGTCGGTTGGCAGCGTGCCGATCGATCTGCCCGGCGTGGTGCGGGCGCTCTTCGCCTCCGGGGACGAGGCGCAGCGTACGATCGTGCGCGAGCTTCGCCTGCCGCGCGCTGTCGCCGCCTTCGCCACGGGCGGCTGCCTCGCGCTCGCCGGCGCGCTGCTGCAGGTGCTGCTGCGCAACGCGCTCGCCGATCCCTACGTGCTCGGTGTCTCGGGCGGCGCCGCCGTGGGCGCGCTCGCGATGATGCTGGCCGGTGCCGTCGGATGGCTCGTCTCCGCGGGCGCGTTTGCGGGAGCACTTGCCTCCACCCTACTCGTCTTCGCCCTGGCGCGCGGAACCGGCCCGTGGTCGCCGATACGCATGCTTCTTACCGGCGTGGTGATCGCCGCCGGCTGGGGGGCCGTCGTGGCACTCGTGCTCTCGGTCGCCCCCGAGGCGCAGCTGCGCGGCATGCTGTTCTGGCTCATCGGCGACCTCTCGGCGCCGCTCTTCGCCGGCTCGACGCTCGCGGTCCTCGGCGTGACGCTGCTTCTCGCGCTCGCCTTCGCGCGCGACTTGAACGCGCTCGCTCGCGGCGAGACGGTCGCCGCGGCGCTGGGCGTCGACGTTGCCCGGCTCCCGTGGCTGCTGTTCACGCTCTCCTCCCTGCTCACCGCGGCAGCGGTCACCACTGCGGGCGCGATCGGCTTCGTGGGCTTGATCGTCCCGCACGCCGTGCGCCTCGTGCTGGGCAACGATCAGCGCGTGCTTCTGCCGGCCTCGACGCTCGCCGGCGGCGCGCTGCTCACCTTCGCCGACACGCTCGCCCGGCGTCTCGTCGCTCCGACCGAACTGCCGGTGGGCGTGGTAACCGCGCTCGTCGGCGTCCCGGTGTTCGTCTATCTGCTGCGCCGGAGCGCGTCGCGGTGACGGCGCCGCTGCTCGCCGCGCGCGGCTTGCGCGTCACGATCGCGGGGCAGCGCATCTGCGATGGGCTCGACTTCAGCGTCGAGCCCGGCCAATGCTGGGCGATCCTGGGCCGTAACGGCGCCGGGAAGACCACGCTGCTGCACACGCTCGCCGGGTTGCGGGCCGCCGACTCGGGCGTGATCGAGCTCGCGGGCCGGCCACTGGCCACCCTCGCGCGGCGCGACATCGCGCGCCTGCGCGCCGTGCTGCCGCAGGATGACAGCGACGCCTTCCCGGCGACCGTGCTCGAGACGGTGCTGGTCGGCCGCCATCCGCATCTCGAGCGCTGGCAGTGGGAAGGCGAGCGCGACCTCGCCATCGCCCGCGACGCGCTGGCCGCAACGGACATGCCCGGCACCGAGGCACGCACGATCGCCACGCTGTCGGGCGGGGAGCGGCGCCGCGTTGCGCTGGCGGCCCTGCTCGCGCAGGAGCCGGCGCTGTTTCTTCTCGACGAGCCCGCATCGCATCTCGACCTCGCGCACCAGCTCGCGCTCCTCGACCGCCTGCTCGCCATCGTGCGCGCCGAACGCAAAGGCGTCGTGATGGTCGTGCACGACGTCAATCTGGCGTTGCGCTACTGCGACCGGGCGCTGCTGCTCTCGGGCGGCACGGCAGTGGCCGGCGCCGCGGAAGCGTTGCTCACCGCCGAGCGGCTATCCGAGCTCTACGGCGTGCGGCTGCGCGCGCTGCCCGGCCCGCGCGGCGCGACCTTCGCGCCCGACTGACCCGTCCGCCTCCGCGCCCGGTTCGGGCCGCTCCAAGCTGCTATAATCCCCGCCCCCTTTCCACCGCGCGCTGGACCCCTTCCGCCCTCGAAGTGACGCCCCGGCTGTACATCCGCACCTTCGGCTGCCAGATGAACGAGTACGACTCGGACAAGATGGCGGACGTCCTGCACCAAGCGGAGGGCTTCGAGCTGACGCAAGCGCCGGAGGACGCCGACGTCATCCTGTTCAACACCTGCTCTGTGCGCGAGAAGGCGCAGGAGCGGGTGTTCCACGACCTGGGGCGGGTGCGGGGCCTCAAGGCGGCCAAGCCCGGGCTCATCATCGCCGTCGGCGGCTGCGTGGCGAGCCAGGAAGGCGCGGCGATCGTGCGCCGCGCGCCGCAGGTCGACGTCGTGTTCGGGCCGCAGACACTCCACCGTCTGCCGGAGCTCATCGCGCGCCGGCGCACGACCGGCCGGCCGCAGGTCGACGTGAGCTTCCCCGAGGTCGAGAAGTTCGACCACCTGCCGCCGCCGCGCGTCGAGGGGCCGAGCGCTTTCGTTTCCATCATGGAAGGCTGCAGCAAGTACTGCACCTTCTGCGTCGTCCCCTATACCCGGGGCGAAGAAGTCTCCCGCCCGTTCGACGACGTGCTGACCGAAGTGGCCGACCTCGCCGACCAGGGCGTGAAGGAAGTCACCCTGCTCGGCCAGAACGTCAACGCCTACCGCGGCAGGATGAGCGCCCACGCCGGGACCGCCGACTTCGCCACGCTGCTCGAGTATCTGGCCGAGATTCCGAACCTGGAGCGCATCCGCTTCACGACCTCGCACCCGAAGGAGATGACGAGCCGGCTGATCGAGGCTTACGGCAGGATTCCCACGCTCGTCTCGCAGCTGCACCTGCCGGTGCAGTCGGGCTCCGACCGCGTGCTGGCGGCGATGAAGCGCGGCTATACCGCCCTCGAATACAAGTCGATCGTGCGCCGGCTGCGCGCGATCCGGCCGGAGCTGTCGCTGTCGTCGGATTTCATCGTCGGCTTCCCGGGCGAGACGGAAGGCGATTTCGAGCAGACGATGCGGCTCGTCGAGGAGGTCGGCTTCGACGGCAGCTTCAGCTTCCTCTACAGTCCCCGTCCCGGCACGCCCGCGGCCGGCCTCGCCGATAAGGTCCCCGTCGCCGCCGCGCAGGCACGGCTCGCCCGGCTGCAGAACGTGATCGAAGCCGGCTATCGCGCCCACAGCGAAAGCATGGTCGGCGGGCTGGAGCGCGTGCTGGTCACGGGAAGAGCCGCTCGCGATGCGCAGGAGCTGTGCGGCCGCACCGAGAACAACCGCGTGGTCAACTTCCGCGGCGACGCCGGCTTGATCGGACGCTACGTCGATGTGTGGATCGCCGCGGCCCGCCCGCACTCGCTCGCCGGTGAACTCCCGGCGCGATGAGCAGTCTGTGCCCGTTGCGCGGATCGCCGGCACGCGAGCTCCGCGCATTTTGATGCTTCGACGAGGTAGACGATGTCTGAACGCGAATTGACTGACCTGCGCGGCGCGCTCCTGAGCGTCGCGCTTTCCGTATTCATCGGGGCTTGCGCCACCACGGCGCCCGCGCCCGAATCCGCGGCGGTGACCGCGGCCGCAGTCGCCGCGACCGCCGCCATGGCCGGCAACGCCGCCGCGAGCGACGCTTCGACCGCGCACTCGAACGGGAACGGCGCAGCGAGTCGCTCCAGCAGCACGACCGCCGTCGCCGCGGCCGCCGCCGCGGCCGCAGCTGCGGCGGCGAACCAGCAGAAGCCCTTCGCCGACGTCGTCAAGGACGCCAAGGAGCAGCCTGGGCTGTTCAACCTCTACACCAAGGAGGACAAGACCTGGCTCGAGATCAAGCCGGATCAGTTCGACCGCCCGTTCTTCCTGCACGTCAATCGCACTCGAGGCATCGGCCAGCGCGAGCCGTTCGTGAGCCCGATGCTGCGCTCGTACATCGTCGAGTTCCATCGCCTCGGCAACCTGGTCCAGATGCTCGCCAGGAACACGCAGTTCTTCGCCGCCCAGGGCACGCCGCTTGCCCGCGCGGTGGAGGAGTCGACGAGCGACAGCCTGCTGGCGTCGGTGCCGGTCGCGAGCCAGCCGCATCCGGAGCGCAAGTCGGTCCTGGTCGAAGCGAACGCGTTGTTCCTCACCGACATTCCTGGCGGCACGACGGCGCTCGATACCGCTTACCGCATGGCGTACGCGCTGGATGCACGCAACTCGAGCATCGTCGCGTCGCGAGCGACTGACGATATGGTCGGATTCGCGGTCTCGGCGCATTACTCGGTGCCGCGGATCGCCGCGCCGCCGCTCCAGCACAATCCCGCGACGCCGTACGTCGCGCCTCCGGCCCACCTCGAGGATCTGCGCAGCCTGTTCCTGGGCTACTACTACAGCCTCACGCCGTTGCCCGAGCCGATGCATCCAAGGGTGGCCGACGATCGTCTCGGTCACTTCGTCGCCCACCGCTTCGAATTCTCGGACGACGTCGCGGCCTTTCCCGACGTGTACTACGTCAAGCGCTGGCGGCTGGAGAAGAAGGATCCCGCCGCGGCGCTCTCCGAGCCGAAGCAGCCGATCGTCTACTGGCTCGATCGCAACGTCCCGGAGAAATACCGCGAAACGGTCAAGGCCGGGATTCTCGAGTGGAACAAGGCGTTCGAGAAGATCGGCTTCAAGGACGCGATCAAGGTGGAAATGCAGCCCGACAACGCCGACTTCGACACCGCCGACGGACGCCACTCCTCCGTGCGCTGGGTCGTGCGCGACGAGCCGGGCGCGCTCGCGATTGGGCCGGCCGTCGCCGACCCGCGCACCGGCGAGATTCTCGACGCCGACATCGAGATCGAGGACGGCTGGACGCGCCTCACCCGCCGCCAGGCGTCCGAGCAGTTCCCGCGCCGGCTGCCGGCAGCAGGCGACGAAACGTTCTGCGATTACGGCGACGTCGCCTTCGACGAGCTTGCCTTCGCGCTCGACGTGCTCGTCGCGCGGGGCGAGATCGATCCCGGCGGCCCGGAAGCGGAAGCCTACGTGAAGGCCACGCTCAAGGACGTCGTGACCCACGAAGTCGGCCACACGCTGGGCCTCCAGCACAACTTCCGCGCGTCCACGATCTACACCCAGAAGGAGCTCGCCGACCCGGCGTTCACGCACACCCATGGCATCGGCGGCTCCGTCATGGACTACAACGCAATCAACCTGGCGCTGCGCGACGAGGCGCAGGCCGACTACGTGATGCACGGCCTGGGTCCCTACGATTACTGGGCCATCGAATACGCCTACAAGCCGATCGCCCCGGAGCACGAGAAGGAGGAGCTCGAGAAGATCGCCGCGCGCAGCACGGAGCCGCAGCTCGCCTTCGGCAATGATCTCGATGCCGGATTCGGCGGCGCCGCGGAGGGCATGGATCCGCAGGTGAACCGCCGCGATCTCGGCGCCGATCCGCTGGAATACGCGGCACGGCGGCTCAAGCTCTCGCGCGAGCTTTGGGATCGACTGCAGACCCGCGAGCTCAAAGCCGGCGAGAGCTACGAGATGCTGCGCCGGAATTTCCTCGCCGGACTCACCCAGGTCGGCAACGCGATGACCATCGCGGCGAAGTACGTCGGCGGGGTCGTGTACCTGCGCGATCACGCGGGCAGCGGCCGGGAGCCCTTCACCCCCGTGGCGGCCGACCGCCAGCGCGAGGCGCTCAAGCAGATCGCCGAGGGTCTGCTCTCGGTGGACAGCTTCCGCCTGAAGCCCGAATTCGTCCGGCGGCTCACAGTGAACCAGTTCGAGCGCTTCCGCAAGGACAGCGACGTCGACCAGGTCAACCCCGACATCTCACTGACCGGACGGATGTTCTCCATCCAGCGCGCGGTGCTCGATCACTTGATGAGCGACCCGGTGGCGACCCGCATCGAGGAGGCCGCGTACCGGGAGCCGCGAACCGCGCGCAGCTTCCGACTGTCCGAGCTCTACGACGCTCTGCAATACGCCATCTGGAGCGAGCTCAGGACCGGACGCGACATCTCCGTGTTTCGCCGCAATCTGCAACGCGAGTACCTTCGCCGCGTTGCCGGCATGCTCGTGCGGCCGACGCAGACCATGCAGGCCGACGCCCGCGCGCTCCAGCGCGAGAACGCGAAGGAGCTCCTCGCGCTGATCAAGTCGGCCAAGACCAGGCCGACGCTGTCCAAGGAGGTGCGCGCCCACCTCGACGAATGCGAAAACACCCTCGAGGAGGCGCTGAAGGCTCCGCTGGTGCGGCCGGGCGTATAGATCTCTTCGTGCGACCAGCGACCGCCGATCTGGAGCTCTCGCCGCTCGACAATCGCGCGCTCGCCAACCTTTGCGGCGCGCTGGACGCGAACCTAAGGCAGATCGAGGCCGCGCTCGACGTGACCATCGCGCGGCGTGGCGCGGCCTTCACGCTGCGTGGCGGCGCGTCGCAGGTCGAGCGCGCCGCGGCGGCGCTCCAGCGGTTCTACCGGCAGGCCAAGGAGCCGCTCACCGTCGACGACATCCAGCTCGGCTTGATCGAGCTCTCCGGAGGCGCGGGCGCGTCCGCCAAGACTGCCGCCGACGGCGGCGCCGACGATTCTCCCGTGCTGCGCACGCGCCGGGCCGACCTGCACGGCAGGACGCCGAACCAGATCGCGTATCTCAAGAACATCCTGGCGCACGACATCACGATCGCCATCGGCCCGGCGGGCACCGGCAAGACCTATCTCGCGGTCGCCTGTGCCGTCGACGCCCTCGAGCGCGACGCAGTCAAGCGCATCGTGCTCGTGCGGCCCGCAGTCGAGGCGGGGGAGCGTCTGGGGTTCCTTCCCGGCGACTTCGCCCAGAAGGTCGACCCGTACCTGAGGCCGCTCTACGACGCGCTCTACGATCTGATGGGCTTCGACAAGACCGCCAAGCTCTTCGAGCGCAACACGATCGAGATCGCCCCGCTCGCCTACATGCGCGGCCGCACGCTGAATCATTCGTTCATCATTCTCGACGAAGCCCAGAACACCACGCCGGAACAGATGAAGATGTTCCTGACGCGCATCGGCTTCGGCACCAAGGCAGTGATCACGGGCGACGTCACCCAGATCGATCTCGCGCGTGGACAGAAGAGCGGCCTTATCGAGGCGCGGCGCATCCTCGCCGAAGTGCGCGGCATCGCCTTTACCGACTTCACCAGCGCCGACGTGGTGCGTCACCCGCTGGTGCAGCGGATCATCAGCGCGTACGAGAAGGCCACAGAAAGCGAACGCAACGAAGCTCCGGCCGCCACCCGGCGGCGCGAGCGATGAGCCGCGGACCGACGCGGCTTTCCCTGACCGTCCAGTACGCCGTCGCGCCGCGCGGCCTTCCGGCACGAGCCTTGCTACGTCGCTGGGTCCGAGCGGCGCTCCTGCCGGCGACCCGGCGCGCGATGATCACGCTCCGATTCGTCGGCGCGGCCGAGGGCCGCGAGCTCAACCGGCGCTATCGTTCACGGCCCCAGGCAACCAACGTACTGTCCTTCGTGTACGATGACGAGCGGGGGACGTGCGGAGGCGACATCGTGCTGTGCGCTCCGGTATTGCGCCGCGAGGCCGCCGCGCAGGGCAAGCCCGTGACGGCGCACTGCGCGCATCTGGTCGTCCACGGGGTATTGCACGTGCAGGGCGCCGACCACCAGGATCCTGACGACGCGGCGCGCATGGAGGCGCGCGAGAGCGCCATCCTGGCGCAGCTGGGCTTCCCCGATCCCTACCAGCCCCGTGAGCGATGACGCCGTCCTCCGATCGAGACGATAGAGACCGCCCGACGCTGCTCGAGCGCCTGTCCGCGTTCCTGACCCGCGAGCCCGAAGATCGCGAGGAGCTGCTCGCGCTGCTGCACGGCGCCTTCGAGCGCAAGCTCCTCGACGCCGACGCGCTGTCAATCATCGAAGGAGCGCTCCAGGTCTCGGAGATGACGGTGCGCGACATCATGATCCCGCGCGCGCAGATGGACGTGGTGTCGATCGACGACGATCCGGCACAGTTCATCCCTTTCGTCATCGAGACGCGACACTCGCGTTTCCCGGTGGTCGGCGAGAACAGGGACGACGTCGTCGGGATCCTGCTGGCCAAGGAGCTGCTGAGCTACTACGCCAATCCCGAGGCATTCAACCTGCGCGACACGCTGCGCCCCGCGGTATTCGTGCCCGAGTCGAAGCGCCTCAACGTGCTGCTGCGCGAGTTCCGTGCCAGCCGCAATCACATCGCCATCGTGGTCGACGAGTACGGCGGCGTATCGGGCCTCATCACGATCGAGGACGTGCTCGAGCAGATCGTCGGCGACATCGAGGACGAGTACGACTTCGACGAGGCCGAGGACAACATCATTCCCGAAGGAGGAGGGCGCTACCGGGTCAAGGCCCAGACCGAGATCGCGGACTTCAACTCGACGCTCGGAGCCGACTTCGGCGAGGAGGAGTTCCATACGATCGGCGGCGTCGTGCTGCACGCGTTCGGCAGGCTGCCGAAGCGCGGCGAGACGACCACGATCGACCAATTCCGGTTCAAGGTCGTGCGCGCCGACAGCCGGCGCATTTACACGCTGGAGGTCGAGCGTCCGGCGCCGGAAGCCAAGGCGCGCGCCGACGCCGATCGGCCCTGAAACTCGGGCAAGAGGGGATCGCGGCTCACGTGCGACCTGCATCGAGGGCGTTCCTCGCTTCGCGGCGAACGAAGCCTGTCGCGGCTTTTCTCCTCGGCGCGGCTGGGGTCCTCGGCTTCGCGCCGCTCGGTCTTTGGCCGCTGGCGATTCTCTGCCAGGCGGCGCTATTCGCACTGTGGAGCCGCGCGGAGACGCCGTGCGCCGCCGGCGCCCTGGGCCTGGCCTTCGGCCTGGGGCTGTTCGGCGCCGGCGTATCGTGGGTGTACATCGCGCTGTCCACGTTCGGCGGGATGCCCGGTCCGCTGGCGGGGCTCGCGACCGCGGTCTTCTGCGCCTATCTCGCGTTGTTTCCCGCGACGACCGGGTGGCTGTGCGCGCGTCTCGCTCCACCGGCGAGCCGGGAGCGTCTGGCGATCGCCGCCGGCGGCTGGACGGTCGCCGAATGGCTGCGAAGCTGGCTCTTCTCCGGGATGCCCTGGCTATCCGTGGGTTACGCCCAGGCGCACACGCCGCTCGCCGGCTACGCACCGATCGGTGGCGCGTTTCTCGTCGGCCTGGCGACCGCGGGGACGGCGGCGTTCCTCGCGCAGCTCACCGCCGCGCGATCGATGCGCCTGCGGTCTGCGCTGGCCGCGCTGGCAGGCATCGGCGCGATCTGGAGCGTCGGCGCCGGGCTGCGTCTGATCGAGTGGAGCGCACCCGCCGGCGCGCCCGTGACGGTGAGCCTGGCGCAGGGCAACGTCGAGCAACACCTCAAATTCGACCCCCGGTTCCGGGATCGGACGCTCGCCATCTACGGCACGCTGGTGGAGCAGGCCAAGGGACGCCTCACCGTTTTGCCCGAGTCGGCGCTCCCCTTGTTCGCCGACGAGGTGCCAGCCGATTTCGTCGACCGGCTCCGCGCCGCCGCGCTCGCTCGCCACGGCGATGTGCTCGTCGGCCTTTTCTTCTTCGAGCCGCGCCGGCCCGGGGAGACAGAAGACCATTACTTCAACAGCGTGGCGAGCCTCGGCAGCTCCCCGACACAGGTCTATCGCAAGCGCCACCTCGTTCCATTCGGCGAGACGGTTCCCTTGAAGCCGCTTTTCGGCTGGTTCATCCGCCGCGTGCTGCACATTCCAATCGAAGATCAGACGCCCGGGCCGCCCGACCAGCTGCCGCTCGAGGTCGCGGGCCAGCGCGTCGCGGTCGATATCTGCTACGAGGACGCCTTCGGCGCCGAGCTGGCCCGCGACGCCCGCGGCGCCACGCTGCTGGTCAACGTCACCAACGATGCCTGGTACGGTCGTTCGCTTGCCGCCGAGCAGCACGAGCAGATGGCGACGTTCCGCGCCCTCGAACTAGCGCGGCCGATGCTTCGCGCCACCAACACCGGCATCACTTCGATCATCGACCATCGCGGCAATGAGCTCGCACGGCTGCCCTGGTTCACGCGCGGCGTGCTCGAAGGCTCAATCGCCGGCCGCACCGGGGCCACGCCCTACGCGCGCATCGGCGACGCGCTTGCCGCAGCGGCAGGGATCGCGCTGGTCGCGGGGGCGGCGCTGCACGCTAGGGCCGTGTGAATATTCTGCAGCCGGCCCCGGGATTCCTCCCTCCCTGTCCTTCCCGTCTGGTCCTAGAGTGGGCGCGTGTCGAACCGGGCATGAAGGAGACCAAGATGTCCAGGACTCTCGCCGCCGTATACGTAGCAACGTTCGGCCGCCCCGGGGGTGGAACGGCGCTGTGGCGCAGCCTGGCCCGAAGCCTCCGCCGCCTCGCCCGCGAACACGCGATCGCACTCGCCGCGGCGGCCGATGCGCAGCAGCCGCGCAAGGGGCACAAGCGGCTGCGTCGTCTCTACACTCAGGGAGCGTAGAACTCGGGTATTGCGCGCCCAGCGCACCGCCATCCGATTCCATCCGAATGCCCCGGCGTGCAAGCGCCGGGGCATTTTGCGTCCTGCGCCGAGGCATCGCGGCGGTGGCGCCTGTCGCCGATCATCCAGTAAGATCGGCCCGTTCCGCCGCGTTCGCCCACCGATGCTCACGTTCCAGGAAGTGATCCTCCGTCTCCAGGACTATTGGGGGCGCCAGGGGTGCGCGCTGCTGCAGCCCTACGACATCGAGGTGGGCGCGGGCACTTCGCACACGGCGACCTTCCTGCGTGCGCTGGGTCCCGAGCCGTGGCGCGCGGCGTATGTGCAGCCGTCGCGGCGGCCGAAAGACGGCCGTTACGGCGAGAACCCGAACCGCCTGCAGCACTACTACCAATACCAGGTCGTGCTGAAGCCGTCGCCGCGCGACATCCTCGATCTATACCTCGGCTCGCTCAAGGCGCTCGGCTTCGACCTCACGGAGAACGACGTGCGCTTCGTCGAAGACGACTGGGAGAACCCGACGCGCGGCGCCTGGGGCCTCGGCTGGGAAGTCTGGCTCAACGGCATGGAGGTCACGCAGTTCACCTATTTTCAGCAGGTCGGCGGCCTCGACTGCAATCCGATCACCGGCGAGATCACCTACGGCCTCGAGCGGCTCGCGATGTATCTGCAGGGCAAGGAGAACGTGTTCGACCTGGTGTGGGCGGATGGGCTCACTTATGGCGACGTCTACCACCAGAACGAGGTCGAGCAGTCGAGGTACAACTTCGAGCAGTCGAACGCGCCGAAGCTCTTCGAGCAATTCGCCTTCTTCGAGAGCGAAGCGAAGCGGCTGCTCGAGGCGAAGCTGCCGCTTCCCGGCTACGAGATGATCCTGAAGGGCGCGCACGCGTTCAACCTGCTCGACGCGCGCGGTGCGATCTCGGTCACGGAGCGTGCGGCCTACATCGGCCGCATTCGGGCGCTCTCGCGGATGGTGGCGGTCGCCTACGTGGAATCGCGCGAAGCGCTCGGCTTCCCGATGCTGCCGGCCGAGCTCCGGCGCAGCGTTGCATGAGCGAGCCGCGCGGCGAGACGCTCGTCGTCGAGTTGCTCACCGAAGAGCTCCCTCCGAAAGCTCTGCGGCAGCTCGGTGAAGCGTTCGGAGAAGCGCTCGCCGCGAGCCTGCGCGGCGAGGGCCTCGTCCCGCTCGACGCGAAACCCGTGTGCTACGCGTCGCCGCGGCGACTCGCCGTATCGATTAAAGCCGTGCTGTCCCGCGCGCCGGATCAGGAAGTCGTCGAAAAGCTCATGCCAAGAGCCGTGGCCGAGGATCCGGACGGCAAACCCTCCGCTGCGCTCCGCGGAAGGCTACGGAAGCTCGGTCGTCCTCATCTCGCATCGGGGTATCCGGACGTCTGGGATGGCTCCGACCACCTTTACGTTGAATCCGCTGCGAAGGCCCAATACGTGTGGCTGCGCTCCCTGGCGAGAGGCGCTGCGCTCATGCCTGCGCTGCAAAGCGCGTTGGAGCACGCCGTGGCCTCGCTGCCCATCCCCAAGGTCATGAGCTACGCCTCCGCGGGCTACTACAACGACGTCAAGTTCGTTCGGCCCGCGCACCGCCTGCTTGCCCTACACGGCGGCGCGGTCGTGCCGGTGTCGGTGCTCGGGCTCGAGGCCGCACGCACGACCTCCGGCCACCGCTTCCTCGCCCGCGGCGACATCGAAATCGCGGGCGCCGAAGCCTACGCTCCGACTCTGGAGGCGGAGGGGAAGGTCGTTCCCGCGTTCGCGACGCGCCGGGCGCGGATCGTCGAAGGCCTCGAGATCGCGAGAGCCGGGGCGCGCGTGATCATGCCCGACGACCTGCTCGACGAAGTCACCGCGCTGGTCGAGTGGCCGAAGGTGTACACCGGCGGCTTCGATTCGGCCTTCCTCGAGGTTCCGCGGGAATGCCTGATACTGACCATGCAGCGGAACCAGAAGTACTTCGCTCTCGAAGCCGCAGACGGCCGGCTGCAGAACCGCTTCCTGCTGGTCGCCAACATCGACGCGCACGACCCGCAGCCGATCATCCGCGGCAACGAGCGGGTGTTGCGCGCGCGTCTCGCCGACGCCAAGTTCTTCTACGACCAGGATCGCAAGGCCTCGCTCGCCTCGCGCGTACCGCGGCTCGCCAACGTGGTCTATCACAGCAAACTCGGAAGCCAGCTCGACCGCGTGCAGCGCCTGCGCTCGATCGCCCGCTACATCGCCGGCGAAGTTGACGGCGACGAAGCCTGGGCCGACCGCGCGGCGCATCTCGCCAAAGCCGACCTGCTGACCGAGATGGTCGGCGAGTTCCCCGAGCTGCAGGGCATCATGGGTCGCTGCTACGCGCTTCAGGATGGCGAGCCGCCCGCGGTGGCGGAGGCGATCGGCGCGCAGTACCTGCTCCGGCTGAACGCGTGCGATTGGGCGGAGAACCCGACCGGCGCAATACTGATGGCCGCCGATCGGACCGAGACGCTGGTCGGCATCTTCGGCATCGGACTCGTGCCGAGCGGCGACAAGGATCCCTATGGCCTCAGGCGCGCGGCGCTGGGATTGATCGACGCCTTCGAGGCGTTCGGCTTCGTGGCGCGATCGAGCGGCGAGCCGTTGCGCCTTCGCTTACGCGCGCTGCTCGAGAACGCCGCACGGACCTTCGCGTCGCCGGTCTCATCCATGGTGATCGATGACCTGGAGGCATTCGTCTTCGAGCGCTACCGACACCAGCTGGCGGCGGCGTTTCCGCGCGAGGTGGTCGACGCTGTCGTCGACATCCGTCCGCCGCTCGACGAGGTGCCGTCGCGGGTCGAGGCGGTGCGCGCGTTCAGGAGCCTGCCGGAGGCCGAGGCGCTGGCCGCCGCCAACAAGCGTATCGTCAATATCCTGAGGAAGTCGGGCGGCGAAGCCGCCGCCGCAGTCGACCGGACGCTGTTCGGCGACGGCGCCGAGCACGATCTGTTCGCCGCGGTGCAGAAGCTGCTGCCCGTGGTGCACGACCATGTCGCGCACGGGCAGTACTCCGAGGCGCTGCGGTCGCTGGCCTCCGCGCGTGCGACCGTCGATCGCTTCTTCGATCAGGTGCTGGTGATGGCCGAAGACCGGGCCGTGCGCGCCAACCGGCTCGCCCTGTTGCGAGCGCTCGCCGAGGCGATGAACGAGGTCGCCGACATCTCCAAGCTTGCCGCGTGACGGACGCCGCCGCTTAGCGCCTTCGATGGTCCAGTTCGCCTCCGAACCGGCTCCGCACACCCGCCAGGCGCGGCTGATCGTCCTCGACCGGGACGGCGTCATCAACCACGAGAGCGATCAGTACATCCGCACGCCGGACGAATGGCGGCCGATCCCGGGAAGCCTCGAGGCGATCGCCCGGCTCAACCACGCAGGCTTCCGCGTGGTCGTCGCCACCAACCAGTCGGGACTGGGCCGCGGCCTCTACGACACGGCCACGATGATCGCGATCAACGACAAGATGCACAAGGCGCTGGCTCTGGTAGGAGGTCGGATCGACGCCGTCTTCTTCTGCCCGCACACCGCAGAATCCGATTGCGAGTGCCGCAAGCCGAAGGCCGGCATGCTCTCCGAGATCGGCCGCCGGTTCGGCGTCGACCTGACCGGCGTGCCGTGCATCGGCGATTCCCTGCGCGATCTGCAGGCGGCCGAGGCCGTCGGCGCACAGCCGATCCTCGTGCTCACCGGCAAAGGCGAGAAGACGCTGCGCGAAGGCCGGTTCGCCAAGCACACGGTCATCTTCCCCGACCTCGCTTTCGCGGTGACGGCGCTCCTCGGCGGCGACTGAGGGCTTGAGGCCGATGTCGGCGTTGCGCTCGCTCGCGTTCGCGCTGTTCCAGTCCGTCGCCACCGCAGTTTACGCGCTGCTCGTGCTGCTCGCGTTCTGGCTGCCGCCGCTGCCGCGCTTCCGGTTCATCATCGGCTGGTGCCGGCTCAACCTCTTCGCAGCGCGCTGGATCTGCGGCATCCGGCACCGCGTGGTCGGCGCCGAGAACATTCCTCCCGCCAGCTCGCCGCATATCGTGCTGTCCAAGCACTCGTCGACCTGGGAGACACTCGCACTCAATTTTCTCTTTCCGCCGCTCGCCTTCGTCGCCAAGAAGGAGCTGCTGTCGCTGCCATTCTTCGGCTGGGCATTCAAGCTCGCCTCGCCCATCATCATCGATCGAAAGGCGGGGAAGGACGCGATGGCGCAGATGATCGAGCAGGGCCGCGAGCGGCTCGCCCAAGGCTTCTGGATCGTCATCTACCCGGAAGGCACACGGATTCGCGCGGGGACGCGCGCGCACTACAAGACCGGTGGGGCGAGGCTCGCCATCGCGCTCGGCGTGCCCATCGTGCCCGTGGCGCACAATGCCGGCTATCTGTGGCCCAAGGGCGTGCTCGGCAAGCGGCCCGGGACGATTACGGTCTCGATCGGCAAGCCGGTCGAAGTCGAAGGCGCCGACATGCAAGGCCTCATGAGCCGGATTGAGCACTGGATCGAGGACGAGGTCGCGCGGCTCGGCAATCCGCTGCAGCCCGGCGCGGAGCCACTGTGACGCGCGCCTCGGTGCCGGATGCAGGAAAGCTCCGCCGCATCACGCTGGACCGAGCCTCGCTCGAGTATCGGTTGATCCGGTCGCGGCGGCGATCCATCGCCATGGAGATCGATCGGCGCGGACTGGTGGTGCGGGCACCGCGGTGGGTAGCGCTCCGCGACATCGAGCTCGCGCTCCGCGAGCGAGCGAGCTGGATCGTCGAGAGCCTAGCCGCCTGGCGCAGCCGGCCGCTCGACACACTGCCCACGGAGTGGCGCGCCGGCGCGCCGCTGCTCTATCGCGGCCGCGCGCTCACGCTGGCGCTGTTTGCGGCGCGCCGCGAGAGGATCGCCGCGGACCTGCTGAATCTCACCGTGCTGCATCCCACACCCGGGGACTCGACGAAGATCGGCGCGTTCGTCTGCCGCTGGCTCAAGGAGCAGGCGATCGAGCTTTTCGCCGCCCGCGCGCTCGAGTTCGCCCGGCGGCTGGACACAGCCCCGCCCGCCGTGCGGCTGTCGAACGCGCGCAGCCAGTGGGGAAGCTGCAACGAGCGCGGCGAGATCCGGCTGCACTGGCGCCTCGTGCAGCTCGAGCCGCCGCTGGCCGACTACGTCGTCGCGCACGAGGTGGCGCATCTCGTCGAGCTCAACCACTCGCCACGGTTTTGGGCGCTGGTGGAGAGACTTCTGCCCGATCACCGCGAGCAGCGCCGCCGGCTCGACGCGCTCACGCCGCTCCTCGATTGACGGTCAGGCGGGCAACGGGGGAATGTCCACGCGGGCCGCGCCGTGCTCCGAGAGCAGCCGCTGCAAAGTGGGGCGGAGCTCTTCGCCGCTGCGCGTGTCGCGCCACTCGCCGTCGCGCAACTGGAAATGGAAGCCCCCCGACGGTGCCGCGACCCACAGCTCACGGTTCGGCACATGGCGGTTGACGATGATGCGACCGCCGCCGCATTCGATGCTCAGCACGCCGTCGTTCTCGGACCAGTCCAGGTCGGTCGCGGCGGCATCGATCGCCTCGCCGATTGCCGCCAGCACGCGCTCGGTCAAGGCCACGAAAGCGCTCTCGTCCCGCATCAGGTTAGGTCCGTGGTGTTAGACTCGCCGCAACCGCGTGTCGTGTACAGCCTACCGATGGTACCTCGTTCCATCGCCATCATCATCATCATCGCGACGCTGATGCTCGCGGGATGCGGCATCAAAGGACCTTTGCGCCTGCCGCCCGGCAAGACCGCACCGGAGCCGACGGGGCTCCCGCCCGGCGCGGTGCCGCCGACGACGCTGCCCCCGAAGGCACCCGATACGACGCCGGAAACGCAGAGTCCATCACCCAAGGATTCGACCCAGTGACGCCGCTCGCCGAGCGCGACGGTGGACTGTGGCTCGAAGAGGCGTCCCTGACCGAGATCGCGGGCCGCTACGGCACGCCGTGCTTCGTCTACTCGCGAGCGGCGCTGGAGAGCGCCTACCGCGCGTTCGACGCCTCCTTCGCCGGGCTCGAGCATCTCACCTGCTACGCGCTCAAGTCGAACTCGAACCTCGGCGTACTCGACGTCTTCGCGCGGCTCGGCAGCGGCTTCGACGTGGTATCGGGCGGAGAGCTCGCGCGCGTGGTGGCCGCGGGAGGCGATCCGGCCAAGGTCGTCTTCTCCGGCGTCGGAAAGAGCGACGACGAGCTGCGCCAGGCGCTCGCGCTGGGCATCCGCTGCTTCAACGTCGAGTCGGCGAGCGAGCTCGAGCACCTCGAGCGGCTCGCCGGAGCGCTCGGTCGACGCGCGCCCGTGAGCCTTCGGATCAATCCCGACGTCGACCCGCAGACTCATCCCTACATCGCCACCGGGCTCAAGGAGAGCAAGTTCGGCATCGCCTTCGCCGACGCGCCGACGCTGTATCGGCGCGCGGCGCACTTGCCGCATATCGCTGTGGCCGGCATCGACATCCACATCGGCTCCCAGATCACGGCGCTGGAGCCGTACCGCGAGGCCGCCGGCAAACTGCTCGAGCTGGTCGACACGCTCGCCGGCGAGGGAATCCGGTTGCAGCACGTCGACTTGGGCGGCGGGATCGGGATCCGCTACCGGGATGAGACGCCGCTGGACCTCGGCGAGTACGCCGCCATGGTCAAGGCTCTGTTCCGCGGTCGTGGCGAGACACTGGTCTTCGAGCCCGGACGGCGGCTCACCGGCAACGCCGGCCTGCTGCTCACGCGGGTCGTCTACCTCAAGCCCGGCGCGGAGCGCAGTTTCGCCGTCGTGGACGCGGCGATGAACGATCTGCTCCGCCCGGCGCTCTACGACGCGTGGCACGCCGTGCGTCCGGTGCGACCGCGGCCGCAACGCGGACAGCTTTGGCAGATCGTCGGCCCCGTGTGCGAGAGCGCCGACTTTTTGGCGCGCGACCGCGAGCTGGCCCTGCAGGAGGGCGACCTGCTGGCGATCCTGTCGGCCGGCGCCTATGCGATGGCGATGAGCTCCAACTACAACACGCGCCCCCGCGCCGCCGAAGTGATGGTCGACGGCGCCGCGACGCATCTCGTGGGCCGCCGCGAGAGCATTCCCGAACTGTTCGCGCGCGAATCCCGCTTGCCTTGAGGCGTGCGGTTCACGCCCGCGCGATCGCGCGAAATCACCGCAATGGCGTGCGCTCGCCCGATGTGCACATTCGCAACAGTGACGCTGCGCGTCACCTGAAACCGCAATTAAATCTTGTATTTCGAAAAAATTTGGCTAGAATTCAGGCAGCAGGTGTCAATGGATTTGTCAAGGGGTCCCTGCTAAACGCAGGATGACACCGAGGCAAAACCGGCGAAACCTGCGCTGAAGCGTAGTACCGATAACAGTTTCAGCAACTCAGACAGGAGACCTGAAGATGATGGCTGACATGATGACCATGGCGCCTTCGGCAGCTCCGGCTGCGCCGAAGAAGGCGAAGAAGCGCAAGGCCAAGAAGGGCGGCCCGAAGAAAGCGGCCAAGAAGAAGACGGCGAAGAAGAAGACCGCTAAGAAGAAGACCGCGAAGAAGAAGGCGAAGAAAAAGGCGGCCAAGAAGGCGAAGAAGAGAACCGGCAAGAAGAGGGCGGCCAAGAAGCGGGTCGCCAAGAAGCGCAAGGCAGCTCCCAAGAAGAAGAAGGCTGCCAAGAAGAGGGCCAAGAAGGTCTAAGCTTCTACCGGCCGAACGGCCGTCGCAAGAATCGCGATGGCCCGCAAAACAGGCGACGCGCAAGTGTCGCCTGTTTTGTTTTGGGATGCGGCTAGCGAGCGGCGGGCCGAAGCATCTTGGCGGGCGACGAAGCCTGCGTGACGCCCGCCCTTCCCGCCGTCGTGCTCGGCTTGCCGGCGTGAGCCGGCGCGCGCTTGGACTTCCTGCTCTTCACCGGACGCACGTCGCTTACGACCCGAAGGCGCTGTCCGGGAATGAGCTTCGCGCCCAGGCCGGCATTCCAGCTCTTGAGCTCATGCGTCGACACGTCGTAACGCGCGGCGATGGACGACACAGTCTCGCCCTTGCGTACCCGGTGATAAATCGTGCGGCCGCTCGGCACGCTGGTGAAGACGGTGTTCTGCAGGGTCGCGATCGTCGCGTCGTTCGGCGCCTGCGTCGGCACCAGTAGCGGGTGGCCCGGCGGTACCCTGGCGCGAGCGCCGATGCCGTTCACCGTGCGCAGCGTCTCCAGAGGGAGCCCGAAGCGGGCCGCGACCTGGGCCAGCGTTTCGTGCGGCTTGAGCTTGTACGCCTGCCACGTGACCATCGGCTGGTCGGTGAGCTCGAGCTTGGCGGCGAAGAGCTCCGCCTTGTCGTAGGGCAGGAGCAGGGTGGCTTCGTCGGCGCCTGCGATCACCGGACGGTTGTGCTGAGGATTGAGCGACAGGAACTCGTCCAGCGGCATTTCCGCGAGCTCCGCGGCGGCCTTCACGTCGATCGGCCGGTTGGCGCGCACGACGGTGAAGTAGGGCGCGTCCGGAATGTCGGCCAGCGAGAGATCGAAGCGCTCGGGATCGCTCACGATATTCTTCACCGCCTGCAGCTTCGGGACGTAGCTGCGCGTCTCGGCCGGCATCTTGAGGCTGAAGTAGTCGGTAGGCTTGCCGCGCTTCTGGTTGGCGGCGATCGCGCGGTGTACCGCGCCCTCGCCCCAGTTGTATGCGGCGAGAGCGAGGAACCAGTCACCGAAGTCCGCATAAAGCGACTGCAGGTAGTCGAGAGCGCCTTCGGTGGCGGCGACCACGTCGCGCCGCTCGTCGAACCACCAGTTCTGCTTCATCCCGTACCGCTTGCCGGTCGAAGGGATGAATTGCCAGATTCCCGATGCGCGGCTGCGCGACAGTGCCATCGGGTTGTACGCGCTCTCGATCATCGGCAGGAGGGCGATTTCGAGCGGCATGCCGCGCTTCTCGACCTCGGCCACGATGTAATACAGATAGCGCCGGCTGCGCTCCACCATGCGCGCGACGTAGTCGGGACGCGCGGCGTACCAGTCCTCGGCGGCCTCGACCAGCGGACCGTCGACATCGGTCAGCAGAAAGCCGTTCCGGATGTGCGCCCAGAGGTCGGAGTACTCGGAGCGCAGCTCCACGGTCGCATCCGGCGACTCATCGGCGTCGTCGCTCGCCTGGGGCGCGGGCTCGGGCACCGCGGGCATCGGCTCGGCGGCGATCTCCGCCGCGGTGATCGGCTCTTCGGCGGTCGCCGCCTCGGCGCTCGACGCCGGCGCCCCGCCGCCGGTCGGCGACGACGGTGCGACGCTCTTTGCCTGGGGAGGCTGCTCCGGCGCGATGCTGGTCGTCTGGGGAGGCTGCGCCGGCGTGATGCTCGTTGCCTGGGGGTTCGCCTGCGGTGCGACGGGCGCAGTCGTCGCGCACGAGCCCAGCGCCAGCGCGAGCGCCGCGATGGCGAGGGAGGTCCGGTCCGCTACGGTTCGGGCTCGATCAGGCAAAACGGGGCGATGGTAGGTGCCGGCGCGCCACGGCGTCAAGCCGGAGCCTCAGAACGCGTTCTTCCACGAGCGAATCTCCGCGAACACCGCGACCGGGCCGTCGAGAGGGCGGCCGGCATGCTTCTCGGCTGCGAAGCGAACGGTTGGCTCACCGGTACGCAGAAACGGATTGGTGGTGCGTTCCTCGCCGATGGTGGACGGGAGCGTCGGCAACCCGCGCTCGCGCTTGGCCTTCTCGCGCCTATGCCGCTCTCCGATCGAAACGTTGGCCGGTTCGACCGCGGCTGCGAAGCGAAGGTTCGCCAGCGTGTACTCGTGACCGCAATACACCTGCGTTTCGTCGGGCAGCGCGGAGAGCTTGCCGAGCGAGGCAACCATTTGTCCGGGCGTGCCCTCGAACAGTCTGCCGCATCCCGCCGCGAACAGCGTATCGCCGCAGAACACGAGCGGCGGCGCATGGGAGCGCCCAACGTACGCGATATGCCCCGCGGTGTGTCCCGGGATGTCGAGCACGGACAGCTCGAGCTCGATGCCGGGTACGGTGATCGCTTCGCCTTCGCGAAGAGCGCGCGTGCGCCCGGGAATCGTCTCCTGCGCGGGCCCGAATACAGGCGCCGGCCAGCGCGCAAGCAGCGCCGGAATGCCTCCCACGTGATCGCCGTGATGATGCGTCGCGAGGATGGCCGCAAGCTGCAGGCCGTCGCGGTCGAAATGCGCGATCACCGGACCTGCATCTCCCGGGTCGACGACGACACCCATGCCGGCCTGTCGCAGCAGCCAGATGTAGTTGTCGGCGAACGCCGGGATCGGGATAATCGTGAGCATGGCGGCATCTTCGACAGCGCCGGTGACCCTGTCAACGGGAACGCTTGCCGAATGGTTCGCGACGCCGCTCGGCCATTACCTCATGGCGCGGGAGCTGGCGTACTTCGATCGCACGGTGGTGGACATCTTCGGCTTCCACGCGCTGCAGATCGGACTGCCCGAATACCCGTTCCTCCGCGGCTCGCGGATCAACACGCGGCTCACCGTCGACCTGGAGGAGCCGGCCCAGGTGCTCGCCGACCCGCACTGGCTTCCATTCGCGGAGAACGGCGTCGATCTCATCGTGCTGCCGCACACGCTCGAGTTCACCGACGAGCCGCATCAGCTGCTCCGCGAGGTGCACCGCCTCATCCGTCCGGAAGGTCAACTGATGATCGTGGGCTTCAATCCCTTCAGCCTGTTCGGCGCCAAGCGCTACTTCGGGCGCCAGCAGACCATGCCCTGGACGGGAAACTTCATCGCCCTCTACCGGCTCAAGGACTGGCTGTCGCTGCTTGGCTTCGAGGTCGCGGGCGGCCAGCTCGACTGTTACATCCCGCCGTTCGCGCAGGAGAAGTGGCTGCAGCGGTTCCACTTCTTCGAGCGCGCGGGCGATCGTTGGTGGCCCATCGGCGGCGGGGTGTATTTCCTGCGCGCGGTGAAGCGCGTGCTCGGGATGCGCGTCATCACTCCCGCCTGGTCGCGCCGCGTGCGCAAGAAGGAGTTGGCCGCGCCGGTGCGCCAGGCGCGGGAATGTGCCGAGGTGCTCGAGTCGCGCGGCGCATGAGCAGTGTCGAGGCGCCGCAGGGCACGGGCGCCCCCTTTGGGAGCAGCGAAGCGGCCGAATCGGGCGATGAGGCCGCGAGCGTGGGGGTCGTTTGAGCGCGCCGGTGGTGATCTACACCGACGGCGCGTGCAAGGGCAATCCCGGACCGGGAGGCTGGGGCGCCGTGGTGCAGTACAGCGGCCGCGAGCGCGAGCTGTTCGGCGGCGAGGCGCTCACCACCAACAACCGGATGGAGCTCACGGCGGTCATCCGCGCCCTCGAGAGCCTCAAGCGCCGCGTGGCCGTCGATCTCTACACCGACTCGCAGTACGTCAAGAACGGCATCGAGACGTGGATCGGCGCGTGGAAGAGGAACGGCTGGAAGACCGCCGACCGCAAGCCGGTTAAGAACGCGGATCTGTGGCTCGAGCTCGACCGGCTCGCCCGCGAGCACGACATCGCCTGGCACTGGGTGAAGGGGCACGCCGACACCGAAGGCAATCAGCGCGCCGACGCGCTGGCGAATCGCGGCGTGGAGACGGTGCGCGACGCCGCGCCTTAGCGTGGGGCAGCGAATGTCCAAAGCCGCATCGACACCGCCGCGGCCGGACGGCTAGAGCTGCATCGGCAGGATCACCATCTGCATCCCGGCGAGATGGAGCCGCCGCTGCAACGCCAGCGCGGTCTGGTTGTGCAGCAGCCGCGTCACCCAGTTCTCGCTGCGGAACACGAGCTTGCTGGTGAAGAACACGCAGTTGGCAAATTCTCTCTGGATCTCCTCCGCGAGCCTGACCAGCTCGTCGACCCGGTCGGTGCCGAGCGAATAGCGGGCGACGGACGCCAGCCCATTGGCGTGGCAGTAGTTGACGTAGAACGAAAGCGAGCGATCGAGCGCCGTCCGGAGCTTGTCGATTTCCCGGGCGCCGCCGTAGCTCTGCGCGTCCACCGCCTTGGCGCTGATGAAGACGAAGTTGCGGAAGTGGTCCGGAAACAGCCGTTGCACCCACAGCACGGTGTGCAGCCCGCCGCCGCGGCTCGATCCGACCATGAACACGGCGGTCGGCGCCGCCGGATCGAGCGTCGGCGGATGCTCCGCCTTCGGGCACGGCGCCGCGCTGAAGATCTCGTCCACCTCGGCGAGGCGGGACTTCACCCAGTCGTAGTGGCGGTGAATGCCCACGCATAGCGCCACGACCAGCGACGTGATCAGCACCGTGACCCAGCCGCCTTCGCCGAATTTCTCCACCACCGTCACGCCCAGGATCCCGGCCGTGACGGCGAGCCCGACCGCGGAGAACGCCAGCCGGTGCAGCCAGCGCCAGTCCCGCTTCCGCGCCCGCCACCAGTAGACGCACAGGCCCACGAGCGACAGCGTGAAGGTGAGGAACACGTTGATCGAGTAGAGCACCACCAGCAGATCGACGCTGCCGCGGCTCCACAGCACGATCACCAGCGCCGCGACGCCCATGATGACGATGCCGTTCTGGGTGACGAGCCGCGTCGACAGGTGCCGGAACTGGTGCGGCAGCCACGAGTCGGCTGCCATGTTCGACAGCACGCGCGGACCGCCGAGGAAACCGGTATTGGCGGCGACGAAGAGCAGTCCCGCTTCGGTCGCGAGCACGACCAGCAGCGCGGTGCGGCTTGCGCCTCGAGCCAGGCCCATGCTGTCGAGGATGCTTCCGAAGACCACCGCGTTGAGCGTCTGGCCCTCGACCGGCCGGGCGCCCCACAGCAGATAGAGCAGGATGATGCCTCCGGCGGTGAAAGCGAGCGAGGCCGCCATGTAGAACATCGTCAGCTTGCCGGTGCGCACGACCGGCTCGCGCAGCGTCTGCACGTTGTTGGAGACGGCTTCGATGCCGGTGTAGGTGCCGCCACCGAGCGAATAGGCGCGCAGGAACAGCGACAGCGCGGCGACCCAGCCGATGTCGCGCGCCAGCGTATGAGACTCGCGCACCGCGTCGGGAACCACCCGTGTGAGGCCCTGCGAGTGCCCGAACACGCCGTACGCGATGAGCAGGGCATGCGTGGCGAAGAAACCCAGAAAGATGGGGAGCAACACGCGGATCGATTCCTTCATGCCGCGCAAATTGAGCACTAGGAGCACGGTCACGAGCGCGAGCTCCGTGCCGAGCTTCAGCGTGCCGAGCGACGGCGGAAGGAGGCTGAACAACGCGTCGACGCCACTGGCGATCGAGATCGCGATCGTGAGCACGTAGTCGACGATGAGCGCTGCGCCCGAAACCAGCCCGGCCCGCGGACCGATCAGGCTGGTGGCCACGCGGTAGCCGCCGCCTCCCGTGGGAAAGAGCTCGATCACCTGGTTGTAGGCGAGCGAGATGACGAACACCGTGGCGGCAGTGGCGAGCGCCATGAAGAAGCCGAGGTGCGTGTGGTCGCCGAGCGCCTTGAAGGCCTCTTCCGGCCCGTACGCCGATGAGGACAGACCATCCGCGCCCAGACCGACCCAGGCGAGAAAGGCCGCAAGCGCGATGTGCTGCCGCGTGCTCGCGCTCAACGGATCGAGCGGCTTGCCGATGACCAGCCGCCGGAGCTTCTGATAGGGAGTCATACCGCTTCAGCGCGCTCCGCGCTCGCCGATCATCGGCCCGCGGGCGTGGCGGTAGCGATGGGGCAAGACGCGCACCGCAGAGTGGATCGCGAGTGGCGTATCCGCGCGATGCTGCAATGCAGCATCGCAAAACTCTACTCTTGCCCCCTACCTTTGGCAAGGCGGCGCGCGAACACCTGCATCTCCTTCATCGCCTGCTTATCGCCCTTGCGCGCCGCGGCAGCGATGCCTTCGTTCCACGCCGCGAGCGCAGCGTCACACCGACCCGCGGCGAGAAGCGCCTTGCCGAGCATCTTCCAGGCCGCGGAATAACCCGGATCGAGCTCGATGGCGCGCTGGAAGTGCACGGCCGCGGACGCCGCGTCGCCGCCTTTGAAGTGCTCGCTGCCGAGCCCGAAGCGCAGGAGCGCGCTGTCCTTGCCGGCGGCGAGCAGCCTCTCGAGCCCGGCGAGTGCGCGACTTTCGCCGGAGGGGGCCATCGCTCGCTATTCCTTCAACAGCGCATCGCTCAGGCAGTCGACGTGCTGCATGGGATAGATGACGTCGTGTTCGGTGCCGCCGGGCTTGCCGGCGACCTGCGCGTAGAGCCAGCCTTCCTTGCCGCGCCGATAGACCAGTCGCTGAGGGAACTCGTCGACCGCGTTGGTGAAGGTGAATATTTTTGCGCCGGAATCCTCGGAGACCTCGGTGAGTTTGAAGCTTACTTCCTTGCTGCCCGAAGGAACGGCCACGTAGTACACGCCGTCGGGGCGTTGCTCCAGGCGCAGGTATTCGAAGTCCTGCGTCTTCGCCTTGTTCGGATCGATGGGAGCGTTCTCCGCCTTGAAGGCGTTCCGGCCGTCGGGCGCGACCACGGTATGGCTGAAGCCGACCATCATGCCCCCTCGCGGCGGGGACCATTGCTCGAGGAATTCGCGCCGGTTGACGCTGCCGAGCCAGCAGCCGCGGAGCCACGCCAGCGCCTCGAGCCCCGGCGTCCCGGCCGCGGAAGCAGCGGGGCCGCCGCCGGAGGGATGCTGCGACGGCAATGCGGCGTCGCCGCGCGCCGCGGGGCAGGTCGCGATCGCAACCACCAGCGCGGTGAAAAGAACGAACGTACGGGGCACAGCGCGATGCTTGAGCATGCTTCTCCTCATTGTGGCCGGGCGAGCGGCAGGTTGAGCAACAGATTCTGCGGCTTGAGCTTGAGGCGCCGGTCGCGGTCCATCGCCATGGCCAGGTACACCGGCCGGCCGGCGATCGACGGCAGCATGTCGCCGGCGTCGGCGAACGTAAGCTCGAACAGGCAGAGCAGCCGCTCGCGACGCTCCTCGGCCACCTCCACCCGATTGTACAGATCGTTGAGCAGCGCGCTCGCTTCGGCATCGAGACCGACGTGCCAGACCCAGCGCGAATCCTCGATTTCGCTGCGCGGCCGGATCGCCACGCGGACCGAAAGGAAGTGCTCGATCCATCGCTCCAGCACGCGGCACAGCACCTCGAGAGCCCCGGCGCCGCGATTGAGGCTCACCGCGAAGTCGTGGCTTTCGTCGCGCTTCCAGTAAGCCGCGGCGTTTTGCTCCGACAGCACGTCGAGCTCGATGGTTCGCGCCGGCGTGCCGCTCTGCGCCAGCAGCTCGCCCAGGCGGCCGAAGCCGCTCGGTCCGGCGAACCACTCCACCGTCTCGGCATCCGCCGCCATGACCGCGCCGTCGGCGAGAACGCTCACCGTCTGAGCGCGGAAGAGCATTTCGGCGGCGCGCGCCTGCACGGGCGAGGCGGATTCCCCGAGGACGTGGCGCAACAGGATCTGCGTGAGCTGCTGCACGAACAGCGGCGGCACGTCGACGCCGGCTCCCCGGAACAGCGCGACGTACGCCGACTCCAGATCCGGCGCCGCGAGCAGCCGGTCGCGGAAGCGCAGCCAGACCCGGTAGTTCTCGCGCGCGTCCGGATCGCTCACCGCCTCGACCTTGGCCGGGGCGACGGCACGGCGCGGATCATCGAGCAGGCTTCGATGCAGTTCCCTTTCGGCGGCACACGATTCGGGGACCGGGGCGAGCTCGGGGCGGGTGAGGAAGCTGGCGAGAAACGCATCGCCGACCGACAGCCGGCCGGCGGGCGTCACGCCGAGCAGGCGGTAGCCGCAAGAGGACCAGAAATCCGGCATCGTTCGAAGGCGAGACGAGCGGGCAGGGTGATATCCTGGAGAAGCCCAGCGCGTGGGATAGTATGATCCCGCTCGACAACATTCAAACGGCGGGACCCGAGCCGCCGTAGCGCTGCGCCGGGCATCCGTAGCATGCCGACCCACGAACCGTTCGATCTCGACGGCCGCATCGCGCTGGTTACCGGGGCGAGCCGCGGCATCGGCGAAGCGATCGCCCGCACGCTGGCGAGCCGCGGCGCCAGCGTGATCGTATCCAGCCGCAAGGCCGATGGCTGCGAGAGCGTCGCGCGATCGATTCGTGAGGCCGGAGGCAAGGCGCAGGCGCACGCCTGCCACATCGGCGAGCTGGAGCAGATCCGCGCGATTGTGGCGGCGATCGAGGCCGAGCACGGGCACCTCGACATTCTCGTCAACAACGCCGCCGCGAATCCCTATTTCGGACCGATCGTCGACACCGAGCCGGCGGCATTCCAGAAGACCGTCGATGTGAACATCCGAGGCTATTTCTTCATGTCATCGCTCGCCGCGAAGCTCATGGCGCGGCACGGCGGCGGCGCGATCGTCAATGTCGCGTCGGTCAACGGCATCGTGCCCGGACACTGGCAAGGCATCTACTCCATCACCAAGGCGGCGATCATCGGCATGACCAAGGCGTTCGCGCGCGAATGCGCGCCGATGGGCGTGCGGGTGAACGCGATCGCGCCCGGCGCGACCGACACCAGGTTTGCCTCGGCGCTCATCCACAGCGAGGACGAAACCATCCGCCGCATGACGACCACCCACGTGCCGATGGCGCGCGTAGCGCAGCCGGACGAGATGTCGGGCGCCGTGCTGTATCTCGTGTCCCCGGCGGCGAGCTACACGACCGGCGCCTGCCTGGTGGTCGACGGCGGCTATCTCATCGGTTGAGCGGCATGGTCGGCGGGCCGGTGGAAGCCTTCGTCGGCACGATGCCGGTGCCGGAGCGGCATCGCGTCGATGCCGATCGCCTGGAGGCGTACTTGAGCGATCGGGTCCGGGGCTTCCGCGGACCGGTCGCAATCGAGCAGTTTCGCGGCGGCCAATCCAATCCGACGTACCGGCTCACCGCGGGCGGCACGCGCTACGTTCTGCGCCGCAAGCCGCCGGGCAAGCTCTTGCCCTCGGCGCACGCGGTGGACCGGGAGTATCGGGTGATGACGGCGCTGGCCGGCAGCGACGTGCCCGTCCCGAGAACGTTTTGCCTATGCCAAGACGATTCGGTCATCGGCACGGCGTTCTACGTCATGGATTACGTCGACGGCCGCGTGTTCTGGGATCCCGCGCTGCCGGGCATGAGCGCCGGCGAGCGGCGGTCGATCTTCGATGAGATGAACCGGGTGATCGCCGCCCTGCACCGCGTCGACTACGCCGCGCTCGGGCTCGCCGATTACGGCAAAACCGGCGGCTATCTCTCGCGGCAGATCGGGCGATGGACGAAGCAGTATCGGGCCTCCGAGACCGAGCGCATCGAGGCGATGGAGCGGCTGATCGAATGGCTGCCGGAGCACGTTCCGCCCGGTGACGAAACCACGATCGTGCATGGCGACTATCGGCTCGACAACCTCGTGTTCCATCCGCGCGAGCCGCGCATCCTGGCCGTGCTCGACTGGGAGCTCTCGACCCTCGGGCATCCGCTCGCGGACTTCGCCTATCACTGCATGAGCTGGCGCATTCCGGGCGGGACGTTCCGCGGCATGCTGGGGCTCGATTTGCTCGCGCTGGGAATTCCTTCCGAGTCCGAATACGTCGCGGCGTACTGCCGCCGGACCGGCCGCGGACCGATCGACGCGGGAGAGTGGGAGTTCTGCATCGCCTACAACATGTTCCGCGCCGCCGGCATCGCCCAGGGCATCATGGGCCGCGCACGCGACGGCACCGCGGCGAGCGCGCACGCGCTCGAGGCCGGCGCCTCCGCGCGCGACATGGCCGAACGCGGCTGGCGGCAGGTCGAAAGGCTCCTCGGCGGGCGCTGACCGCCATCGATGCCGGCAGCAGCTTTCAGCGCTTGGGAGAACGCGAATGGATTTCGAATACTCGGCCCGAACTCGACAGCTCCTCGAACGGCTCGACGCGTTCATGGGTGCGCACATCTATCCGAACGAGGCCCGCCACGCCCGCGAGGTTGCCGAGGGCGATCGCTGGCGACCCGTCGCGCTGGTCGAGGAGCTCAAGGGGCGAGCGCGCGCCGAAGGCTTGTGGAACCTGTTCCTGCCCGAGTCGAAATCCGGGGCGGGACTCACCAACCTCGAATACGCGCCGCTGTGCGAGACGATGGGCCGCGTGCCATGGGCGCCGGAGGTGTTCAACTGCTCGGCCCCGGACACGGGCAACATGGAGACGCTCGAGCGCTATGGGACGCCGGAGCAGAAGAAGGCGTGGCTCGAGCCGCTGCTCGCCGGGACGATCCGCTCGGCGTTCGCCATGACCGAGCCGGGGGTGGCCTCGAGCGACGCCACCAACATCGAAAGCCGCATCGTACGCGATGGCGATCATTACGTCGTCAGCGGGCGCAAGTGGTGGATCTCCGGGGCGAACGACCCACGCTGCAAGGTCTTCATCTTCATGGGGCAGACCGATCCCGCGAACTCCGATCGCCACCGCCGGCAATCGATGATCCTCGTTCCGCGCGACGCGCCGGGTGTGCACGTGCTGCGCCCTTTGCCGGTGTTCGGCTACGACGACGCCCCGCACGGCCACGCCGAAGTCGTGTTCGAGAACGTGCGGGTGGCGGCGTCGAACCTGCTCCTCGGCGAAGGGCGGGGCTTCGAGATCGCGCAGGGACGCCTCGGGCCGGGCCGGATCCACCATTGCATGCGGCTCATCGGCCTAGCGGAGCGCGCGCTCGAGGCCATGTGCCGTCGGACGCTCTCGCGGGTAACCTTCGGCCGTCCTATCGCCGAGCAGACGGTCACGCTCGAGCGCATCGCGGAGGCGCGCATCGCCATCGATCAGTCGCGGCTGCTGGTGCTCAACGCCGCGTACCGGATGGACACCGTCGGCAACAAGGCCGCGGCGCGGGAGATCGCGATGATCAAGGTGACGGCGCCGACGATGGCGTGCAAGGTCATCGACTGGGCGATCCAGGCCCACGGCGGCGGCGGCCTGTGCGACGACTTCCCGCTCGCCTACGCGTACGCGCACGCGCGCACCCTGCGCTTCGCCGACGGCCCGGACGAGGTACACCGCAACCAGATCGGCCGGATGGAGCTGGCCAAGTACCGCGACCGGGCGCCTGCCTGAGCGCGCACTCGCCAGCCCAGGGCGCGATTCAGCCGCCGAGGAGCTTGCGCTTCAGATCGGCCTGCACCGGCTTGTCGCCGAGCCAGATGCCGGTGAGGGCGCGGTTGAAGGCGTCGCCGGGAATGCGTCCGCGAAACGCGCCGTTCCAGCGCAGGTTCGTGCCGCCAGCGACGAAATCCAGGGTCACGACGTCGCCCTTGCGCACGGCCTTGAACCGCCGGATGAGCGCGACCAGCCGGTCGGTCTGCGGCTCGACCGCAGCCAGCGCCGCCGGGCTGCTGTTGTCCGCCATCGTGTCGACCAGCGCGGCGACGATTTCGTCTGCGGGCACGCTGAGCAGCATGTTCAACTGGATCCGGCGCGGCGCGCGGGCAAAGACGCCCGAAACGTCTTTGACCGGCTTCGGCAGGTACAGCGCCACGACGTAGATCGGCAGCAGCAGCTTCGCCCGCACGCCGGCGCCATTGAGGATGAGCGGCCGTCCAGCGACCAAGATCCGGTCGTCGAGGTGAACGCCCTCGATTTCGGCGCCGTGTGCGCTCGCGGCCGCGAACAGCACCGCGCCGAGCAGCAGCGCCGCGGCCAGCGAGGCGGGCGGCGCCCCGCCGATCCGCCTCGCTCGCGCGGCGCAGGAACAAGCCAACGCTGGATCGAGGCTCAGCCGCCCAGCAGCGCTTGCTTCAGGTCCGGCTGCACCGGCTTGTCGCCGAGCCAGACGCGGGTGAGGGCGCGGTTGAACGCTTCGCCGGAAATCGTGCCCTTGAGCTGGCCGTTCCAGCTCACCCGGGTCGCGCCATCGACGAAATCCAGCACGACCACGTCCTTCTCCCTGATTTCCTTGAAGGCCTTCATGATCGCCGAGAGCTGGTCGATTTGTGGCTTGACCGCCGATAATTCCTCGGCAGAGTTGTTCGCCTCCAGCCCTTCGTTGAGCGCATCGACGAGCTGATCCGCGGAAAGCGTGCGCAGCAGATTGAGCTGGATGCGGCGAGGCGCCTTCGCCAGCACCGACGAGAGGTCCTTTGCGGGCTGCGGCAGGTACAGGCTCGCGACGTAGACCTTGAATATGAGCCGCGTCCGGACGCCGGCGCCGTTGAGCGAAAGCTCCTGACCTCCGAGCGACGCTTTGTCGTCGAGCCCGACGCCAGCGACTTCGGCCGCAGGGGCGGGCACTGCCACGAGCAGACCGATCAGTGCGACCACCGCAACACGAAGGTACGCGTTCACAGTCCCT
>DATJBM010000038.1:0-2371 GCA_035515295.1 Casimicrobiaceae bacterium | reverse complement strand
ACCGGTCCGTCAATGGGTGGTGGGCGGAAGCGGCACGCCGGCCGCAGTGGTGGATACGACCGCTTGTTCGGTCATGACAATTGGCGCCGGCGGCAACTCGACGTCGATCCGGGGTGGAATCGACTCGGCAACCACGTGGCGATGCGTCGGCTGCGGCATTGTCAGCCTCCTTTCGAGGATGATTTGCGTAGGTATTTCTTCTAGGCCCCCGGCGAAGTCGACGACCGTCCAGATCACCGGGTCGCCCGTCCCACCGTGAGCGGATGAACGATCGCCGGCATGCCGTGCCACACAACGTCGTCGGCTGCGACTGTGAAGTCGCAGGCGCGCATCAGCTCCACGGTCGGGCGGTTGCAGATGAAGCCGCCTGCGAAGCGGCGCCACGCTTCCAGCAGGTTGTCCTGGCACGCCGCGAGGAACCGCGAGCTCGCGCGCACGTGTTCGATGAACAGCAACTGCCCATCCGGGCGGAGCACGCGTGCAATCTCGCGGAGCGCGCGTTCGGGCTCGTCGACGGTGCACAGGACCAGCGTCGAAACGACGGTGTCCACGGACGCATCGGCCAGCGGTAGGCACTCCGCAGGCGCATCGACAATCCGCGCGACGCGCGCATGCCGCTGCAGGCGACGCGCGAGTCTTCGGCGCATCGCCGGCTCGGGCTCGATCAGCACCAGCTCGGCGATCCCGTCGGGATAGTGCGCGATGTTCAGCCCGGTCCCGGCGCCGATCTCGACGACGCGCCCGCGGGCGCCGCCCAGGAGCGTGCTGCGCCGGCGGCGCATGCCCGCCATCTCGCCCAGCCAGACAAACGGGTCGTAGATCAGGGAGAGAATCCGCAGCCACGCCGCAGACGGCGGCCTCGCCTGGAGTTCGGTGCTTGATTCGATGCTTGCGATCTCGGTCATGCCGTGAACGTACGAGCGGCCGCATGGTGCGCGCATCGCTCGACGCGGCCATCTTCCGCAGATGGCCCCTTCCGGCTATCTCACAGCAGTCCGAGACGCGCGGCCTCCGCGACAGCGGCTGTCCGTGAGGTGCGGCCCAGCTTGCGGCGGATGTTCGCGACGTGGCGGTGCACGGTATGCGGGCTCAGCACCAGCTGCGCTGCGATCTCGCGATCGCCGAGACCCCGCGCGATGCAGGCGAGGATCTCACGTTCACGACCGGACAGCAGGGCCGGCTCCGGCTGGCTCGCATGGTGCGGCGACGGCTGCAGGGGTGCCAGCGCTTGGCGGCACGCGCGGACGACGGAATCGACGTCACCGTGCCAGGGGAAGTGCGCGCTCCCCTGCAGCGGGACGAATGTGGCGCCTGGAATCGCGGCCGCGACCTCACGCCCGAGCCGGTACGGAACTGCGCGATCGTCGCGACGATGCACGACCAGGGTCGGCGCGCGGACGAGGGCAAGGTGCTCGCGTACGTCGAGGCGATAGACCAGACCCAACAAGGCGGCGGTATCGGCGGTCGCCGCTTCCCGCTGGAACCGTGCGAAGCGTTCGTGCTCCGCAGAGTCGGCACCACCGAGGAAGATGTCGCTGAGTAGGCGCGAGCCAAGTCCCCAATGAGCGTGTACCGCCGCCAAGATCGCGTTCGCCACGCCCGGAGCCGTAAGCGCCGCGCCATCGGGGTATGACCCGTACAGCACCAGGTGCTCGACACGCTCCGGAAACCCTGCGGCAAATGCGATGGCGGTACAGCCCCCAGATGAACCGCCGATCAGCGACACGTGGTCGAGCTCAAGCTCGTCGAGGAGCGCGCGCAGCGTCGCGACTTCCCCGTCGAGGGTCAGATCCGAATCTCGCATCGTGCGGTCCGACATGCCGACGCCGAGCCGGTCGTAGCGGATCAGTGCGTACCCATCGGCGACGCCTTTCCAGAATCGCCGAAAGCCTGCGCTCTGCCAGTCAAGTTCGAGGTGGCTCACCCACCACGCCGGAGCGACGAGCGGTGGACCGTCCCCGCGTATCTCGTATGCCACGCGGCGGGCGCCAACGGGGAGGAACCGGATCTCGGACTTCTCCAGCATCGCTACGAGCCTACGACGGGCGCCTGAGCCGCGAAAGGACGGCAACAACGCCTGGGCCCACATCGAATACACCGTCCGCTGAGGCGTCCGTAGTTCCCGGTCGCACGGGCGCTGTATTCGCGACGAAACCCCGGTGGGCGATGCCCAAGAGCGGCCCAACGGCTACCTCATCCCGGTCACCGCCGCATGCGCAGCGACACCATGGATAGCGAGGCCGCAGGGCGGCTGACTCCGCGCCTTCCTACCATCGAAGGAGATCGGCCATGGACGAACCGGGCCGTTGACGCGAAAAGTCATGCAGTATCAAGACACCGTGCGACAATTGGTGCCGACAGTGAAGACGCC
>DATJBM010000037.1:0-23859 GCA_035515295.1 Casimicrobiaceae bacterium | reverse complement strand
CAACGAGCTGCATCTCCCGCTCGGCCGTCCGGTACGTCTGGTGATGACCTCCGAGGACGTGATCCACAGCTTTTACGTTCCGGCGTTCCGGGTGAAGCAGGACGTGCTTCCCGGGAGATATACGGAGCTGTGGTTCCAGGCCACCCGGACCGGGGAGTATCCGCTCGAGTGCGCGGAATACTGCGGCACCGATCATGCCCGCATGACCGGCAGGATCATCGTCATGCAACCGGCGCAGTACGCCACGTGGCTCTCCCGGGGCAATCTCGCGCCCAGCATGGCGGCGGCCGGCGAGGAGCGCTTCCGCTCGCTCGGCTGCAGCGGCTGCCACGGCGCGAACGCGAGCGTGCATGCCCCGAAGCTCGAGGGCGTTTTCGGGCATCCGGTGCACCTCTCCGACGGGCGCACGGTGATCGCCGACGAAAGCTACATCCGCGACTCGATCCTGCTGCCGACGAAGGACGTCGTCGCGGGATTCGTCCCCATCATGCCCTCGTTCCAGGGCCAGGTGAGCGAAGGCGACCTGCTGGAGCTGATCGCCTACATCAAGTCGCTCGCCAACGCGGCGCCACCGCCGCGGCAGCGTTGAGGGGCGCCCGCGCGCTCGAGCGAACCCGAGGACCCCAAACCCCATGGCCGAAGCAGACCGCCCGCCGAGCTACCTAGCCGCAGGCTACACCATCAGATCGTGGCTCACGACCCACGATCACAAGCGCATCGGGATCCTGTTCGCGATCGCGATCACCGCGTTCTTCTTCATCGGCGGCGCCGCGGCGACCATGATCCGGATCGAGCTCGCCACGCCGGCGGGCGACTTCGTGACCGACGACACCTACAACAAGCTCTTCACCATCCACGGCGTGGTGATGGTGTGGTTCTTCCTGATCCCGTCGATCCCCACCACGCTGGGCAACTTCCTCATCCCGATGATGATCGGGGCGCGCGACCTCGCCTTCCCGCGCCTGAACCTCGCGAGCTGGTACCTCTACGTGCTGGGCGGCGCCTTCACCGTCGCCACGCTGATCGCCGGCGGCGTGGACACCGGCTGGACCTTCTACACCCCGTACAGCAGCATCTATTCGAACAGCCACGTCATGCTGGCGGTGGTGGGCGTGTTCGTCGTCGGCTTCTCGTCGATCTTCACGGGTCTCAATTTCATCGTCACGATCCACACTATGCGTGCGCCGGGAATGACCTGGTTCCGGTTGCCGCTTTTCGTCTGGGCCACCTATGCCACGAGCCTGGTGATGGTGCTCGCCACCCCGGTGCTGGCGATGACGCTCTCGCTGATCGGGATCGAGCGCTTGCTCGGCATCGGCGTGTTCGACCCGGCGCTCGGCGGCGACCCGCTGCTCTTCCAGCACCTGTTCTGGTTCTACTCGCACCCGGCGGTGTACATCATGATCCTGCCGGCGATGGGGGTGGCGAGCGAGATCATCACCTGCTTCGCCCGCAACCGCGTCTTCGGCTACCGGTTCATGGCCTCGGCTATCCTCGCCATCGCCGTCATCGGCTTCCTGGTGTGGGGCCACCACATGTTCGTGAGCGGGCAGTCGGTTTACGCGGGCTTCGTGTTCTCCTTCCTGAGCTTCGTGGTGGCAGTGCCCTCGGCGATCAAGGTGTTCAACTGGACCGCGACGCTCTACCGCGGCGACATCAGCTTCGAGGCACCGATGCTCTACGCGCTCGGGTTCGTCGGGCTGTTCACCATCGGCGGTCTGACTGGACTCTTTCTCGCCGCCACGGCGCTCGACGTCCACCTGCGGGACACCTACTTCGTGATCGCCCACTTCCACTACATCATGGTCGGCGGGTCGGTCATGGCGTATCTCGGCGGCATCCACTTCTGGTGGCCGAAGATCACCGGCCGGCTCTACCACGAAGGCATCGCCCGCTTCGCCGCGATCCTCATGTTTTGCGGCTTCAACCTCACTTTCTTCCCGCAGTACCTGCTCGGCTACGAGGGCATGATCCGCCGTTATCACGAATATCCCCCGCAGTTCCAGCTCCTGAACGTGCTCTCCTCTGCCGGCGCCTCGATCCTGGCGCTTTCGTATCTCATGCCGCTCGCCTACCTCGCCTGGTCGCTCTGGCGCGGGGCGCCCGCCACCGCCAATCCGTGGCAAGCCCAGGGCCTCGAATGGCAAACCGCCTCGCCGCCGCCGACCCACAATTTCGAGGCGGCGCCGTTGGTCACACACGCTCCCTATGCCTACCGCTGAAGCCCGAACCGGGGTCGCGCTGCAGTTCGACGACGCGGACCAGCGGCACGAGGCCGCGAAGCTCGGCATGTGGACGTTTCTCGCCACCGAGGTCCTCTTCTTCGGCGTGCTCTTCGCCGCCTATACGGTGTCGCGGATCCGCTATCCCGAAGCCTTCGCGCTCGCCGGCGGCCACACCGATCTGCTGCTGGGCGGCTGCGAGACGGCCGTGCTGATCACCAGCAGCGCGACCATGAGCCTTGCGCTGCGCGGCGTGCGCATTGGCGCGAGCCGCGCGGCGCTGGCGCTCCTCGGCGTCACCGCGCTGCTCGGCGTGGCGTTCGTGTGCATCCACGGCCTCGAGTACTACCACGAGTACGGCGAGCACCTCGTGCCGCAGCTCGACTTCTCGTTCGACGAGCCCCATGCGCGGGAGGCGGAGCTTTTCTTCTGGCTCTACTACGTGATGACCGGCTTCCACGTGCTCCACGTTCTCATCGGCGTGGCGGTCATCTCGGCGATGGGTGCGTTGGTGTGGCGCCGGCGCGTCGGCCCGGACTACGACGCCCCGGTCGAGCTGACCGGACTGTACTGGTCCTTCGTCGACGTCGTCTGGATCTTCCTCTTCCCCACCTTCTATCTGGTTGCGCGCTAATGCAATCGAGACCGATCACTCCGGTGCGGACCTACCTTGCGGCCTGGGCGGCGCTGCTCCTGCTCGTCCCGGCGATGATCGGTCTCGCCTACCTTCCGCTCGGCGGCTTTACGGCGCTGGCGGTTTACGCCGTCGGCGCGATGGAGGCGGTGCTGGTCATGCGCTACTTCATGCACCTCAAGCGAAGCAGCTCGCTGACGGTGGTGTTCGCCGCGGCGGGATTCTTCTGGCTCGCATTCCTGTTCACGCTGTCGTTGAGCGATTTCATGACCCGCACGCGGATCGCACCGCCGTGGTAGACCGTAGCAAGCGTGAGCGGGCGACGCCGGGATGGCGCTCGGGCGACGGTTTGAACTTTCCTCCGAATCGCTTTGCCGAAAAGCATGATGGCCGTCCCAAACGCTTCAGCCTCGCGGAGGAGTCCCGCCCATGTCCAATGATCCGTTCGGAAAGGTGCTCATCACCTGCGCAGTGCTCGCCCTCGGCGGCGCCGCCCTGCCGCTTACCAGTCGGGCGATGTCCCACGGGCAGCGCGCGCCAACCGCGGGAACGGGCAAGAACCCCGCCGTCGTCGCTTCGTCGCTATCGCAGGGCGAGCGCCGCTTCATCGAGCAGGCGGCGCAGGGCGGCATGGCCGAAGTCGAGATGGGGCAGCTCGCCGAGCAGCGAGCGCAAAGTCCGGAGGTGAGGGCTTTCGGGCAGCGCATGGTGCGCGACCATTCCGAGGCGGACGCCAAGCTCGACCAGATCGCCGGCAGCAAGGGCGTCTCCATTCCGGCCGGGCTGGACGAGAAAGCGCAGTCGCAGTACGACCGCCTCCAGAAGCTTGCCGGCGCACGCTTCGATCGCGAGTACATGGCCACGATGGTCTCCGACCACGAGAAGGACATCGCCGACTTCGCCGAGCAAGAGCGCTCGGCCAAGGACAGCGACGTGAAAAATTTCGCCAGGACGACGCTGCAGACACTCGAGGAGCAGCTGAAGATCGCCAAGGCCGACCGCGCCGCCGTCCAGGCCGAAAATCCATCCGCCTCGATCGCGAAGTCGAGCGCCAGCAGCGCGAACGAGCGCGCCTCGCCTCCGCCATCCACGGGACAGGGCGCCCAGGGCTGAGCTCTCGAGCTTTGCCTCGACGCGTGGCGCGGCGGCTCGCCCGCGCGCCGCGCCACGGCAGCGCGGGCCGCCCGCCGAGGCGAGCTCGCGGCACCTGATACGACCATGCGGCTTTCACTGCGCTTCCTGCTGCCGCTCATGATCGCCCTAGGGGCGTTTGCGTACGCGGCCGTTCCTCTGGCCGATTCGCTGCTGCTCGGGTGGCTTACGAGCGACCTCGACCTGCGGTCCAAGTCGGTCGCGTCGTCGATCCAGTATTCGCTCGGCGACGTTGCCGGGAGCGGAGCAGGCGCCGCCGGGATCGAGGCGTTCCTGCAGACGACGACTCGCAGGCAGGACCTCTACGCCGCAGGTCTGTGCCGGCCGGGAGACGCCACGCCCGTCGCCACTCCCGGTTTTCCGCAGGCGATCCTTTGTCCCGGGCCGGGCGGCAAAGGGCAGGGCAGCGAGAGACTGGAAACCGGGCGCGGGCTGGTGCACGTGGGCGGCTATCCGCTCGACGCACCCGGCGTCGCCGGTGCGAAGCTCCTGCTCGTGCGCGACATGAGCTCGGTCGAGCGCCGGGGAGCGGAGACGCGGCGGTACCTCCTGTACTTCTTCATCGCGCTCGCGGCGATCATCGCGCTCATCACGGTGGTGATCTCGGAGCTGTCGTGGCGCGGCTGGGTGCAGGGCTTTCGCGGCCTGCTGCGCGGCGAGGGGCTCGTGCGCCCCGGCGTCGCGGTGTCGGTGCCCGAGCTGCAGCCGATCGCTCGCGACGTCCGCGATCTCATTCGCGACCTCGAGCGCCAGTATCGTCCGCTCGACGGCAGCCAGCGCATCTGGGACCGCGAGGCCTTGCGGGCGATGCTGCGCAGCGAGCTGCATAGCGACGACATCATCGCCGTGTCCAACCGCGAGCCCTACATTCACGTGCGCGATGGCGATGGCGTCCGTCTGCAGCGCCCGGCGAGCGGCCTTGTCACCGCGCTCGAGCCGGTGATGCGCGCGTGCGCCGGAACCTGGATCGCCAGCGGCAGCGGCTCGGCGGACCGCGAGACGGTCGACGGCCGCGATCGCCTCCCGGTCCCGCTCGGCCGTCCTTCGTACACCCTGCGGCGGATCTGGCTCTCCGAGGAGGACGAGGCAGGCTACTACAACGGCTTCGCCAACGAAGGCCTCTGGCCGCTGTGTCACATCGCCCACGTGCGGCCGATCTTCCGCAAGAGCGATTGGCAGCGCTACCGGTCGGTGAATGCCCGGTTCGCCGATGCCGTCGTGGCGGAGACCCGGACGCGCGATCCGGTGGTCCTCGTGCAGGACTATCACTTCGCGCTGCTGCCCGCGATGATCCGCGCCCGGCTTCCCGCGGCCACGGTCATCGCTTTCTGGCACATACCATGGCCGAATCCGGAGGCCTTCGCCATCTGCCCCTGGCGCGTCGAGCTGCTGCAGGGCCTGCTCGGCAGCAGGATCCTCGGCTTCCACACCCAGTTCCACTGCAACAACTTTCTCGACACCGTCGATCGGCTGGTGGAAGCCCGAGTCGACCGCGACTCGTTCAGGATTCACCACCGCGGGCACGTGACGGAGGTGCATCGCTATCCGATCTCGATCGAGTGGCCCCCGGGGCCGCTCGCGGGCGCGCGGAGCGTTCCGGAGGCGCGCGCGGCCGTGCGCGAGCGGCTCGGATTGCCGCCGACGCAGCTGCTCGGCATCGGCGTCGACCGGATCGACTACACCAAGGGCGTCATCGAGCGCTTCGACGCGATCGCGCGGGTTGCTCGAGATCGAGCCGCGGTGGATCGGAGCCTTCACATTCGTCCAGATCGCCGCGCCCACCCGCGGCGCGATCGGCGAGTACCACGACTACGCCGCGCGCGTGAGCGAGCTCGCCGCGGCGATCAACGCGCGCTACGCGGCGGCGGAGCATCCCCCCATCGTCCTTGTCAACGAGCACCACGAGCCCGATGCGGTGTACGAACACTATCGCGCCGCCGATCTGTGCTTCGTATCGAGCCTCGACGACGGCATGAACCTCGTCGCCAAGGAGTTCGGCGCGGCCCGCGACGACGAGCGCGGCGTGCTCGTCCTTTCGCAGTTCGCCGGCGCGTCGCGCGAGCTGCCCGAGGCGCTGGTGGTCAATCCCTACGATGCCGATCAATGCGCCGCGGCGCTCGCGCGGGCGCTGACCATGCCGCCCGACGAGCAGCGCGAGCGGATGCGCTTCATGCGCGGGGTGGTGCGGGAGTTCAACATCTACCGCTGGGCCGGAAGGATGCTGCTCGACGCGGCGGTGCTCCGCCAGCGCGCGCGGTTTCGTCATCGCAGCGATCGGTTGGAGGCGACGGCGTAGGGCCGCGCCGGGCGCCCGCTCCGGCTTCGCTATCGCTGCTTTGTCCTTGCGCCGCGGTGCGCCGGCGCGCCGGCGGCAGCCCGGCCATGCCGCCGCTCCGGTGCTCGGCCGGACCGCCGCGCGGCGATAGCTGCCGCGCCGTGTTGATCAGCGCGACGTGGGTGAGCGCCTGCAGGAAGTTGCCGAGGAGGCGCTTGGCTGCGGGATCGTACTCCTCGGAGAGGAGACCCACGTCGTTGCGCAGCTTTAGAAGGCGCGCGAACAGCGCCTCGGCTTCGCGGCGTCGTCCGAGCCCTCGTAGCCGGAAAGCCACGGCAGCTCCTGCTCGGTCAAGTCGCGCTCACCGGCGAGCCCGTACACGCTCTGCAGGTCGTCGGGCCGACCGGCCGCGGAGCGGACGACCCACCGGCGCCAGGCTCGAGCTTCGTCGCGGTAGCCCGTCAGCAACAGCGCGTACAGCGCGAAGGTGGCATCGCGCGGCCAGCAGAAGCGGTAGTCCGAGTTGCGCCTGCCGCCGATACGCTCCGGCAGCGAGGTGGTCGCAGCGGCGGCGATCGCCCCCGTGGGAGCGTAGGTGAGCGCCTTGAGCGTGATCAGGGACCGCTGGACCGCCGCCTGCCAGCGCCCGGCGTAGCTGCCGCGCTCGCACCGCGCTCTGCGTGGCGGCGACGGCCGCGCCGGGATCGATCGGCAGGGGCCGCCGCTCGTGGGACGGGAGATGTGTGAGCACGAAGGACGTGCGCTGTCCGCGGGCGATCGAAAAATCCGCGACGATGCGGAAGTCGACTCCGCGGACGGGGACGCCGGCGCGCAGCGCCAGCGATTCCGCACCCGCCGTGGCGATCAGCGCGCCATCGGCGCGATGCAGCCCGGGGAACGGTCGCGCCGTAGCCGAAGCGCACGACAAGCTCCATGCGCATGGCCACGCGTCCGCGCAAGCCTTCGACGATGCGAACGACATCGGTGCGTCCGTCCCACAGCGGCATGGCGTCGATCACGCGGACGAGCCCGTCGCTCGACTCGAAGTCCGTCTCCAGGACCAGCGTGCCGTCGCGGTAGCGGCGCCGCACGCGGCGTGCGCGGTGCGCCGGTGCGAGCAGCCACCGCCCGTTGTCCGACGTGCCGAGCAGCGCGGCGAAGCAGGCGCTCGAATCGAAGCGCGGCGCGCAGAACCAGTCGATCGAGCCGTTGCGGCCGACCAGCGCCGCGGTGCGCGTGTTGCCGATCAGCGCGTAGTCCTCGATCGGCAGCGCGGTATCAGGACGCGACATCGGCCGAAGCCGCGGCCGGCTGCGTGCCGACGGCCATGCTTCGCGGCCCACTGCCCGACGGCGAAGCGACCGCCGAGGCGTGCGGATCGGACCAGCCTCCGTCGGCGGCGACGAGCGCATCGGCCTCGGCCGGTCCCCAGCTGCCGGGCGCGTACTCGTGCACCGGCGCGGCGTTCCCGAGCACCGGATCGACGATCCTCCACTGCGCCTCGATCGCGTCCTCGCGGGCGAAGAGCGCCGCATCGCCGCGCATCGCGTCGCCGAGCAGCCGCTCGTAGGGCAGCATTTCGTCGCCGTGCTGGTGCGTCGCCACGAGCCCGACCGATTCGCCCAGCATCTGTTCGCCGGGCCGCTTCACGCGCAGCCCGAGCGCGATCAGGACGTCCGGCCCGAGGCGCAGCCGCAGATGGTTGGGCGTGGCCCGCGCATGGTCCTCGAAGGTCTGCCGCGGCGGGCGCTTGAACTCGACGATCACCTCGTCGGCGGTCACCGGCAGGCATTTGCCGGAACGGATGTAGAACGGTACGTCCGCCCAGCGCCACGAATCGATGGCGAGCCGCACGGCCGCGAAAGTCTCCACCTGCGAGTCGGGAGCCACGCCCGGCTCCTGGCGGTAGCCGCGGAACTGCCCGCGCACGACGTCGGCCGGGGTGAGCGGCCGCACCGATTTGAGCAGCCGCGCCTTCTCGTCGCGCACCGCATCCACCGAGTGGCCGGCCGGCGGATCCATCGCCAGGCAGGCGAGCACCTGGAGCAGGTGATTCTGGATCACGTCGCGAATGGCGCCCGCTTCCTCGTAGAAGCGGCCGCGTCCTTGCACGCCGAAGCTCTCGGCCAGCGTGATCTGCATGGAACGCACGTACCCGCGGTTCCAGATCGGCTCGAGGATCAGGTTGGCGAAGCGCGTGTAGAGGATGTTCTGCACGGCCTCCTTGCCGAGGAAATGATCGATGCGGAAGATCGAGCGCTCGGCGAAGAAGCGGTGCAGCGTCGCCTGGAGAGTCCGCGCCGAAGACGCATCGCGGCCGAAGGGTTTTTCCACGACGACGCGCGCACCGGCGACGCAGTCGGCCTTCGCGAGGCCCTGCGCGACGGTTTCGAACAGGCTCGGCGGGATGGCGAGATAGTGCAGGGGCCGTCGCGCCGGCCCGAGCGCCGCGCGCAGGCGCGCGAACGTCCCCGGATCGCGATAGTCGCCGTCGACGTAGCGCAGGAGCGACGTGAGCCTCGCGAACGCAACCTCGTCCACGCCGCCGTGCTTCTCCAGGCTGTCGCGGGCTCGGGCATGGAAGCGCTCCAGGCTCCAGCCGGACTTCGCCACGCCGACGATCGGCACGTCGAGGTGACCGCGCTTCACCAGCGCCTGCAGCGCCGGAAAGATCAGCTTGTAGGCGAGGTCGCCGGTCGCGCCGAAGAACACCAGCGCATCGGACAAGGATTGGTCGTCGGTCATGATCGCGTGGCTCGAGTCCTGTGAGCCGCCGAATGCACGGCGGCGGGTTTTTGGGTCGGCGCGAGCGACGGGGCTGCGGCGCGCCGCGTACGTTTCGGCTCCGAGCCCGGCGGCGGCTCGTCGCTGTCCTGGCCGCGGTGGGCTCCCGGGCCGACACCGCGGGACAGGTTGCACGCGGTGTTGACCAGGCCGACGTGCGTGAACGCCTGGGGGAAGTTGCCGAGCATGCGCTTCGAGCGCGGATCGTATTCCTCGGCCAGCAGTCCGACGTCGTTGCGCAACGCGAGCAGCCGCTCGAACAGCGCGCTCGCTTCCTCACGGCGGCCGGCGAGCGCGTAATTGTCGGCGAGCCAGAACGAGCACGGAAGGAACACGCCTTCGCCGGGCGGCAGACCGTCGACGCCCGTCTCGGTCGGATAGCGCAACACCAGACCGTCGACCATCAGCTCGCGCTCGACGGCGCGCACGGTGCCCTGGACGCGGGGATCGCGCGCCGGAAGGAAGCCGACCACCGGCATCAGCAGCAGGCTCGCGTCGGTGTGCTTCGCGCCGTAGTGCTGCACGAAGGTGCCGCGCTCGGCATCGTAACCGCGGGTGCATATCTCGTCGCGGATCTGCCGGCACAGCGCCCGCCAGCGCTCGACGGGGCCGTCGAGCTTCATCCGCTCGACGCCCTTGACCGCGCGGTCGAACGCCACCCAGGCCATCATCTTGGAGTGCGTGAAGTGCTGCCGCGGTCCGCGGATCTCCCAGATGCCGTTGTCCGGCTGCGGCCAGATCGATTCGAGGAAATCGAGCAGCACGCGCTGCAGTTGCCAAGCCGCGTCGTCGGGGTCGAGGCCCGCGGTGCGCGCCACATGCAGCGTATCCATGATCTCGCCGAACACGTCGAGCTGCAGCTGCGCGGACGCGGCATTGCCCACACGCACCGGCCGCGAGCCGGCGTAGCCCGCGAGCCAGTCGAGGGTGCGCTCGGGGAGGTCGCGCTCGCCGGCCACGCCGTACAGCGTCTGGATATCGTGCGGCCGCCCGGCTGCGGCGCGCAGCAGCCATTCGCGCCACGCCGCGGCCTCATCGTGATAACCCGCGAGCAGCAGCGCGTAGAGCGTGAACGTCGCGTCGCGCAGCCAGCAGAACCGGTAGTCCCAGTTGCGGGTCTGGCCGAAGCACTCGGGCAGCGAGGTCGTGGGCGCGGCGACGATGCCGCCGGTGGGCGCGTAGGTGAGGCCCTTCAACACGACCAGAGACTCGGTGACAGCTTCCTGCCAGCCGCCATCGTAGGTGCAGCGTCCGGCCCATTCGCGCCACGCGCGCCCGGTCGCTTCGACCGCCGCGTCGGGGTCGATCGGAACCGGCGGCTCTTGGTGCGACATGAAGTGCGTCAGCACGAACGGCACGCGCTCGCCGGCCGCCACGGAGAATGCCGCGACGGTGGTGAGCCCTTCGCCGCGGACCTCGACGCTCGTGCGCAGGCGCAGCGAGTCCGGACCGGCCGTGGCCACCAGTGCCCCATTCAGTCGCCGCACCCAGGGCACGACCGCGCCGTAGCCGAAACGGATGAGGAGCTCCATGCGCATCGCCACGCGCCCCGACACGCCTTCGACGAAGCGCACCACCTCGCTTCGATCGGTCCAGATGGGCATGCAGTCGACCAGCCTGACCGAGCCTTCCGCGGTCTCGAATTCGGTCTCCAGGACGAGCGTGTCGGGACGGTAGCGCCGCCGGACGCGGGCAGGGCTCCCCTGCGGGGCGAGCAGCCACCGACCGTTGTCCGGGGCTCCGAGCAGCGCCGCAAAGCACGCCGCGGAATCGAACCGCGGCAGGCACAGCCAGTCGATGGAGCCGTCGCGGCCGACGAGCCCGGCGGCACGGGTATTGCCGATCAACGCATAGTCTTCGATGGAAGGGGGCATGTCGACGCCTCGCCGGCCTGGCCGGCGTGCTCCATCGCTTAGATGCCCCCGCCGGCTAGAAGTGCTGGGCCCGGTTTCCGGACCAGCGACGCCGGGCTCCGCCAGCCCCGCGAGGACTGCGCCATGTCCTTGCGCCGGCCGGCCCGGCGCGGCCAGGAACTTTCATCGCAGCGAGATCGCAAAAGTGTTGCTCGTCGAAGAACAAAATTTCGCATAAAATGGTTTTACCAAAAACTGTCTCGCCGTCGACGAGCCGCTCCGCGGCCCGGAGACTGATCCGGGTCGACATCCTCGGCAACGACCTCGCGTTCTACTACATGGTGCTGATCTGTTTCGCAGTGGCCGTCGCGATGATGGCGGGACTGCTGCGCTCCCCCTTCGGCCGCACGCTGCTCGCAATCAGGGAGAACGAGCGGCGCGCCGCCTTTCTCGGGCTTCCCGTCGATTTCCACATCTGGCTCTCGTTCGTGATCTCGGGTCTCTTCGCGAGCCTCGCCGGCACGCTTTACGCGCTGCTCAACAACTTCGCCGACCCGCACGATCTGCACTGGACCCAGTCGGGGGAGTTCGTGATTATGGCCGTGCTCGGCGGCATGCGCTCGTTCTGGGGGCCGCTGCTCGGCGCGGGGATCTTCGTCTTGCTCGAAGACTACGTGTCGACCCGCACCGAGAACTGGGAGTCGTTCATCGGCCTGTTCTTCGTGATCGTGGTGCTGTCCTTCCCGCGCGGATTGCTGGGCCTCATCCGCCGACGGGTTCTGGCGTGAGCCTGCTCGAGGTTCGGAACGTCTCGCGCCGCTTCGGCACGCTGGCGGCCGTCGACGGTGTGTCGATGGGGCTGGAGGCCGGCGAGCTGCGCGCGGTCATCGGCCCCAACGGCGCCGGCAAGACCACGTTCTTCAACATGGTGAGCGGCTTCTTCTCCCCCAGCTCGGGGACGATCTTATTCGTCGGGCACGACATCACGCGGCTCTCCGTCGCCCAGCGGGTGAAGATGGGGATCGCGCGCACGTTCCAGATCACCGAAGTCTTCCCCGAACTGACGTTGCGCGAGAACCTGCAGATCGCGGCCGAGATTGCCGCGGGGCTGCGGCTGCGGCCCTGGATCGGTCGCTCGGCCGGCGAGCGGCTGCGCGCCCGAGCGGTCGAACTGCTGGAGCGGGGCGGCTTGAACGCGCTCGCGGACCGCGTCGTCGGCGAGCTGGCACACGGCGATCAGAGGGCGACCGAGATCATGATGGCGCTGGCGCTCGAGCCGCGCCTTCTGCTGCTCGACGAGCCGTCGCAGGGCCTCGCGCCGATCATCGTGCGCGACGTGTTTGAGATCATCGCGGCGACGCGCAAGGAAGGGCTCTCGGTGCTTCTGGTCGAGCAGAACGTGCGCGTGGCGGTGCAGATCGCTGATCGGGCCTACGTGCTCGACGATGGACGCATCGTCTACAGCGGCTCCGCAGCCGAGCTCGCGGCCGACGAAGAGCGCGTTCGCGCGCTGGCGGGAGCCAGCGCGGGAAGCTGGGAGAAGTCGCGGTAAGCCGAGCAGCGCCGCGATCAGCCGACCTGGGCGAGCCTGAAGTCGTAGCCCGCCTGCGCGACGCAGGTCTTGCGGTCGCTCACCGGCAGGCGGTTGCACTGCGCGACCTCGGCATTGTACTCGGCGTTCGCCTTGTTCAGCGCGATCCGCTGATTGGACGCGAGACCCTGCGGGACTTTCTGGCCGTAGCCGGCCTGCTCCTCGCAGACCAACTTATCGCCATAGGGCAATGACTTGCATTCCGCCGCCTCGGACGCCGTGCGCGCGCTTGCCGTTTCGTTGATCGCCGGGGTATTCGGCATGGTCTCCGACCAACCGACTCGCGACTTGCAGAACTCCCGCTGGCTCAAGGGCAGCTTGTTGCAGCCCGCGATGGTTGTCGGCGCGGGACTGACGGCAAGAACATTGGCGTGCGCCGTGCCGGCCGCGACGGCCAGCAGCAGGCTCGCCGAAAGCGTCGCGGCGAAGGCGGCAATTCGAGGCGAATCGTTCAGCGTCATCGTCTGTCTCATGGACTTCTCCTGTCGAATCGGCGCCTGAAGCGCTGCGTCGATTGCACGACGGGCACCGACGGTCACAGATCACCCGCCGCATCGCACCGCGGCGAGGTGGGTACACGGATTAGACGCCGCACGGGCGCCCGCGGTTCTGAAGCGGCGACGACGCGGCGTTCAGGAGAACCACTGCCGCGCGCCGGTCAGGTGATCGGCTCGCGGACGGCCCCTCCAGGCTGCGTCAGGCCGTCGTCAGTCGCGGCCTGCAGGCGCAAGCGATGGACATGAAACGCCGCCAGCCCAGCGCGATGGCCGACGCTGACGATCGTCATGCGCGGCAATCGCGTCGCGATGAGCTGGTAGAGCTGCCGCTCGCTCTCCTCGTCGACCGACGCGGTCGCCTCGTCGAGGAACAGCCAGTCGGGGCGCTGCAGCAGGACGCGCGCGAGCGCGAGGCGCTGCTGCTCTCCCGGGGAGAGCTCGAGCGCCCAGTGACGCGATTCCTCGAGCCTGTCGGCGAGATAGCCGAGCCCGCACGCCTCGAGCGCGTCGCGCAGCGCATCGTCGGAGAACGCCGTCGGCGCATCCGGGTAGCTGAGCGCGGCGCGCAGTGTACCGATCGGAAGATAGGGCTTCTGCGGTACGAATAAGACGCGAGCATCGAGCGGCGTCTCGATGCGGCCGCGACCGAACGGCCAGATGCCGGCGATCGCGCGCAGCAGCGTGCTCTTGCCGGTTCCGGTGCGGCCGGTGAGGAGCCAGCGCTCGCCTTGCCGGATCTCGGCGTCGATGCTTCGGGTAAGCGGCGAACCGTTTGGCAGGTCGAGCTCCAGATCGCGATGCGCAGCAGGCCGCGAGCGCCGGTGCCGCGCTCGACCGTCGGCGCTGCGGCGTGGATCTCCGTGGCGCGAATGGCCGCGCGGAAGCCGGTGAGCCGGTCCGTGGTCGCCTTCCACTGGGCGAGCTGGGTGTACGCCGTGACGAACCAGGACAGCGCGCTCTGCACCTGGCCGAAGGCGTAGATGGTCTGCATGAGAGCCCCGAGCTGGATCGCGCCCGCGAAGTAGCGCGGTGCCGCGGCGAGCACGGGAAACACCACCGCGGCCTGGTTGTAGCCGGCGGTGAACCAGGTCAGGCGCTTCTGCCGCTTCATGATCGCCCACCAGTTGCCGACGATGCTGCGGAAGCGCTCGCTCAAGGTGCGCGTCTCCTCGCGCTCTCCGCGATAGAGCGCGACCGCCTCGGTGTTCTCGCGCAGCCGCGCGAGCGAGAAGCGGAAGTGCGCCTCGAACTGCTGGCGCTTGAAGTTGAGATCGATCAGCGGCCGGCCGATGCGGTGCGTGAGCCACGTCCCGACCACCGCGTAGAGCATCGCCGCCCACAGCATGTATCCGGGAATCGCGACATGACTCGAGCCGAGCGGGACCTGGATCGTCCCGGACAGGCGCCAGAGTATCGCGGCGAAGGAGAAGAGCGTAACCACCGAGCTCAACAGTCCCGGCGTCAGCGTGAGCGTCGACTCGACGAACAGCAGCAGATCGTCGGCGATCCGCTGGTCGGGGTTGTCGGCGCGGTAGGCGCCGAGTTGCAGGCGGTAGTAGGCGTGGCCCCCGAGCCAGTCGCCGAGATAGCGATCGGTGAGCCATCGTCGCCACCGTATCTCCAGCATCTGGGTGAGGTACGTCTGGTAGACGGCGATGACGATGAAGATCGCCGCCAGCACGCAGAAGTACTCGAGCTCGCGGATGAAGCGCGGGAAGTCGTGCTGCTGGAGCGCGTCATAGAACCGGTTGTTCCAGTTCGAGAAGAGGACGTTGACGTAGACCAGACCGAGACTCATGGCCACGATCACGGCCAGCAGCCCGCGCGCCGACCAGCGCTCCCGCGACTTCCAGTAGGGGAGCGCCAGCGCGACGACCGCTTTGGCGAACTGTCGGGTGCCGGCAAGCAAGGACGCTTTTCCCAGGCGCTGTCCCGCGACCCGCGCTCGCTCGAGAGACGGGGCGCCGATCGCAGGCGGTTCCGGATACTCCGAGCATAGCTATCGATGCTTAGGGCAGACTTAAGGGGCGGGCAGACTTAAAGACGCGCCGCAGAACCGCCGAGGCGCCGCAGAACCGTCGCCCCGGGGGCCGATCCTCGCCGCAGTCACGTCGGCGGGCGGCCCGCGCCCTAGAAGCTCAGCGTGGCTGCGCCGGCCTTGACGAGCTCGTGCATCGCGCTCGCTCCGGTCACGACGACGCCCTCGAGAAGGTCCTGCGGCTCGTAACCGCGGCTTTTAACGCAGGGCGTACAGGCCCAGAGCTTGCCGCCGCGCGCCATGAAGTTGCGCAGCATGTCGGCCAGCGGCTCGAGCGGCGCGACGCGCGTGGCGTCGGCTGCGCGCCGGCGGACGACATCGACCCCCGAGCTGGTGAGAAAGATGGATACGGCCAGCCCGGCCGTCAGGCCGCCCAGCGCAATCGTCAATCCGACCGAAGACAGCTCATGATCGATCCCGTGGGTGATGACGACGACCAGATTGCGGGGTTGTTCACTCATCGTGGCTCTCCTTGACGTGGCGGGAACGGACGCGAAGCGCGGGGCGCAGCAAGGTGCGAGCGGCTGACGGGCCGTGCTGGTTCGCGCCCGGAACGCGCCCGGCCGATCCGGCGGCCGGCATGCGGTGCGTCGGCCCGGGGCAAGGGCCCCGCACTCGACCAGCTTACGCCGAAAAACTTTCTCCTAAAACCGTTTCGGCGGGCGCGCCACGGCCTTAAGTCTGCCTTAAGTTACCGCTCTTAGCATCCGTCGTATGAGCGTTCTCCTCGCTCCCGCCATCGAAAGGGTGAACACATGAAAGCCAAGCCTGTCGTGCGTGCATTGCTGATCGCCGGCCTGTCCGCAGGGCTCGTCGCCGGCTGCGGCAACGCGTCGACCTCGTTCTTCCCGGTGTCGCGCGCCGCCATGCCGGAGGTGCAGACGCGGCCCGTGCCAGCCGCCGCCGCGGCGCTGCCGGACTTCTCCTCGCTGGTCGCCAAGTACGGGCCGGCGGTGGTCAACATCAGCGTCACCGAATCGATCAAGACCGGCGATCACGAGCAGCAAATGCCGCAGCTGCCGGGCATCAACCCGAACGATCCGTTCTGGAAGTTCTTCCACGACCTGCCCTGGCAGAACGTCCCGCGCAACGAGATCATGCGCGGCTTGGGCTCCGGCTTCATCGTCAGCCCCGACGGCGTGATCCTCACCAACGCCCACGTGGTCGACAACGCCAAGGAAGTCACGGTCAAGCTCACGGACCGGCGCGAGTTCAAGGCCAAGGTCATCGGCAAGGACGACCAGTCCGACGTCGCGGTGATCAAGATCAACGCGACCAACCTGCCGACGGTGCATCTGGGCGACTCCTCGCAGGTGAAGGTCGGCGAATGGGTGGTGGCCATCGGCTCGCCCTTCGGCTTCGAGAATTCGGTGACCGCCGGGATCGTCAGCGCCAAGGGGCGCTCGCTACCTGGCAGCGGCTATGTCCCGTTCCTGCAGACCGACGTCGCGGTCAATCCCGGCAACTCCGGCGGCCCGCTCTTCGATCTCAACGGCGACGTCGTCGGCATCAATTCGCAGATCTACACCCGCAGCGGCGGCTTCCAGGGCCTGTCGTTCGCGATCCCGATCAACCTCGCGACCCGCATCGAGAACCAGCTCGTCGCCACCGGGCACGTGACCCGGGGCCGGCTGGGCGTGACGATTCAGGACGTGAGCCAGGGACTCGCCAACTCCTTCGGCCTCAAGAGCCCGACCGGCGCGCTGGTGAGCAGCGTCGAGCCCGACAGCCCGGCGAGCAAGGCGGGCGTCGAGCCGGGTGACGTCATCGTCAAGTTCGACGGCCAGGACGTCGTGCGCTCGACCGACCTGCCGGTGCGCGTTGCGGCGCTAAAGCCCGGCACGCACGCGCGCCTCGAAGTCTGGCGCAACGGCGCGACCAAGGATCTCACGGTCACGGTCGGATCGTTCAAGGGCCACGAAGCCGTCGCTTCCGCGGAAGCGAGCGGTTCCGAATCCGGAAAGCTGGGCGTGGTCGTGCGACCTCTGACCCCGGACGAGCGCCAGCAGGCCGGCGTCTCGGGCGGGCTGCTGGTGAGCGAAGCGAGCGGCGCCGCCGAGCAGGCGGGCATCCAGGCCGGCGACATCATCCTGCGTGTGAACAACACGCCGGTGACGAGCGCGAGAGAGCTCCGCTCGCTGGTCGACAAATCGGGCGACCACGTCGCGCTGCTGGTGCAGCACGGCGACGCCCGGATCTTCGTGCCGATCGACCTCGGTTAAGCCCAAGGCCGCACGGCGCGATTGGAGCTGAAGCAACGAAAGAAAGGAGCCTTCCATGCAACCACGCAGACTCGCATTGACGGCCGCGCTCGTGGCCGCGAACGCGCTCACCGGAGCCGCGCTGGCGATGCCGATCCGGAATCTGCCGCCGGCGGAAACGCAAGGCGCGGTGACCTACCGCACCGGCGGCATCGGCCAGTCGGAGGCCGCGGCCATGCGGCAGGCCGAGCCCAAGTATCCGCTCTCGCTGGAGTTTGCCGAGCGCGCGGGGCCGAAGAACTGGTTCCTCGCCAACGTCGAGGTGACGATCAAGGACCAGCACGGCAATACCGAGCTCAGGACCTTCTCCGACGGCCCGTTCCTGCTCGCCCGGCTGCCGAACGGGGACTATACCGTGACGGCCACCGACAACGGCAGGAGCGAGACGCGCCACGTCACGATCGCCGCCGGGAAGTCCGAGCACCTCATGTTCATGTGGCCGGGGACGGCATCATGAGGCAGGCGAAGCCCGGCCTGGCGGGCGTGCTCGGCCTCGCCGCGATCGCCGCGCTGCCCGCGCGAGCGATGATGAATCCGGAGATGAATCCGGAGCTGCCTCCGACCCTGAGGAGCGGGGCCGTGAAGTACATGAGCGGCGGCATCTCCAACGATCAGCAATCCGCCATGGAGCGCGACGCATCGGGCTATCCGCTGGAGTTGCGCTTCCTGGCGGGCGGGAGGGTTTATGGCCCCGCGTACGTGCCGGTGAAGATCCGGAACCCCGCGGGCAAGGTCATTCTCGACGCCACCAGCGACGGCCCGCTCATGCTCGCCGACCTGCCCGATGGGCACTATACGGTGAGCGCGCGCCACGCCGGCAGGACCGAGACGCTCGACGCCAACGTCGAGCACGGCAAGCGCGAGACGCTCGCGTTCGACTGGAAATAAGCGGACGCGGCGAGCGCCGCCGCAAGGTCGCCGGCCTCCTGCTTACGGCTCGGAAAGAGGCCTCATCGCCGCTCGCCGGTCGTGGGCACGCGCCAGGTCGAGCAGCGTGCCGAGATCGCGGTGCAGGCGCGAGAGCCCCGACGCCGGCATTCGGTCCAGAGCGTCGGGAATCACGCCGTGCAGCGGCTGCGGCGCTCGGCGCAACATCCGCGTCCCCGAGGCGGTAAGAAAGACCCGCACGACCCGCTGGTCGTGCTTGCTCCGTTCGCGGCGCACGAGAGCGTTGCCTTGCATCCGGTCGAGCAGGTTGCTGGCGGTCGAGAGGTGCACCGACAGCGCCTGCGCCAGCTCGGAGATCGTCATCCCCGGGCGTTGCCGCAGCTCCGCGGCGGCCCACACCTGCACGCCGCTCACGCCGCAACGCGCCTCGACGCGCTTGAAGTGCTCCTGCGTGACCCGGACGAGCTGGCGGATCTGCCTCAGCACGGCGGTGCTGCGAGCGGCGCTCGCGCCGTCGGCGCGGCGGGCGCGATCCGCCGGGCGCCCGGAACGCGGCCGCTTCCGCGATCCGGTCATGCGGACGCGCCGATGGTTGCTTCGTTGTGAGCCATTTCTCGTGCCCCCTGGTGACGATGCCGGCAGTGTATCGTCCGGTCGCCGTCCGGGGAACCCCTTATCGATCCGGGATGCTATTGGGTGATACGGTTCGATGAACCGACGCCCAGCCGGACGCCTATGCCGCACCGTGCATGAGCATGAGGCACGCTCTGTAGGCCGCAGACCGACACGAAACTTCGACCCGCGGCGCCCGGCCTAAGCGAGGTGTCGCGGGACCCCCGCGACGCACGGGTTCCGGCCCTCTTCGTCCCACACGCCCATATGCAGGCTCTCCAGGCCTTCGCGACCGAGCACCCCGCGGTGATCGCCTGGCTGGAGACCGCGGGCTGGGCCCTCGCCGCCGCGCTCGTCGCGCTGATCGTCTACCGTGTCGCCTGGCTCGTCGCTTCCCGCATTGCGCATCGACGGGTGTTCGCTTCGACCGTCCTCGCGCTCACGCGCACCCCGGGGCGCACCGTGGCGGTGCTGCTGGCGCTGCAGTTCGCGTGGGACGCGGCGCCGCACGATCTACCGCGCCTCGACGCCGTCGAGCACTTCACCGCGCTCGCGCTCACCATCGCGCTCGCCTGGCTCGGCACGCGCTGCGTGGCCGGTCTTGCCGAGGCGATCATCGCGACCCACCCCGTCACGACCGCCGACAATCTGGAGGCGCGCCGGGTCCAGACGCAGACACGCGTGGTCGCGCGGACCATCATGGGGCTCATCCTCTTCGTCGGGGTCGCGCTGGCCTTGATGTCGTTCCCTGCGGTGCGCGCGATCGGCACCAGCCTGCTCGCGTCCGCCGGCGTGGCGGGCCTGGTCGTCGGTCTGGCGGCCCGGCCCGCGCTGGGCAATTTGATCGCCGGGCTGCAGCTCGCGCTCACCCAGCCGATCCGCCTCGACGACGTCGTCATCGTCGAGGGCGAATGGGGGCGCGTCGAGGAGATCCGCTCGACCTACGTGGTGGTGCGGATCTGGGACGAGCGCAGGCTCGTGGTGCCCCTGCAATGGTTCCTCGAGCACGCGTTCCAGAATTGGACCCGAACGTCGGCCGAGATCATCGGTACGGTGTTCGTGTGGGCCGATTACCGCCTGCCGGTCGCGCCGGTCGCCGCGGAGCTCGAGCGCCTCGTCCGCGACGACAAGGATTGGGACCGGCGCGTGTGCGTGCTTCAGGTCACCGACGCGAACGAGCGCGCGATGCAGCTGCGTGCGCTGGTGAGCTCCGTCGATTCGTCGCGTAACTGGGATTTGCGCTGCCGGGTGCGCGCGGGACTCATTGCGTTCATCCAGGCGCGCTATCCGGAGTGCCTGCCGCAGTCGCGGGTCGAGATCGAACGGATGCCCGAAGCGGCGGCGCATGGTGACGGGCAGCGGCGTCCCGAGCCGGCGCGGCCGCGAGCTAACGGCTGACGCTGCGGGCCCGCGGCGGCCCGGTGGCCAGGCTGGTGAGCACCACGGCGACCAGCCCCGTCACGAAGATGCCGTCGAACGTGCCGGCGCCCCCGATCGAGGCGACGGGCGCACCGAGCTGCTGCAGGTGTCCCAGGTTCATCAGGTCCGCGCCGATCAGCGTGCCGAGGCTCCCGCTTATGTAGGCGAGCGGGGCGGCGTGACGGCGGGAGAGCAGCACGGCGACCAGCGCGGTGACGAGCGGCGGAATGAACACCGGGATCGCGATCCCGAGGCCGGGCACGGGATAGGCGAGCCCGTGGCAGATCAGCGATACGACCGCGATCCCCACCAGCGCGCGGCCGTAGAGGCCGTTCTTGATCACCAGATAGAGCGACATCAGGGCCGGAATCACGGCGCCGCCGAGATTCACGGCGACGATGGTCCCGGGCCAGTCGCGCACCACGGGGATGACGTAGCGCATGCCGAAGAACAGGATCTCCTGCTCGGTGAGAACCCGCTCGGCGGGGAAGCGCAGCACCGGGATGTTGACATAGCTGCCGAGCAGCGACGCGAACATCACCAGGAACACGTACTGCGGCGCGATCCCCATGCTAACGTACGCGTAGCGCAGCACGTGCAGCAGCACGAGGACCACAAGCACGCCGAGGAGGAAGACCAGCAGCAGCAGGAACGGCGTGGCGAGCGGGAAGTAGTGGAGTCCGCTGTTCATGGCTGCTCAGGGTAGTGCGCCAGCACGATTGTCGCGTTGATTCGCTGCAACGAAAACCTCGAAGGACGGCTTCGATACGACACTGGCTTCGGCTGCGCTCAGCGACGCGACACCACGAGCGCGACGGTGGCCAGGCCGAGCGCGAGCAGTGCGCCGAGCGCCCGGCGATGCAGATCGAACCACAGCTGCAGGCTGGAATGTACCGCCTCCGCGTCGAACCGGCCATGCGCGCCGTAGTCCCCCGCCACGGGCGCATAAAGGTTGTCCTTACGGTCTGGTCGTACAGGCTCCTCGGTGTGCTGGCCGGAGTACGCCTGGTAGGCGAGCCGCCGGTCGAGGAAGCGCGGAACCAGGCGCTGACCGAGGATCGCCTCGACGGCCGGCAGCCCGACCCAGACCTCGCGCCGGTTGTGCTGCGATGCCCAGTAGATCGCTTCGGCGGCGATCTCGGGCTGGAAGATCTTGCCCATCGGCCGCGGCTGCTTGTCCATGCAGGTGCGGCCCCAGTCGAACTGCGGCGTGTTGAACGCGGCGAGGTGCACCATGGACAGCCGAACCTTGCTTCGATGATGGAGCAGTTCGGAGCGCAGCGAATCGGTGAATCCTCGCAGCGCGCTTTTCGCCCCGCAATACGGCGCCTGGAGGGGAATGGAGCGGTAGGCCAGGGCGGAGCCGACCTGCACGATCGATCCGCGGTTGCGCGCGCTCATGCGCTTCAGCGCCGCCATCGTGCCCCATACCGCTCCGAGATACGTAACCTCGGTTGCGCGGCGGAAATCCTCCGGCGAGATGCGGGCGACCTCGCAGAAGATGGTCGCCATCGCATCGTTGATCCAGACCTCGATCGGGCCCCATTCGCGCTCGACCTGTTCGGCCGCCGCCTCGACCTGGGCGTGGTCCGCTACGTCAGCGCGAATGGCGATTGCTTCCCCGCCGGCGGCCTGAATCGCCGCGCGCGCACCTTCGAGCCCGTCCACGCCGCGGGCGAGCAGCGCGACCCGCCAGCCTCGCCGGCCGAAGGCTTCGGCCGTGGCTCGGCCGATGCCGGCCGACGATCCGGTCACAAGCACGATCTTTCGCTGTTCCATCGTTCGCCTTGGTCTTTCGCTGAATCGGGCGCGTCCCGCCGCATCCGCGGCCTCGACGGTCCGCGGGGAGACGCTGTTGCCGGATGCTCGCGCCGCAGCGCTTACTTCTTCCTTGGATGAGACATCCCGCTCGATCGGAAGATCGGTCCGCCGCGAGCCTGTAGGACACGCCGGAAGAGCTCTGTCCGTAAAAAGGGAAGGCGCTGCGCGTTGCGTTGAAGCGATGACCCCGGTCCCGGCGAAGGGCGGTGCCGTGCCGATGCGGTGAACCTAATAGTTTTAGCCAATATCAAATTGACATGGGGCCGTTCGTGCTATCGATGGACGGCGTTGGAACCCTAACCGAATAGAGGAGCAAAATATGTTTGAGAAGGACAGCAGGAACGATCTCCGCAAACGCATCTTGGTGGCTGCATGCTCCGTTGCGCTTGCCTCTCTCGCGGGCCCGGCGACAGCGATGGGAAACGACGCGAACCGTGCGGGCACCATGGGCCAGGCGACCACGACAACGGGCAAGGCCGCTCGGGACGAAGCGCACGACGCCCAACGTCAGATCGACGGCGCGGCGAAGATCGTGCAGCGCATGCAGAGCGACCACGCCGCAGGCCAGCTGCTCCGCGACGCCAAAGGCGTATTCATCGTGACCAAGTTCGGTCGCGCGGCGCTTGGCGTGGGAGGGCGCGGCGGCGAGGGCGTCCTGATAGTCAACAAGAACGGCAGCTGGGGCGACCCGGCGTTCTACAACATGGGCGGCGTGAGCGTCGGCGCCGAGGCCGGGGCCGAGGGCGGGTCGCTGGTGTTCGTACTTAACGACGAGAAGGCTCTCAAGAGCTTCGATCAGAACAACAACTGGTCGCTCAACGCCGAAGCCGGGCTCACGATCGTGAACTGGTCCGGGACGGCTCAAGGCTCCGCGGGGAAGGGCGACGTGACGGTATGGTCCGACACCAAGGGGCTGCTCGGCGCCGTCGCAGTCAGCGTGACGGACATCCAGTACGACCACGGTGAAACGAGCGCCTTCTACGGCAAACCGATGCGGGTCGGCGACGTGTTCAACGGCAACGCGCAGCCGAAGGGCAACATCGCAGAGCTTCGCGACGCCCTTGCCGCGGCCACGACTCCGATGCGCGCGAGCAACGAGCGCGCCAACCTCATGCGCAATGCGAGCGCCAGCGCGTCGCCCAGCCGAGGAGCTTACTGAGTCATTAACCGGGCAGCCGACGCAGGCCGCGTGGCGATGCGCGTGGCCTGCGCGTGCAACTTTGCCTCGGACGCAAGGTCGCAAAGTCAAAGCACCATCGCGGATTCGTCCGCGCCGGCTTGCGGTCGATCCGCGGACGCGGGTCGTCTTGGAGCTTGGTTGGCTCGGGTCGAGCCGGGCATCGTCTTGGACGATCTCCGCAAGGCGGCGGAGGAACACCAGCTCACCTTCGCGCCCGATCCCGCGACGCACGACCACAACACGTTGGGCGGAATGCTGGGTAACAATTCCTGCGGCCCCCACTCCGTGATGGGCGGAATGACCGCGGACAACGTCATCGCGCTCGACGTGCTGACCTACGACGGCACGCGCATGGAGCTGGGCGCTGTGGGCGACGAGACGTTCGCGCAGATCGTCGCCGCCGGCGGGCGCCGGGCGGAGATCCACCGCGCGCTGCGCGATCTCGCCCGGCGCGCGGCACCCGCGATCCGCCAGCGGTTCCCCGACATTCCGCGCCGACGGCTACAGCTGCCGCGAGCAGATCGCGCAGACGACGACCCGCCGCGCGATGCATCTCGCGGAGGTGATGCAGCGGGCGCTGCGGGGCGCCGAAGAGGGGCGCTAGGAGATCGAAGATGCAGTTCAAGCTGCTC
>DATJBM010000036.1:0-7895 GCA_035515295.1 Casimicrobiaceae bacterium | reverse complement strand
ACGGGCCGCATTATTGTGCCAAAGGGTTCAACGGATCAAGAGGTTGCAGGAACCGCACCACCGACGAACGGCGCTAAAAGCCGTTCAGGCGGTCACCTCGCGCCGAAGCTCCTCCTGCTCGTGGCGCTGCAGATCCCACATCCGCGCGTAGGCCCCTCCCCGGGCGAGGAGCTCGGCGTGAGTGCCCCGCTCGACGATCCGGCCGCGTTCGAGCACCAGAATCTGATCCGCCCCGACGATCGTCGACAAGCGATGCGCGATGGTCAGCGTGGTCCGTTCGGCGGAAATCTGGTCGAGCTCGGCCTGGATGAGCTTCTCCGACTTCGAATCGAGCGCGGAGGTCGCCTCGTCGAAGATCAGCAGGCGCGGCTGCTTGAGGATGGCGCGGGCGATGGCGACCCGCTGCTTCTCGCCGCCCGAGAGCTTCAGGCCCCGCTCGCCGACCTGCGTGCGATAGCCCTCCGGCAGGCCGGCGATGAAGTCATGGATCTGGGCGAGCCGCGCCGCCGCTACGATCTCCTCGTGCGTCGCGCCGGGACGCCCATAGGCGATGTTGTATTCGACCGTGTCATTGAACAGCACCGTGTCCTGCGGCACGATGCCGATCGCCGCCCGCAAGGATGCCTGCTCCACCACGCGCAGATCCTGGCCGTCGATCAGGATGCGGCCGCCCGTGACGTCGTAGAAGCGGTACAGCAGGCGCGCGAGGGTCGACTTGCCCGCGCCGCTCGGGCCCACCACCGCGACGGTGCGTCCCGCCGCAATGGTGAAGGAAACGTCGAAAAGAATCTGCCGATTCGCCTCATAGGCGAAGTCCACGTGCTCGAAGCGCACCTCCGCAGCGCTCACCCTGAGCGTCCCGGCGCCGGGTGCGTCGCGGATCTCCGCGTGCTCCTCGGCGAGCCGGAACAGGCGCTCCATGTCGGCCAGCGCCTGCTTGATCTCGCGGTAGATGACGCCGAGGAAATTGAGCGGAATGTAGAGCTGGATCATGAAGGCATTGACCAGCACCAGGTCGCCGATGCTCATCGTGTGGTCGACCACGCCGAGCGTGGCGCGCCACACGATGAGCGTCACCGCCACCGCGATGATCGCGCTCTGGCCGATGTTCAGCAGCGACAGCGAGGTCTGGCTCCTGATCGCGGCGACCTCCCAGCGCTGCATGGCCTCGTCGTAGCGCTGCGCCTCGTATTCCTCGTTGTTGAAGTACTTCACCGTCTCGTAGTTGAGCAGGCTGTCGATCGCGCGCGTGTGCGCCCGCGAATCGAGCTCGTTCATCGTCCGGCGGAATCCGGTGCGCCATTCGGTGACCGTCACGGTGTAGGCGATGTAGACCAGCAGCGCGCCGACCGTGATGCCGATGAACCAGCGGTCGTAGCGGGCGACCAGGATCGCCGAGACCAGTCCGATCTCGACCAGCGTCGGCAGGATCGAAAAGAGGGCGAAGCTCACCAGCGTGGAGATGCCGCGGGTGCCGCGCTCGACGTCACGGGTGAGACCGCCGGTCTGGCGCGCGAGGTGAAAACGCAGCGACAGCGCGTGCAGATGACGGAAGACCTTGAGCGTGATCGTGCGCACTGCCCGCTGCGTCACCTTCGCGAACAGGAATTCGCGCAGCTCCGTGAACGCGGTCGTCGACAGCCGGGCCGCGCCGTAGGCGACGAGCAGCGCCACCGGGAGGACCAGAACGCCAGGGCCGGTGATGGTCAGCCGGTCGACGATCTCCTTGAGCACCAGCGGCACGCCCACGTTGGCGAGCTTCGCGACCACGAGGCAGCCGAGCGCGAGGAACACTCGACCCTTGTAGGCGAACAGATACGGCAGCAGCGTGCCGATGGTGCGCCAGTCGCCGCGGTACGCGCGATCGGGCGGCGCGGGCAGCGGAGCGGATGAAGCGCGGCGCATCGTCCGCATTCTACCCGGGGCCCGCGCTCGCCCGTCACGGACTGCGGCGCGCGCGCTTCGGGAACCACTCCTCCGAGCCGTAGCCGAGAAATCCCATCGCCACCCGCACGATGCCGTAGGCGACCCAGATCGCCGCCTTGTACAGGCGCGATCGACTCTGCCAGTCCTGGTGGATCACACGCTGCGAGCCCGCCTCGATCATCCGCCGCAGCTCCTCCCTGAGCTCGGCGGCAAAACCGCGGTCGCGCACGACCACGTTGGCCTCGCGCGCCATCAGCAGGCTGTAGGGATCGATGTTCGAGGAGCCTACGGTGGCCCAGCGATCGTCGATGACCGCGACCTTCGCGTGCAGCATGCTGCGGTGGTATTCCTGGATGACCACTCCGGCCTGCAGAAGCTGGCCGTACATCGCGCGGCTCGCGAAGTGCAGGAGCACGTATTCGACCTTGGCCTGGAGAAGGAGCGTCACGGCCACCCCGCGGCCGACCGCCTCGACGAGCTCGCGGCGGAAGGTGATCCCCGGGAAGAAGTACGAGTTGGCGATCAGGATCTCCTTCTTCGCGGCCCGGATGGCGGCGAGATAGGCCTGCTCGATGTCGCGGCGATGCCGGAGGTTGTCGCGGATGATGAACCGGGCGGTCTGCGTCCCGACGCGGTCGGCCTTGCGGCGCTCGGGGAACAGCGGCAGCTGGCTCGTGCCGAACTGCACCAGCTGCACCAGCGCCCACACCCGCTGCATGGTTTGCGCGATCGCCGGCACGAGCGGCCCTTCGACGCTCACCGCGAAGTCGACCCGCGGCGGCTTGTGGCCCGGCGTGTTCGTGTCGTCGATCACGTTGATGCCGCCGACGAACGCGACGCGATGGTCGACGTGGCAGAGCTTGCGGTGCAGCCGTCGCAGACGATGCGAGCGGAACTGCCAGGCCGAGACTTCGGGCCGGTACTTGAGGAGCTCGACGCCAGCCTTGCGCAGCGCGCGCTCGAGCGCGGCGGTGAGATAGAACTTCACGCCCCAGCCGTCGACGAGCACGCGCACCTTGACGCCGCGCTGCGAAGCGCGCGACAGCGCCGCGCCGATGCGTCGGCCCGTAGGGTCGTCGGCGAAGATGTAGCTTTCGAGCCAGACCTCGTTGGACGCCGAGTCGATCGCCCGTTCCAGCGCCGGGAAATACTCTCGGCCGCTGCGCAGCAGGGCGATGCGGTTACCGGTGACGAATCGGTCCACGTGGGTGGGCTCAGCGGGTAGACGCGCGGCGCTCCAGATCGAAGGTTGCGGCGAGCGCAGCATGGTCGGAAAGCCGGCGCTCGAACGGGTACGCGTAATGGACCGCCGTGCCGACGATGGCCAGCCCGCGGGCGTAGATGCGGTCGAGCCGGAACACTGGAAGCACCGCCGGGAAGGTCCGCGCCGGGCGTCCGCGCGCGGCCTCGAACACCTCGGTCACGCCGAGCTCTTCCTGCAGCGTCCGATCCGCCCGTCGGCGCCAGTCGTTGAAGTCGCCGGCGACGATGAGCGGCGAGCCCTTCGGCACGGCTTCGCGGATGCGTTCGCACAGCGCGTGCACCTGCCAGCGCCGGCCCCGCTCGAACAGGCCGAGGTGGACGTTGATGCAGTGCAGTGGCGGCAGCCCGCGCCTGAGCTGCAGCACGCAGTGCAGCAGTCCCCGGCTCTCGAAGGCGTGGGCGGAGATGTCGAGATTCTCCTGGGCGATGATCGGGAAGTGCGACAGCACCGCGTTGCCGTGATGGCCGTGCTGGTACACCGCGTTGCGTCCGTAGGCGACTTCGTGCCAGACGGCGTCGGCGATGAACTCGTGCTGCGGCTTCCCCGGCCAGTTGTGGTAGCGACCCGCGCGGCGGCGATGCGCGCCCTGCACTTCCTGGAGGAACAGCACATCCGCCGACAGCCCGTGCAGGCGCTCCTTCAGCTCGTGGATCACGACCTTTCGGGTCAGGTGGGAGAATCCCTTGTGGATGTTGTACGTGGCAATCGTGAAGCGCATGAGGCAGAGACCTTACGGGGTTCGTCGGGAAGATGTTAGCGGGATTGCCCGTTCGCACGCCATTGAGAGGCCGTCGCGGCTTGCCGCCCCGGGGCAGCGCCTGTAAGGTGACGCTGGCTCACGCGACCAAAATGCCGGAAGGGACTCCAGGACCGCCGATGCCCTCTCCGCATCCCCAACCTTCGAAGGAGACGTTCCATGAAGCATCAAGCCACGATCCAGGCCGCCATCGCCGGTTTGTTCGCGCTCGGAGTGGCCTCGGCCACGGCGGGGGGGCCCGTCGCCGCCGAGGCGAGCAAGGACAAGTGCTACGGCATCGCCAAGGCCGGTCAGAACGACTGCGCTTCGGGCAAGCACGCCTGCGCGGGCCAGAGCACCGTCGACAAAGATCCCCTCTCGTGGAAGTACGTCGCCAAGGGTACGTGCGAAAAGATGGGCGGCAAGCTCGCGCCGCCGAAGTCCTGAAGCGGGAAGACAGCGCAAGCCGGCGGCCGGCGCGCCGCCGGCGCTGACCGTCACCGGACCGATGCGCGCACGATCCACCCTGTCGGACGTCGTCGGCATCGGCTTGCGGGGACCGCACGTCGAACGCGTCCGCCGGGAAAGGCCCACAGTCGCGTGGTTCGAGGTCCACGCCGAAAATTACTTCGTGGAAGGCGGCCCGGCCCTCGCCGCGCTCGACGCCATTCGCGCCGACTATCCGATCGCGCTGCACGGCGTGGGACTCTCGCTTGGCTCCGCCGACGCGCTCGACGTCGAGCACCTGAGCCGGTTGAAGCGGCTCGCGGCGCGCATCGAGCCAGCGGCCGTTTCCGAGCATCTGTCCTGGGGCCGCATCGACGGCCGGCATCTGAACGATCTGCTTCCGCTGCCCTTCACCGGAGAGGCGCTCTCGCTCGCGGCGAATCGGATCGATGCGGTGCAGGCCGCGCTCGGCCGGACGCTGCTCGTCGAAAACATCTCGGCGTATCTGCGCTTCCAGGCCGATACGATGCCCGAATGGGAATTCGTCGCCGCGCTCGCGTGCCGCACCGGCTGCCAGATCCTGTTCGACGTGAACAACGTCTACGTCAACGCCTCGAACCACGGCTTCGATCCGCTCGACTATCTGCGCGCGATCCCGGGCGACGCGGTCGCCGAGATCCATCTCGCCGGCCACGACGACACCGGCGATTGCCTGATCGATACCCACGGCACGCGTGTCGCGCCCGCGGTCTGGGAGCTGTATCGGGCGACGATCGAGCGCTTCGGCCCGAAGCCGACCCTAATCGAATGGGACACCGATTTGCCGGCGTTCGAGGTGCTGCAGGAAGAAGCCGCGATCGCGCAGTCCGTGCTGGAGCGCGCCGGTGCCGTCGCTGTCTGAGCTGCAGCGCGGCTTCGCCGCCGCCACGCTGTTCGGCGATCGCGCCGCGCTGACCGCGCTGGGGATCGTCGGCGGCCGGTTGGAGGCGGCCGCGCGGCTCGCGATCTACCACAACAGCGTGCTCGGCAACTATCGCAAGGCGCTGGGCGCCACGTATCCCGTCGTGCGCGCCCTGGTCGGCGCGGCGTTCTTCGGCGCCGCGGTCGAGGCTTTCGTGCGCGCCCATCCTTCCAGCCGGGGCGACGTGAACCGCTACGGCGGCGAGCTCGCGCGCTTTCTCGCGGCGTATCCGCCGGCGCGCCCGCTGCCGTATCTGCCCGACGTCGCTCGGCTCGAATGGGCGATCGATCAGGCCGGAATCGCCGCCGATGTGCCGCCGCTCGCGCTCGCCGCGCTCGCTGCCCTGCCCCCGGACGAGCTGCCGCGGCTGCGTTTCCGGCTTCACCCGTCGGCGCGTCTCGTTGCTTCGGCCTATCCCCTCTTTCGCATCTGGCAGGCGCATCAGCCCGGACACGAAGACGACCGCGTCGATCTCGGCGAGGGCGGGGACGCGCTCCTCGTGCTTCGCGCCGCCGGTGCGGTCGCCGTGCAGCGCCTGTCTCGCGGCGTCCATGCCTTTCTGCTGGCGCTCGGACATAATCTCGCGCTGGCCGACGCCGTGGATCACGCGCTCGCAGCCGACGCTGCGTTCAATCTCGGCGAGGAACTCAAGAGTCACGTCGCCTCGGGCGCGATCGTTTCCTTCTCCGCGCCGCGGGTGGCCTTTGTCTAGGGAGCAAGCGATGAACGACGCGCCGTCGCCGCCGCGGGTCGGTTCGCTGGCCGCGGCTTATTGCACCGTGTCCGGCTGGGTAGCCAAGCTCGAGCCGCTGCTGCTGCTCGGCTTCCGCCTCTACGTCGCGAGGGTGTTTTTCATGTCCGGGCTCACCAAGACGCGTGACTGGAGCTCGACGGTGGCGCTGTTCACCGACGAGTATCACGTGCCGCTGCTCTCTCCGCCGGTCGCGGCGGCGCTAGGCGCCGCCACCGAGCTGTCGATGCCGGTGCTCCTCGCGCTCGGCCTGGGATCGCGCTTCGCCGCCGGCGTGCTGTTCGTGTTCAACATCGTGGCCGTGGCATCGTACTACGACACCCTGGTCCAGACCGGTGGCGTGAAGGACCACGTGCTGTGGGGCACCATGCTGCTCGTGCTCACCATCTGCGGCCCCGGCCGGATCGCCGTCGATACCTGGCTCGAGCGCCGTTACGCCGCGAGCGCCGATTGACGCCGGCGCTCGCGCAGCCGCTCGAGTGAGATCGCCGCACCCGGGTCCTCAGAGCCGAGGCTCCGTCCGCCTCGGCGCGATGCAGCGATTGCTGATCGCGCTGGGCGTGGCCACGTTGGTGGCCGCGCTGTCACGCCCCGCGTTCTCCGCTCAGGTATCGCTGCTCGCGGCGTGGGACGCGTTCGCCTTGTGCTATCTGCTGCTGGGCTGGCTGCTGATCGGCCGGACGGACGAGGTCGAGACCCGGCGGCGAGCCCAGCGCGCGGACCCGGGCGGTTACGTGATCTTCCTGCTCGTCGTCGTCGCGGCGAGCGCGAGCTTCGTGGCCATCGGCTTCATGGTCGGCGGACTGGCGCAGCTCGGGTTCTGGCAGCGCGCGGAGCGGCTGACGCTGTCGATCGCCGCGCTCTTCCTTTCGTGGCTTTTGATCCACACGCTGTTCGCCTTCCATTACGCGCGGCTGTACTACTATCTGCCGACAGGCCGGAAGGAGCACCACCGGGGGCTGAGATTCCCCGACGACGACGAACCCGACTATCTCGACTTCGCGTACTACTCGTTCGTCGTGGGCATGACCTCGCAGGTGTCCGACGTCGCGGTGCTGTCGCGGCGAATGCGCCGGCTGACGCTCATCCACGGCGTGCTGTCTTTCGTCTACAACATCGCGATCCTGGCGATGAGCATCAACATCATCGGCGGGGTCATCTAGCGGCGGTGCGGCCGCGATCGGTCGGGGCGACCACGTCGGCCGCCGCGTCGATGTCGGACAGCGCCTCGTTCAGGAGCGACAGCGCCATTGCCGCGCGACCCGCCGCGAGGTGGTCACGCGCCTCGAGGATGATCTGGCGCAGCCGCTGCTCGTAGGCTTCGGCCTGCTCGAGCTCGGCGACGAGGGCGGCGACGTCGCCCGGCTCGGCGTCGGGCTGCTGAGGACCGGTCATGCGCTGAAAGTGGGGTGGCGGATGGGATTCGAACCCACGACAACCGGAATCACAATCCGGGACTCTACCAGCTGAGCTACCGCCACCATCGATGCCCGCGGACGCAAGTGGCGCGCCCGACAGGACTCGAACCTGTTACCGCCGGCTTAGAAGGCCGGTGCTCTATCCCAATGAGCTACGGGCGCGGTGGATGCCGAATGGACCCGCGATGCTCCGCCGGCGTCCGCAGAGCGGAATAGCCGTTATTGTACCCTGCGCTGCGTTCCCGGCGTCGCTCCTCGATCCTGGTCGGGGTGAGAGGATTCGAACCTCCGACACCTTGCTCCCAAAGCAAGTGCGCTACCAGGCTGCGCTACACCCCGATAGCCGACGATTATGCACCGCGGCCCCGAAGGCGGCAAAAATGGGCGCCCGC